>NZ_JAOWGU010000034.1:0-612486 GCF_030332975.1 Citrobacter sp. Cpo032
ACAAATCTGCGCGCTGGCGCCTTATCCGGCCTACGGCAGCGTGCAAATCGTAGGCCTGATAAGCGCAGCGCATCAGGCATTGTGATTGCGGTTATTGTGTAAAACCGTTCTGCAGACAAATCTGCGCGCTGGCGCCTTATCCGGCCTACGGTAGCGTGTAAATCGTAGGCCTGATAAGCACAGCGCATCAGGCATTGTGATTGCGGCTATTGTGTAAAACCGTTCTGCAGACAAATCTGCGCGCTGGCGCCTTATCCGGCCTACGGCAGCGTGCAAACCGTAGGCCTGATAAGCGCAGCGCATCAGGCATTGTGATTGCGGTTATTTTGTAAAACCGATCTGCATACAAATCTGCGCGCTGGCGCCTTATCCGGCCTACGGCAGCGTGCAAATCGTAGGCCTGATAAGCGCAGCGCATCAGGCATAGTGGATTGCGGTTATTTTGTAAAACCGTTCTGCAGACAAATCTGCGCGCTGGTTCTCAGCGTAAAGGCGACTTTGTCTGGGTACTGGCTGTAATAGTTATGCTCTTCTTCCAGCCCTTTTGCCTGCGCCAGACGTACCGTTTCCAGCGAGCAGGTACGGTAGATCAGGTCTTTATTCATATTGGTCTGCTTCTCGCGCTGTTTATCTGCGGACAGCGCCAGCCAGCTTTCGGACAGTGAGTAATCGTAGACCACCCGATTTCCTTTCGCCTGCACGTTCTCAATGGTAATAAATTCGTCGATTTTTAGTCTTGGCTGCCCGCGCATTTTTTTCTTATCTTCTGCGGCGGCATATTGGGCCAGCGCATGAATATCCATACTGGCTATTTTCTGTTTATAAGCATCTACATAAGCGGTAGGTTGCTGATAATGCTGAGCGTAAGCGTTTCTTAATTCCCCGTCATTCATCGTACAACCTGCCATAAACAGAGGTAATAGCAGTGCCAGTTTTATTTTAGTCATGATGTTATCCCGTTCATTATTTTGATCCCAGTCGCCCATAACAAAATAGAAAAATTATTACAGATGATATTTAAGGTTGTATAAACGAGAGCGCGATGGCACAAGTTCAATTGTCTTAAAATGGCAGGACAGGCGGGAAACCCTGCCAGAATTGGCAGGGTTTTGAACATACTGATAAAAAAATTAATGGCCGATCATCTTTGCCTTCGGGATCAGCTGGAAATACATATGATCAGGCACTGGTGTATCCCAGACATTGGCATAAACGGCATAACCAATGGTGGCAAACAAAATGCCAAGCACCAGTAGCGTCATGGCAACACCTGATAGCGTCTTCTGTCGCCATAACGGTTTACCGTTGTCTTGCGCCCCCGGCGGTGTTTGCAGTGAAAAGCTCAGCGTTGAGGCCACCGGGCAGGATTCAACGCAGGTCATGCAGCCAGTGCATTCCACGGTACGCACCTGAATCAGTCTGTCGACCTGGATATTCGACGGGCAGTTTTTCGCGCATTTTCCGCAGTCGATGCAGCTGTCTGCGTTACGGCGGATTTTAAACGGTGAGAGCAGCGAGAACAGGCCGAGCAGCGCACCATAAGGGCACAGATAGCGGCACCAGGCATTGCGAATAAACAGGCTCAGGACGCTGATAACGACAACAAAGATGAGCGTAGCGGGGCCAATATGGCGAAAGAAATCGAGCATCTTTACGTCGATAATCATGCCATAGGCCGACATTAGAAAATACTGAATCCCCTGCGCAGGCATCGACAGGGCGATATACAAAAAGAAACTCAGCAACAGATACTTCAGACTGAGCAGCGGGATATCCAGCCAGCGCGGCAGCGTGAAGTTGCGACCAAATACTTTTTTCCCCAGATTGCCGAGCAGTTCGGACAGCGTGCCCACCGGGCATAGCCACGAACAGAAGGCTTTTTTTAACAACAAACTAATCAGGATAAACGCAACTAACAGCAGCATGGAGGCGGCATGGATAGGCGGAAGAAAACCAGTCTCCAGCGTATAGCGGATATTCATCAAACCCGCGATTGGTAGCCATCCCTCAATACCGCCAGGCCTTGGAATATAGACGCTGGTGCCGGCGGTTTCGAAATAGCGGACCCAGTAATAGAACGTTACGCCAATATAAATATTAATAGCCAGCAGGAGAAACTGGGTGGCTTTTCGCCAGCTGCTGGCATTGCGCCAGTCATTCCACGGTAGCTTGCCTCCGATCGTGCCAGGACGGCGCTGCCAGCGTGTTCTCTTCTTCCCGTTCATGGTTTTATACTATCCCTCATATTTCCCCTTCTGCATTCAGAAGGCGTCATCACCGGGATATGCTAGCGCTATTCAGATTTGGTGTATTTGATTTGCATCTTATTATGTGGCTGTTATTTTTATCACGCAAATAGGCTTGAATAAAAATAACAGCTCGGTATTTATCGCCGATCAGATAAATACCCTGAACGGGGTATTTATTTCTCTGTGGCGGAGAAGATTATTCCTGATATACCTCTATGCGATCGCGGCCATTACTTTTCGCCAGATAAAGCGCGCGATCGGCTTTATCAACCAACTGTTTATAGTCGGGGTGATAGTCATATTCGGCGATGCCAATGCTGACGGTAATAGAAAATGATTCTGCCGCCGATGCCGCCATGCACATCCCGGCAATCTTCATACGCAGCGTTTCGAGAATGATACTGGCCTGCGACTTGTCTGACTCGACGAGCAGGATCATAAATTCTTCACCACCGTAGCGGAACACGTAATCGCTGCTACGGATATGATCATAAATGACCGCTGCGACGTTTTTGAGCGTCAGATCGCCGGTATTATGCCCGAAGTTATCGTTAATTTGCTTAAAGTAGTCGATATCCAGCATCGCCAGGCTAAAAGGCTTCCGCGCATGTAACGCTAACGAAATCTCACGCCGCATGATGGTTGGAATAAAGCGGCGGTTAAGTAACTGGGTCAGCGAGTCTTTACCATTTTCCTGTTTAACCAGTGCGTCAAACATTGAGGCGAGCAGGAAATGGATTTTTGCCGATAGCTGGCGGACATCCTGCAACAGGCTCATCCTCTCAGGTTCTGTTGGCTGATGCTGAGGTGACAGGGTGGTCGTCATGCGGTTGTCGATCTCTGCTATCAGCGATTCCATTTCATTCAACAGATTGCTGTTGCCGAGAATGTGTTTTCCTTTATGCGAGAACCACATACCAAAATCAGAATTTGCCAGAAATACCATCTCACCGAAAGGCATACCGATGGCGATGTTATAGATAAACTGATTTTCCCAGTCGGTAAATGAGCGAATTTGTCGTTCGCGTTCGACGTTAACGTCATCGTAAATGGTCTGCAGGCGATACTGCTCCTGCGTATGCAGGGAGTTTTGGTGGCTTGGGGAATAAGAGACGGTCATGGCCTCCAGCGCAGTATCCATTGCCAGACTGCTGAAACAGATAGCATTGCTCAGCAGGGAAGACGAGTCGTCAGCTTTGGTTTTCAATACCCGATACAGCTCATCCTTGAGCTTGCGCGCGCCGCGGTTTACCAGATCGATGGGCAGACCGATACGGGCATGCACCACGCCAATTTTGCGTTGTTTGGCCAGCAACTGCGGTAGATCTTCGTGCGCGCTGCCGAGCACGCTGCGTAACCAGTCAAACATACTACCACTGAGGCGGGTACTGACCTGTTCTGTATTAAGGAACAATGCGCTCTGGGCATGGGAGAGCATATAGTCATAAAAAACGGTCACTAAATGGCGGATCTCTTCATCGCTTAACGATGTGAGGAGCATGTGAACTTCAGGCGATGTTTGTCGTATCAGCGCCTGCCATTCTGTAAGGAGTAATGTGTCGTTTACCGGTTCAACCTGTTCCATCTCACTGCCACTCAACCTGCGATTAAAAATTCAGGCGGTATTACGGACAATTACCTCACGATGGTCAAGTTAAACTCTCTTATCGATGGCTAATACCTTCATAAATAAGTCTTAGCGCGAAAACACCTATTATTGCGCCAATCACCCGGCTGGCAACACGTTGGATACGACCATACGCCCGTCGCACGGCAGGCAAAGAAAATGCCTGGCTGAGAAATATACGCCAGATAACGGAAGACAACACAATGCCTGCCCAGGCCATCAGTCTGGCCCACGTAGGTGTGTCTGCGCTTAAGGTGACCGAGAAGATACTAATGAAAAACAGCACGGTTTGCGGGTTTGATAAATCCGTTAGTAATCCACGGCGGAAAAACACATACCAGGGGGCGGAAAGCGGTTGCTGTAGCGTGGGCATTTGCGGCGTGGCCTGATGGCGGATGCTGTTCCAGGCAAACCACAGCAGATAGGCGCCGCCGACAATCTTAATCAATGAAAATATCTCTTCACACTGGGTGATTAGCGTTGCCATACCAAAAAGCCCAAGGCCGGAGTAAAACGCATCACCCAAGGCAACACCCAGACCGGTCATCACACCTGCGCGTCGTCCGGATGCCAGGCTAGTTTGTACTACCACGAACAGATTTGCGCCGGGGTTAAAAAAGGTTAAAACAAAGAGGCTGATGGTAAGAACGACGGCGTGCAGAGGTTCCATAGACAACATTTCCATTAGTAAGCGCTTAAGTGACAGCTAACACTATAATTTTAGTGTGTTCATCATTCTGCGTATTCACTCACACTGCGCAGTGAAACGCGCTGAGATTTGCAAATGACTTCATAGATTATTTTGTGCAAACCTGGCGCGTCAGATAACGCGGCGGCGCAGGTTTTCTGTTATCAACGATTCGCAAAATCTCTTTATATTTCCGCCTGCTCTGGATCTTTTTGCCAGGCTGAACTACTTATTAATCATCCTTGACTCGCATGTCGAATGTTCAGGGGGCGATGATGGCATATATAACAAAATCTGGAGCTTTTATATGAAAACTGGAATTAAAGTACTTATTGGTGCGTTAGCTTTTGTTGTGACCAACGCGTACGCCGCGGAATTTATGACGAAGGTTGAGTTTGAAAAGGTTGAGTCTCAGTATACAAAAATCGGTGATATTTCAACGAGTAATGAAGTCTCTACTTCGGATGCTAAAGAAGACCTTCTGAAGAAAGCTGAAGAGAAAGGTGCTGACGTGGTGGTATTAACCTCCGGCCAAACGGATAACAAAATCCATGGCACAGCGAATATTTACAAGAAAAAATAACGTGTAGCTGTAAAAAATACGACACCCGTCGGTCATTGTACCGGCGGGTTTTCTTTTAATCTGCGCCAGAACGTGGTTCTGCTAATTCCGAGGTACCGCGCGGCGGCAGTTTTGTCACCATCAAATTGTGCCAGCACCTGCTGTGGCGTCAGTGATGATGATATGTGCGGTGTAGTGGTAACAACTGACAGTTCCGGTAACAGCTGCTGTAAAAAATCTACGTTCAGCTCTGGCTGCGGTTCGACGCTTAAAAACAGTGCCAGGCGCTCCATCATATTACGCAGTTCGCGGATATTCCCCGGCCAGCCATAATTCAGCAACGTCGGCTGACTTAACCCCAGCCCCTTGCGAACAGGCTCAGAAAACGGCACGTCCAGTTCCGCCAGCGACTGTTTTAAAAAGCCTTCCGCCAGTGGCAGGATATCGGGCAACCGCTCGCGTAGCGGCGGCAGCTTGAGGCGTAAAATGCTCAGGCGATAAAACAGATCGGTACGAAACTCCCCCTGTTTCATCTCCTGCTCCAGATTACAGTGCGTGGCGCTAATCACCCGGACATCGACCGGAATCGGTTGATGTCCGCCCACCCGGGTGACCTCTTTTTCTTCGAGCACACGCAGCAGTCGGGTTTGTAACGGCAGCGGCATCTCGCCTATCTCGTCAAGAAACAGGGTTCCGCCGTGAGCGATTTCAAACAGGCCCGCGCGCCCCCCTCGGCGAGAGCCGGTAAAGGCGCCATCCTCATAGCCGAACAGCTCCGCTTCCAGCAATGACTCGGTGATTGCCCCGCAGTTGACGGCAACAAACGGCGGTGAGGGTTTACCGCGCCGATTCTCCTGACGGGTGAAAAACTCACGGTGAATGGCCTGTGCGGCCAGCTCTTTACCCGTTCCTGTTTCGCCCTGAATGAGGACCGGCGCACGCGAACGGGCGTACAGCATAATGGTGTGCCGTACCTGTTCCATCTGCGCAGAGTGACCGCGCATATCTCCGAGCGCGTAGCGAGTGCGCAACGTATCGCCAGAGGCGTACTGACCGTTTCTGCGTAATGTCAAGCGGGTCATATCCAACGCATCGACAAAGGCCTGGCGCACGGTGGCCGCCGAATAGATAAAGATGCCGGTCATGCCTGCTTCTTCTGCCAGATCGGTAATCAACCCCGCACCAACTACCGCTTGTGTACCGCCAGCCTTCAGCTCGTTGATTTGCCCACGAGCATCTTCCTCGGTGATATAGCTGCGCTGTTCAAGCTGCAAATTGAAGGTTTTTTGAAACGCGAGAAGCGCCGGGAGGGGTTCCTGATAGGTAATGACGCCAATCGACGAGGTGAGTTTTCCCGCTTTTGCCAGCGCCTGTAGCACGTCGAATCCGCTGGGTTTAATCAGGATCACCGGAATCGATAAACGGCTTTTCAGATATGCGCCGTTGGAGCCCGCCGCAATGATGGCATCGCAACGCTCGGTAGCCAGCTTCTTACGGATATAGGCCACCGCTTTTTCGAAACCAAGCTGAATGGGGGTGATGGTCGCCAGGTGGTCGAACTCCAGACTGATGTCGCGAAACAGTTCAAACAGGCGGGTGACTGAGACTGTCCAGATAACCGGTTTGTCGTCGTTCACACGCGGCGGTAGATGTGTATCTGCCATAACTAACCCAAAAAAAGTAAGGAACCGAGTATTAGGGTTTAGTTGTGTTTCATAAATGTTGCAATGAAACGTGAAGGAACGTTTCATGAAACGATAGCTGACACGCTTTTGTGCAACAAAAATAGGAGTATTGGATTTAATGTATTGTTTTAAAAGATAAAAAATTAAATTGAAGAGAAAATAAGCTCCCTGGCATACCCCTTGCTTTAGAAACATCAACGAACGATAACAAGTTGATAACAAGAGGACGGGATATGTCTCTACACTCCCCAGGGCTGGCGTTTCGCGCTGCGCTCACTAAAGAAAACCCATTACAAATCGTTGGCACCATCAACGCCAACCACGCTCTGCTGGCTCAACGTGCCGGGTATCAAGCGATTTATCTCTCCGGCGGCGGTGTCGCTGCGGGGTCGCTGGGGCTGCCGGATCTCGGCATTTCTACCCTTGATGATGTGCTGACTGATATTCGTCGCATTACGGATGTTTGCCCGCTGCCATTGCTGGTGGATGCGGATATTGGTTTTGGATCGTCTGCATTCAACGTGGCGCGTACCGTCAAGTCGATTTCCAAAGCGGGTGCTGCTGCGCTGCATATTGAAGATCAGATCGGCGCCAAGCGCTGCGGTCATCGCCCGAACAAGGCGATCGTCTCGAAAGAAGAGATGGTCGACAGGATCCGCGCAGCCGTTGATGCGCGCACCGATCCCAACTTTGTGATTATGGCGCGGACCGATGCACTGGCGGTGGAAGGGTTAGAGGCTGCCATCGATCGTGCCCAGGCGTATGTCGAAGCGGGCGCTGACATGCTGTTCCCGGAAGCCATTACCGAACTTGAGATGTACCGCCAGTTTGCCGATGCGGTACAGGTACCAATTCTCGCCAACATTACTGAGTTTGGCGCCACACCGCTGTTTACCACCGATGAACTGCGCAGCGCGAACGTTGCGATGGCGCTATACCCGCTGTCAGCTTTCCGCGCCATGAACCGCGCGGCGGAGAAGGTTTACAACGTGCTGCGTCAGGAAGGTACGCAAAAGAACGTTATCGACATTATGCAGACGCGCAACGAGCTGTACGAAAGCATCAATTACTACCAGTTCGAAGAGAAACTCGACGCGTTGTACACAAAAAAGTAACCGTCGTAGGCCGGATAAGGCGTAGCCGCCATCCGGCAATAAATTAGTACCCTACATATTACAATAATGACGAGGACAACATGAGCGACACAACGATCCTGCAAAATAGTACCCATGTCATTAAACCCAAAAAATCGGTTGCGCTGTCAGGCGTCGCTGCCGGAAATACTGCCTTATGTACCGTGGGTAAAAGCGGTAACGATCTGCACTATCGTGGCTACGATATTCTTGACCTGGCGCAACAGTGTGAATTTGAAGAAGTTGCGCATCTGTTGATTCACGGGAAATTACCCACCCGCGATGAGCTCACCGCCTATAAAAGCAAATTGAAAGCGCTGCGCGGATTGCCCGCTAACGTGCGTACCGTACTGGAAGCGCTGCCTGCCGCCTCGCATCCGATGGACGTGATGCGCACTGGTGTTTCCGCGCTGGGTTGTACGCTGCCGGAAAAAGAAGGACATACCGTCTCCGGCGCACGCGATATTGCCGACAAACTGCTGGCATCGCTCAGTTCTATCCTCCTGTACTGGTATCACTACAGCCATAACGGCGAGCGTATTCAGCCGGAGACCGATGATGATTCTATTGGCGGTCACTTCCTGCATTTGCTGCATGGTGAAAAGCCATCACAAAGCTGGGAAAAGGCGATGCACATTTCGCTGGTGCTGTACGCCGAGCACGAATTTAACGCTTCCACCTTCACAGGGCGTGTGATTGCGGGAACTGGCTCTGATATGTACTCCGCGATTATCGGCGCGATTGGCGCACTGCGTGGGCCGAAACACGGCGGCGCGAATGAAGTGTCGCTGGAAATTCAGCAGCGCTACGAAACGCCGGATGAAGCCGAAGCGGATATCCGTAAACGCGTTGAAAACAAAGAAGTGGTGATTGGCTTTGGTCACCCGGTTTACACCATCGCCGACCCGCGCCATCAGGTGATCAAGCGTGTGGCGAAACAGCTTTCTCAGGAGGGCGGTTCGCTGAAAATGTACAACATTGCCGACCGTCTGGAAGAGGTGATGTGGGAAACGAAAAAGATGTTCCCTAACCTCGACTGGTTCTCGGCAGTCTCTTACAACATGATGGGCGTCCCCACTGAAATGTTCACACCGCTGTTCGTTATCGCCCGCGTCACTGGCTGGGCGGCGCACATCATCGAACAGCGCCAGGACAACAAAATTATCCGTCCTTCCGCCAACTATACCGGCCCGGAAGATCGCGAATTTGTCCCGATTGAAAAACGTTGCTAATGCAAAACCTCTAAAGATAAAAAAACAGGAAATGTACCCTATGTCTGCACATATTTCGAACGTCCGCCCTGAATTTGACCGTGAAATCGTTGATATCGTTGATTATGTCATGAACTACGAGATCACCTCGAAGGTGGCGTATGACACCGCGCATTATTGCCTGCTTGATACCCTTGGCTGTGGCCTGGAAGCGCTGGAATATCCGGCCTGTAAAAAACTGCTGGGGCCGGTTGTACCGGGTACCGTCGTCCCGAACGGTGTGCGCGTACCGGGTACCCAGTTCCAGCTCGATCCGGTGCAGGCGGCGTTTAACATCGGTGCGATGATCCGCTGGCTGGACTTTAACGACACGTGGCTGGCCGCAGAATGGGGCCATCCTTCCGATAACCTCGGCGGTATTCTGGCGACGGCTGACTGGCTGTCGCGCAATGCGGTGGCGGTGGGTAAAGCGCCGTTAACCATGAAAAAAGTGTTAACCGGAATGATTAAAGCCCATGAAATTCAGGGCTGTATCGCGCTGGAAAACTCCTTCAACCGCGTCGGTCTGGATCACGTCCTGCTGGTAAAAGTCGCTTCCACGGCGGTGGTTGCCGAGATGCTCGGCCTTAACCGCGATGAAATTCTCAACGCCGTCTCGCTGGCGTGGGTCGACGGTCAGTCGCTGCGTACCTATCGTCATGCGCCGAATACCGGCACGCGTAAATCCTGGGCGGCTGGCGATGCCACCTCACGTGCTGTGCGTCTGGCGCTGATGGCGAAAACCGGTGAAATGGGATATCCATCTGCACTGACGGCGAAAACCTGGGGCTTCTATGATGTCTCTTTCAAAGGCGAATCTTTCCGCTTCCAGCGCCCGTACGGTTCGTACGTGATGGAAAACGTGTTGTTTAAAATTTCCTTCCCGGCAGAGTTCCACTCGCAGACCGCGGTAGAAGCGGCGATGACGCTGTACGAGCAGTTACAGGCTGCAGGTAAGACCGCTGCCGATATCGAAAAAGTGACCATTCGTACGCACGAAGCCTGTATCCGCATCATCGATAAAAAAGGCCCGTTGAATAACCCGGCGGATCGTGACCACTGCATCCAGTACATGGTGGCTATCCCGCTGCTGTTCGGACGCTTAACGGCGGCAGATTACGAAGACGGCGTGGCGCAGGATAAACGCATTGATGCACTGCGTGAAAAGATTAACTGCTTCGAAGATCCGGCCTTTACTGCCGATTACCACGACCCTGAAAAACGCGCCATCGCGAATGCCATCACGCTTGAATTCACCGACGGCTCACGCTTTGAAGAAGTGGTAGTGGAATACCCAATTGGCCACGCGCGCCGTCGTAACGACGGTATGCCGAAGCTGGTCGAGAAGTTCAAAATTAACCTGGCGCGTCAGTTCCCGACCCGTCAGCAGCAGCGCATCCTGGATGTCTCCCTGGACAGAGCCCGCCTGGAGCAGATGCCGGTCAATGAGTATATGGACCTTTATGTAATCTAAACCTGCGTGCGGCAAGGCGTAAGTTCAACAGGAGAGCATTATGTCTTATAGCGAGTTTTATCAACGTTCTATTACGCAGCCGGAGTCGTTTTGGGCCGAACAGGCCCAGCGTATTGACTGGCAGCAGCCGTATACGCAGGTGCTGGATCACAGCAACCCGCCGTTTGCCCGCTGGTTTTGCGGCGGCAAGACCAATTTGTGTCATAACGCCATCGACCGCTGGGTGGAGAAACAGCCTGAGGCGCTGGCGCTGATTGCGGTGTCATCGGAAACCGAAGAAGAACGTACCTTTACCTTTCGTCAGCTGTACGACGAAGTGAACGTGGCGGCGGCAATGTTGCTGTCGCTGGGCGTACAGCGTGGCGATCGGGTACTGGTTTATATGCCGATGATCGCCGAGGCGCACATTACGCTGCTGGCCTGCGCGCGCATTGGGGCGATCCATTCGGTGGTGTTCGGTGGCTTTGCCTCGCACAGCGTGGCGGCACGCATCGACGACGCCCAACCGGTGATTATCGTTTCGGCGGATGCCGGCGCGCGCGGGGGCAAGATCCTGCCGTATAAAAAGCTGCTCGATGATGCAATCAGTCAGGCGCAGCACCAGCCGCGTCATGTGGTATTGGTCGATCGCGGTCTGGCGAAAATGGCGCGGGTAGAGGGGCGAGACCTCGACTTTGCCGCGCTGCGCCAACAGCATCTTGGCGCGCGGGTGCCGGTGACGTGGCTGGAATCGAATGAAACCTCCTGCATTCTCTATACCTCCGGGACAACCGGTAAACCGAAGGGCGTCCAGCGTGACGTTGGTGGCTACGCGGTCGCGCTGGCGACTTCAATGGACACTATTTTCGGCGGTAAAGCGGGCGGTGTGTTCTTCTGCGCGTCGGACATCGGCTGGGTGGTTGGGCATTCGTATATCGTGTATGCCCCACTGCTGGCGGGGATGGCGACGGTGGTGTACGAAGGGCTGCCAACGTATCCAGACTGTGGCGTTTGGTGGAAAATTGTTGAGAAGTATCAGGTCAGCCGGATGTTCTCCGCCCCAACCGCCATCCGCGTGCTGAAGAAATTCCCGACCGCGCAAATCCGCAATCACGATCTCTCCTCGCTGGAGGTGCTGTATCTGGCCGGGGAACCGCTGGACGAACCGACCGCCAGTTGGGTAACGGAAACGCTGGGCGTCCCGGTTATCGACAACTACTGGCAGACTGAATCCGGTTGGCCGATTATGGCGATCGCCCGCGGGCTGGACGACCGCCCGTCGCGGCTGGGTAGCCCGGGCGTGCCGATGTACGGATATAACGTGCAGTTGCTCAATGAGGTAACCGGTGAGCCCTGCGAAGCGAATGAAAAGGGCATGCTGGTGATTGAAGGGCCGCTGCCGCCGGGCTGTATCCAGACTATCTGGGGTGATGACGCGCGGTTTGTGAATACCTACTGGTCGCTGTTTTCTCGTCAGGTGTACGCCACCTTTGACTGGGGTATTCGCGATGCGGACGGCTATTACTTCATCCTTGGCCGTACGGATGATGTCATCAACGTGGCCGGGCATCGGTTGGGGACGCGTGAGATAGAGGAGAGTATTTCCAGCTATCCGAACGTTGCCGAAGTGGCTGTAGTCGGCGTGAAGGACGCACTGAAGGGGCAGGTAGCGGTCGCGTTTGTCATTCCGAAACAGAGCGACAGCCTTGAAGATCGCGACATCGCACATTCGGAAGAGAAGGCGATTATGGCGCTGGTGGACAGTCAGATTGGTAATTTTGGCCGCCCGGCGCATGTCTGGTTTGTATCGCAGTTGCCGAAAACGCGCTCTGGCAAAATGCTCAGACGGACGATCCAGGCGATCTGTGAAGGCCGCGATCCTGGCGATCTAACGACCATTGACGATCCCGCGTCGTTGCAGCAAATCCGTCAGGCGATCGAAGAGTAACATCGTGTGATGCCCGGTGGCGCAATGCTTACCGGGCCTTTTAGTATCGTAGGCCGGATAAACCACGTGAGTGGTGCATCCGGCAAAGAGGCTTTTACAGCGCGACGCTTTCGCGACGACGCCGCAGGGAAAACGGCCCCGGACCGCTAAGGGTAAATACGGAAATCAGCGTGAAGCTCAGCGCAATAATCCCCAGCACCAGATAAGCTCCCTGGAAACCAATACTCTCATACATTTTCCCGGCCAGAACTGACATGAAAATCATGGCTAACTGTTTGAAGAAACAGAAACACACCAGATAAATCGTGGCCGAGAAACGTACTTCGAACTGGCTGGTGATGTATTTGAAGCAGCCGACGATCAGGAACGGTATCTCAAACATATGCAGCGTTTTGAGAATAACGACCTCCAGTGCAGTGGTGGCGAATGACGAGCCAATAATCCTTACCGACATAATCGTACCGGCCAGCAGCAGGGCGTTCTTTCCGCCAATGCGGTTCACAATCAGCGGTGCAAAGAACATGATAGAGGCGTTGAGTAATTCTCCCATCGTCGTGACGTAGCCAAACACGCGGGTACCCTGTTCGCCGGTGGCAAAGAATGAGGTAAAGAAGTTGGCGAACTGCTGGTCAAACACATCGTAAGTACAGGAAACGCCGACCACATACAGGGAGAGGAACCAAAGTTTCGGTTGTTTAAATAACTCCAGCGCCAGCTTCAGGCTGAATGCCGAGTTATTGGCGCCTACCGCATCCGCGACTTTTGCAGAAGAGGGAGCATCTGTTTTTGAAAATAACAGCAGCAATGCCAGAATGACCGCACAGCCAGAGCCTAACCAGAAGACGAATTGGTTATTGATGGTGAACATAATTCCGGCAATCGAGGCGCACAGCGCCCAGCCCACGCAGCCAAACATGCGCGCGCGACCAAATTCAAAGTTGCTTCTGCGGCTGGCTTTTTCAATATAGGCTTCAATCGCTGGGGCACCGGCATTGTAAATAAAGCCAAGGTAAATCCCGCCGACAATTGAACCCAGTAAAATATTAACCTGTAATAACGGACCAAATACGTAAATAAAGAACGGGGCAAACATTACCAGCATGCCGGTAATTACCCACAGCAGATGTTTACGCAGGCCAAGCTTATCGGACAGTAGTCCGAAAATTGGTTGGAATAACAAAGAAAACAGTGAGATACAGGCGAAGATGATGCCGGTATCGCCTTTACTGATATGGTTTACATCGTGTAACCAGATAGGGAAGAAGGGGAAATACGCACCCATAATAAAAAAGTAAAAGAAGAAGAAAAAGCCGAACATCCAAAAGTTAGTGTTTTTTAAATAATACATAACAGACTTCCTATAAATGCGGGCAGGTATCAACCTGCCCTGCTTATATTATTATTTTTGGCCCCAGACGAACCGGAAGTGGTAGCGTCCGGCGCTCAGCTGGAATTCCGGCGACACGGAAGGACTCCACGAATCATCGCCGCCGACGCCCATATGGAAGCCATCAATATTGAGCCAGGTGCCTGCCTCAGGTTGCAGCAGATGGCGGTGGCTGGTTTCCATCAGTTGCTGCTGGCTAAAGCGGCTGATGTTGAACTGGAAGTCTCCGCGCCACTGGTGCGCACCGTAGTACAGTTCGCGCGTGCCGCAGCGCAGACCGTTTTCGCTCGGGAAAACATACGGGGTGTACATCTCATCAAGCGACAGATCCCAGCGATCGAAACAGGCGGCGCCCAGACGGTCCGGGTAGTTCTCATGCGGGCCAAGACCTAACCAGTTCACTCGCTCCGCAACCTGCGCCAGCTGGCAGCTCAGGCCGATGCGGGCCGGATGCGGCGTACCGCTGGCAACGTCGACATCCACCGTTATCTGCATTTCACCATTACCGTCAATACGATAGCTTTTTCGGCTGACGAACAGCGTTTCGCCCCGATACTGCCACGCATGTTCGGTGGTGATCAGTGCCGCACTGCTCAGCGTATCGGCAGCACAGTGCAGTAACGTTGCTTCAGCCTGATAGTGACCGGCGGCCTTCCAGCGTTCAACCCAGGCGTTAGGGTCGATGCGGGTTGACTCGCTCACGCCGATGTCGTTGTCCAGCGGCGCGCGGGTGAACTGGTCAGTAAGCGGGCTTACCAACTGGGCTTCATCGCTAATCCAGTATTGTGTTAGCAGGCCGGACTGACGATCGAATTGCCAGCGTGTGTTGTTGGCCACCACGGTAAAATTGCTCTCACTAACATCCAGCTGTGGTGCGCTGCTGCCGCGTGATAGACGTACCAGGCTGAGCTTCTCTTCCAGCTTCCACTGTTGCCAGGCGCTGATATGCCCGGCTTCTGACCATGCGGTTGCCTGAGGCTGCTCTACGCGCACCGTCAACCACAGTTCGCCTGCGGTGTCCGGCATCGGAACGTTCGGCAGGGTAATCACCTGGTGGCCCTGTGGGGCGATATCCAGAACGATTTCTCCGGCGGCCAGCGGGTTGCCGTCCAGGGCAATCGACCAGTGCAGAACTTCGTTATCGCTGCGGCGGAACAGATATTCGCTGGTCACTTCAATCTGGCGTTCAGCACCCGGCAGTAACGTGAACTGGAAAAACTGCTGTTCATGTTTGGCCTCATATAACGCCGGATGCGGAGTGCGATCGGCGAACACCAGTCCGTTCATGCAAAACTGACGATCGTTAGGCGTGTCGCCAAAATCGCCACCGTAGGCTGACCATGTTTTGCCGTTCTCATCATATTTGGTCAGCGACTGATCCACCCAGTCCCAGACAAATCCGCCCTGCAGGCGCGGATACTGACGGAACGCTTGCCAGTATTTGGCGAAGCCGCCAAAGCTGTTGCCCATAGCGTGGGCGTATTCACAAAGGATCAGCGGACGCTGTTCGCCGGGCATAGACAGCCACTTTTTAATCGACCATTTGGGTACTGCGGGGAAGGGCTGATCCTGATCGACGCGGGCGTACATCGGGCAAATAATGTCGGTGGCGGCAGTATCAGCTCCACCGCCCTCGTACTGCACCGGACGTGACGGATCTTCTGATTTTATCCAGCGGTAGAGCGCGTCGTGATTGACGCCATGGCCGGATTCATTGCCCAGTGACCAGATAATAATGCTCGGGTGGTTGCGATCGCGCTGCACCATGCGCGTGACGCGCTGGCTCATGGCAGGCAACCATGCGGGATCGTCGGTGAGGCGATTCATCGGCACCATGCCGTGGGTTTCAATGTTGGCTTCGTCGACTACATACAGGCCGTAACGATCGCACAGGGTGTACCACAGCGGATGGTTCGGGTAATGGGAACAGCGCACGGCGTTGAAGTTATTCTGCTTCATCAGGATGATGTCCTGCACCATCGTCGCCTCATCCATCACCTGGCCGTTGACCGGATGGTGCTCATGGCGGTTGGTACCGCGAATCAACAGCGGCTTGCCGTTTAACAGCAACAGGCCGTTTTCGATACAAACCTGACGAAAACCAACGTCACAGGCTTCCGCTTCAATCAGTACTCCGCCTGCGGTGTGTAACTGCACAACGGCGCGGTACAGATTGGGTGTTTCGGCACTCCACAGAGCCGGTTTTTCGACGTTCAGACGCAGAGTCACCCGGTCATGATAAGCGCCGCGTTCATCAATGATCTCACTGCCGAGCGGCGAGGTCGTTTCGCGGGTGAGCGTTTCACCTTCCCACAATTGCAGGGTGACGCGTAAATCTTCGCTCTCGTTGCCACCCACTCTGACTTCCGCTTCCAGCGTGGCGCGGCTGAAGTTGTCATTAAAACGGGTATTAATGCGCAGGTCGCGGATTTGCGTAGTGGGCTTATGCAGCAGGGAGACATCGCGAAAAATACCGCTCATGCGCCACATGTCCTGGTCTTCCAGATAGCTGCCGTCGCTCCAGCGCAGCACCATCACAGCCAGACGGTTTTCGCCGCGCAGCAGATAATCGCTAAGATCAAACTCAGACGGTAGACGGCTATCCTGACCGTAGCCGACCCAGCGACCGTTGCACCACAGATGAAACGCGGAGTTCACGCCGTCAAAAATAATGCGCGTCTGCCCTTCCTCTAACCACGCGTCTTCGATATTAAATGTGAGCGAGTAACATCCTGTCGGGTTCTGTGCCGGAACGTACGGAGGATTCACCGGGATTGGGTAGGTGACGTTGGTATAAATTGGCGCATCATAACCGTCCATCTGCCAGTTAGAGGGGACGTTGACGGTGTCTGTCTGTGGCAGATCGCTTGTCAGCCAGCTTTCTGGCACAGCCTCCGGCGCGGCAAACCAGGCAAATTGCCACTGTCCATTCAGCGCGCGTAACTGACTCGAACGCTGATTGGTACGTGCATCATCCGCTGAGCGCCAGCTACAGAATGGCGGATGTGCTTCCAGCCGGTTGAGCTGCGTGACGCCGGGATTTTCCCAGTCGCGGCGGGCCAGAACAGCTGAGAGTGAATCTGTGTTCAGGTTCATAACGGTATCCTGTTTGAATTTGTTACTCGCTCACAATTTCAATCAAAATACGAACAAGCGCTCCTTGCTGTAAAGGATGGGGCGTTCAATAAGTGAACTGACTCACACAATTGTTATGCGTTCACAATTTGGGTGTGAGCTGAGAAACTTGCCGCGCCAGCTGGATCAGTGAATCAGCCAGCGCCTGGGGAGTGGTGGTTTGCGTATCGGGAGGCAGAACCGTTTTGCGCTTGACCAGGGTGACGGGAAGCAGTTGGTTACCCACGCTGGAGCCGCCACGGGGGAGTTGCAATAGCCTGTCGACGCTGGTTTCACCCAGCAACGGAAAATCCTGCCTGATGGTGGTCAGCGGTGGGATGTAACAGGCGCTGTCTTCGGTGTCATCGTAGCCAATTACCGATATATCCACTGCAACCCGCAGACCGAACTCGCTGATTGCCCGCATCGCGCCCAGCGCCATTTGATCGTTAGCGACCAGCATGGCGGTAGGGAGGTTACCGTTATTCAGCATGTGCATCGTTTGCTGAAAACCAGACATCGCGCTCCAGTCGCCTTCCAGCTCCACAACGGGTTGTAGCTGGTAATGTGCCAGATACTTGTGCCAGCCCGCATGCCGAAGCCTTGCCGAAACGGAAGTGTGCGGCCCGCTCAGCAGGGCGATCCGTTGATGTCCGTGCTGCACCAGATGTTCAACGCCAAGGCGCGCGCCGTCGTCATGAGAGAAAATCACGCTGTTAATTGGCGTCAGGTCAGAGACATCGAGAAACAGCACCGGCACCGTACCGCAGGCAGCGGCCACGGCAATGGCATCTTCTTCATCCAGCGGATAGTTGATGATAAGCCCGGTTACGCGTTGAGAAAGCAGATTGTGGACCGCGGCTTTACAGGACTCAACGCCGCTGCGCTCGACCATGGCGATCACCACGCTGGCACCGGAATGGTCGGCGCGGGATTTTATGGCAGCAACGATTTGTGAGGGGGCATGCAGAGCTAGGTTTGCCGTCACAACGCCAATCAGTGGCGTCTGTTTGCCAGCCAGCTGCTGTGCAACGCGGTTAGGGATGTAATTGAGTTCCGCCATCGCGGCCTCAACTTTCTGTCGGGTTTTTGCGGAAACGTGGCTGGCCTGGTTCACGACGCGAGAGACGGTCTGGTAAGAGACACCTGCATGGTCTGCCACATCGTATAGCGTTACCGGTTTCACGTTTATCACCCCTGTAATGACGTTATCTGTGCGCTATGATGCCACAGCGGGACGGTTTTGGGGTATTTGCGCATGGGTTCTGCGAGGCGCATTCCAGGGTTTGAGGATAGCGTGCTGAAGGATTTATCGGCGTTATACCTAACAGAAGAAAAAAGTGAGGACATTGTGCGCGATTCTGCGGCAAAAAATATTCTGTCCATCTACCGACGCCATGCGGATGCTTTTGCCAGCCAGCGCTCGCGCACCTTGTTCGAGAAAAGCTGGCTCGATAAATTTATTTCCGTGATGGGCGGGCAGGGCAGCATTGTGGATATTGGCTGCGGCAACGGTCAGCCGATCGCCGGTTATTTTATCCAGCAAGGTTTTCAGCTTACCGGCGTTGATGGTTCCCCGGCGATGCTGACGCGGGCCCGAAACACTTTTCCCGCACAGCGCTGGCTGGAACAGGATATGCGCGAGTTGGCACTCAATGAGACTTTCGATGGACTGATCGCCTGGGACAGCTTTTTCCATTTAACTCAGCAGGACCAGCAAAAGATGTTCCCGATTTTTGACCGCCTCAGCCATCCCGGTAGTGCGCTGATGTTTACCAGCGGTACGGACAACGGCATCGCGATGGGGCAATTTGAAGGTGAGCCGCTGTTTCACGCCAGCCTCGCGCCGGATGAATACCGCACACTGCTGTCAGCACACGGTTTTGCGGTGGTCGAGATGGTGATGGAAGATCCGCAATGCACCGGGCACACCATCTGGCTGGCGCAAAAAAGAGGCTAATCGCCGCGAAAGGTTTTACGCCATTCAGCCGGGCTAACGCCAAAGTGGGATTTAAAATGCTGGCGCCAGGTGACGGGCGACTGAAAACCAACCTGTTCGGCGATGCGTTCAACGGGTAACTGGCTGGACTCCAGCAACGTCTGGCTACGGCGCAGGCGCTCGGCAATCAACCATTCGGCCACGCTTGACCCTGTAGCCTTCATAAAATGACGGGTGAGGGTGCGACGGCTCATCATCACCCGTTGCGCCAGCTCGTCAAGATTATGCGGTTCATGGAGATGCTGGCGCAAATAGTCGAGCAGGACGTTGATGCGCTGATCTTTGGTATTTTTCGCCACCGGTTGCTCGATAAACTGTGCCTGGCCGCCCTCGCGATGTGGCGGCACAATCATCCGTCGGGCAATCTGATTCGCCACCGTGCTGCCAAAACGCTGGCGGATCACGTACAAACAGCAATCCAGCGCGGCGGCGGTGCCTGCCGAGGTAATAATACCGTCGTCATCCACGTACAGCGCGTTAATATCCAGATGAGCTGCCGGAAAGCGGGACTGAAAATCCTGCTCGAACTCCCAGTGCGTAGCCGCCCGTTTGCCATCCAGCAGACCGGCGTAGCCGAGAACAAACGCACCCAGGCATAACCCAACAATCTGCGCGCCGTTTTGTCGCGCACGATTGAGCGCATCAAGCAGGCTTTGTGGTGGCCGATGTGCCGTGGTACCCCACCAGGGGATCACCACAATGTCGGCGGCCTCCACCGCTTCATAGCCGTAGGCTGCGTGAATGGAGAAGCCATCCTGCGAGGAAACGATGCCCGGCTGTTCGGCGCACAGTTGCACCTCAAAACGCTTTTTCGCCGTCACTTTGTCACTGAAAATAATGCACGGCACCGAGAAGTGAAACGGGCTGAAATCTTCCACGGCAACAATGGCGACGTTAAGCGGTTGCATACGAGTCCTCTGTGGAGTTTAAAACGTCAGGGTTTCGCCATCTTCCGGCACGTTAACAAATTGCGCAATCTGGTTGTCGCAGGCGTACTCTTTCAAGGCCGCGCGGGTCAGCAGACAGTGGTTAATCGCCTCCATGTGGGTCGCCACAATTTGTGCTTCGGGCAGCGTGAAGTGGGTTTTTAGCACATCTTCCGCGCCCATGATAATTGAGCCAAACCCGATAACGTGAGCAAAGCCTGCGTTCAGAATGACCACGCCTGGCTGGAAAGTCCGCATGTTGGTTTCCACCTCGTCGCGCCAGATGGTGTCCCCGACCAGATACAGCGTTTTTTCCGCCGGATGCTGGAAGATAACTCCGCAGGCATCACCCAGACGTTCAGCCATTTGCGGGACGGCGTAAGCGCGATCCGAACCGTGCTGGCCGCCGGTTTTACGCAGGGTGAGATCACCAAGCGCAGTGTTTTGCGTCAGTACGGTCAGTTGCGTGAAACCTTGTTCCCGCAGTACCTGCGCATCGCGATCGTTTTGCACATAAATCGGTTTGTCTTTCGGCACGACACGAGCCGCGGCTTCATCCCAGTGGTCTTCATGCAGATGGGTCACGATCAGCGCATCAACGTTGAGCAGGGTGTCGATATCGACAGGCAGATCAACGGTCGGGTTGCGGATCTCGGCGCGTGCCGTACCGGCAAAGCCCGGATAAGTACCTTTTGCCGCCAGCATAGGGTCGATCAGAAAGGTTTTGCCACCAAAAGTGATGTGCTGCGTAGCGTTACGGATTTGCGTGATGTTCATGGTGTTTGCTCCACGTGTTGGGTCAGTGGTGTCATCGTAGAGTGTTGTCCAGAAGATGAATGTGGGCAAATGGGCGACTAGCGATGGGATTGGGCCAACTGCGGATTACAGATGTCGATAATGTAATTAGAATTAAAGTAATTTAATATTTCCTTGGTGGCTCGTTATTTAATAATCAGCCATTATATCGAACTGAATAAGAATGCTGTTATTTAAATACGGAAGGTTTATTAAATGCGAAGTGGTGCCGGAAAACATTATTGATATATGTAATGCATAGTGACCAATAAAACAGATCGCGAACCATGAAATAAGAATGCTATCATTCACACCAGACGCGGCAGGCAACTGCTGGCACATGCCTTTACCCCGGAGCAACTGATGAACAACGACATTCCGCTAAAATATTATGATATTGCCGACGAGTACGCGACCGAGGCCGCAAAGCCGGTGAGCGACACAGAACGTGACGCGCTGGCGCACTACTTCCAGCAGTTGATCACCCGTTTGATGAGCAACGAAGAGATCAGCGAAGAAGCGCAGCAGGAGATGGCTACCGTGGCAGGTGTCGACGCTCAGCGTATCGATGATATTGCGGAGTTCCTCAATCGTTGGGGTAACGAGTAGCCAAAGACATGGCCTGTGTTTTACACTGCGCGCAAATTGAGTAGGTATACTCTACGAGTAATAGGTTTAATCAGGCGGAAACAGCAATGAACGGAACAATCACAACGTGGTTTAAAGATAAAGGCTTTGGATTTATCAAAGATGAAAACGGCGACAACCGCTATTTTCATGTGATTAAGGTTGCTAATCCTGAGCTGATCAAGAAAGACGCGGCGGTGACTTTTGAGCCCACCACCAACAACAAAGGCTTGTCTGCCTACGCGGTAAAAGTCATACCAGACAGCAAGTACATCTATATCGCAGGCGAGCGTCTGAAGCTCACCTCGATCAAGTCATTCCTGGTCTACAGCGAAGAAGTCCCTGTAGAGACCCGTATCGACAAAGAAAATGCTGTGCTGTCTGTCGGCGTGCTGATGAACAGCATCCGACCGAAATCAGACGTGAAGCCTGGTGAAATGCGCACACTGAAAAAGCTGGCCATCACTACCTTCCAGGGCACGACGCTGATCTTCTCGGAAGATGAAATCGACATCGACGCGACGGTGAAACTGCTTAAAGTCTGAAACCCTTCGGACTGAATAAAAACCGGAACGTTGCTCTTTTCAGGAGCGGGTTTCGGTTTTTTTTTGATATGTGTAATTTACGTGATTCAGGTATGTAGTGATAAAATTAGTAGGTAGCAATCCGTTTCTGAATAGGTATATATTATCCGTATTAAATAAATATGATCGCCAACTATTTGCAGATTAGTAGCACGGTTAACTAATAGTGATTCACCGATATAACTAATGGGGTAATATAAGTGATTTTTAAAAAAATATGGAAAGCTATATCTTCTGAATATGTACCATCGGCCATTTGCTTTTTTCTCCTTGCAAAAATGGATTATGAAATAATATCTATCTGGCCACAGAATGAATCGGTTGATGACAGAATTAAACTTTCTTTACTATTCATTCATTTGGTGATGATTTTAGTGATGTTTACTCCGCTAATTAATCGGTTTTTGTCACGAGTAGACAATGAGAAACTTGAAAAGTTTATAGCTCTTCCGCAGAAAGATAAAAACATCACATACATAGATTATTATGATTTTCTGAGCGGGCTTGCTTTATCAGCATTTTACTTATCTATCCTTATTTTTACAATGAAGAGTATTTACGAAGAAGCAGGATGGATAATTTCTGGTATTTATATATTTACAATGTTTGTGTCTTCTATTTCTATTGCTGCATTGTCATTACTTAGGTTTATCTGGTTATTTACAAAGTTTAATAATTATATATATTGGTTTATTGTTTTACTTGCGAGCAGTATGTGTATGGCAGTTATTGGTGCCGCGATGAAAATGGCCTCGTAAAAATGCGCTTAATATCTGAAACAGTAATAATGGAGTATAAACTCTAAATAATAATACAGCTGGAACAGTGATGATTCCGCTTTGTAATCAGTGTGATGCATTGTTGCAAAGCTTAAAGCCTCTTTCGAAGAGGCTTTAAGCCCTCAGCGACCAGTGAAGTAAAAGACTTTCTTTCCTGGTGTTGAGCATCCTGCCAAAAACATAATTAACAGTAATCCCAGTACTTTCTTCATTATCACGAGACAGCCGGATTTACCACGTCATCCATCAGTATGTAACGTGCTTCCTGGCGAGTGTATTGATCGATTAATGGTACAAGTCGCTGGAAATGCTCGCTGGCACAATGTTCATCGAGAGCCGCGTGGTTTGGCCATTCTTCGATAAAAATAAAATGGCCCGGATCTTTTTCATCAATATAGAGGTCGTAAGCAATGCAGTGCAGTTCTTTCTTCGTTGCCGATATTAGCTCCCGATACAACGGGAGAACAGTTTCAATATACTCAGGTTTGATGAAATCCTCAGCAATGACCTTTAACATGCAGCCTCCTGGCAGAAAACGAATGCACACTATGTAATGAAGATATTTTTTGGGCAAGAGGTCACAGAGTTTTATCGGCCGGTTAGTGAGTTATGCCAGCTATCAACCAGATGATCCGCATAACTGTGATCCATCTCACCTCCCGGCAACCAAAATCTCCTGCGATTCGACGCCGTCCTCTATCTGTTTCGCCACCTTTTGTAAGGCCGGAAGATGCTTTTCCGCGGCTTGTTCGATGGTCATGGCGCTGGCCATATACACCAAATTCAGGCAGCCGATCACCCGCTGTTCGCTGCGGATGGGGACGGCGATAGAAGCGATTTTCTCCTCCTGATCCCAACCGCGAAAGTTCTGGCCAAAACCGTCTTTTCGCGCGCGGGTCAAAATGGCATTGAGCTTCAGCGGTTCGCGCGCAAGCTGGAACTCTTCTCCCGATCGGGAGGCAAGCATTTCAATCAGTTCCTGCCGTTCATTCTCCGGGCAAAATGCCAGCCAGGTCAGGCCGGATGCAGTTTTCAGCAATGGCAAACGACGCCCGACCATCGCCCGGTGAAAAGACAGGCGGCTGAAGCGGTGGGTGGTTTCACGTACCACCATCGCGTCCACATCCAGCGTGGAAACGTCGGTCGGCCAGATGACCTCGCGCAGCAAATCCCCCAGCAGCGGGGCGGCGAGTGCAGAAATCCACTGCTCGTCACGAAACCCCTCGCTGAGCTGGCGGACTTTAATGGTTAAGCGAAAGCTGTCATCGGACAGGCTGCGCCGGACGTAACCCTCATCCTGCAGGGTTTCCAGCAGCCGTCTGACCGTGGTGCGATGCAGGCCGCTTAACTCAGCAAGCAAGCCAACACTGGCCCCACCATCGAGCCGGTTTAACATATTTAATAACATTAATCCGCGCGTTAATCCGCGTACGGTTTTGTACTCAGTGCTCTCGTCATTTTTCATATTCATTGACAAATCTACAGGTAAAACAACGTTGTGCACTTAGTGCACATCCTGGCATGTTTTGATTGTAGCGCAAAAACTCGCTTCTATACTGACCGCACAACAAAAAATTATTCACATATTTTTAACAAAACAAGTTGCGCCTCACCAGGGTCCGCAATTGCGTTTTGTCCGAGTCGTGAGGTTCTGAAATGACAACAAAAAACCCGGATATACAACCCGCTGTGCAGCATACCGCGCAGGTGGCGATTGCCGGTGCTGGTCCGGTAGGGCTGATGATGGCCAACTATCTTGGGCAGATGGGCATTGAGGTGTTGGTAGTGGAGAAGCTCGACACGCTGATCGACTATCCTCGCGCCATCGGCATTGACGATGAAGCGCTGCGCACTATGCAGTCTGTGGGGCTGGTCGAGAACGTTTTGCCGCACACCACACCGTGGCACGCAATGCGCTTTCTCACCCCAAAAGGCCGTTGCTTTGCTGATATCCAGCCGATGACCGACGAATTTGGCTGGTCGCGTCGTAATGCGTTTATTCAGCCGCAGGTGGACGCGGTGATGTTGGAAGGGTTATCGCGTTTTCCCAACGTGCGCTGCCTGTTCTCCCGCGAGCTGGAGGCCTTCAGCCAACAAAACGGCGAAGTGACGCTAAATCTGAAAGCGCCAGACGGTCAACGTGAAACGGTGAAGGCTCAGTGGCTGGTGGCCTGCGACGGCGGCGGCAGCAACGTCAGACGTTCTCTGAACGTGCCGTTTGAAGGTAAAACCGCGCCGAATCAGTGGATTGTGGTGGATATCGCCAACGATCCGCTCAGCACGCCGCATGTGTATTTATGCTGCGATCCGGTGCGCCCGTATGTCTCTGCCGCGCTGCCGCACGCGGTGCGCCGTTTTGAGTTTATGGTTATGCCGGGGGAAACCGAAGCGCAGCTTAGCGAGCCGCAGAATATGCGCCAGTTACTGAGCAAAGTGCTGCCGAACCCGGACAACGTCGAGCTGATCCGCCAGCGCGTGTATACCCATAATGCTCGTCTGGCCGAACGTTTTCGTATTGACCGCGTGCTGCTGGCGGGCGATGCGGCGCACATTATGCCGGTCTGGCAGGGTCAGGGATACAACAGCGGCATGCGCGATGCTTTCAACCTGGCATGGAAACTGGCGCTGGTGATTAACGGTAAAGCCGACGATGCGCTGTTGGATACCTACCAGCAGGAACGCCGCGACCACGCCAAAGCCATGATCGACCTCTCCGTGACCGCTGGCAACGTACTTGCGCCGCCCAAACGCTGGCACGGCGCGGTACGCGATGGGGTTTCCTGGCTGTTGAACTATATTCCGCCGGTCAAACGCTACTTCCTTGAAATGCGGTTTAAGCCGATGCCGCAGTACCACGCCGGGGCGCTGGTGCGTGAAGGCGACGCGAAAACTTCACCGGTCGGCAAGATGTTTATCCAGCCGAAGGTGACGCTGGAATCGGGCGAAGTGACGTTGCTCGACAACGTCATCGGACCGAATTTCGCGGTGATTGGCTGGGGCTGTAACCCACTATGGGGCATGAGCGAGGCGCAGATCCAACAATGGCAGGCGCTGGGGACGCGTTTTATCCAGGTCGTGCCGGATACGCAGATACATACCGATCAGGATAACCACGACGGCGTTACCCGCATAGGCGATACGCAAAACCGCCTGCGCGCGTGGTTTGCCCAGCACAACGCCGCGCTGGTAGTCATGCGCCCGGACCGCTTCGTGGCCGCCATCGCCATTCCGCAAACCCTGGGCAGCACCCTGAATAAACTGGCGTCGGTGATGACGCTCACTCGCGCTACTGCCGACATTCCTGTTGAAAAGGTTGCCTGATATGCACGCTTATCTTCACTGTCTTTCCCACTCGCCGCTGGTGGGCTATGTCGACCCGGCACAGGCTGTGCTCGACGAGGTTAACGGCGTGATCGCCAGCGCTCGGGCACGTATTGCGGCGTTCGAACCTGAACTGGTCGTGCTGTTTGCCCCCGATCACTACAACGGATTTTTCTACGACGTGATGCCGCCGTTCTGTTTAGGCGTTGGAGCTACGGCGATCGGCGATTTTGGTAGCGCGGCGGGGGAACTGCCGGTGCCGACAGATCTGGCTGAAGCCTGCGCCCACGCGGTAATGAAAAGCGGTATCGATCTCGCCGTGTCCTACAACATGCAGGTCGATCATGGCTTCGCGCAGCCGCTGGAGTTTTTGCTCGGCGGCCTGGATAAGGTGCCGGTGCTGCCAGTGTTTATTAACGGCGTCGCCACGCCGCTGCCGGGCTTTCAGCGTACCCGCATGCTCGGTGAAGCGATTGGCCGTTTCGCCAGCTCGCTGAATAAGCGCGTGCTGTTTTTAGGCTCCGGTGGTCTGTCGCATCAGCCGCCGGTACCGGAGCTGGCGAAGGCTGATGCCCATATGCGTGACCGCCTGCTCGGCAGCGGCAAACAGTTACCTGAAAACGAGCGCGAGCTGCGCCAGCAGCGGGTGATCACCGCCGCCGAGAAGTTTGTGGTCGATCAAAACACGCTACACCCGCTTAACCCTGTCTGGGATAACCGTTTTATGACCCTGCTTGAGCAGGGGCGTTTGCAGGAGCTGGACGCGCTCAGTAACGAAGAGCTGTCCGCAATGGCGGGCAAATCAACGCACGAAGTGAAAACCTGGGTTGCTGCCTTTGCCGCTATTTCTGCTTTTGGCAACTGGCGCAGCGAAGGCCGTTATTACCGCCCGATCCCGGAGTGGATCGCCGGATTCGGCTCCCTGAGCGCCACTACGCAGAACTAAAACAGAACTGAATATGCAGGAGAACATCATGACTTACCAACCGCAAACCGAAGCCGCTACCAGTCGTTTTCTGGAGGTGCAGGAAGCAGGCGAAACCCTACGCGTGCATTTCAATGACTGTGGGCAGGGCGATGAGACCGTCGTGCTGCTGCACGGATCCGGTCCAGGTGCAACGGGCTGGGCAAACTTCAGCCGTAATATCGATCCGTTGGTACAGGCCGGATACCGGGTGATCCTGCTGGATTGTCCTGGCTGGGGCAAAAGCGATGGGATCGTTAACCGCGGTTCGCGATCCGATCTCAATGCCCGCATCCTGAAAAGCGTGGTCGATCAATTGGATATTCAAACAGTCCACCTGTTGGGTAACTCGATGGGCGGTCACAGTGCTGTGGCGTTTACCCTGAGCTGGCCGGAGCGCGTGGGTAAACTGGTATTAATGGGCGGCGGAACGGGCGGCATGAGCCTGTTTACCCCGATGCCGACCGAAGGTATCAAGCGCCTGAATCAGCTGTATCGTGAGCCGACCATCGAGAACCTGAAGCTGATGATGGAGATCTTTGTCTTCGACACCAGCGACCTGACCGAGGCGTTGTTTGAGGCGCGCCTGAATAACATGCTGTCGCGCCGCGATCACCTGGAAAACTTTGTCCAGAGTCTGGAGGCCAACCCGAAACAGTTCCCGGATTTCAGCCCGCGTCTGGGTGAAATCAAAGCCCAGACCCTGATTGTCTGGGGACGCAATGACCGCTTTGTGCCGATGGATGCCGGTCTGCGCCTGCTTTCCGGGATTGCCGGTTCTGAACTGCACATCTACCGCGACTGCGGGCACTGGGCGCAGTGGGAACATGCGGATGCCTTTAACCAACTGGTGCTGAATTTCCTCACACGCCCTTAAGGAACGGACATGACGAATCGTAATCTTGAGCAGCTAGCCGCCGATTTACGTCAGGCTGAAGAAAAAGGGGAAGCTATCGCCCCGCTGCGTGAATTGATTGGTGTGGATAACGCCGAAGCGGCCTACGCCATTCAGCGCATCAACGTGCAGTACGACGTGGCGCGCGGCCGTCGCGTGGTCGGGCGCAAAGTGGGGCTGACGCACCCGAAAGTGCAGCAACAGCTGGGTGTCGATCAGCCGGATTTCGGCACGCTGTTTGCTGATATGTGTTATGGCGATAACGAAACCATCCCGTTTTCCCGTGTGTTGCAACCGCGTATTGAAGCCGAAATTGCGCTGGTGCTGAACCGCGATCTGCCCAATACCGACACCACTTTTGACGAGCTTTACAACGCCATAGAGTGGGTACTTCCCGCGCTGGAAGTGGTCGGCAGCCGTATCCGCGACTGGTCGATCAAATTTGTTGATACCGTGGCGGATAACGCCTCCTGTGGCGTGTATGTGCTCGGCGGTCCGGCACAGCGTCCGGCAGGATTAGATCTGAAAAACTGCGCGATGAAAATGACGCGCAACAACGAAGAGGTCTCCAGCGGGCGCGGCAGCGAATGCCTGGGACATCCGATCAACGCCGCCGTCTGGCTGGCGCGCAAAATGGCCAGCCTCGGCGAGCCGCTGCGTGCCGGAGACATTATTCTCACCGGAGCGTTAGGTCCGATGGTGGCGGTGAATGCGGGCGATCGTTTCGAAGCCCATATCGACGGTATTGGTTCAGTCGCCGCCACCTTTTCAGCGGCGGTTACAAAAGGAAGTCAGTCATGAGTAAGCGTAAAGTCGCCATTATCGGCTCCGGCAACATCGGTACCGATTTGATGATAAAAATTCTGCGTCACGGCGTGCATCTGGAAATGGCAGTGATGGTCGGTATCGATCCAGAATCTGATGGCCTGGCGCGTGCTCGACGCATGGGCGTTGCCACCACCCATGAAGGGGTGACAGGGCTTATCGCCATGCCGGAATTCGCCGATATCGACATCGTGTTTGACGCCACCAGCGCAGGCGCGCATGTGAAGAACGACGCCGCGCTACGTGCCGTTAAACCTGGCATCCGCCTGATCGACCTGACACCCGCGGCAATCGGTCCTTACTGCGTGCCGGTGGTGAATCTGGCAGCCAACGTTGATCAGCAGAACGTCAATATGGTGACCTGCGGCGGACAGGCGACCATCCCAATGGTGGCGGCAGTTTCTCGCGTGGCAAAAGTCCATTACGCCGAGATTATCGCCTCGATCGCCAGTAAATCGGCGGGGCCGGGTACCCGTGCCAATATCGACGAGTTTACCGAAACTACCTCGAAGGCGATTGAAGTGGTCGGCGGCGCGGCAAAAGGCAAAGCCATTATTGTCCTTAACCCGGCCGAGCCGCCGCTGATGATGCGTGACACGGTGTATGTGCTGAGCGAAGCGGCCTCTGAGGTTGAAGTTGAAGCGTCGATTAATGAGATGGCGGCGGCGGTGCAGGCCTACGTGCCGGGCTATCGCCTGAAACAGCGTGTCCAGTTTGAAGTCATCCCGGAAGATAAACCGGTGAATCTGCCGGGTATCGGCCAGTTCTCTGGGCTGAAAACCGCGGTGTATCTGGAAGTGGAAGGCGCGGCGCACTATTTACCAGCCTACGCGGGCAACCTCGACATTATGACCTCCAGCGCGCTGGCGACCGCTGAGAAGATGGCGCAGTCCCTCGCTCGTCAGGCAGGAGAAGCAGCATGAACGGTAAAAAACTCTATATCTCTGACGTGACCCTGCGCGACGGTATGCACGCTATTCGTCATCAATATTCGCTGGAGAATGTGCGCCAGATAGCCAAAGCGCTGGACGACGCACGGGTTGATTCTATTGAAGTGGCCCACGGCGACGGTTTACAAGGTTCCAGCTTCAACTACGGCTTTGGTGCGCACAGCGACCTGGAGTGGATTGAAGCGGCGGCGGACGTGGTGAAGCATGCCAAAATTGCCACGCTGTTGCTGCCGGGTATCGGCACTATTCATGACCTGAAAAATGCATATCAGGCCGGCGCACGGGTAGTGCGCGTGGCGACCCACTGCACTGAAGCGGATGTGTCGGCCCAGCATATTCAGTATGCGCGTGAGCTTGGCATGGATACCGTCGGTTTTCTGATGATGAGCCATATGACCACACCGGAGAACCTGGCACAGCAGGCGAAGCTGATGGAAAACTACGGCGCGACCTGTATTTATGTGGTCGATTCCGGCGGCGCAATGAACATGAGCGATATTCGCGCCCGCTTCCGCGCACTGAAAGCGGTGCTGAAGCCGGAAACAGAAACCGGAATGCATGCGCATCACAACCTGAGTCTTGGGGTGGCGAACTCGATTGCCGCAGTAGAAGAGGGGGGTGACCGTGTCGACGCCAGCCTGGCAGGGATGGGCGCAGGCGCGGGCAACGCGCCATTGGAGGTATTTATCGCCGCTGCGGATAAGCTTGGTTGGCAGCACGGAACCGATCTCTACGCACTGATGGACGCCGCCGACGATTTAGTGCGTCCACTACAAGACCGCCCGGTGCGGGTGGATCGTGAAACGCTGGCGCTGGGCTATGCCGGGGTGTACTCCAGTTTTCTGCGTCATTGCGAAGTGGCGGCAGCACGTTATGACCTGAGCGCAGTAGATATTCTGGTGGAACTGGGCAAACGTCGGATGGTGGGCGGCCAGGAAGATATGATCGTCGACGTAGCGCTGGACCTGCGCAACCGCAAATAAAAAATGATTACGCGGCTGGCAACGTATCAGCCGCGATTCACCTGCATCGTGACCTCAGAGGGACATCTTATGACGACCCGTACCCCCGCATCTTACCGCCTGACGTTGACCGTTGGGCTTTGCTTTTTAGTTGCCCTGATGGAAGGGCTGGATTTACAGGCCGCCGGTATCGCTGCCGTCGGTATCGCCCACGCGTTTGCGCTGGATAAAATGCAGATGGGCTGGATCTTCAGTGCGGGCATTCTCGGGCTGCTGCCCGGCGCGCTGGTGGGCGGCATGCTGGCCGACCGCTATGGCCGCAAGCGTATTCTCATTGCCTCTGTGGCGCTGTTCGGCCTGTTCTCGCTGGCGACGGCGATTTCCTGGGATTTCTCATCGCTGGTGTTTGCCCGTCTGATGACCGGCGTCGGGCTGGGCGCGGCGTTGCCGAATCTGATCGCGCTGACTTCCGAGGCGGCGGGCCCGCGTTTTCGCGGTACGGCGGTGAGCCTGATGTACTGCGGTGTGCCGATTGGCGCGGCGCTGGCGGCAGCGCTCGGGTTTAGCGGCCTGGCCTCCGCCTGGCAAACGGTGTTCTGGGTAGGCGGGGTGATCCCGCTGCTGCTGGTGCCGCTGTTGATGCGCTGGCTGCCGGAATCTCAGGTTTATACCCAACAAACGCAGGTGGCCGCCGCACCGTTGCGCGCCCTGTTTGCGCCAGCGACGGCGAGTGCCACGCTGCTGCTGTGGTTGTGCTATTTCTTCACCCTGCTGGTGGTGTATATGCTGATCAACTGGCTGCCGATGCTGCTGGTGGAGCAGGGCTTTCGGCCATCGCAGGCGGCAGGCGTAATGTTTGCTCTGCAAATTGGCGCGGCCAGCGGCACGTTAATTCTCGGGGCGTTAATGGATAAACTGCGCCCGGTGGTGATGTCGCTGCTGATCTACACCGGGATGTTGGCTTCACTGCTGGCGCTGGGTACGGTGTCGTCATTGAGCGGCATGCTAATGGCGGGATTTGTGGCGGGGATGTTCGCCACCGGCGGGCAAAGTGTGTTGTATGCGCTGGCGCCGCTGTTTTACAGCACGCAGATCCGCGCCACAGGCGTGGGAACCGCCGTCGCAGTCGGGCGTCTGGGGGCGATGAGCGGTCCGCTGCTGGCAGGGAAAATGTTAGCGCTCGGTACCGGAACGGTAGGGGTGATGGCGGCTTCTGCGCCGGGCATTTTGCTAGCAGGCCTGGCGGTATTTATTCTGATGAGCCGCAAATCGCAGATGCCGATCCCGGCCAGCGGTGCTTAAGCATTCATCCGGTTGTGGGAGTGGGGAGATTTGATTCCCACTTCCGGGTTAACGCCGTCAGTCAACTGTGTTGCCAAAGTTTAGATAAAACATGGCAACGGAGGCGTTATGAGCTGGCGGCCCTTTTTGTATCTGATTATTAATCCCCACCCGCTATTAAGCGCCCGGCGCGGGCATCTGCGTCTGGTGCAGGGTTGACTTTGCATTCTGTTAACAAACGCGGTATAACAAACCTTCTTTGGATGTTTAGATGTCCATACGTTTAGAAGGTTATATGCAAGCAACACAACAAAATGCGCCACTGAAGCGCACAATGAAAACGCGTCACCTGATTATGCTTTCCTTGGGCGGCGTGATTGGCACAGGATTATTCTTCAATACCGGGTACATCATTTCCACCACTGGAGCGGCGGGAACGCTGCTGGCCTATCTGATTGGCGCGCTGGTGGTCTGGCTGGTTATGCAGTGTCTGGGCGAGCTGTCGGTCGCGATGCCGGAGACCGGAGCGTTTCACGTTTATGCCGCGCGCTATCTTGGTCCGGCTACCGGGTATACCGTGGCCTGGCTCTACTGGCTGACCTGGACCGTGGCGCTGGGTTCGAGCTTTACCGCCGCTGGATTCTGTATGCAGTACTGGTTTCCACAGGTGCCGGTATGGGTCTGGTGTGTGGTGTTTTGCGCGATTATTTTTGGTCTGAATGTTATCTCCACGCGCTTTTTTGCCGAAGGGGAGTTCTGGTTCTCGCTGGTCAAAGTGGTCACTATCATCGCCTTTATCATCCTCGGTGGGGCGGCGATTTTCGGCTTTATTCCGATGCAGGATGGCTCGCCCGCGCCGGGGCTGAGTAATATCACGGCAGAAGGCTGGTTCCCGCACGGTGGCTTACCGATTCTGATGACTATGGTGGCAGTGAACTTTGCTTTTTCAGGTACCGAGCTTATCGGCATTGCCGCCGGTGAAACGGAAAACCCGCGCAAAGTTATCCCGGTAGCGATTCGTACTACCATCGCGCGATTGATTATTTTCTTTATCGGCACCGTGTTTGTGCTGGCAGCGCTGATCCCGATGCAGCAGGCGGGCGTGGAGAAAAGCCCGTTTGTGCTGGTATTTGAGAAAGTAGGGATCCCGTACGCCGCTGATATTTTTAACTTCGTGATCCTGACGGCTATTCTTTCTGCTGCGAACTCCGGTTTGTATGCTTCCGGGCGCATGCTGTGGTCGCTGTCGAATGAACGTACGCTACCGGCCTGTTTTGCGCGAGTAACGAAAAACGGCGTGCCACTGACGGCGCTGTCGGTCAGTATGCTCGGTGGTGTGCTGGCGCTGTTTTCCAGCGTGGTGGCCCCGGACACGGTATTTGTTGCGCTGTCGGCAATCTCCGGATTTGCGGTGGTGGCGGTGTGGCTGAGCATCTGCGCCTCGCATTTTGTTTTTCGCCGCCGTCATCTGCAACAAGGTAAGGCATTGAGTGAATTACATTATCGCGCGCCGTGGTATCCGCTGGTGCCGGTATTAGGTTTTGTGCTGTGCCTGGTGGCCTGTGTTGGGCTGGCATTCGATCCAGCGCAGAGAATTGCGTTGTGGTGCGGGTTACCGTTTGTTGCGTTGTGCTATGGTGCTTATTTCCTTACTCAACCCCGAAACGCAAAACAGGAGCCAGAACATGTCGCAGAATAATCCGTTACGCGCTCTCCTTGATAAACAGGATATCCTGCTGCTGGATGGCGCGATGGCGACGGAGCTGGAAGCGCGAGGGTGTAACTTAGCCGACAGCCTGTGGTCAGCCAAAGTGCTGGTAGAAAACCCGGAGCTTATCCGCGAAGTGCATCTTGATTACTACCGGGCGGGGGCGCAATGCGCGATCACTGCCAGCTATCAGGCGACGCCGGCGGGCTTCGCCGCGCGAGGTCTGGATGAAGCGCAGTCGAAAGCGCTGATTGGCAAAAGCGTGGAGCTGGCGCGTAAAGCCCGTGAAGCGTATCTGGCAGAGAACCCGCAAGCGGGAACGCTTCTGGTGGCGGGATCCGTCGGGCCTTACGGCGCGTATCTGGCGGATGGCTCTGAATACCGTGGCGATTATCATTGTAGCGTTGAGGCATTTCAGGCGTTTCATCGCCCGCGCGTGGAAGCCTTGCTGGATGCCGGGGCCGATCTGCTGGCCTGCGAAACCCTGCCGAATTTTGCCGAGATTGAGGCGTTGGCCGAGCTGTTGACCGCATATCCGCGTGCGCGGGCGTGGTTCTCATTTACCCTGCGCGACAGCGAGCACCTGAGTGACGGCACGCCGCTGCGTGATGTGGTTGCGTTGCTGGCGGGTTATCCGCAGGTGGTGGCGCTAGGCATTAACTGTATTGCGCTGGAAAACACCAGCGCTGCGTTGCAGCATTTACACGGCTTAACGGCGCTGCCGCTTGTGGTGTATCCGAACTCGGGCGAGCATTACGATGCCGTGAGCAAAACCTGGCATCATCACGGTGAACATTGCGCGCAGCTGGCGGATTATCTGCCGCAGTGGCAGGCCGCTGGCGCACGGTTAATTGGCGGGTGCTGTCGCACCACGCCTGCGGATATCGCCGCGTTAAAAGCGCGAAGCTGAGGGTTTATCGGGTCTACATCGTTCATTGTAGGCCTGATAAGCGCAGCGCATCAGGCATTGCCGGATGGCGGCGCAAGCGCCTTATCCGGCCTACATCGTTCATTGTAGGCCTGATAAGCGCAGCGCATCAGGCATTGCCGGATGGCGGCACAAGCGCCTTATCCGGCCTACAAAACCACAAAACGTTATGCCGCATCCGCCAGAACAAACATGCCGTACGGATGGATTTCAAGATAATACTGCTCGCCGACGTCCGGTTGCAGACGCGTAGCGTTGACCTGCAATAATATCTCCTGCCCGTGCCATTCCACCGTCACTTCATACTGCGGCCCCATATAGGCGACATGGCGGATCACGCAGCGCTGGCTCTCTTGGCCGCGATCGCTGAGCGTGATCGCTTCCGGGCGCACACCGACCATCCCTTCACCCTGTGTACCAAAGTGCAGCGGGCGCGGCAGATGATAGCCGTAGATATCAACGTATCCGTCGCTGAAGGTTGCCGGGAACAGGTTGGCATCGCCCATAAAGCTCGCCATAAAGCGGGAGGCGGGCTGGCGGTAAAGTTCCTGCGGTGAGCCGATCTGCATGATGTGTCCCTTGTTCATCACCAGCACAGTATCAGAAACCGCAAAGGCTTCGCTCTGATCGTGGGTGACGTACAGCGAGGTGATATCAAACTGCTTTTGCAACTCGCGGATCTTGTCGCGCATGCTGCGACGCAGGTTGGCGTCGAGGTTACTCAACGGCTCATCAAACAGCAGCACCTTCGGTTTGAGGATCAACGCGCGGGCCAGCGCCACGCGCTGCTGCTGCCCGCCGGAGATCTGATCGACAAAGCGGTCTTCGAATCCTTCCAGATCCACCATCGCCAACGCCTCTTTGACGCGGGCTTTCAGCTCTGCGCGCGGTACGCCGAGCATTTTCAGGCCATAACCGACATTCTCTCCCAGCGACATATGCGGGAACAGGGCATAGGACTGAAACACCATACAGATATCGCGCTGCTGAATAGAGCGATGGGTGACGTCTTCGCCATCAATGAAAATTTGCCCTTCGCTCGGTTTTTCCAGCCCGGCAACCAGGCGCAAAATAGTGGTTTTGCCGCAGCCGGACGGGCCGAGCAGCGTCACCATTTGCCCCTGCGGGATGGTGAGGTTGATATTGTCGATTACCGTATTACTGCCAAATCGTTTAGTGACGTTGCGCAGTTCAACGAAATTTTTCTGAGTCATAGTGCGCTCCATTACGCCTGGTTTTTGGCTTTTGAACGGGAGGTACGTGATTCACCGATCAGCCAGTCAAAGATGAAAATAATCGCCAGCATCACCACGATCAGAATGGAACCGTAGGCAATCGCTACACCGTATTCGCCATCTTCCACGCGGTTGAGGATGTAAGCCGTCGCTACGCGGGTATCCGGCGTGACGAGGAACACAATGGCGCTGACGGTGGTAATGGCGCGCACAAAGCTGTAAATCAGCGCCGAGAGGATCGCCGGGCGCAGCAGCGGCAGCAGGATGTGCGTAATGGTACGCAGGGAACCGGCGCGCAGGCTGAGTGAGGCTTCATCGAGCGATTTATCGATTTGGCCTAAGCCCGCGATGCCTGCGCGGATACCGACCGGGACGTTACGCATCACCATTGAGATAATGACAATCGCCGCCGTACCAGTGAGGTACACCGGGGCGCTGTTAAAGGCCAGAATGTACGACACGCCCGCGACGGTGCCCGGAACGGCAAAGCACAGCATGGTGGTGAACTCGATGGTCTTCTTGCCTTTAAACTGCTGGCGCACCACGATCCACGCGATCAGCAGGCCGAAGATCGCGGTGATCGGCGCGGCAATCCCGGCGTAGAGCAGGGTGTCGAGCAGTGAAGGCCACGCGCCATCGCTCATCCCCTGACCGAACAGTTTGGTAAAGTTCGCCAGCGTCAGGGTGTAGTCCACGCCCCAGTTGACGGTGAAGCTACCGTAGAAAATGCTGCCGTAGAGCAGGGCGTTAAAGGCAATCCACACTGCCAGCAGCGCGACCACACTCCATACCAGCGTTACCGGCAGCGGCTGTACGTCGCCCCGGTAGGATTTGCCGGAAACGGTGACGTATGAGCGTTTACCAATCCACATATACTGCACGCAAAACACCAGCAGCGAGAACAGCAGCAGGAAGGCACCCAGCGTACTGGCGGCCTGGTAGTCAAGCTGCGAACCGGTGATGTAGAAGTAGATTTGCGTTGCCAGCACGTCGAAGTTACCGCCGAGCACCAGCGGGTTACTAAAGTCGGCCAGCGACTGCACGACCACAATCAAAAAGGCGTTAGCCAGTGCTGGTTTCAGCAGCGGGACAAACACGCCGTTAAAGGTCTGCCAGCGGCTGGCACGCAGGGTGTATGACGCTTCTTCCAGCGACGGATGAATGGTTTTGATTGCTCCGTCGAGGATCATAAACGCCATCGGCGTAAAGGCCAGAACCTGCGCCAGCCAGATGCCGGTAAAGCCATACAGCCAGTTGGTGTTGGTTAAACCAAACCATTCGACCATAAACTCGGTGATGTAACCGGAGCGTCCCATCATCAGCGTGACGCCTAAACCGACGACAAACGGCGGAGTGACGATCGGCAAAATCGAGAAGATACGTCCGATTATGGCGCTGCGTCTGGCGATACGGGTGGTGTAGATAGCCAGTACCAGACCAAAGAAGGTACAGCCGACGCCGACGGCAATCGACAGCATAATCGAGTTGAGGATCACCTGAATGATATGCGCCTGCGACAGCACATTCATAAACGCCAGCGGGGCAAATTCCCCGGCGTCGTTGGTGAACATCGGAATGAAAATGGCGATGCTCGGCCAGACGATAAAAATACCGATCAGCGCGACAATCGCGGTAAGTGAGCCGATGACGAAACGGTCACCGCCCAGCCATTCGAGGCGGGTGAGTGCCAGGGTCATGATTGCGCCAAGCGCGACAAACAGCACGATGGTGGCATAGCCTAAGCCGCGACCCTCAAGGGTGGCGCTGGCGACAATAAAGGCCATACAGAAAAATGCCCAACCCGCGTCAAGATAATGGCGGCTGCGCTGTTCGCGCCTGGCTTCATGGAATGGGCGCACCAGCAGCAGGCTTGGCAGCAGATACCACAGCCAACTGATATTGAACTGCGACCAGCCGTAGGCGGCGAGTATTTCTTCCCGCGTTGACTCCAGCAGACCGTAGTCCAGGCTCCAGCTCGGCAGCAGGGCAAACGCCAGCCAGCCGAGCAAAACCCAAAGAAATATCGCATCCCGTTTTTTCACGGGATGGAGTGCAAGTGTGTGTGACATAGCGTTTCCGGTAATGTAGGCCGGGTAAGGCGTTTACGCCGTACCCGGCAAATGAACGCAACGTGGGCTTATTTACCCATCTTAACTTCGCTAACCCACTTATTGATCAACGCCTTACGTACGTCAGTCGAGCCGTACTTATCCATGTCGTAATTGATAAGCTTCAGGTCGTCGAGCTTCAGCGAGTTAGGAGAGGTCTCGGCAGTGGTGTTGGTCAGGATCTGATAGGATTTGCCTTTCTTCCACGCCAGCTCCTGCGCGTCCTTCGACAGCACCCAGTCAACGAACAGTTTGGCGTTGTCGACGTTGCGCGCGCCTTTCAGGATGCTGACGCCGCCGATTTCATACCCGGTGCCTTCGCAGGGGGAAATCAGCTCCAGCGGTGCGCCCTGTTCTTTTTCCAGCGAGTAGTCGTGCAGGAAGCCAATGCCGATAGCCGTTTCGCCGCGAGCGGCGTTACGCGCCGGGGCAATGCCGGATTTGGTGTATTGAGAGACGTTGGCATTGAGCTGTTTCAGGTAATCAAAGGCCTGATCTTCACCCCACAGTTGAGCAAAGGTCGCCAGCGCGGTGTAGGCGGTACCGGAGCTTTGCGGGTCAGCAATCTGGATTTCGCCTTTGTATTCCGGTTTGGTCAGATCCTTCCAGCATTTTGGCACCGGCAGGTTTTTCTCTTTCAGGCGCTGGGTGTTGACGCCAAAGCCCAGAATACCGACGTAAACCGCCGAAGAGAGGTTACCTTTGACCTTCGCGGGATCGCGGAATTTCTCCATGATCTGTTCGAGGTTTGGTGATTTATACGGCTGCAGCAGACCCATTTCACCGGCCTGGGATTGCGGATCCAGCGTACCGCCGTACCACACATCCGCCTGCGGGTTTTTCTTCTCGGCATCCACTTTCGCCAGCGTACTGCCCGAGCCGTTGCGAATGAATGAGGTTTTCACATCATATTTTTCACCGAAGGCTTTGGTTTCGGTTTCGCACATCTCGTTGGTGGCGCTGCAATACACCACCAGACGGCCCTGCGCCTGGGCTGCGTTGCTGAAGGCCGCCAGCGTCAGAGCGGAAGCAATCAGGGTAGAGGTAAGCGTCAGTTTCATTGTTTTATCCTTTGACTGAGAGAAGGGGTAATGCCCGCAATGAGCAACGGCATCAGCAATAAACCCATAAAGACAGCGGCAACCGAGAGCAAACTGAACATTCCCGACCAGCCGTAATGTTCTATGACCAACGACAGCGGCCAACCCGCCAGCGCGGCCCCCAGATAGGCGAACAGCCCGAGAAAACCGGTAATTGAACCTGCCGCCGCTTTGTGTCCGCATTCAACGGCTGCGAGGCCAATTAGCATTTGTGGGCCAAACACAAAAAAGCCCACGGTAAAGAAACACACTGCCAGTAGCGCGTAGTGGTGCACTGGTGCCAGCCACAGTGCGGCGACGGAAACCATCAGCCCCAGCGTGAACAGCAAAATCATCGGCGCACGCTGACCGCTGAACAGCAGATCCGATCCCCATCCGGCAAACAGCGCCCCCAGCAAGCCGCCAACTTCAAACAGCATCACCGTGGCATTGGCGCTGAGCAGATTCACGCCGTGGCTTTCCGTCAGCCAGATGTTGCCCCAGTCGTTGAGCGCAATGCGGATCAAGTAGACCAATACATACGACACGCCGAGCAGCCAGATCATCGGGTTTTTCAGCATGGTGGTACGTAACATTTGCCACAGCCCCATCGGCGGGCTTTGCTGTTCCTGACGTAGCTCCAGCGGGTCATGCCGCCATTCCCCTACCGTGGGTAACCCTTCTTCCTGGGGCGTACCTTTCAATTGAAGGGTGAGCCAGATTCCCAGTGCCATACTGATTATCCCCGGTGCCAGCATGGCCGCCTGCCAGCCCCACCAGTGGGCGGCAAAAGCGCTAATCAGCGGGATAATGGCGCCACCGATGTTGATCGACATATTCCAGCAGCCCCACCAGAAGCCACGTTCGTTGCGCGAGTACCAGTGGGTCAGTAGTCGGGCACAGGGTGGCCAGCCCCAGCCCTGAAAAAATCCGTTCAGCGTCCAGACCACCAGCAGCAGCGTCAGCGATTCACCAAAGGCAAACAGCACGTTTAAAACGCCGGTGGCAAACAGACCAATCCCCATAAACGCGCGCTGTCCGTGGCTGTCGTGCCACAGCCCGGCGGTGAATTTCGACAGACCATAGGTCAGATAAAACAGTGACCCAAGCAGGCCGATATCGCCTTTATCCAGACCCAGATCCGTTTGCAGCGCCGGGAGGACATAGTTAACGCTTTTGCGCGTCAGATAAAACGCGGCGTAACCAATTACCATACACATCAGCAGCCTGGGGCGTAGCGCCCGGTATTGTTGGTCTGTTTCGCTGGCTGAGCGTGTATGCATGGCAGTCTCCGTTTGTGCTGACTATAGGAAAGTGAAAGCAAAAGGGGATGAGAGAAAGTCCGCAGTGACTAAGACTTTTTCCTGGTTAGCGACTGGTTTGTTGCAAATTTGTGGGCAGGTTAACAATTACTCGCGTGCCGTTGTTTGATTCGAGCGTCAGTTCACCGCCAAGGGCGCTCACCCGCTCACGCATCCCCTGGATACCGAAACCGGGAATTTTTTCTGGCAGAATACCAACGCCGTTGTCAGTGACGTCCAGAAACAAGCAATGTTCCCGCTGGCGCAGCGTAATCGACACATCGCTGGCATCGGCATGTTTACAGACGTTATTGAGTAACTCCTGCAACAGGCGATACAGCGTGAAGCGCACCGTTTCGTTTTCTGGCGTATTTTCTAGCTGATAATCAAAGCGGCAGCGAATACCCCGTTCAGCAAAAGCAAATTCATTCACCAGATGATGTAGTGCATCTTTAAAAGACAGTTCATCGAGCGCGGGGGGGCGCAGTTGGCGCAGCAACTGACGGGTGGAGTGATGAATACGCCGGGCCAGGTCGTTGATTTGATTCGCAGCATCAAGCGTTTGCTCACGACCCGGTGCGCGTTTGACCAGTTGCGACTGAATTTGAATGGCGGTGATGTTCTGACCAATTTCGTCGTGCAGTTCCCGCGCCAGGCTTTTGCGCGTGTTTTCTTCGGTGCGGATCAGCTGTTCGGTCAGCGCGCGACGCGCCGCCAATTCGGTTTCCAGACGCTGGCGATAATGGTGCAGGTTTTGCGCCAAATGCTGCTGGCGGCTGATGGCGATCCCCAGCCCTATACCCAGCAGAGCCTGGGTGGCGAGGAAAATCTCCAGCTCCAGTAAATTACTGAACCCGACACCGATTTGCCGGGCGATGGTGATCATCATACTGCCGAGCAATCCGGACAACACGCCGCCCTGCCAGCCAAATTTCCACGCCATCACCACGTTCGGTAAGAACACCACGATCAGCAACAAGCGCTCGATCTCTGGCGACAGCACCATCTGAGTACCGATGCCAATAATAAAAAACAGGCTACACCAGATGATAAGCGAAGTGCGCAGCGGGGGATTGGTGGTATCCAGCCCGAGCAGATGATAGCGGTGCTGTTGGCGCAGAAATTCATAGATCAGATAGACAAACGGCGTCAGCAACACGCCGCCGGTAAACGACGCCAGGCCAATCAGCGTTGCCGGGCTCTGGATAAACGGTGAAAGCAGGGCAGTATTGAGCAATGAGGTGAGCGTTACGGCGGCCAGCAGCAGCGTTAAGCGTTGCCAGTAAAGGGGAAAGCGGTGCCAGTATGACTGGCCGATGCTCGCTGGAATCAGGCTAATTAACGGCGCAGCCAGCAGGATATAGCCATTCAATAATTGCTCGCTGTGCAGCCAGAACAACATCAACACCGGCGGCAGTATCAGCGCGGGCCAGTAACGGCGAGAAAGCAGAATTAACAGCGCGAGATAGACGCCGTGTGGCAGAAATAGCGCCGCCTGCTGGCCGTTGTGGGTCAGGTAAAACCCCAGCGTCCACAGCATCAGCCAGCCCGATCCCCAGGCCAGCAGAATAAACAGAGAAATAACCCAATGCCGAAGGTTACGCGACATTAATGCCCCGTCAATAGTTGGTGGTCGAGGGCAAAATGCACCAGATCGATGGTGCTGTGGCATTGCAGTTTGCCCAGTACGTTCGCGCGGTGGACGTGTACTGTTTTGTGGCTAAGGTCGAGCTTAAAGGCAATTTCTTTCACGCTGTCGCCTTTGACCAATAGATCAAACACTTCGCGCTCGCGCGGGGTCAGTACCTCCAGAACCTGCGCGGGCTGCTCGCCGCCGCGTAGCGCACGCAGCGCATCGGCACACAGGTAATGTCCGCCCAAGCCCACCGAGCGTACCGCCTGCACCAGTTCTTCCGGGCCGCAGCGTTTGGTCAGGTAACCACTGGCGCCAGCGTCCAGCGCGCTTTGCACAAACGTGGGCGAGTCATAAATGCTGAGAATAATGGCGCGAAAACCGGGCTTTTGTGTCCGCAGTCGTTTTAACAGACTCAGGCCATTTTCATCCGGCATGGCGATATCCATTACCGCGACGCTGACGTCATCATGCAGAAGTGCAGGCCAGGCCTCCGCCGCGCTGCTGTACTGACCGGTAACGTTAAGATCGTCTTCGAGACTGAGTAATTGCGCAAAGCCGGAACGCACCACCACATGGTCATCCACCAGCACAACATGAATCATGATATTGCTCTCTTGCTGACAATGGCCTCTATGATGCCTGCCAGCGCCGCGCTGGCAATCATCGTGGCGCGGATATGTAACGAATGTAACAAAATCGCAATAATTTGCCGGGTGTTGTAGCGAGTGTAGGCCTGATAAGCGCAGCGCATCAGGCATTGATTGCCGGATGGCGGCGCAAGCGCCTTATCCGGCCTACGTTCCGTAATGAGCGAAATAGCTAACTATTGCCGCTTTTTTTCTAAAAACACTTTGTTCTTAGCCAGAATTTTTAATTCCTTTATCAAATTGTGCCGCAACGAAATACTGCCCCCATAACAAGACAGGGGAGCAGACAATCATGGCTATTTCATCGCGTAACGCACTTCTTGCCGCACTGGCATTCATCGCATTTCAGGCGCAGGCGGTGAACGTCACCGTTGCTTATCAGACCTCCGCCGAACCTGCCAAAGTGGCGCAGGCGGACAACACGTTTGCCAAAGAGAGCGGGGCGACCGTTGACTGGCGCAAATTCGACAGCGGGGCGAGCATCGTTCGTGCGCTGGCATCCGGTGATGTGCAGATCGGTAATCTTGGCTCCAGCCCGCTGGCGGTCGCTGCCAGTCAGCAGGTGCCTATTGAGGTTTTCCTGCTGGCATCAAAGCTCGGCAATTCTGAGGCGCTGGTGGTGAAGAAAAACATCAGTAAACCGGAAGATTTGATTGGCAAACGCATTGCCGTGCCGTTTATTTCCACCACCCATTACAGCCTGCTGGCGGCGTTGAAACATTGGGGGATTAAACCCGGCCAGGTGGAGATTGTGAACCTGCAACCACCGGCGATTATTGCCGCATGGCAGCGCGGAGATATTGATGGTGCGTATGTCTGGGCACCTGCGGTCAACGCGTTGGAAAAAGACGGAAAGGTGTTAACCGACTCCTCGCAGGTTGGCGAGTGGGGGGCACCGACGCTGGACGTGTGGGTGGTGCGCAAAGATTTTGCCGAGAAGCATCCTGAGGTGGTGAAAGCCTTTGCCAAAAGCGCTATCGATGCCCAGCAGCCTTATATCGCTAATCCTGATGAATGGCTGAAGCAGCCGGAGAATATCAGCAAACTGTCGCGTTTGAGCGGCGTACCGGAGGCGGATGTACCGGGGCTGGTGAAAGGTAACACTTACCTGACACCGCAACAGCAAACCGCTGAGCTAACCGGCCCGGTGAACAAAGCGATTATCGACACCGCGCAGTTCCTTAAAGAGCAGGGCAAAGTCCCCGCTGTCGCGACAGATTACAGCAAGTACGTGACCGATCGCTTCGTGCAATAAATATGGAGGCGATGATGCTGCAAATCTCTCATCTTGCCGCCAGCTACGGTGGAAAACCGGCGCTGGAGGATATCAACCTGACGCTCGATAGCGGTGAACTGCTGGTGGTACTCGGGCCTTCCGGTTGTGGGAAAACCACGTTGTTAAATCTGATTGCCGGGTTTGTGCCGTATCAGCATGGCAGCATCACGCTGGCGGGTAACAGGGTTGACGGTCCGGGGGCAGATCGCGGGGTCGTGTTCCAGAACGAAGGTCTGCTGCCCTGGCGTAACGTGCAGGACAACGTGGCTTTTGGTCTGCAACTGGCGGGCGTGGACAAGCAGCTGCGCCAGCGTATTGCACTGGAAATGTTGCAGAAAGTCGGACTGGAGGGCGCGGGCAAACGCTTTATCTGGCAGCTTTCCGGTGGACAACGTCAGCGTGTCGGCATTGCGCGGGCACTGGCGGCCAACCCGCAGCTGTTGCTGCTGGATGAACCTTTTGGCGCGCTCGACGCCTTTACCCGCGAGCAGATGCAAACCCTGCTGCTGAAGCTGTGGTATGAGACCGGGAAACAGGTGTTGTTGATTACCCATGATATCGAAGAAGCGGTGTTTATGGCGACAGAGCTGGTATTGCTGTCCCCAGGTCCTGGTCGGGTGCTGGAACGACTGCCGCTTAATTTTGCCCGTCGTTTTGTGGCCGGAGAGTCGAGCCGCAGCATTAAGTCCGATCCGCAGTTTATCGCCATGCGCGAGTATGTGTTAGGTCGGGTCTTTGAACAACGGGAGGCATTCTCATGAGCGTGGTGATTAATGATAAACCCCGTCGCCAGCGGGTGCTGAACTGGCGCTGGCCGTTCTCGCGGCAGATTACCTTAAGCCTTGGTACGTTGGCCGTCATTCTGGCGGTGTGGTGGACGGTGGCGGCGCTGCAGTTAATCAGTCCGCTGTTTTTACCGCCGCCGGGACAGGTTTTACAAAAGCTGATCGTCATTGCCGGGCCGCAAGGGTTTATGGATGCCACGCTGTGGCAGCATCTGGCGGCGAGTCTGACGCGTATTGTTATCGCGCTGCTGGCGGCAGTGCTGCTGGGCGTTCCGGTTGGGATCGCGATGGGGCTGAGTCCTACGATGCGCGGCATTCTCGATCCGATCATTGAACTGTATCGTCCGGTTCCTCCCCTGGCCTATTTACCGCTGATGGTCATTTGGTTTGGCATCGGTGAAACCTCCAAGATCCTGCTGATCTATCTGGCGATTTTCGCCCCTGTGGCGATGTCGGCTCTGGCGGGGGTAAAAAGTGCGCAGCAGGTGAGAATCCGGGCTGCGCAGTCGCTGGGGGCCAGCCGTGCGCAGGTGCTGTGGTTTGTGATTTTACCGGGTGCCTTGCCGGAAATTCTTACCGGGTTGCGTATTGGACTGGGCGTGGGGTGGTCGACGCTGGTGGCAGCTGAACTGATCGCTGCCACGCGAGGGTTAGGATTTATGGTGCAGTCAGCCGGTGAGTTTCTGGCAACGGATGTGGTGCTGGCAGGGATTGCGGTCATTGCCGTTATCGCATTTATTTTAGAGCTGGGTCTGCGCGCGCTTCAGCGTCGCCTGACGCCCTGGCATGGAGAAGTACAATGAGTGAACGTCTGAGCATTACCCCGCTGGGGCCGTACATTGGCGCACAAATCACTGGTGCGGATTTGACGCGTCCGCTGAGCGATAATCAGTTTGAACAGCTTTATCATGCGGTATTGCGCCACCAGGTGGTGTTTCTGCGACAGCAGGTGATTACGCCACAGCAGCAGCGCGCACTGGCGCTGCGTTTCGGCGATCTGCATATTCACCCGGTCTACCCACACGCCGAAGGGGTAGAGGAAATTATCGTACTGGATACCCATAACGATAATCCGCCGGATAACGACAACTGGCACACCGATGTCACCTTTATCGACACGCCGCCTGCCGGGGCGATTCTGGCAGCAAAAGAGCTGCCATCGGCCGGGGGAGACACTCTATGGACCAGCGGAATTGCAGCTTATGAGGCATTGTCTGAGCCGTTTCGTCAGCTGTTGAGTGGCCTGCGGGCAGAGCATGATTTCCGTAAATCATTCCAGGAATATAAATACCGCAAGACACCAGAAGAGCATCAGCGCTGGCTGGAGGCCGTCGCTAAACATCCACCGTTGCTACATCCGGTGGTGCGGACCCATCCGGTAAGCGGTAAACAGGCACTGTTTGTGAATGAGGGATTTACTACGCGAATTGTCGATGTGACGGAAAAAGAGAGCGAGGCGTTACTAAGCTTTTTATTCGCGCATATCACCAAACCGGAGTTTCAGGTGCGCTGGCGCTGGCAGCCCAACGATGTGGCGATTTGGGATAATCGCGTCACGCAACATTATGCCAATGCGGATTATCTGCCGCAGCGGCGTATTATGCACCGGGCGACGATCCTTGGGGATCAGCCTTTTTATCGGGCGGGTTGATTGTTGGTGGGGTTTTACTTATCGGGCCTGGAACTGTCGGCCCGATAAGGTGAAGTCGCCATTCGGCAACAAAGTGGTTAGCGCAGGATTTTTTTCTCAGCCAGAGCCAGTGCGAAGTAGCTGAAGATCAGATCCGCGCCAGCGCGTTTGATCGAGCCTAAGCTTTCCAGAACCACTTTCTCTTCATCTATTGCACCTGCCATCGCCGCGAATTTGATCATCGCGTATTCACCGCTGACCTGATAAGCGCCAATCGGCAGCTCGGTGCGCTCGCGGATATCACGCAGAATATCGAGATACGCGCCAGCCGGTTTGACCATCAGGCAGTCTGCGCCCTGGGCTTCATCCAGCAGCGATTCGCGAATCGCTTCACGGCGATTCATCGGGTTCATTTGATACGTTTTACGATCGCCTTTCAGCGCCGTGCCTGCGGCTTCACGGAACGGGCCGTAGAAAGAAGAGGCAAACTTGGTGGAGTAGGACATGATCGCAGTATCGGTGAAGCCCGCGGCGTCCAGCGCCTGGCGAATCGCCTGTACCTGGCCGTCCATTGCGGCGGAAGGGGCGATGAAATCTGCGCCCGCTGCTGCGGCAACGACTGCCTGTTTGCCGAGGTTGGCAAGGGTTAAATCGTTATCAACGCCGTGATCGCATAACACGCCGCAGTGACCATGCGAGGTGTATTCACAGAAACAGGTATCGGACATGACGATCATTTCTGGTACGGTCTGCTTACAGATACGCGACATGCGCGCCACCAGACCGTCTTCTTTCCAGGCATCGCTGCCGGTCTCATCGGTGTGATGAGAAATCCCGAAGGTCATGACCGAGCGGATGCCTGCATTAGCAATACGTTCGATTTCGCGCGCCAGGTGTTTCTCTGGTATGCGCATCACGCCGGGCATGGCGTCGATAGCTTTGTAATCGTCGAGTTCTTCTTCAACAAAGATCGGCAACACCAGGTCATTTAAGCTGAGTGTTGTCTCTTCAAACATAGCGCGCAGCGCAGGGGATTTGCGCAGGCGACGAGGGCGTTGGATTAGGTCTGTCATGGTATGCCTGATGTTTGTGGAATCGAAGGCCGTAGTATACCCGAACCTGAGGGCGAGAGGTTTACGAAAGTTGGCGTTATGCCGAGGTTATGGTGATGTTACCAATGCTTGGTATTATGTGTTATCTCTATTTTTGCAATTATGACTATTTTAAATAGTGATTAGTTTTATGGTGAATTTAGTTTAATTTAATTTTTAATTAAGTGACGGGATTTAACGGTATTTATTTGCTGACGTTTGATTTTTAAGTTAATCATAAGCTCAATATATTGTTTTGCCAATGCCTTTACATGTAACTGTCTAAAATAAAAATGATTTTTACGTTTGTTTTCTGTTTCGAATAATTTGCATATCTATTGTCCGTAATCGGACTTAAGCCAAAGAATAATTGAACCTTTCCTTTGTGAAACCGCATAATCTTCCCCGCGAAACATAAAATGTTTTCTTTGCATTGATAATTGATGGATCAACTATATTACGTCCCTGAGGAGGGATGACAAATGCACACTTGGAAAAAGAAACTTGTAGTATCACAATTAGCATTAGCCTGCACTTTGGCAATCACTTCTCAGGCGAATGCTTCAACTGATATCTCTGGGACCACCTACACAACGTTTGCTCATTATAATGACGCATCCTACGCGGATGGCGTCTATTATGATGGATATGTCGGTTGGAACAATTACGACACCGATAGTATTTATAACGGTGATATTTATCCGGTAATCAATAACGCCAATGTCAACGGCGTTATTTCGACTTATTATCTGGATGATGGGCTGTCTACTAACACCAATAACAACAGCCTGACGATTAAAAACAGCACCATTCACGGTATGGTGACATCCGAATGTATGACCACGGATTGTACTAACCGTACGGGTACTGACTATTACTACGATCGCCTGGCGATGAACGTCATCAATTCAACTATCGATGACAACTACGAACATTATACCTACAACGGTACGTATAATGACGCAGCTGACACACACGTTGTCGACGTTTATAACCTGGGTACGGCTATCACGCTGGATCAAGAAGTTGATCTGTCTATCTCCGCCAACTCTCATGTCGCTGGCATAACCCTGACTCAGGGTTACGAGTGGGCAGACATTGACGATAATACCGTCAGCACTGGCGTAAACAGCAGTGAAGTATTTAACAACACTATCGCTGTCAGCGATTCTACCCTGACCTCTGGTTCATGGACTGACGAAGGCACCACCGGTTGGTTTGGTAACACCAGCAATGCAAGCGACTACAGCGGGTCTTATACTGCAGACGATATTGCGTTAGCGGTTATTGCTAATCCAAATGCAGATAACGCGATGCAGACCACCGCAACGTTTAACAATTCCACACTGATGGGTGATGTGCTGTTCTCCAGCAACTTCGATGAGAACTTCTTCCCGAACGGTGCTGACACTTATCGTGATACCGATGCTGACCTGGATACCAATGGTTGGGACGGTACTGACCGTCTGGATCTGACCCTGAACAACGGCAGTAAGTGGGTCGGCGCGGCAATGTCCGTGCACCAGGTTGACACCGATGGTGACGGCGTTTATGACAGCTACGCTGCAGGCACTGAAGCCACCGCTACGCTGATCGACATCACCGCTAACAGCCTGTGGCCGGATTCAACCTACGGTATTGATAGCGACACAACTTCTTATGACGAAAATGGTCATGTAGTTGGCAACGCTGTCTACCAGAGCGGCCTGTTCAACGTCACGCTGAACGGTGCTTCACAGTGGGATACCACCAAAACTTCCCTGATTGATACCCTGAGCATCAATAGCGGTTCCGTCGTCAACGTGGGTGATTCTGAGCTGGTTGCTGACTCTATCTCTCTGACCGGTGCTTCTGCACTGAACATCAACGAAGATGGTCACGTTGCGACGGATACGCTGTCTATCGACAACAGTACTGTCACAATTGCCGATGATGTTTCTGCTGGCTGGAATGTGCTTGAAGCTGCGCTGTATGCAAACACCATTAACGTCACTAACAACGGCGTTCTGGATGTGGGTAACAGTACCGGTAATGCACTGCAGGTTGATACCCTGAACCTGACTAGCTACACCGACGCTTATAACCATGTTAACGCGGGTGTTTTCGACATCAACAGCACTGACTATGTGCTGAATGCTGATCTGACCAACGATCGCACTAACGATAAATCTCAGTCTAACTACGGTTATGGCGTGATCGCGATGAACTCTGATGGTCATCTGACTATCAACGGTAACGGCGATTCCGACACCTCAGGCGATCAGTCTGAAGTTGATAACTATGGTGACCACGTAGCGGCGGCAACTGGTAACTACAAAGTCCGCATCGACAACGCGACTGGCGCAGGTTCTGTTGCGGATTACAAGGGTAACGAGCTGGTCTACGTTAACGACGCGAACAGCACTGCGACTTTCTCTGCAGCTAACAAAGCTGACCTGGGTGCTTACACCTATCAGGCACAGCAGCAGGGTAACACCGTTGTTCTGCAGCAGATGGAACTGACAGACTACGCGAACATGGCGCTGAGCATTCCGTCTGCTAACACCAATATCTGGAACCTGGAACAAGATACCGTTGGTACTCGTCTGACTAACGCGCGTCATGGCCTGGTTGATAACGGTGGCGCATGGGTAAGCTACTTCGGTGGTAGCTTCGATGCAGATAACGGCACCATTAACTACGATCAGGATGTTAACGGCATCATGGTCGGTGTTGATTCCAAAATTGATGGTAACAACGCTAAGTGGATTGTCGGTGCTGCAGCAGGCTTCGCGAAAGGTGATATGAGCGACCGTACCGGTCAGGTGGATCAGGATAGCCAGACTGCCTATATCTACTCTTCTGCTCACTTTGCCAACAACATCTTTGTTGACGGTAACTTAAGCTACTCTCACTTCAACAACGATCTGTCTGCCAACATGAGCAACGGTGAGTATGTTGATGGCAGCACCTCATCTGACGCCTGGGGCTTTGGCTTGAAACTGGGTTATGACCTGAAGCTGGGTGATGCAGGTTACGTAACGCCATACGGCAGCGTATCCGGTCTGTTCCAGTCTGGTGATGACTATAAGCTGAGCAACGACATGAAAGTTGATAGCCAGTCTTATGACAGCATGCGTTATGAACTCGGTGTCGATGCAGGTTATACCTTCGCTTATAGCGACGACCAGGCGCTGACCCCGTACTTCAAACTGGCCTACGTTTACGACGACTCTAACAACGATTCTGACGTAAACGGCGACTCTATCGACAACGGTGTAGAAGGTTCTGCGGTACGTGTTGGACTGGGTACTCAGTTCAGCTTTACCAAAAACTTCAGCGCATACACCGATGCTAACTACCTCGGTGGTGGCGATGTTGATCAAGACTGGTCTGCAAATGTTGGTGTTAAATATACCTGGTAAGACATCTCTTGTTGTTAAAGAAAAGATAATCTAACTCAGAAAAATGCCCGTCACGGATTTGACGGGCATTTATTGCAAGGAATGCCCAAATGTTGTCTGCAAATAAACCGCTTGTGGAATTTGGTAAGCTTGATAAATGTTTGTCAAAATATGGCAAACACTTTGAGTGTGATAACGATAAAGAAATAATTTATTCCAGTGATATAAACAGTGACGATACCTTTATCATTTTAAATGGTGTAATTTCTCTGAGGCGAGGGGAGAATGTGCTGGTCGGTATTGCGCAGGCACCGTTTATTATGGGGCTTTCAGATGGTGTGATAAAAACAGATATACAATACAGATTAATCACGGAAAGCGATTGTACGGGATACCATCTACCTGCCTCGCAAACAATTAATATAATTGAAGAGTGCCAGCTTTGGCGTGAAGCTTTTTGTTGGTTGGCATGGCAAAACTCCATGCTTGAATTACGCGATCTGCAGTTGATCGGCAATAACTCCTACGATCAGATTCGCGCGACATTGATCTCTATGACGAAATGGGATGAAGCCCTTCGTTCACGCATTGGCGTTATGAACTATATTCACCAACGCACACGAATTTCACGCTCGGTTGTCGCTGAGGTTCTCGCAGCATTGCGTAAAGGCGGTTACATTGAAATGAATAAAGGCAAACTGGTGTGCATTAACCGTTTGCCTTTTGAGTATTGAATCAGGATGCAGGAATGACCTGTGGCTTGTACCCGCTCAACTCTGCAACCAGTTCGTTGATACCGTCGCTCATATTGGTAAAACGGGTCAGCGGAGAGCGCGTCACTACGACAAATGCCCCAACGTTTTGCTGTGGGATCATCGCCATATAGGTAATGAAGCCACCGCCGCCACCGGTTTTTTGAATAATTCCCGGTCTGCCATTCTTCGGCGCCATGTAGACCCAGCCCAAACCAAGCGCATCGGCTCTGCCTGGAACGTCCATTCCCACCACTTTAGTTAACTGCGTACGCTGGTAAATCAGCGTCTGCATCCGGTCGGCCTGCTGGCTACGATGATAAAAGTCAGACGAAAGATACTGCTGCATCCAGCGCATCATATCGCCAGGCGTTGAATAGACGCCGCCGCTGCCCATCGCTGCCAGCGTATTGTTACAAGGACTGGCACCTTTTTCCGCGACCATCAGGCGTCGGCACTGATCGGGAGATGGCGTAAAGGTGGTGTCTTTCATCCCCAGCGGACGGGTGATTTTTTCTTCAAACAGCTGCGGATAAGGCTTACCGGACGCGGTACCCAGCGCATCGGCCAGCAGATCAAACGCCAGGTTGGAATAAGAAGCCTGCGATCCTGGTGCGGCTTTAAGCGTAGCCGTTGAGAGATAGCTCCAGCGCTGCTCGCGGGTTGGCCAGACAAACACCGGGCGCTTGGCCGCGCCGCCTGGCTGTTCGCGCGGCAGTGCGCTGGTATGTGTCGCCAGATTCACCAGCGTAATTGGTGTTCCTTGATAAGTGGGTACGCGTGCGCCAGGAGGTGCATATTTACTCAATGGATCGTTGAGTTTGACCGTGCCCTGATCGAGTAATTTCACCAGCATTTCGCTGGTCATTAATTTGGTAATTGAGGCAATGCGGATTACGGAATCCAGTTGCGGGTGAACATTATTGCCGGGGCGTGTTTCACCAAAACTGCGAAATACACGCTGATTACCATCAATCACCACGAGCGCCATCCCCGTAGCACCACTGCCGTAAAATATATGGTCGGCATAACGATCAACGATATCAGAGGCGAAGACCGGATCGGTTATAGGCTGTGCCGCCTGGACAGATGTCAATGACGCCGCACACAGCGCGGCAGAAAAAAGCAGACTACGTTTCAACGGTGGTGTCCATGAGTTAGAGAAAGTGAAAAAGGATGTCGTGCGTATGCGTATTTATACTACTCATCGGCGTATTGCAAAGCGCTTATCAACCAATGATAGTGGGAAAAACGTAACGATGAGTAAACACAGGAGTTTCCTGGATTGCGGATGTTCGCTTTTGTGATCTCACGCTGTGATAATCTGCACATACTGGAACGTTGTCGAGTGTGAAAACCACAGAAACAATTCTTCATAACCGAGGTGCGAACTAAGTGCCTCGGTTTTGGTCACAATTGTCGGTTTCAGCTTGTGTTTTTGGGCGTAAGCCGTCTGGCCTCCGCACTCTACGGTGGCAAATGCACAGCAGTCGTCATAACGATAAGAAGTTAGCAGGAGAGCACTATGTTTAAGTCTTTTTTCCCAAAGCCGGGGCCGTTCTTTATTTCGGCATTTATTTGGGCACTGGTCGCTGTTGTATTCTGGCAAGCAGGTGGGGGAGCCTGGGTTGCACATATTACCGGCGCGTCGGGAGACGTACCTATTAGCGCAGCGCGTTTTTGGTCGTTGGATTACCTGATTTTTTATGCGTACTACATTCTTTGTGTCGGGGTGTTCGCGCTGTTCTGGTTTCTCTACAGTCCACACCGCTGGCAGTACTGGTCTATTCTGGGCACATCGCTGATTATTTTTGTGACCTGGTTTCTGGTTGAAGTCGGCGTCGCCGTCAACGCCTGGTATGCGCCATTTTATGACCTGATTCAAACTGCGCTCAGCGCACCACACAAGGTGAAGATTGAGCAGTTCTATCATGAAGTGGGCATTTTTCTCGGTATTGCGCTGATAGCCGTAGTCATTGGCGTGATGAACAACTTCTTCGTCAGCCACTATGTGTTCCGCTGGCGTACCGCGATGAACGAACACTATATGGCGCATTGGCAGCATTTGCGTCACATCGAAGGTGCAGCACAGCGTGTACAGGAAGACACCATGCGTTTTGCTTCTACGCTGGAAGATATGGGCGTCAGCTTTATCAACGCGATTATGACGCTGATTGCCTTCCTGCCTGTACTGGTAACGCTCTCTGCCCATGTTCCTGACCTGCCGATTGTTGGACATGTGCCTTATGGCCTGGTGATTGCCGCGATTGTCTGGTCGCTGATGGGAACCGGTTTACTGGCCGTGGTCGGGATAAAACTTCCCGGGCTGGAGTTTAAAAACCAGCGCGTGGAAGCGGCCTATCGTAAAGAATTGGTCTATGGCGAAGATGATGGCAACCGTGCGACGCCACCGACGGTGCGTGAACTGTTCCATGCGGTACGGCAAAACTACTTCCGTCTCTATTTTCACTATATGTACTTCAATATTGCCCGTATTCTTTACCTGCAGGTTGATAACGTTTTCGGCTTGTTCCTGCTGTTTCCGTCGATTGTTGCCGGTACGATTACGCTCGGCCTGATGACGCAAATCACTAACGTGTTTGGCCAGGTGCGCGGCTCGTTCCAGTATCTGATTAACTCCTGGACAACGTTAGTAGAACTGATGTCTATTTATAAGCGTCTGCGCAGCTTTGAACGAGAGCTTGATGGTCAGGATATTCAGGAAGTTACCCATACGCTGAGTTAATAATAAGGAGATGTTATGTCGACGGTTTCCCGTCTTTACCCCTTGTCTGGTCTGGCAGCACTGGTGCTGGTGGGATGTAGTAGCCAACCTGCGCAGCCGCTAAAAAAGGGGGAGAAAGCCGTCGATGTGGCGAGCGTGGTGCGCCAGAAAATGCCCGCCAGCGTGAAAGACCGGGACGCGTGGGCGCAGGATTTGGCAAAGACCTTTGAAAGCCAGAAGCTGGCACCGACGGTTGAAAACATCTGTTCGGTGCTGGCGGTAGCGCAGCAGGAGTCAAACTTCCAGGCCGATCCGGCTGTTCCTGGTTTAAGCAAAATCGCCTGGAAAGAGATTGACCGTCGCGCAGAACGCATGCATATCCCGCTGTTTGTCGTGCATACCGCGCTAAAGATTAACTCGCCAACGGGGAAAAGCTACAGCGAGCGTCTGGATACGGTGAAGACGGAAAAACAGCTTAGCGCCATCTTTGATGATTTCATCAACATGGTGCCGATGGGGCAGACATTGTTTGGATCGCTTAATCCGGTACATACCGGTGGTCCAATGCAGGTCAGTATCGCGTTTGCTGAGCAGCACACCAGCGGGTATCCGTGGAAAATGGCGGGGACGGTACGTCAGGAAGTGTTTAGCCGCCGTGGTGGGTTGTGGTTCGGTACGTATCATCTGCTCAACTACCCGGCGAATTACAGTGCGCCAATCTTCCGCTTCGCCGATTTTAATGCCGGATGGTATGCGAGCCGCAATGCAGCTTTCCAGAATGCGGTCAGTAAAGCCAGCGGAGTGAAGCTGGCGATGGACGGGGATCTGATTCTCTATGGCAGCAGTGAGCCGGGCAAAACGGAGCTGGCGGTACGTAAACTGGCCGGGAAGCTAGGGATGAGCGAGAGTGAGATCCGCCGTCAACTGCAAAAAGGTGACAGCCTGGCCTTTGAAAAAACCGCATTGTACGAAAAGGTTTATAAGCTGGCGGAAGCGAAGACCGGGAAAACGTTACCCCGTGAAATGCTGCCGGGCATTCAACTGGAAAGCCCGAAGATCACGCGTAATCTGACTACTGCGTGGTTTGCTAAACGGGTGGACGATCGTCGGGCGAAGTGTATGAATCAGTCATCTTTATGATGACGGTGACGCCAGCGCATGACCGCCGCTATGATGCCAAGAATCAGGCTTCCGGCCAGGAAGGGGATCAGTCCAAAGAGAGTACCGACGCCTAAACCGATTTCAACCCGCGGGCGTCCTGTCTCCTGCATTTGCAGCTGCATCAGTTCTTCATAGATGCCGGGCGCGTGGGCCAACAGATTTAAAATCTGTGCACCCGCCCAGAAGCAAAACAGCACAAATACGGCATACGCAATGTTGCCGGGCAGGGAGGAGGGATCCCGATGCTTGCCCTTAAACAGGGATTTTGAGAGCGTAAAATCAGCCATAAAGACCTCCGGAAATAACCTGCTTTTTTTGACGTAATGCCTGGAACTGAGAGTGAGTCTGACAGGTGATCGGCAATGTCAATATCAGAATGATGGTAATTTCAGGTAGAGATTATTCCTGGATTTCGGTTTTTTGTTGGCGGTCACAATTATGTAACCTTAAGTTAAACTGAGTTACATTTAAGAAATTCCGCACAGGCCACAGACGCCCTCGGGGAAATGTGCGAGGATGCCTTACTGTGTTGTATTTCCACCGGAGCTGTTATGAACCTGCCTGTAAAAATCCGCCGAGACTGGCACTACTATGCTTTCGCTATTGGGCTTATCTTTATTCTGAATGGCGTGGTGGGGTTATTAGGTTTTGAAGCGCAGGGATGGCAAACTTATGCGGTGGGGCTGGTGACCTGGGTGATTAGCTTTTGGCTGGCCGGATTAATCATCCGCCGCCGCGTTGAAGATGATGAAGCAAAGGATGCCCAATAGCTCTATCAGGCATCCTGACGGGTTTACATACTGGTTTTCAGCGCGCTATCCGCAGCATGGCGTTCCAGCGCCAGTTCGATCAGGCGAGTGATCAAATCGGTATAGCCTAAACCGCTCGCTTGCCACAGTTTCGGATACATACTGATGTTGGTAAAGCCTGGCAGCGTGTTGATCTCATTGATCACAACGTCGTTTTCAGCAGTTAAGAAGACGTCCACGCGCGCCATGCCGGCACAGCCCAGAGTCTGGTAGGCCTGAATGGCGATTTCGCGGATCTTATCGTTAATCTCTGGCGCAATTGCTGCCGGAACGACAACTTTGGCACCGTTATCGTCAATGTATTTAGTGTCGTAAGCGTAAAAATCGCTGTTCAGCACGATCTCACCACAGGTACTGGCCTGCGGATGATCGTTGCCCAGTACCGCACATTCGATCTCGCGGCCTTTGATCCCTTGCTCCACAACGACTTTATGATCGAATTCAAATGCCAGCGCGACGGCCTGATCGTATTGGACTTCGCTGGTTACTTTACTGACGCCAACGGACGATCCCTGGTTGGCCGGTTTTACAAACAGCGGCAGACCCAGGCGGGATTCCACTTCGGCAAAGCTGATGCTGTTGCGATTCGCGCGAGTGAGCGTAATAAATGGCGCGATGTTTAACCCGGCATCACGCAGCAGACGTTTGGTCACGTCTTTATCCATACAGGCAGCAGAACCCAGCACATCAGAACCGACAAACGGCAGGTTCGCCACGCGCAGCATGCCCTGCAGAGAGCCATCTTCACCCAAAGTACCGTGTACGATTGGGAAAATAACATCGACCGTCGGCAGCGGTTGACCGTTTTGTGCATCGATCAACTGGTGCTCTTGTTTACCCGGTACCTGCGCCAGGCTGGTCTCAGAAGGTCGCAACGCAATATGCGCCGGATCGTCTGAATTGAGCAGATAGTTACTGGCATCGCTGACGTGCCATTGCCCTTGTTTATCAATACCTAACAGCACAACGTCAAAGCGAGTCTTGTCGATGGCATCGACAATATTTTTTGCCGATTGCAATGACACTTCATGTTCCGCTGATTTACCACCAAATACGATTCCTACCCGCAACTTTGCCATCTTAAAAACCCATTCCATGAATGCAAAGCACATACATTACCACGACAAAACGCAGGTTTCCTCGGCTTCTGGCAGATTGTTTTGGCGAATGACAGGGGATTAGAAGGGGACAGACACGCAGATCGCGCGGGAAGCACAATCCCCTGTTTATATTATGGGTTTGATGTGAGCTATATCACAAATATGATGAGCGGGAAGATAAAATCCTAAACTGTGATTTATCGCACCTGTGGATCCTTATTCAGCTAAGTAATTTGTTAAGCTGCTCGCAGTTTTCAGCTACTTATCGTTATGAGTCCTTATGGAATCCTGGAGAGTTAACCTTATTTCCGTTTGGTTCGGGTGCTTTTTTACCGGACTGGCGATTAGCCAAATCTTGCCTTTTTTACCACTCTATATCTCCCAACTGGGCGTGACCTCGCATGAAGCGCTATCAATGTGGTCCGGATTAACGTTCAGCGTCACCTTCCTGATTTCAGCCATTGTTTCTCCGATGTGGGGCAGTCTGGCCGACCGCAAAGGACGCAAGCTGATGCTGCTGCGGGCCTCACTGGGGATGGCCATTGCGATTTTGCTACAGGCATTTGCCACTAACGTCTGGCAGCTTTTTCTGCTGCGCGGGGTGATGGGGTTAACCTCCGGCTATATTCCTAATGCGATGGCGCTGGTTGCGTCACAGGTTCCACGCGAGCGCAGCGGCTGGGCGCTGAGTACGCTCTCTACGGCGCAAATTAGCGGCGTCATTGGCGGACCGCTGATGGGAGGCTTTATCGCCGATCATGTTGGCTTACGGGCGGTATTCTGTATTACCGCCGCCTTACTGGTGGTGAGTTTTCTGGTCACACTGTTCTTGATCAAAGAGGGCGTTCGCCCGACGATTAAAAAAAGCGAACGTCTGAGTGGGAAGGCCGTGTTTGCCTCGCTTTCGCATCCGGCGTTGGTGATCAGCTTATTTTTTACCACCATGGTGATTCAACTGTGTAACGGCTCAATTGGGCCTATTCTGGCGCTATTTATTAAATCAATGGTCCCGGACAGTTCGAATATTGCTTTTCTCAGTGGGCTGATTGCCTCAGTACCGGGCATTTCTGCTCTGATTTCCGCGCCTCGACTTGGTAAATTAGGCGACCGTATTGGTACTGAGCGGATTTTAATGGCGACGTTAATCTTCGCGGTGGTGCTGTTTTTCGCCATGTCGTGGGTCACCACGCCGTTGCAGTTGGGAATTTTACGTTTTCTGCTCGGCTTTGCTGATGGTGCGATGTTGCCGGCGGTGCAGACGCTGCTGGTGAAATACTCCAGCGACCAGATAACCGGACGCATCTTTGGCTATAACCAGTCATTTATGTACCTTGGCAACGTCGCCGGGCCATTGATGGGTGCAACGGTATCGGCAATGGCGGGATTTCGTTGGGTGTTCATTGCTACAGCAAGCATTGTGCTTATCAATATCTGGCAACTGGCTATCGCGTTGCGACGTCGGCGCGAGGTTCGTTGAGTTCCTGATTAACAACGCTGCCTGTCAGCGTTGTTAATTCATAAGTGTGTATTATATATTTGTGTGATTATTACTTTTCTTACCTTTTTATATTGAATCATTCTGCATCCAGACGCATTTACCCTTATTTTGTGTTGTGATTGTTTTCTCAAATCTTTTTATTCCTTATAAAAATACAACTTTCATCCTCTAGGCAGTCGTGAGCCTTAATGATAACGTGGCCCATATTTTGTTAAGGGAATAGGCAAATGAAAAACCTCGTCACTGAGTTGTTACTTAAGCTCGCGCAAAAAGAAGAAGAATCGCAAGATCTGGCGGCACAGGTCGAAACGTTAGAGCGGGTAATCATCGAAATGCTGCGCAATATGGCGTGGAACGATCGGCAAATATTTATTCGTCAAATTGAGGGAGCGCTGGCTGGCGGAAACCGCATGCCCGCGTTTCTGACGAACATACATAATGCTGGCGAGTGCGTACCAAAAGCGTTGTGATCCATCTGTGGTGGGGTAACCACAAATTATCATAAAAGTGTCACATCAAATACTTATAGTCGCTTTGTTTTAATTTTACCGTATTTATACATGGAGAATATAAAGTGAAACAAAGCGCTCTGGCTATTGCCCTGTTACCTTTGCTGTTTACCCCGGTTATTAATGCAGAAACATCTACTGTAGCGGTTATGGATAATCGTGCTGCTCAGGGAGATATCACCACGCCGGGTGGCGCTCGCCGATTGTCTGCCGATCAAACGGCAGCTCTGCGCGAATCCCTGAACGATAAACCGGCCAAAAATATAATTTTACTGATTGGCGATGGGATGGGCGATTCCGAAATAACGGCAGCGCGAAATTATGCTGAAGGCGCGGGCGGCTTTTTTAAAGGTATTGATGCTTTACCGCTGACCGGGCAATACACGCATTATGCGTTGGATAAGAAAACGGGCAAGCCCGATTATGTGACAGATTCAGCAGCATCTGCGACAGCATGGACAACCGGCGTGAAGACCTATAACGGGGCGCTGGGTGTGGATATTCATGAAAAAGATCACACCACGATTCTGGAAATGGCCAAAGCGGCAGGTCTGGCGACAGGCAACGTTTCCACGGCTGAATTACAGGATGCCACGCCGGCCGCACTGGTTGCCCATGTCACTTCGCGTAAATGCTATGGCCCGAGCGTGACGGCTGAAAAATGCCCGACGAACGCGCTGGAAAAAGGCGGTAAAGGGTCAATTACCGAACAATTATTGAATGCTCGTGCGGATGTTACGTTAGGCGGCGGGGCAAAGACTTTTACTGAAACCGCTACGGCAGGTGAGTGGCAGGGTAAAACGCTGCGAGAACAAGCCCAGGCCCGTGGTTACCAGATGGTGAGTGATGCCGCGACGCTGGCGGCTGTTAGCGAAGCGAATCAGGATAAACCGCTGTTGGGTCTGTTCTCAGACGGTAATATGCCAGTGCGTTGGGAAGGGCCGAAAGCGTCTTATCACGGCAACCTGGATAAGCCGGTAGTGACCTGTACGCCAAATCCAAAACGTAACGACAGCGTGCCAACGCTGGCGCAGATGACGGATAAAGCGATTGAGCTGTTAAGCAAAAATGAGAAAGGTTTCTTCCTGCAAGTAGAAGGCGCGTCAATCGACAAACAAGATCATGCCGCTAACCCGTGTGGACAAATTGGTGAAACGGTCGATCTGGATGAAGCAGTGCAGCGTGCACTTGCCTTTGCGAAGAAAGATGGCAACACCCTGGTTGTGGTAACCGCTGACCACGCGCATGCCAGCCAGATCGTCGCACCGGATACCAAAGCGCCAGGTTTGACGCAGGCGCTGAACACTAAAGATGGCGCGGTGATGGTCATTAGCTATGGCAACTCTGAAGAAGAGTCCCAGGAGCACACCGGCAGCCAACTGCGTATTGCAGCCTATGGCCCTCATGCGGCGAATGTGGTTGGCCTGACCGATCAAACCGATCTGTTTTACACCATGAAAGCGGCGTTAGGACTGAAATAAGCTGATACCCGGCGGCAATACTTTTGCCGTCGGGTGGTTTTTTTATCGTTAGCAGCCAAACTTACCTGTGTGTCGTCGTTCAGAAAAGGATGGTGCTATGAAAATTACATTATTAATGACGTTACTTTTTGGTCTGATTTTTTTAACTACCGTCGGTGCTGCCGAGAAGACGTTAACCCCGCAACAACAGCGTATGACCACCTGCAATCAGCAGGCCACGGCGCAGACCTTAAAAGGGGATGCGCGTAAGACCTATATGAGTGATTGCCTGAAAAACAGTAAATCTGCGCCTGAGGAAAAGAGCCTGACGCCGCAGCAACAGAAAATGCGTGAATGCAACGTCAAGGCGACGGAACAGTCTCTGAAAGGCGATGATCGTAATAAGTTTATGAGCGCTTGCCTGAAAAAATCTGCTTAGCACTTCCGGGTGAGCAGGTAAAATCGCTCACCCGAAATATCATACTTCCGCCACCAGACCCCTTCCTATAATTTGGGAAATTTGTTTCAGAATATTCCCAAATACGATGAATGATGAAAACTTTTATCAAAAGAAGGTCGTCCCGAATGAAGCATTTATATTGCTTCATCAAAATGACCACCAACGTTCCGGTCTGCGATTTGCCCGACGAATCAGGCTGCCGCGAGCGGTGGGACTGGGGGGAATGTTTTTCCCTATCGCGTCGGTATTAGTTTCTCAGCCAATAACCGGAGGCTGGTGGCTTTTGCTGGTGGGATGGGCGTTTGTCTGGCCGCATCTGGCATGGCAATTGGCAAGTAAAGCTATCGATCCACTGCATAGCGAATATACCAACTTAAAAGCCGATGCCATCCTCGCCGGGATGTGGATGGGGATTATGGGGATAAACTTGCTGCCATCCACGGCGCTGTTGATGATTATCTGTATCAACCTGATGGGCGCAGGGGGTATGCGTGTCTTCATCGCAGGCGCCGTGTTGATGGTGGTTTCCTGCCTGGTGACGTTACAGTTAACGGATATTCCCGTGGCTTTTAGCAGTACGCAACTGAGTGTGCTGCTGTCTCTGCCGGTGTTAGTGGTTTACCCGTTGCTGTTTGCCTGGGTGAGTTACCAGACGCTCATCAGGCTGGCAGAACATAAACGTCGCTTACAGGTTATGAGTACGCGAGATGGGATGACCGGAGTTTATAACCGACGTCATTGGGAACTGTTGCTGCGGAATGAATTTGATAATTGCCGCCGCCATCAGCGTGATGCCACGCTCCTTATCATCGATATCGACCATTTTAAGAGTATCAATGATACCTGGGGCCATGACGTCGGGGATCAGGCCATTGTTGCACTGACCCGCCAGTTACAGATGACCTTACGCGGTAGCGATGTGATTGGTCGCTTTGGCGGTGATGAGTTTGCGGTAATCATGTGTGGCACGTCAGCGAGCAGCGCGATTGCAGCGATGTCTCGTGTTCACGAACGGCTTACCCAACTGCGTTTATCTTGCGCGCCGCAGGTTGACCTGCGCATTAGCGTGGGCGTTGCGCCGCTGACGTCTGAAACTGAACACTATCGAGAATGGTTAAAATCAGCAGATATGGCTCTCTACAAAGCAAAGAATTCCGGACGTAACCGCACTGAAGCGGCGGCCTGACGTCCGGCGGTGTTAACTCAGGAGCGGCTGAGTTTTTCCGACTGCTCCATGCACTTAATCATCGCTTCAATCACCGATGAACGGAAACCGCGTTCTTCCAGGACGCGTACCGCCTCAATGGTGGTTCCACCTGGCGAGCACACCATATCCTTCAATTCGCCAGGATGTTTACCCGTTTCCAGAACCATTTTCGCCGAACCCATTACCGCTTGTGCTGCAAATTTATAAGCCTGCGCGCGGGGCATCCCCCCCTGAACGGCGGCATCAGCCATCGCTTCGATAAACATAAATACATAGGCCGGTGCTGAACCGCTGACGCCAACGACCGGATGAATCATTGCCTCCGCAATGACTTCTGCTTCACCAAAGCAGCGGAAGATATTCAGCACGTCGGCTGTTTCTTCTGGCGTGACTAAGGCGTTCGGCGTGACGGAGGTCATTCCGGCGTTCACCAGCGACGGCGTGTTTGGCATCGCGCGAATGATTTTACGGTCGTGACCCAGGGCACGGGCCAGCTGATCGAGAGTGACGCCTGCGGCAATCGAGACGACCAGGGAATCTTTGTTCAGGCTGGAGGTAATTTCACTCAGCACCTTAATCATGATGCCTGGTTTTACGGCCCCAAAAACAATATCAGCGATTTGCGCGACTTCTTGTGCAGACTGCGCCGCATTAATGCCGTACTGGTCGTGTAGCGCGGCGACCTTATCGGGGGAAGGGGTGTAGACCCAGATTTGTCCGGGGAGAACCTGGCCGCTGGCGATCATGCCGCCAAGAATGGCTTTGCCCATATTACCGCAGCCGATAAAACCAATTTTCTTGTCCATCTTGTCACTCCCTATGGATGATATTCATTGTTTTATACCCGTCATACTTCAAGTTGCATGTGCGTTGGCTGCAACCCGAATTATTTAGGGTAAATCTGGGAAAGCTAAGCTTAGCGCGGAATGAATATGTTCAGAAGGAGAAACAGCACTTTGCCTGAAAGTAAAAGCACGCGACAATGTGCGACAGCACACCAGTGGGGAGAAGCTATGACAATATGGGTGGATGCCGATGCGTGTCCGAATGTGATTAAAGACATTTTGTACCGCGCCTCTGAGCGCATGCAAATGCCGCTTGTTTTGGTGGCCAACCAAAGCCTGCGCGTCCCGCCTTCGCGTTTCATCAGCACATTACGTGTGCCTGCGGGCTTTGACGTGGCTGATAACGAGATTGTGCGTCAGTGCAGCGCCGGTGATTTAGTGATAACGGCAGATATTCCGCTGGCGGCTGAAGTGATTGAAAAAGGTGCGGCAGCGCTTAACCCGCGCGGCGAACGTTATACCGAAGCGACGATCCGTGAGCGTCTGATGATGCGTGATTTTATGGATACACTGCGTGCCAGCGGTATCCAGACCGGGGGGCCGGACAGCCTTTCGCCCCGCGACAGACAGCATTTTGCGGCTGAACTGGATAAGTGGTGGCTGGAAGTTCAGCGTAGAAAATAGAGTGTGTAATTTATTATTTACACTTTATTCATTGTGAATTCTTGTTATAGTAGGGGTTGACTCATCTTGCCATTCTTTCTGTAATTTTTTCTTTACGGTTTTGGCGATGTACTAGTTTGATGATATGATTATATTTTTAACCGCATCAGATCCCGCTTGTTGGCGGCTCTCTGGGGAAATTCTGTGATGACGCAACCTCTTTTTCTTGTTGGCCCCCGGGGGTGTGGTAAGACGACAACCGGTATGGCGCTGGCAAAGGCTATTGATTTCCAGTTCGTTGATACCGATCGCTGGTTGCAATCGCACGTGCAAATGACCGTGGCGGAAATCGTCGAAAGAGAAGGATGGGAAGGGTTTCGTGCACAGGAAACGACCGCTCTGCAGGCTGTCACAGCTCCTGCCACGGTTGTTGCGACCGGCGGCGGTATCATTCTTACCGAATTTAATCGCCATTACATGCGCAGCCACGGCGTGGTTATCTATCTAAGCGCACCGGTATCGGTACTGGTTGATCGTCTGGAGGCCACGCCTGAAGAAGGATTGCGACCGACTCTAACCGGCAAACCGTTGACCGAAGAGGTTCAGGAAGTGCTCGCCCAGCGCGATGTTTTGTATCGTGAGGCTGCGCACTATATCGTTGATGCCACCAATCCACCTTCGCAGGTAGTGGAAGACATTCTTGGGATACTGGCGCAGGCAGCGCCACGGTTGCAGGGCGGTGTCTATACTTAATGTTCATCCAGTGAAAAGGAAGAATTATGCCGACACAACCACCTTACCCACGTCAAGCGACCATTGTTACGGTTGAAAAAGGGACGCCAGGCCAGACGGTAACCTGGTATCAACTTCGTGCCGATCACCCTAAACCGAATTCGTTGATCAGTGAGCATCCTTCGGCTCAGGAAGCGATGGATGCTAAAAAACGCTACGAAGACCCCGATAAAACCTGATATGAAGACCGCTCTGGCACGAGTCTTAAAAGTGCCAGTCCGGGCGCGCATCACATTTTTTTAAATTTCGCCGTATACAGTAAAAATTGAAAATTAAACAATAACAATCCAGTACTGGAATGATCTGGAATCTTTACACAATACACCGCCGATCTACTGCTACGCTTTTGAGCATTTGTAGCACAGGTCAGCGCCCGGCTCTTATCCGGGATTTCACAGCAAAGTAAGAAGACGGTGGAGCAACAAATGAGTACGTCGTTGGCTATCCTCACGATTGGCGTTGTGCCGATGTGTGAGATGTTACCGCTCCTGACGGAATATATTGATGAACAGCACATTACTCACCACAGTCTGCTGGGGCAGATGCAGCGAGAAGATGTGATGGCCGAGTACGGGGCTTCACCCGGTGACGAGCTGTTATTAACGCTGCTTAGCGACCACCAACTTGCTCATGTCTCACGCCAGAAAGTGGAACGCTCGCTGCAAAGCATTGTGGAGGTTCTCGATAATCAGGGATTTGATGTGATCCTGCTGATGAGTACCGCCTCAATCACCCGTCTGACCGCCCGCAATAGTATCTTGTTGGAACCCATACGCATTATTCCCCCGTTAGTGGCTTCAATTGTCGAAGGGCATCAGGTTGGGGTCATTGTACCTGTTGCTGAATTGCTCAAAGCCCAGACACAAAAGTGGCAGGTGTTACAAACTCCGCCAGTGTACGCCGTGGCGAATCCAGTAGAAGGTTCTGAACAACAGCTGATTGATGCCGGGAAATATCTCCTTGAGCAAGGTGCTGATGTTCTTATGCTGGACTGCCTGGGGTTTCATCAACGTCATCGTGATTTACTGCAAAAGTCGCTGGATGTCCCGGTTTTGCTGTCCAATGTGTTGATTGCTCGACTGGCTTCGGAATTGCTGGCGTAATTTTGCGTGACAGGTGGAACATCAGCCCCCTATATTGGTTCCTAACTTAATCACGAGATAGGGCCAGTTGTATGCTTCAAAGTAATGAATACTTTTCCGGCAAAGTAAAATCGATCGGTTTTACCAGCAGCAGTACTGGCCGCGCCAGTGTAGGCGTGATGGCTGAAGGTGAATATACCTTTGGTACTGCGGCGCCTGAAGAGATGACGGTAGTAAGTGGCGCACTGAACGTGCTGCTGCCAGGGGAAACCGAGTGGAAAGTGTATGCCGCAGGAGACGTGTTTAACGTACCGGGCAACAGCGAGTTTCATCTGCAGGTAGCAGAGCCAACATCCTATCTTTGCCGTTACCTGTAAGCGTAAAAATGACGAATGGCGATATTGAGTCGCCATTCGCTAAACACGGCTTAACGTTGCGCTTCGCCGCCTAATCCTTCCACCAGACTTTTAATCAGCGCCGCCAGTTCACCTGTCATCAGGATGAAATCGGCATCAAAACGCTGAGCATAATCTTCGCGGTCGATATCTTCGTTCTGATCGCGCAGCTCGTCGCTAAACTTCAGACGCTTAATGGAGCCGTCGTCACACATAACGAACTGAATGCGCTGCTGCCAGTCGAGGGCCAGCTTAGTAACCAGTTTGCCCGCTTCGATATGCACGGCGATTTCGTCGCAGACCAGATCCTGCTTTTTCGCGCGGATCACACCGCCGTCTTCAAGGATCGCTTTCAGTTCAGCTTCATCCAGCAGTTGGAAGCCCTGCGCCGTGGTGCCGGAGCGAACCCATTCGGTCAGCGTCAGCTCAATAGGGTTTTCCATCGTCAGCGGAACGACCGGCAGCGAACCGAGACTCTTACGCAGCAGCGCCAGCGTATCTTCGGCTTTTTTCGCGCTCGCACAATCAACCATGATCAGATCGTTGACGGTATCGATCCACATCATTGTCTGGCTGAAGCGGCTAAAGGCGCGCGGCAGCAATGAGTGCAGAACTTCATCTTTCAGCGAGTCTTTTTCGGTCTTCTTAAGTTTGCGACCTTGCTCAGCTTCCAGTTTGAATATTTTGGCTTCCAGCGCCTGTTTGATAACCGGCGACGGCAGAATTTTTTCTTCTTTGCGGGCGCAGATAATAATTTGGCCATTGGCGGTATGCGTTAATGCATCGCTGTGCGATCCCATCGGCGGAACCCAGCCCATTTTTGCCATATCCTGGCTACCGCAAGGGGTGAACGTCATTGATGCCAGCTGTTTTTCCATCTCTTCGGCACGCAAAGAAACATCGCGGCTAAGACGGTAAACCATTAAATTTTTGAACCACAGCATGATAATTTCCACGGCCTTGTCGTTAAATCCAGCGGGCATGATAGCGAATTGTCGCTATGCTTGCATTGTTAATCGGGAAGAGGAGCAAACAGTGCGTATAGGTATCGATTTGGGCGGTACGAAAACGGAAGTTATTGCGCTTGGCGAGGCGGGCGAACAGCTTTTTCGCCATCGCCTGCCCACGCCGCGTGATGATTATCGGCAAACGATAGAAACCATCGCCACGCTGGTGGAGATGGCGGAAAACGCCACCGGGCAGACGGGAACCGTGGGAATGGGCATTCCAGGTTCAATCTCGCCTTACACCGGGGTGGTAAAGAATGCCAACTCGACCTGGCTTAACGGACAACCTTTTGACAAAGACCTGAGTTCGCGTCTGAATCGTGAAGTGCGGTTGGCAAATGATGCCAACTGTCTGGCGGTTTCAGAAGCGGTGGATGGTGCGGCGGCCGGGGCGCAAACCGTGTTTGCGGTGATTATCGGCACCGGATGTGGCGCAGGCGTGGCACTGAATGGTCGGGCGCACACGGGTGGTAACGGTACCGCGGGCGAGTGGGGGCATAATCCGCTGCCATGGATGGACGAAGATGAGCTGCTGTTCCGACAGGAAGTCCCCTGTTATTGCGGTAAACAAGGCTGCATTGAAACCTTCATTTCCGGGACCGGCTTTGCCACCGACTACCAGCGTCTGAGCGGTAAGCCGCTCAAAGGCAGTGAAATTATCAGCCTTGTTACTGCGCAGGATGCTCTAGCGGAGCAGGCTTTGAGCCGCTATGAGCGTCGTCTGGCGAAATCACTGGCACATGTGGTGAACATTCTCGATCCGGACGTCATTGTGCTGGGTGGCGGAATGAGCAATGTCGACCGACTGTATCAAAACGTTCCGGCGTTGATTAAGCAGTTTGTCTTTGGTGGCGAGTGCGAAACGCCTCTACGCAAGGCGCTACACGGGGATTCCAGCGGTGTACGCGGTGCGGCCTGGCTGTGGCCGCAGGAGTAAGGTTCGCGTAGCCGGGTAGCGCAGATGCTATCCGGCAGCGTGTGTCATCTGGGGGACTGCGCGCTTCAGGCGACCGTACAGCAGCAGTGACGACATCGCAGAAAACGACAGCAGTGCCGCCGGCAGCGTCACGTAGTTGTAGGCAAAGCCCAGCGTCAGCATCATGCCACCGCAGTAAGCGCCAATCGCGCTACCGAGATTAAAGGCAATTTGCCCGCCAGCCGCACCCAGCAGCTCCCCTCCTTTAGCATTTTGCAGCAGCAAAATTTGCAGCGGTGCCGACAGGGCAAACAGGCCCGCGCAGCAAATAAAGGCGAAGGTCAGCGACGCGGCTTTGATCCCGCCAAAGGCAAAGAGCAACAGCAGAGCCAGCACAATCACGAAGTCGGTTATCACCGCAATGCGCAGCGGCGTATAGCGACCAGACAGCCGACCGCTCAGCAGATTTCCCAACACCATTCCTAATCCTACCAGCATCATGATGAAGGTCATCAGCGCTTCGGAAAAGCCGGAGATGAACATCATGTACGGTTTGACGTAGCTGAACCAGGCGAAAACCCCGGCGTTACCAAACATGGTGGCGGAGAAAATGAGCCACGGGGCGGGGCTTTTCAAAAAGTGAAATTGTTCGCGCAGGTTTCCTTTTGCTTCATCGCTGATGTTGGGCACCCAAAAAGCGACCGAGACCATCACGGCGATATTAAAGACGGCAATCAGCAGGAACGTATAGCGCCAGCTAAATTCCTGACTCAGCCAGGTGCCGACGGGAATGCCAACCAGATTGGCAACGGTCATCCCCGAAATCATGCCCGCGACAGCGGCGGTGACTTTTCCCGGGCGGGCGAGCTTCGACAGGATAATTGCGCCAACGCCAAAAAACGCGCCGTGCGGGAAGCCTGAAACCAGCCTGCCCACCGCCAGCATAAAATACGAGGAGGAGAGGGTAAAAATGGCGTTGCCAATCACACACAGCGTGACCAAAAACAGCAGAATATGCTTGAGCGAAAAGCGGCTGGAAAAGAGTGCAATAATGGGCGCGCCAAGCACCACGCCAAAGGCGTAAAACGAAATCATATGGCCAGCGGCAGGAATGGAAATTCCCACGTCCCGCGCCAATTCGGTGAGAACGCCCATGATGCCAAACTCGGCCATGCCCAGCCCAAATGTTCCCAGCGCTAAAGAGAAAATGACTTTTTTCATACCACCTGCCAACAAGAAAGACGCAGGATGTGCGTCATAGCGGCGAACGTTCGCCGCCAATAGCGATAGCTTGCGGATAAGCGAAGTGGAATGCCATTTCATATCCGTCCCTGAGTATGCATTATTGTGCTACATAGCGTGCCGGATAGCGATGACGCTTATCCGGCCTGTGACACCACATCCGCTGGCCGATTACTCCACCGCAAACATTTTGTCGAGTTTGCTGTAGCCCAGACCGTTGATTTTTTTCACTTTGATCTGCACCGGAATGCGTTCTTTCATTGCTTCGACGTGGCTGATCACGCCAATGGTTTTACCGCTAGCGTTGAGCGCATCCAGCGCGTCCAGAGCGGTATCCAGCGTTTCGCTGTCCAGCGTGCCGAAGCCTTCGTCGAGGAACAGGGAGTCAATTCGTGTTTTGTGGCTGACCAGATCGGACAATGCCAGCGCCAGCGCCAGACTCACCAGGAAGCTCTCGCCGCCGGAGAGCGTACGCGTGTCACGCACCGCATCGGCTTGCCAGGTATCGACCACCTCCAGCTCCAGCGCTTCGCTGGCCTTGCGCTGCAACAGATAGCGACCGTGTAGACGGGTTAACTGGTTGTTGGCAAGCCAGACCAGGTTATCCAGCGTCAGTCCCTGGGCAAATTTGCGGAACTTATCTCCCTCTTTCGAGCCGATCAGCGCATTCAGATAGCCCCAGTCTTCGACCTGTTGCGCGACGTTATCAATCTCCTGCATCAGCGCCTGCTGTTGCTGGCGGTTTTCAGCATCCTGCCTGAGTTGCTGGCGAATTTCTCCCTGACGAGTGGTGTTATCCCGCAGCAGTTGGGTGAGCTGCGCCAGCGTGTCGCGAAGATGTTGTGCCGTGAGCGTGAGATCCACCCCGGTTGGTTGCTGCTGTTGATGAGTCGCCAGCGCCTGCTGGGCCTGATTAAGCAGCGTTTGTGCCTGTTGTTGCTGGACTTCCAGCGATTGTTTCAACTGCTCAAGACGGTTGAAGGTCTCTTCATCCAGCAGGGCGGCGATAAAGGCGTCACGATTGTCAAAGATACTGGCCTGCAATGCGGCAGCAAATTGTGCCTGAATTTCTGCGGCGTGCTGAACGTCCTGTGCTTCTTGCTGCTGCAAGGTTTGCCACTGTCCCTGTAAAGAGAGGCAATCGTCGTGCACCTGCCGCCAGTTTTCCAGCGACAGATCCTCAATGTTTTCAGAAAGCACCTCAGATTCTGGCAGCGTTTCCAGCAGCGGCGCAAGCTGGGCAATCCGGGCCTGTAACTCAGTCAGTTCATTCTGGCGCTGTTGCCACATTTGCGCTTCGTTCGCCCGTTCGCTTAACCATGAGGAGACTTCATCCTCGGGCGGAAGGGCCAGGCCATGACGGTCCAGCTCTGAGGTTAACGTCGCCTGGCGCTGGTCAATATGCTGTTGGAGTTGAGTAATCTGTTCGGTATGCGCGGCGATTTGCGCCTGCAGGGTATGACGCAAGCTTAACTGGTGGAGCTGTTGTTCGTACTCTTCCTGAGCGGCCAGCCACGGGGCAATGTCATCCTGCGGTTGTAGCGATACGTTGAGGCTGGCGGTAACGGTCAGCCACTCTTGAGTAAGTGCTTGCTCCTCCTGAGAAAGCCTCTGTGCTTCATGTTCATCGCGCTGAAGTTGCTGCGTTATCGCCTCAAGCTGCCCGCGCAGGGTTGAGCCCTCATCGGCCAGCGTTTTGACCTCTTTTTCCAGCGCTTCACGTCGTGCCTGATTTACGCTCAGCTCAAGCGTCTGGTAACGCTCGATAGCCGGATGTGTAGTAGAGCCACAAAGCGGACAAGGTTTGCCGGATTCCAGTAATGCCCGATGGCTTTCCAGATCTTTGATGCGGGCTTCCTGCTCGCAAATGAGTCTCACATCGGTAAGCTGCTGGTTTTTATCTTTATAGCGCTGGCGTTTCTCGGCGAGTACCGCGTTGCGCTGGGTCAGTTCTTGCTGACGTTGTACAAGCGTAGCGCGTAACTGTGCCAGCTGCTTTTGCTTCGGGGCGATTTGCCCGTGCAGATTACTGAGCCGCTGGCGTAGCGGACGAAGCTGCACATGTTGCGCCAGCGCTTCTGTCACTTCCTGCGGCGAAAGCGTCAGTGCAGGAAGCGCCAGTGCATCGAGCTTACGTGTGTCATTCTCCCGCAGCTGCTGCCACTGGCGTAGCTGGGTGCTGGCGTCGGACTGTTGCGCCAGCAGCGCTTTCCAGCCAGCCAGTTCGCTACTCCATAAGCGGAAGCGGTCATGCTCGTTCAGCCAGTCGGTTAACGTCTGTTGTTCGGCCAGCATAGCGGCTGACTGCGTGTGCGCCTGCTGACGGATGCGTCCGCGCAGCGCTAAGCTGCTTTGTAAGCGAGCATTCACTTCCTGAATCTTCTGACGCGTACGCTCGATAGTAGCCGTTTGTTCCTGGATTCGCTCCCAGTGATGGCGCAATGCTCTGGCCGGCTGCGCCAGGCTCAGCGCTGCCAGCTGCGGCTGCGCGTCTTCTTGCGCCTGAAGTGCTGCCTGTAATGCCTGCTGGTGGCGGTTTATGTCCGTCTGAAGCTCATTTTGCCGAATAAGCCAGTTGAAGTGCTGTTGCTGGGTTTGTTGGCTGGTAAGGTATTGTTTTTCTTCGTCAGTAAGTACCTGCAAACTTTCCGTCAGGGACTGCACCTGCTCTGGTGCTAACAGCGCCACGCCACTGGCCTTGGCCTGCAGTTTTTCCAGCTCCGTACGCGCTGACTTGTGCTTTTCAAACACCATGGCGGAGATTTGGCCGTAGATCTCAGTACCAGTTAACTCTTCCAGAAGCTCGGCGCGCTCTTTCGGTTTGGCATTAAGAAAGGCGGCAAACTGGCCCTGAGACAGCAGCATCGAACGGGTAAAACGCCCGTAATCCAGCCCGGTAAGCTCGGCGGTCATCTCCAGCTTGTCTTTGACTTTATCGGCGAGGATTTTACCGTCCGCGCAGCGGGCCAGCTCTACGCGTGGGACCTGCAGATTGCCCTCAGGTTGGTTGCGTGCCCGGTTCTGGCTCCAGAATGCGCGGTAGGCTTCGCCGCGCACCTCAAACTCGACCTCGGCCAGACACTCCGCGGTGTCGCGGGTCATCAGGTCGTTTTGCGACTGTGACACGGTATTCAGGCGCGGTGTTTCGTGGTACAGGGCGAGGCAAATCGCGTCCAGCAGGGTGGTTTTCCCCGCGCCCGTTGGCCCGGTAATGGCGAACAACCCGTTGCTGGCAAAAGGTTCTGCTGTGAAATCGACTTTCCATTCTCCCTTCAGGGAGTTGAGGTTCTTCAGGCGCAGGCTGAGAATTTTCATGCTTCACTCTCCCCGGCAAGCGTGTGTAAGGTTGCGCTAAACAGCTGATTCAACCGCTTGCGCTGAGGCTCCTCGAGCTCTTCCAACGCCAGGCGGCGGTCAAAAACTTCCGTTACGCTTAGCTCGCTTAACGTTTCGCGTCGTTCATTGGCCATAATACGTTCACGTTGTTCTCGACTACGGCGCACTAATAACACCTCGACCGGTAAATCTTCGGTTAAGGCCTGGATCTTACGTTGCATGTCATGCAGATAGTCGTCGGTGGTGATTTCAATATCCAGCCATATCGGCGGCTCTTGTGGCACGTTACGCCACTGCTCAAGCTGGGCGGTAATGGCGGCTAAATCGCCTTTCAATACCGCAAGCGGCTGGGTGACCGGTACGGTGAGATTTTCAACGGCGCTGAGTCTCCCCGCTTCGAAATTCACCAGATGTACACATTTGCTTTTGCCGCACTCGTCAAAACTGAGGGCAATCGGTGAACCGCAGTAGCGAATATGTTCCGTGCCGCCGATAATCTGCGCCCGGTGAATATGCCCCAGTGCGATGTAGTCCGCGGGTGGAAAGTTTTGCGCCGGAAAGGCGTCCAGCGTACCGATATAAATGTCACGTACGGCGTCACTTTTACTGGCGCCAACGGTGGTCAAATGCCCGGTAGCAATGATGGGCAGGTTTCGATCGCCACGCAGCGTGCAGGCGTCCTGATACTGCTGCTGGTAATAGTCGGTGATCGCCCCCAGCAGATGCTGCTGTTTTTCTTGTCCGGTTAGCCCGGCCTGGCTGGTAATGATGTCACGTGGTCGTAAGAAAGGAACCGGACACAGGATTGCTCCCGGCGTGCCATCACGTTGCGGCAGCACCTGCGGCGCATGGCCGGCGCTGGCAACGACCGTGGTGTTGAGAAACGCCAGAATATCGCGGGATTCATTGAGCGTGGCGACAGAATCGTGGTTGCCTGCCAGCACGACCAGATGACAGCCAGTTTGCTGCAGATTGACGACAAAACGGTTATACAGCTCACGGGCGTAGCTTGGCGGTGAGCCGGTATCGAAAATATCGCCCGCCACAATAATGGCATCCACCTGCTGGGATTGTGCCGTCTCCAGCAGCCAGTCGAGAAAGGCCTGATGTTCAGCGGCGCGGCTCTTGCTGTAGAAATTTTGGCCCAGATGCCAGTCAGACGTGTGAAGGATGCGCATAAGAGTTCCATGACGATAAAACAGTGGCGGGGATTATAACCTTTCAAGGACGGTAATATCTTGTCTCCGGGCTGTCATAATTCGTCTGGCTGCGTTAAACCTGGACTATCTTTTCATAAATCTGTCATAAAACTGACGCATAATGGCACCGTATTGATGGCAAACGATTTAATTATAAACAGGGCAAATCATGGCGAGACGTATTCTGGTCGTAGAAGATGAAGCTCCAATTCGTGAAATGGTCTGCTTCGTGCTCGAGCAAAACGGTTTTCAACCCGTAGAAGCCGAAGACTATGACAGTGCTGTGAACCAACTCAATGAACCCTGGCCGGATCTCGTCCTGCTTGACTGGATGCTTCCCGGCGGCTCGGGTCTACAGTTTATTAAGCATCTCAAGCGCGAAGCCATGACGCGGGACATCCCCGTGATGATGCTGACGGCGAGGGGAGAAGAGGAAGATCGCGTCCGGGGTCTGGAAACCGGTGCGGATGATTATATTACCAAGCCGTTTTCTCCCAAGGAGCTGGTGGCGCGTATTAAAGCTGTGCTGCGTCGTATTTCCCCCATGGCGGTGGAAGAGGTTATTGAGATGCAGGGGCTGAGTCTTGATCCCACTTCGCATCGCGTGATGACCGGCGAAGAACCGCTGGATATGGGGCCGACCGAATTCAAACTGTTGCACTTCTTTATGACTCACCCCGAGCGCGTCTACAGCCGTGAACAACTCCTCAATCATGTCTGGGGAACCAATGTCTACGTAGAAGACCGGACAGTGGATGTGCATATCCGCCGCTTACGTAAAGCGCTGGAGCACAGCGGACACGATCGAATGGTGCAGACAGTTCGCGGGACGGGATATCGTTTTTCGACCCGCTTCTGACTGACAAGAATCAGGGCCTGATGGATTAGGCCGTTAATGGAGTAAGACGTTTGCTAGAACGATTGTCATGGAAAAGGTTGGTACTGGAGCTGATCCTGTGCTGCATACCGGCATTTATCCTTAGCGCTTTTTTCGGTTACCTGCCCTGGTTTTTACTGGCGTCGGTAACGGGCCTGCTTATCTGGCATTTCTGGAATTTATTACGTTTATCCTGGTGGTTATGGGTCGACAGAAGTATGACGCCGCCACCGGGGCGAGGCAGTTGGGAGCCGTTGTTATATGGGCTGCATCAAATGCAGCTTCGCAACAAAAAGCGCCGTCGAGAACTGGGTAACCTGATTAAACGTTTTCGCAGCGGGGCGGAATCACTACCCGACGCGGTGGTGTTGACCACCGAAGAAGGCGGTATCTTCTGGTGTAACGGACTGGCTCAGCAGATTCTGGGACTGCGTTGGCCGGACGATAGCGGGCAAAATATTCTTAACCTGCTGCGCTACCCGGAATTCACACAATATCTGAAAACGCGCGATTTTAGCCGGCCAATCAATCTGGTGCTAAATACCGGACGGCATCTGGAAATTCGCGTGATGCCCTATACCGATAAGCAATTGTTGATGGTGGCGCGCGACGTTACCCAGATGCACCAACTGGAAGGTTCACGGCGTAACTTTTTCGCCAACGCCAGCCATGAGTTGCGCACACCGCTGACGGTGTTGCAAGGCTACCTGGAAATGATGCAGGAGCACCCGCTGGAAGGGACAACGCGCGAAAAAGCATTGCATACCATGCGTGAGCAAACGTACCGTATGGAAGGCCTGGTGAAGCAGCTGCTGACGCTGTCAAAAATTGAAGCTGCGCCGACGTTGCAGCTGAATGAGAAAGTCGATGTGCCCATGATGCTGCGCGTGATCGAGCACGAAGCGCAAACCCTGAGCCAGCATAAACATACGTTTACCTTTGATGTCGATAACAGCCTGAACGTGCGAGGCAACGAGGAGCAGTTGCGTAGTGCTATCTCGAATCTCGTGTACAACGCGGTGAACCACACACCAGCGGGAACGCATATTACCGTACGCTGGCAGCATGTGGCGTCGGGGGCGGAGTTTTGCGTGGAAGACAACGGTCCGGGCATTGCCCCCGAGCATATTCCACGTTTGACCGAACGTTTTTATCGTGTGGATAAGGCGAGATCGCGACAAACGGGCGGTAGCGGGCTGGGTCTGGCTATCGTGAAACATGCGCTGCATCATCACGACAGCCGTTTGAACATCGAAAGCGAACCAGGCAAAGGGACGCGATTTAGTTTCATGATCCCGGAACGTTTCATTGCCAAAAGTAACGGCTAAGACGTATTCGTAAGATAATCTTTCCAAAAGCCAGCGCAAGCTGGTTTTTTTTATATGGTCAATAGATGCCTCCTGAATTTCACAACGTTTGATTGTTTTTTGTTCGAACTATTACCCATACCTTTTTCCATGAAATGGTGTTTTGTGCTAACCCTATTTTTCATATCGCTATATTGTTCTGGTTTTTGGATCCCACCTTGCTTTAAAACGTTATAAGCGTTTAAATTGCGCTCCAGGTGCTGTCATACCGACTGCATTTACGCGGTAAATCGAAAAACTATTCTTCGCCGCGCCAGGTCGGGAGTGTTTCCCGCTGGAATTGAGCAAAAATGCCGCTGTATTGTCCCCCAGGGAAAGGCAAAAATTTACTATTTTCAACACCACATCCACAGGCAGTAAGACTTTATGACCCATCAGTTAAAATCGCGCGATATTATCGCTTTGGGATTTATGACATTTGCACTGTTCGTTGGTGCAGGTAACATCATCTTCCCCCCAATGGTTGGTTTGCAGGCAGGTGAACACGTCTGGACTGCGGCTTTTGGCTTTTTGATTACGGCCGTTGGCCTGCCGGTACTTACCGTTGTTGCGCTGGCGAAAGTCGGCGGTGGTGTGGACCGACTGAGCACGCCTATCGGTAAAGTTGCCGGTCTGCTGCTGGCGACCGTTTGCTATCTGGCCGTTGGGCCGTTATTTGCTACCCCGCGTACCGCGACGGTCTCTTTCGAAGTCGGGATTGCACCGCTGACTGGTGACTCTGCGCTGCCGCTGTTTATCTATAGCGTTATCTATTTCGCGATTGTCATTCTGGTTTCGCTTTATCCGGGCAAACTGCTGGATACGGTGGGCAATTTCCTGGCACCGCTGAAAATTCTGGCACTGGTGGTCCTGTCTGTCGCTGCAATCGTCTGGCCAGCTGGCCCGATCAGTAATGCGATGGAAGCCTATCAAACTGCGGCGTTTTCTAATGGCTTCGTGAACGGGTATCTGACCATGGATACGCTGGGCGCGATGGTGTTTGGTATTGTTATCGTTAACGCCGCTCGCTCGCGTGGTGTTACTGAAGCGCGTCTGCTGACCCGTTACACCGTTTGGGCGGGTTTAATGGCGGGTGTGGGCTTAACGCTGCTGTATCTCGCGCTGTTCCGTCTGGGTTCAGATAGCGCGATTCTGGTCGATCAGTCTGCTAACGGCGCGGCGATTCTGCATGCGTATGTTCAGCACACCTTTGGCGGTGCAGGAAGCTTCCTGCTGGCTGCGCTGATTTTCATCGCCTGTCTGGTCACCGCGGTTGGCCTGACCTGTGCGTGCGCAGAGTTCTTTGCCCAGTACGTTCCACTGTCTTATCGTACGCTGGTATTTATCCTCGGCGGCTTCTCGATGGTGGTTTCTAACCTGGGTCTGAGCCATCTGATTCAGATCTCTATTCCGGTGCTGACGGCTATCTATCCGCCATGTATCGCACTGGTTGTATTAAGCTTTACCCGCTCATGGTGGCATAATTCTTCCCGCGTCATTGCACCTGCGATGTTTATCAGCCTGATTTTTGGTATCCTTGATGGCATTAAAGCTTCTGCAATTGGCGACGTGTTACCGGCCTGGACCCAGCGTTTACCGCTGGCGGAGCAGGGGCTGGCGTGGTTGATGCCAACAGTCGTGATGGTGGTCCTGGCAGTTATCTGGGATCGCGCCGCGGGTCGACAAGTGACCTCCAGCGCACACTAATATCACTGACAATAAGTTTTAACCACGGGGCTATTAACATGGCCCCGTGGTTTTTTTATTGTGTTAACAGGTTAGGAATCGATGGAAAGTAATAACAAGCTAAAGCGTGGGCTGAGCACCCGGCACATCCGCTTTATGGCATTAGGTTCAGCAATTGGTACCGGGCTGTTTTACGGCTCGGCCGACGCTATCAAAATGGCGGGGCCAAGCGTATTGCTGGCCTATATTATCGGCGGTGTCGCGGCGTACATTATTATGCGTGCGCTGGGCGAAATGTCTGTTCATAACCCGGCAGCCAGCTCCTTCTCGCGCTACGCGCAGGAAAACCTCGGACCGCTGGCAGGCTACATTACCGGCTGGACCTACTGTTTTGAAATCCTGATTGTCGCTATTGCCGACGTGACAGCCTTCGGCATATACATGGGCGTCTGGTTCCCGGCGGTACCGCACTGGATTTGGGTACTCAGCGTGGTGCTGATTATCTGCGCCATCAACCTGATGAGCGTGAAGGTATTTGGTGAGCTGGAGTTCTGGTTCTCGTTCTTCAAAGTCGCCACCATTATCATCATGATTGTCGCCGGTTTCGGTATCATCATTTGGGGGATTGGCAACGGTGGGCAACCTACCGGTATCCATAACTTATGGAGCAACGGTGGCTTCTTCAGCAACGGCTGGCTCGGCATGGTGATGTCGCTGCAAATGGTGATGTTTGCCTATGGCGGGATTGAGATTATCGGGATTACCGCAGGCGAAGCCAAAGACCCGGAAAAATCTATTCCGCGCGCCATCAATTCCGTACCAATGCGTATCCTGGTGTTTTATGTGGGGACGCTGTTCGTCATTATGTCTATCTACCCGTGGAACCAGGTGGGTACCGACGGTAGCCCGTTCGTTATGACGTTCCAGCATATGGGCATTACCTTTGCTGCCGGGATCCTCAACTTTGTGGTTCTGACTGCGTCGCTGTCGGCTATTAACTCTGACGTCTTCGGTGTGGGGCGTATGCTACACGGCATGGCGGAGCAGGGCAGTGCCCCGAAAATGTTCGCCAAGACGTCGCGTCGTGGCGTGCCGTGGGTGACGGTAATGGTGATGACTATCGCGCTGCTGTTTGCGGTGTATCTTAACTACATCATGCCGGAAAACGTCTTCCTGGTGATCGCCTCTTTGGCGACTTTCGCCACGGTATGGGTGTGGATTATGATCCTGTTGTCGCAGATTGCTTTCCGTCGTCGTCTGCCGCCGGAAGAGGTCAAAGCGCTGAAATTTAAAGTTCCGGGTGGGGTAACGACGACCGTTGTTGGCCTGATTTTCCTGGTCTTTATCATCGCGCTCATCGGCTATCATCCGGATACCCGTATTTCGCTGTACGTCGGCTTTGCGTGGATTGTCCTGCTGCTGGTCGGATGGGGATTCAAGCGCCGTCGCGAGCGCCAACTGGCTGAAGCACAGTAATATTTTTGCCGGGTAGCTTTGCGTTACCCGGCAAGTTTCTCCTCCCCCGAACTCCTCCCCCAATAAACGTTAAGATGAGGAGTGATCCTGCACTTCGCTATGGCAAGGTGACGTCATTATCATCAAAGGGGATACGTGATGTTGAACGCCTGGCACCTTCCGGTTGCCCCATTTGTTAAGCAAAACAAAGATCAACTGACGATTACATTATGGTTGGCGGGGGAAAATCCACCCCAGCGGGTGACGCTACGCGCAGAAAACGATAACGAAGAGATTTCGCTGGCTATGCACAAGCAGCGCAGCCAGCCGCAGCTGGGCGTGACCGCGTGGCGAGCGGCGATCGATCTCTCCAGCGGGCAGCCTCGTCGACGCTATAGCTTTAAATTACTTTGGCCCGATCGTCAGCTATGGTTCACCCCGCAGGGATTCGGCCGTTTTCCGCCTGCTCGTCTGGAGCAGTTTGCGGTTGATGTGCCGGATAATGGTCCGCAGTGGGTTGCCGATCAGATTTTCTATCAAATTTTCCCGGACCGTTTTGCCCGCAGCCAGTCGCGTGAAGCGGGACAGGATAATGTCTATTACCACCACGCCGCCGGACACGACATCGTGCGGCGCGAATGGGACGAACCGCTTACGGCTCAGGCCGGTGGCTCTACGTTTTATGGCGGCGATTTGGACGGCATCAGCGAAAAACTACCGTACCTGAAAACGTTAGGGGTCACGGCGCTGTATCTGAATCCTGTTTTTACCGCCCCGAGCGTGCATAAATACGATACCGAAGATTACCGTCATGTTGATCCGCAATTTGGCGGCGACAGGGCGCTACTGCGTCTGCGGCACAACACCCAACAGCAGGGCATGCGTCTGATTCTCGACGGCGTCTTTAACCATAGCGGCGATTCGCACGCCTGGTTTGACCGACATAATCGGGGAACAGACGGGGCGTGCCATAACCCAGAATCCCCCTGGCGCGATTGGTATCATTTTTCAGCCGACGGCGTTGCGCTCGACTGGCTGGGATATTCCAGCTTACCTAAGCTGGACTTTTCCTCGGAAAGCCTGGTGAATGAAATTTATCGTGGTGAAGACAGTATCGTCCGCCACTGGCTGAAAGCGCCGTGGAGTATGGACGGCTGGCGTCTTGATGTGGTGCATATGCTGGGAGAGGCCGGAGGCGCACGTAACAACCTACAACATGTGGCCGGAATTACGCAGACGGCAAAAGAAACCCAGCCAGAGGCGTATGTGGTGGGTGAGCATTTTGGCGATGCGCGCCAGTGGTTGCAGGCTGATGCAGAAGATGCCGCCATGAACTATCGCGGCTTTACTTTCCCCCTCTGGGGATTCCTCGCCAATACCGATATCTCATACGACCCGCAATCCATTGATGCCCAGACCTGTATGGCGTGGATGGATAACTACCGCGCGGGGTTGTCGCATCAGCAACAGCTGCGGATGTTTAATCAGCTCGACAGCCATGATACCGCCCGCTTTAAATCTCTGCTCGGTAAAGACGTCGCACGGTTACCGCTAGCGGTGGTATGGCTGTTTACCTGGCCTGGCGTGCCCTGTATTTACTACGGTGACGAAGTGGGGCTGGACGGGAACAACGATCCGTTTTGTCGCAAACCGTTCCCGTGGCAGCCTGAAAAACAGGATGCTGCTCTGCTGGCGTTGTATCAGCGGTTGGCAAAATTACGCCACCAGAATCAGGCGCTGCGCCACGGTGGTTGCCAGGTGATTTACGCCGAGGATAACGTGGTAGTGTTTGTTCGCGTGCTAAACCGACAGCGCGTAATGGTGGCGATTAACCGTGGCCACGCTTGTGAAGTGGTCCTGCCAGCCTCGCCATTACTGAGCGTGAGTCAATGGCAGCACAAAGAGGGCAACGGCATGCTTGCCGACGATATCCTGACGTTGCCGGCGATTTCCGCCTCAGTATGGATAGGTCATTGATATAAGCGCGCAATTTCCGGGCTTGCCAGCAGCGTTTCCCGCCACCACCGCTGTGCCAGCCCATCGCGGTTATTGCGCCATGCCATATAAGCCACGTCTTTTTGGCGAAATGAGATAACCGTTTTTTCCACCAGCTCGCCCGTGGTAAGCCACGGGCTGGCAATATGGCGGGGGAGAAATCCGCAGCCCATACCGGCTCGTAGTAGCATCACCTTACTGTGGAAGTCATCGACGCGGATTTGCGCCTGTTCCTCCATCAGATTGGTTTGTAACGGATGGCAGAAGCGGGCGCTGTCGCTGATAACAATCGCCCGATGCAGGCATAACTGTTCGTTGGTCAGGCCGTCTGCTGCTGCTGCCAGCGGATGCTCAGGCGCAACGACAAACACATTGTCCAACGTGCCGAGCATTTTATAGGACCAGGCTGCAGACGTTGGCGGTTCATTAATTGCCCCCAGAATAATATCGGCTCCATTATGGGTCAGCTCCTCCCAGGAGCCCGCCAGCGTATGGTGGGTAAAACTGAGGCGAGTTTGTTTATTCAGCGCATGAAATTCATCGATAATGGGCAACAGCGCGGCGAAAGGGAAGGAGTCGTCCAGCGCAATTGCCAGCTCTTTTTCCCAGCCTGAACTCAGCTGTACCGCCTGCTTTTCGAGATCTTTTGCCGCATTCAGCAGCAAACGCCCTTTTTCCAGCATCATCTGTCCGGTATCGGTAAATTTTGCCCGGTGCCCGGAACGGTCAAGCAGCTCGATATTCAAATCGCTTTCCAGCTTCTGAATCATATAGCTGAGTGCGGCAGGGGTTTTAAACAGCGACTCGGCCGCTGCGGCAAATGAACCCTGTTTGTCGAGTGCGTCGAGAATAAGCAAAACATCCAGATTAATGCGCATAAGCAGAAAATATCCTGAAAATTAAACCCTTCTGTTGTACCGAATGAAGAAAAACAATGCCAGTGAATAAATTAGATGAGTCATGCGCATTTTTTTGATGTTGTTTAGGATATATCGCAACACAAAATTAATAGTTTCACAGGATAGTAAGTTTTCTTTAATAACTCGTTAGAAATTTCCCGCTATACTCAACAAGCTTTCTGATTCAGGATCCTGCTGCTGACGGCAGATACAGACCGTTGCCTTTTAACTTATTGATTAAGAAGGTGTGCTATGTCTATTCGGGAACTGATTGACCCTCAAAATTCTACGCTTATTTTTATTGATCATCAGCCGCAAATGTCATTCGGTGTGGCAAATATTGATCGCCAGACTTTAAAAAATAATACCGTTGCATTAGCGAAAGCCGGGAAAATATTCAATGTTCCGGTGATTTATACTTCTGTAGAAACCAAAAGTTTTAGCGGATATATCTGGCCGGAATTGTTAGCGGTTCATCCTGATGTCAAACCCATTGAACGCACCTCAATGAACTCCTGGGAAGATGCGGCGTTTGTGAAAGCGGTGGAAGCGACCGGGCGTAAAAAACTGATTATCTCCGCGCTGTGGACCGAAGTATGCCTGACTTTTCCGGCGCTGATGGCACTGGAGGCAGGCTATGAAGTTTATGTGGTAACGGATACCTCCGGCGGCACGTCCGTAGATGCTCATGAGCGTTCTATCGACCGCATGGTACAGGCAGGTGCCGTACCCGTAACCTGGCAACAGGTTCTTCTCGAGTACCAGCGCGACTGGTCCCGCAAAGAAACCTACGACGCCGTAATGGATCTGGTACGCGAGCACAGCGGCGCCTACGGTATGGGCGTGGATTATGCCTATACCATGGTGCATGGCGCGCCGGAACGTAAAGCTTAAATACACGTCATCCTTCATGTTGCATCTTTGTTGGCTTCGCTTGCGTACCCCGGTCACTTACTTATGTAAGCTCCCGGGGATCCACAACCTTGCCGCCTCGATGCACCATGAATGATTTTGTGTATTGCTTTCCTGGCCTAAGTGGCCTGTTTCCTCTCAACAAGGAACCCTTCATGGCGCAGAACAAACATGTGACGTTGGTAATTACTCACACTCTGCTACCTGAGCAGGCGCAGAGGTATGAGCAGTGGCTGGGGAAAATCATGCCTGTAGCGGCTGAATTTCCCGGTCATCTCGGGGCGAACGTGATTCGCCCGGCAGATGGTAACAACCTGTGGAACATCATTATCCGCTTCGACACGCTTGAGCATCTGTATAGCTGGACCCAGTCCGATACGCGCCGCGTGTTGGTCGAAGAGATTGCTCCACTGCTGGCTGAAGGAGACAAAACCGAAATTCGCACCGAAGCAGCATTCTGGTTTACGCCGCCCGCGCCCCATGTACGCCAGCCCAAACGCTGGAAACAGTTTCTGATAACCCTGCTGGTGATATTTCCCAGCACCAATCTGGTGCCGTGGTTGACCGGCATTGTGCTGCCTGCAATGAAGGGCTCGTTACTCCTGCATCTCATCAATGATGCCTTTGTGGTTGCGCTGGTGGTCTGGTTCTGGATGCCCATCGTAACCCGTCTGTTTGCCGGATGGCTGAAAAAAGCCTGACCGGTATCTCAGGAGATTGTTATGTCTCAAACTGCCACACTGATTCTGACTCACGGAAAAATTTATACTCTCGACAGGCAAAGTCCGCAGGTCGAGGCGGTAGCGATCGCCAACGGAAAGATCCTGGCGACCGGTAGCCACGAACGGGTAATGAACTTTGCCGCCGAAGGGACGCAGGTTGTCGATCTGCAAGGACATACGGTGATTCCGGGCCTGAACGATTCGCACCTGCACCTTATTCGTGGTGGACTGAATTACAACCTGGAATTGCGTTGGGAAGGCGTGCCGTCACTGGCGGACGCGCTACGCATGCTCAAAGACCAGGCTGACAGAACGCCGTCGCCACAATGGGTACGCGTGGTGGGCGGCTGGAGTGAATTCCAGTTTGCCGAACGTCGCATGCCAACCCTCGAAGAACTGAATGAAGCCGCTCCGGATACTCCGGTTTTTGTTCTGCATCTCTACGACCGGGCTTTGCTCAACCGCGCCGCGCTGAAAGCGGTTGGCTATACCAAAGCGACGCCGGATCCGGCGGGCGGTGAGATTGTGCGTGATAGCAACGGCAACCCGACCGGAATGCTGATCGCTAAACCGAACGCGATGATCCTTTACTCGACGCTGGCAAAGGGACCAAAACTGCCGCTGGAAATGCAGGTTAATTCGACCCGCCAGTTTATGCGTGAACTGAACCGTCTGGGACTGACCAGCGCCATCGATGCGGGAGGCGGCTTCCAGAACTACCCGGAAGATTACGAGATCATTGAGCAGTTACACGCCAACAAACAGATGACGGTGCGTATTGCCTACAATCTGTTTACCCAGCGTCCAAAGCAGGAACTGGAAGACTTTGAACGCTGGACCGATATGCTCAAGCCAGGGCAGGGAACCGACTTCTATCGTGCCAACGGGGCAGGGGAAATGCTGGTCTTTTCTGCAGCGGATTTTGAAGACTTCCTTCAGCCACGTCCGGATCTGCCGGAGGGTATGGAAGATGAGCTGGAACGCGTGGTGCGACATCTGGTGGAGCATCGCTGGCCGTTCCGCCTGCACGCCACCTACGATGAATCTATCAGCCGAATGCTGGACGTGTTTGAGAAAGTTAATCGTGATATCCCGTTCAATGGCCTGCACTGGTTCTTCGATCACGCCGAAACAATTACCGAACGGAACATCGAGCGTGTAAAAGCACTGGGCGGCGGGATTGCGGTCCAGCACCGTATGGCGTTCCAGGGAGAGTATTTTGTCGATCGCTACGGCAAAGACGCGGTTAAACATACGCCGCCGGTGGCGAAAATGCTGGCGGCTGACGTTCCGGTCGGGCTGGGGACTGACGCCACCCGCGTGGCCAGCTACAACCCGTGGACCGCGCTCTACTGGCTGGTTTCGGGCCGTACCGTTGGCGGGATGGCAATGTACGATGATAACAACCGTCTGCCGCGTGATGTGGCGCTGGAACTGTGGACGGCCGGGAGCGCCTGGTTTTCCAGCGAACAGGGTAAGAAAGGGCGCATCGAGAAAGATCAACTGGCCGACCTGGTGGTGCTGTCTAAAGATTACTTCAGCGTGCCGGAAGAAGAGATCAAAGGTATTGAGTCGGTGATGACCGTTGTTGATGGCAAAGTGGTTTACGCCGCCGGGCATTTCACCCCGCTGGCACCACCTGCTATTCCGATTGTGCCGGACTGGTCGCCAGTGGTGAAGGTGCCGGGGCACTATCGCTCAGCGCCACCTGCTGCGGCGAAAATTGGCGCAATGGTGCAGATGCACCAGTGCTGCGGTAGCTGCGATGTACACGGTCACCAGCATGATATTGCGCGGAAATCGGGGATTCCGGTGTCAGATGACCGGGCTTTCTGGGGCGCGCTTGGCTGTTCCTGCTTCGCGTTTTAATCGCTTATCGGATCTGCTAACAATAAAAAAGGCCCGCATTTGCGGGCCTTTTGTCGATTCATGCCAATTACAGGCTGGAAACGTTCTCGGTCAGGTATTTTGCCACGCCGTCCGGAGACGCGTTCATACCTTCTTTACCTTTTTCCCACTGTGCCGGGCAAACGTCGCCGTGCTCTTCGTGGAACTGCAGCGCGTCAACCATGCGCAGCATTTCGTCGATGTTACGACCCAGCGGCAGATCGTTAACCACCTGGTGGCGAACAACGCCGTTAGCATCGATCAGGAAAGAACCGCGCAGCGCAACGCCCGCTTCCGGGTGCTCGATGCCGTAGGCTTTCTGGATTTCGCGTTTGATGTCAGCAACCATTGCGTATTTCACTGCACCGATGCCGCCTTTGTCGACAGGGGTGTTACGCCATGCGTTGTGGACAAATTCAGAGTCGAAGGAAACGCCAACAACTTCAACGCCGCGCTTCTGGAATTCTTCGTAACGTTTGTCGAATGCGATCAGTTCAGACGGGCAAACGAAGGTGAAGTCCATCGGCCAGAAGAACAGAACGGTGGTTTTACCGTTGGTATGCTGTTTGAAGTTGAAGTTTTCAACGATCTCACCGCTACCCAGTACCGCAGCTGCTGTGAAATCCGGAGCCTGACGAGTTACCAGTACCATATAATTCTCCTGCAAAGTTAAGGGGTTTTTGGAACGCAACGCGGGCCAGTATAGAGAGTGTTCGGGAATAAGACAAAGAGGCGCTGGCAATCAATGAGACAGGTTTTGTCTATCAATCTTTTGCCGGACGGCGGCTACAGCTTATCCGGCGGGGAATGCGGGCTGCGATCAAAGGGTTTTACGTCGCGCCTGTTCCATCATTTGCGGATAAAACTGCCAGAATCGTTCTTCTAACGCATCGTAATGCGTATCGAGGTCATACCATGAGTCGCGTAGGGCATCGAGCCGTGGACGGCGGCTGGCCATGCCGTTCAGGACGTTCTGGATAAAATCCATATCCCGATAACGCTCAAGCCATTTCTCTGACCATATATAGTTGTTCAGATTGATAAAGCGCGGCGGCGATTCCGGCAAAATAGTGGTTACCTGGGTACGGGCATAGCGCACAAAGTCCGTCAGCGGGAAGTCAGGGGAGATTTCCGACCAATGACGCGACAGAAAATGATCCCACATAACGTCCAGCGTAATCGGCGCGACACGGCGTGTTTCGCTACGAAACCACTCTTTGGCTTCACGCACCTGCGGTAAGTTATCGGTCATCACGTCGATACGACGATGCATGAAGATGCCTGCTACCACATCAGGCGAGTAGTGCGTTTCCGGATTACCCCGGACAAAATCGGCCAGCAGATTGCCGGAAAGCGAGCTATCGGCAAGATGAGCTAAGTGCAGGTGCGCAAGAAAATTCATATCCACTTCATCCTTCAAACTGCCTCTTTGTTGGCTGCCTTCACTCACCCCTGTCACTTACTTGAGTAAGCTCCCGGGGACTCATTCAGTTGCCGCCTCGATGCATCTTGAATGATTTTGTGTATAGATTATGTCTCTTAACTTGAGGGGTAAAGGTTGCAGGGAGAACGCCCCGGCACTAGACTACCCGCCTCTTATTTTAGTCTGAGTCAGTGTCATGCGCGTTACCGATTTCACCTTTGAACTACCCGAATCCCTGATTGCCCACTATCCGCAAGCTGAGCGCAGTAGCTGCCGCTTGCTGTCTTTGGACGGGCCGACGGGCGCGCTGACGCACGGTACTTTCACCGATTTGCTCGATAAGCTCAACCCTGGAGACTTGCTGGTCTTTAACAACACCCGCGTCATTCCTGCGCGTCTGTTTGGTCGTAAAGCCAGCGGCGGCAAGATTGAAGTGCTGGTCGAGCGTATGCTGGATGACAAACGTATTCTGGCGCATATTCGTGCCTCGAAAGCGCCGAAACCGGGTGCCGAGCTGCTGCTGGGCGACGACGAAAGTATTAAAGCGACGATGGTCGCCCGCCATGACGCGCTGTTTGAAGTTGAGTTTAACGACGAACGCAGCGTGCTGGATATCCTCAACGCCATCGGCCATATGCCGTTGCCGCCGTATATCGACCGTCCGGATGAAGACGCCGACCGCGAGCTGTACCAGACCGTATACAGCGAAAAACCGGGTGCCGTCGCTGCGCCGACCGCGGGTCTGCATTTTGACGATCCGCTGCTGGCTAAACTGCGCGATAAAGGCATTGAAATGGCGTTCGTCACCCTGCACGTTGGAGCGGGTACTTTCCAGCCGGTGCGCGTAGACACCATCGAAGACCACATTATGCATTCTGAATATGCGGAAGTGCCGCAGGATGTGGTGGACGCGGTGCTGGCGGCGAAAGCGCGCGGTAATCGCGTGATAGCCGTGGGAACAACGTCCGTTCGCTCACTGGAAAGCGCGGCGCAGGCGGCCAAAAACGATCTCATCGAGCCGTTCTTCGGCGATACGCAGATATTTATTTATCCAGGCTATAAATATCAGGTGATTGATGCTCTGGTCACCAACTTCCACCTGCCGGAATCGACGCTGATTATGCTGGTTTCCGCATTTGCTGGTTATAAAAACACCATGCACGCCTATCATGAAGCGGTAAAAGCGGAATATCGCTTTTTTAGTTACGGGGATGCCATGTTTATCACGTACAATCCGCAGGCTATTTCTGAGCAACCGTGAGAAGGCTATCTCACTTGCCATTTTGATGTCGGGCAGTGCTCGCCATCCTCACGTACTGCGTGTACGCTCCGGTGGCTGTGCGCTGGTCGCCCCCAAACTGGCTGCGCCGATTGCGCCTTCGCCAGTGGGTTAATATATTTTTACTCCGTGGAGTGATTCCGTGGGGAAAGTTTAATCATCAGACTGTCTCTCTGATGCAGGAGAAAAAATGAAATTTGAACTGGATACCACAGACGGTCGCGCGCGCCGCGGCCGCCTGGTTTTTGATCGTGGCGTAGTAGAAACGCCTGCTTTTATGCCGGTCGGTACTTACGGCACAGTAAAAGGCATGACGCCGGAAGAAGTTGAAGCGACCGGCGCACAGATTATCCTCGGCAATACTTTCCACCTGTGGCTGCGCCCGGGTCAGGAAATCATGAAACTGCACGGCGATCTGCACGATTTCATGCAGTGGAAAGGGCCGATCCTCACCGACTCCGGCGGCTTCCAGGTGTTCAGCCTGGGCGATATCCGTAAGATAACCGAGCAGGGCGTGCATTTCCGTAACCCGATCAACGGCGATCCGATTTTCCTCGATCCCGAGAAGTCGATGGAGATTCAATACGATCTCGGTTCCGATATCGTGATGATCTTCGACGAATGTACACCGTATCCGGCCGACTGGGACTATGCTAAACGCTCAATGGAGATGTCTTTGCGTTGGGCGAAGCGCAGCCGTGACCGTTTTGATAGCCTCGGCAACAAAAATGCGCTTTTTGGCATCATTCAGGGCAGTGTTTACGAAGATTTACGTGATATCTCCGTCAAAGGTCTGGTAGATATCGGCTTTGATGGCTACGCTGTCGGCGGTTTGGCTGTCGGTGAGCCGAAGGAAGATATGCACCGCATTCTGGAACATGTTTGCCCGCAGATTCCGGCAGATAAACCGCGTTACCTGATGGGCGTCGGCAAACCAGAAGATCTGGTTGAAGGCGTGCGTCGCGGTATCGATATGTTTGACTGCGTGATGCCAACGCGAAATGCCCGTAATGGTCATTTGTTTGTGACTGACGGCGTGGTAAAAATTCGTAACGCGAAACATAAAAGCGACACCAGTCCGCTCGATGCTGAGTGTGATTGTTACACCTGTCGCAATTATTCGCGCGCTTACTTGCATCATCTCGACCGTTGCAACGAAATATTGGGCGCGCGACTCAACACGATTCATAACCTTCGCTACTACCAGCGTTTGATGGCGGGTTTACGCAAGGCTATTGAAGAGGGTAAATTAGAGAGCTTCGTGACCGATTTTTACCAACGTCAGGGTAGACCAGTTCCACCTGTGAACGTTGATTAATTTTAATAATGAGGGAATTTGAATGAGCTTTTTTATTTCTGATGCGGTAGCGGCAACAGGTGCTCCGGCGCAGGGCAGCCCGATGTCTCTGATTCTGATGCTGGTGGTGTTTGGTCTGATTTTCTATTTCATGATCCTGCGCCCACAGCAAAAGCGTACCAAAGAACACAAGAACCTGATGAACTCCATTGCGAAAGGCGATGAAGTACTGACTAACGGTGGTCTGGTGGGTCGCGTGACTAAAGTAGCAGAATCTGGCTACATCGCTATCGCGCTGAACGACACCACTGAAGTGGTTATCAAACGTGATTTCGTAGCTGCCGTTCTGCCGAAAGGCACCATGAAGGCGCTGTAATTTATTGTTTTCCCAAAGGGAACTGCCGTGTTAAACCGTTATCCTTTGTGGAAGTATGTCATGCTGATCGTCGTTATTGTCGTCGGTCTGCTCTATGCGCTTCCCAACCTGTATGGTGAGGATCCGGCTGTTCAAATCACTGGCGTGCGCGGTGCCGCCGCCAGTGAGCAAACGCTGATCCAGGTCCAGAAAACGTTACAAGAAGATAAAATCACACCTAAGTCTGTGGCTCTGGAAGAGGGTGCTATTCTCGCGCGCTTCGACTCCACTGATACCCAACTGCGCGCACGTGAAGTATTAATGGGCGTACTGGGCGATCAGTACGTCGTGGCGCTTAACCTTGCTCCGGCAACCCCACGCTGGCTGGCTGCCATTCACGCAGAACCGATGAAACTCGGTCTTGACCTGCGTGGCGGCGTTCACTTCCTGATGGAAGTGGATATGGACACCGCGCTGAGTAAGTTGCAGGAACAAAATATCGATAGCCTGCGCAGCGATCTGCGTGAAAAAGGCATTCCTTATACTACCGTTCGCAAAGAAGATAACTACGGTCTGAGCATCACTTTCCGTGATAGCAGCGCCCGTGATGAAGCTATCTCTTACCTGAGCAAACGTCACCAGGATCTGGTTATTTCCAGCCAGGGCAGCAATGCTCTGCGTGCGGTAATGACCGATGCGCGCCTGAGCGAAGCCCGTGAATACGCAGTACAGCAGAACATCAACATTCTGCGTAATCGTGTTAACCAACTGGGTGTTGCTGAGCCCGTGGTACAACGTCAGGGTGCTGACCGCATTGTGGTCGAACTGCCGGGTATTCAGGATACCGCGCGTGCGAAAGAAATTCTGGGCGCAACCGCGACGCTGGAATTCCGTCTGGTAAATACCAACGTTGACCAGTCTGCTGCGGCATCCGGGCGTGTACCGGGTGACTCGGAAGTGAAACAATCTCGCGAAGGTCAGCCGGTTGTGCTGTACAAGCGCGTGATCCTGACCGGTGACCATATCACCGACTCCACTTCCAGCCAGGACGAATACAATCAGCCGCAGGTTAACATCTCGCTGGATAGCGCAGGTGGTAACATCATGTCCAACTTCACCAAGGACAACATCGGTAAGCCGATGGCGACCCTGTTCGTGGAGTACAAAGACAGCGGTAAGAAAGATGCCAACGGTCGTGCAGTACTGGTGAAACAGGAAGAGGTGATTAACATCGCCAATATCCAGTCTCGCCTGGGTAACAGCTTCCGTATCACCGGTATCAACAACCCGAACGAAGCACGCCAGCTTTCCCTGCTGTTACGTGCCGGTGCGTTGATTGCGCCGATTCAGATTGTTGAAGAACGTACCATCGGCCCAACCCTGGGTATGCAGAACATCAAACAGGGTCTGGAAGCATGTCTGGCCGGTCTGGTGGTGTCTATCCTGTTCATGATCTTCTTCTATAAGAAGTTCGGTCTGATTGCGACCAGTGCACTGATTGCTAACCTGGTGCTGATTGTCGGTATTATGTCGTTGCTGCCGGGGGCTACGCTGAGTATGCCGGGGATTGCGGGGATCGTCTTGACCCTTGCCGTCGCGGTCGATGCGAACGTACTGATCAACGAACGTATCAAAGAAGAGTTGAGTAACGGGCGCTCGGTGCAGCAGGCCATCAATGAAGGTTATGCGGGCGCATTTAGCTCCATCTTTGATGCGAACATTACCACGCTGATCAAGGTCATCATCCTGTACGCAGTTGGCACCGGGGCAATTAAAGGGTTCGCGATTACTACCGGTATTGGTGTGGCGACGTCGATGTTTACCGCGATTGTCGGTACACGTGCCATCGTAAACCTGTTGTATGGCGGCAAGCGCGTCAAAAAGCTGTCAATCTGAGGAGTGCGAAGTGGCACAGGAATATACTGTTGAACAATTGAACCACGGCCGTAAAGTCTGGGACTTTATGCGCTGGGACTACTGGGCTTTCGGCATTTCAGGTTTCCTGCTGATTGCGGCCATCGTGGTGATGGGCGTACGCGGGTTTAACTGGGGTCTCGATTTCACCGGTGGTACGGTTATTGAAATCACGCTGGAAAAACCGGCCGATATGGACGTGATGCGCGATGCGCTGGAGAAAGCGGGCTTCGTTGATCCGCTTCTGCAGAACTTCGGCAGCAGCCACGACATTATGGTACGTATGCCGCCAACTGAAGGTGCAGACGGCGGTCAGGTGCTGGGTAGCAAAGTGTTGAGTGTGATTAACGAATCCACCAACCAAAACGCCGCGGTGAAGCGAATTGAATTCGTGGGTCCGAGCGTGGGTGCAGACCTGGCGCAAACCGGTGCGATGGCGCTGATGGCGGCGTTGATCTCCATCCTGGTGTACGTCGGTTTCCGCTTTGAATGGCGACTGGCGGCAGGGGTAGTTATCGCGCTGGCGCACGACGTGATTATCACACTTGGGATCCTGTCGTTGTTCCATATCGAGATTGACCTGACTATCGTCGCATCACTGATGTCGGTAATCGGTTACTCGCTGAACGACAGTATCGTCGTCTCTGACCGTATTCGTGAAAACTTCCGCAAAATTCGTCGCGGTACGCCTTACGAAATCTTTAACGTGTCATTGACTCAGACGCTGCACCGTACGTTGATTACCTCCGGTACGACGTTGATGGTTATTCTGATGCTGTTCCTGTTCGGTGGTCCGGTACTGGAAGGCTTCTCGCTGACCATGCTTATCGGTGTTTCCATCGGTACTGCTTCTTCTATCTACGTAGCATCGGCGCTGGCGCTGAAGCTGGGTATGAAGCGTGAGCACATGCTGCAGCAGAAGGTCGAGAAAGAAGGGGCGGATCAGCCGTCAATTCTGCCTTAACCCATTAAGAGTGAAGATAGTGGAATCCCGATCGCAAGGTCGGGATTTTTTTTGCCTGTGAATTAGCGACAGGTAATTATCTTTTCCTGTCGCCACACTACTGACAGTATGCTGTCAGTAGCCCTGTCATATAGTCCTCCTGAGATTACCCACACAGGCAGGAGGAAGTATGAGCAATGTAATTAATTGGTTTGAAATCCCCGTGGTACAAATGGATCGCGCCATCGCTTTTTATGAGCCAGTAATGCAGGTTTCTTTGCGCCGGGAGAACATGGACTGCGCTGAGCTCGCCGTATTTCCGCATCAGGATCCCGCTCCCGGCGGGGCGCTGGCTAAATTTGACGGTATTACGCCTTCAGCGCAGGGCGCTATTATTTATCTGCATACGGACGATTTGGCTGCAACGCTTGAACGCGTCGCCACTGCTGGCGGTCAGTGTGTGTTTGGCCCACTCGAACTGGGGCAGGACATTGGTACGATTGCGCTATTTACTGACAGCGAAGGCAATCGTGTTGGTTTACATCAACCCGCGTAATATTTTCAGCACTGAGGATTAAAATGAGCAGACGCGCCGACCGCTTGTTTCAGATTGTGCAAATCCTGCGTGGCAGGCGAGTGACAACGGCGGCGCTGCTGGCAGAGCGTCTTGAGGTTTCTGAACGGACGATTTATCGCGATATCCGCGATCTCTCTTTATCCGGTGTGCCTATTGAAGGCGAAGTGGGCAGCGGATACCGCTTAATGGCCGGGTTTGATCTACCGCCGTTGATGTTAACGCATCACGAATCAGAAGCATTGATGGTAGCGATTCGATTGCTGAAAACATGGGGTGGGGATTCACTCTCACAGGCGTTGGAATCCGCGCAGGAAAAAGTGTTGGCGATATTGCCGCCAGAGAGTCGGCGCAGAGCCGAGCAAACGCGGATTTTCGCGCCAGATTTTGGTAATCAGCCGCATTCACGTAGTGCCTTCGATCTCATACATCGCGCGGTTTCAGCACAGCAGGTGCTGGCGCTGCATTATCGTGATGAGCCCGGGAATCTCTCCTGGCGCGACGTTCAGCCGCTGGGATTATTTTTCTGGGGCGAGCACTGGCTGCTGGTTGGCTGGTGCGAGAAGCGTGACGATTATCGTTGCTTTCGCGTTGATCGATGTCTGAAGATTACGCCACTCGACAGGCATTTTCGCGAATCGGCAGATCGCTCGCTAAGTGACTTTTTGCGTAAAGTACGCTGTGAAGACCAGCCATAAAAAAGCCAGCGGTTAAGCTGGCTTGTCTGCGAAACATTGTCTGGATTAGAAGTTGTAACCTACGACCAGGTAACCACCCCAACCGGTAGATTTCGCGCTGAAGTCGCCTTCGCCCCAGTTCAGGGTATCTCCACCTTTCCACTGGCCGCCGTTATGGAAGTAACGCGCTACGACGGAGTAGTGCCAGTGATCGTAGTTCAGCGCCAGGACGTGGCTGGATGCGATAGAGTTGCTGGTGCGGTTCGGATCATCACCCAAATCTGAGCCCCAGTCGAAGTTGGTGAAGCCGATGTAGGTCAACTGGCCGCCCCAAACCTGGGTGATCGGCACAAAGTATTTCACTTTGAAACGGTAGCCATCCCACTCGTTTTCGTTGGATGCGCCATAGTTCTGCCACTGGTATTTAGCATACACGTTCAGGGACAGACCCATCGGCAGACCGGTATCGATATCGGTACCCAGACCCATATACCAGGTGCTCTGGCGGCTGGCTTTGTTATCACCCATATCGTAGATGTAGTTGTTGGCGAAATACCATTCTTTGAACGGACCAAAGCTCAGGTCAGCACCGGTCAGTTTGTCGATGGAGAAACGCGGTTCGATTTCCATAAACAGCGGGGAACCGTCAGACCAAATACCTTTATCGTTGCCGTTACCCCAGTCGAAGGTTTTCGGAATATCGATGTAGCCATAGAAGTCAAACCAGTCTTTTTTGGCAAACGCTTCGTATTCCAGATACACGTCGTTGTTCAGTTTCGGGGAGAAACGGGTGTGATAGCTACCCACCACGTTGACACTCTGGTGCCACCAGTCGGACAGATATTGCGGTTTGTCATTTTCTGCTGCGTTGGCAGTAAAAGACGAGGAGAGCGCCAGCACTGCACCGGCTGCAAGTAATGTTTTTTTCATATGTATGCCACTGTTTGAAATCCCTTTCGGGAGTGAAAAATGCGCAATTTGCGTTTCTAAATATTTCGTAATTCTTCGGAGCCTATTATAAAAATCATTGTTCACAAAAATATGTCTTGTTTCACAGTTCTATCATTTACGTAATCGATTGCGTTCACGTTTGCGTACTTTAGGCGGCGAATTGTACTGGCTCCCATGAATGTTGCCAAGTTTTACCAGAAATATCGGTTATGTCAGGGGAGTAACAAAAAGAAGCAGAGTGATGTTGCGGAACGCACAAAACGTTCCGCAAAAAAGTTTATTGGCTAACAGGCTGGACATCGTGGATGCGCACAAATCCTAACTGATCTGGAGTGAGGCCATTTATCTGTAACGGAATGTCTACGTCGCTGGGAGCAAGAATACTCGCCGGAGCGTTGACCAATTGGTTATGAACGTTCACTTCCTGATAGTTGTCCGTGGTGCCCTGAATTTTCCCGTACTCGACGGTGGCGCTAAAGGCGGGTAAAGGCGTGTTGGATTCACCCTGAATTCGTAGCGTCAGGCGCGTACCATCGGCGTTCGGCGCAATGTTCACCAGAGACATGCGTAAGGTGCCAATCTGGCTGTCCAGTCGTGCCGGGGTTTTGGAGCCCGGCAGCAGATAGGCGCCGCTGGTTGATTTTGCATTCAACATATTTTGTTGCGTAATTTTTACCGTTTCCTGATTAAGCTGCGTCATCTCTTTATTCAACGTGCTAACGCTTTGATGCATCTGGCGTACTTCGCTTTGCTGTGCGCAGGCACTAAGACTAAAGAGACTTCCCACCAGGAGAATTCTTAGGTAACGTCTTGTCATTGTGATTACTTCCTTCATTGTCGCGATAGCATAATGGTAGTGTGCACTGAGCACGAAGGCATCGATCCTTTGTCTCAAAAGCGCAGCGCCTTTGTTGTCACGGCAGTTCAGGGTAAAATAGATTCTGTTAACCACTGAGGTACAGGACGCCGTATGCATTGCCCATTCTGTTTCGCCGTAGACACTAAGGTAATTGACTCTCGTCTTGTAGGCGAGGGCTCCTCGGTACGCCGCCGTCGGCAGTGTCTGGTCTGTAACGAACGTTTCACCACTTTTGAAGTGGCTGAACTTGTCATGCCGCGCGTTGTGAAAAGCAACGATGTGCGTGAACCCTTTAATGAAGAAAAGCTGCGCAGCGGCATGCTCAGAGCGCTTGAGAAACGGCCTGTCAGCGCAGATGACGTCGAAATGGCGTTAAACCATATCAAATCACAGCTGCGTGCGACGGGTGAGCGTGAGGTGCCGAGCAAGATGATTGGCAACCTGGTGATGGAGCAGTTGAAAAAGCTCGATAAAGTCGCCTACATCCGCTTTGCCTCTGTCTACCGGAGTTTCGAAGATATCAAAGAATTTGGCGAAGAGATTGCTCGCCTACAGGACTAAGCCATGCAGGATGAATTGTACATGGCGCGCGCGCTAAAGCTTGCTGCGCGCGGACGTTTTACCACTCACCCCAACCCCAACGTGGGCTGCGTGATTGTGAAAGATGGGGAGATCGTCGGTGAAGGATATCATCACCGCGCGGGCGAACCGCATGCCGAAGTTCATGCTCTGCGGATGGCTGGAGAAAAAGCGCAGGGGGCAACTGCCTACGTGACGCTTGAACCCTGTAGTCATCATGGTCGTACGCCGCCGTGTTGCGATGCGCTGATTGCGGCGGGGGTGTCGCGTGTGGTTGCGGCGATGCAGGATCCCAATCCGCAGGTCGCAGGACGTGGGCTCTACCGTTTGCAGCAGGCGGGTATCGACGTCAGCCACGGGCTGATGATGAGCGAAGTTGAGCAATTGAATAAAGGCTTCCTCAAGCGCATGCGTACGGGATTCCCATATCTTCAGCTTAAGCTTGGCGCGTCGCTTGATGGCCGTACAGCGATGGCCAGCGGTGAAAGCCAGTGGATTACCTCGCCACAGGCGCGCCGCGATGTGCAACGCTTGCGCGCGCAAAGTCATGCCATTTTAACCAGCAGTGCGACGGTGCTGGCAGACGACCCTCAGCTTACCGTGCGTTGGTCGGAGCTTGGGGAGTCAACTCAGGCGAGTTACCCGCAGGAAGAGCTGCGTCAGCCAATCCGCATTGTTCTTGATAGCCAGAATCAGGTCACACCGGCGCACCGAATTGTGCAACAGCCTGGAGAAACCTGGATTGTCCGGACTGAAGACGACCCTCGTAGCTGGCCGGAGACGGTGCGCAGCCTGAAGGTGCCGGAACATAACGGACATCTGGATCTGGTGGTGCTAATGATGCAACTGGGCAAACAGCAAATTAACAGCATTTGGGTTGAAGCTGGCCCAACGCTCGCCGGGGCATTATTACAGGCCGGTTTGGTCGATGAGCTAATCGTGTATGTTGCGCCTAAACTGTTAGGCAGCGATGCGAGAGGATTATGTGTGCTTCCAGGCCTTGAGAAACTGGCTGACGCACCCCATTTCAAATTCAATGAGATACGCCAGGTGGGCCCGGACGTTTGCCTGCATTTAACGACTGCGTGAGGCTTTCTGATTTAGAGGAAGCAGCGCACAGAATATTATGATAAAATCCGCCCCCCTTACGGGGCCATAAATCGAACCCGAAGGAAGAATATGAACATTATTGAAGCTAACGTTGCTACCCCGGACGCTCGCGTCGCCATCACCATTGCGCGTTTCAACAACTTTATCAATGACAGCCTGCTGGAAGGTGCTATCGACGCCCTGAAACGTATTGGCCAGGTTAAAGATGAAAACATTACCGTTGTTTGGGTTCCAGGTGCATATGAGCTGCCACTGGCCGCTGACGCACTGGCAAAAACCGGTAAATACGACGCGGTGATTGCGCTCGGTACGGTGATCCGTGGCGGTACCGCGCACTTCGAATATGTGGCTGGCGGTGCAAGCAATGGCCTGGCGCATGTCGCTCAGGACAGTGGCATTCCGGTAGCCTTCGGTGTTCTGACCACCGAAAGTATTGAACAAGCCATCGAACGTGCTGGCACTAAAGCCGGTAACAAAGGCGCAGAAGCTGCACTGACTGCGCTTGAAATGATTAATGTATTGAAAGCCATCAAGGCCTGATTTTTGTAAGGGGAAATCCGTGAAACCTGCTGCTCGTCGCCGCGCCCGTGAGTGTGCCGTCCAGGCGCTCTACTCCTGGCAGTTGTCCCAGAACGACATCGCTGATGTTGAATACCAGTTCCTGGCGGAACAGGACGTTAAAGATGTCGACGTTCTGTATTTCCGTGAACTGCTGTCCGGGGTGGCGACTAACAGCGCGTACCTGGATGGATTAATGAAGCCTTACCTGTCTCGTCTGTTGGAAGAGCTGGGTCAGGTAGAAAAAGCCGTACTGCGTATTGCGCTGTTTGAATTGTCTAAACGTAGTGATGTGCCGTACAAAGTGGCCATCAACGAAGCGATTGAACTGGCAAAAACCTTCGGCGCTGAAGATAGCCACAAATTCGTGAACGGCGTACTGGATAAAGCAGCACCTGTGATTCGCCCCAACAAAAAGTAATCCCGAGGCCGGCTGGATGGTGGAACCTGTTTCCGCTGTCCCCGGCTTTTTCTTTTTTTTCTGCTGAGGCATAACGTATGGCATGTGGCGAGTTTTCCCTGATTGCCCGTTATTTTGACCGCGTAAGAACTTCTCGTCTTGATGTCGAAACCGGTATTGGTGACGACTGCGCACTTCTGAACATCCCTGAAAAACAAACGCTGGCGATCAGTACCGATACGCTGGTGGCAGGCAACCACTTCCTCCCCGACATTGATCCGACCGATCTCGCCTGGAAAGCGCTGGCGGTGAATTTGAGCGATCTGGCGGCGATGGGGGCGGATCCTGCGTGGCTGACGCTGGCGCTCACGTTACCTGACGTCGATGAAGCTTGGCTGGAAGCCTTCAGCGATGGCCTGTTTGAACTCCTCAATTACTATGATATGCAGCTGATTGGTGGTGACACCACGCGTGGGCCGCTGTCGATGACGCTGGGTATCCATGGCTACGTCCCCGTTGGGCGGGCCTTAAAACGTTCCGGCGCGAAACCGGGTGACTGGATTTATGTTACCGGCACGCCGGGCGACAGTGCGGCCGGGCTGGCGATTTTGCAGAACCGATTGCAGGTTGCAGATGCAACAGACGCGGACTATCTGCTGCAACGCCATCTGCGTCCCACGCCGCGTATTTTGCAGGGACAAGCCCTGCGCGATCTGGCCAGTGCGGCTATCGATCTCTCCGATGGCCTGATTTCCGATTTGGGACACATCGTTAATGCTAGCGGCTGTGGCGCACGGGTTAACGTTGATGTGCTGCCATACTCCACGGCATTGTCACAGCACGTTGAGCCGGAACAGGCCCTGCGCTGGGCGCTCTCGGGAGGTGAAGATTATGAGTTATGCTTTACCGTACCGGAAATTAATCGTGGTGCGCTGGAAGTGGCGCTGGGAAATCTCGGCGCAGCGTTTACCTGCATTGGGCAGATGAGCGCGGACGTGGAAGGCATTCACTTTACGCGCGATGGAAAACCCGTCACGTTTGACTGGAAAGGATATGACCATTTTGCCGCGCCTTAAAAAAGATGTCGCCAAAAGCCGCCTGAGTATGCGCAATCCGTGGCACCTGTTAGCCACCGGTTTTGGCAGCGGGCTGAGCCCAATTGTTCCAGGCACGATGGGATCGCTGGCGGCGATCCCTTTTTGGTATTTAATGACTTTTCTGCCGTGGCAGCTGTATTCGCTGGTGGTGATGTTATCTATCTGTATCGGCGTTTATCTGTGCCATCAAACGGCGAAAGATATGGGCGTGCACGATCACGGTAGTATTGTCTGGGACGAGTTTGTCGGGATGTGGATTACCCTGATGGCGCTGCCGACCAACGACTGGCAGTGGGTTGCCGCCGGATTTGTGATTTTCCGTATTCTGGATATGTGGAAGCCGTGGCCGATTCGTTGGTTTGATCGCAACGTGCATGGCGGGACGGGGATCATGATCGACGATATTGTGGCCGGGATACTCTCTGCCGGAATTTTGTATTTTATCGGTCATCACTGGCCGGTAGGTATCATTTAACCCTTTTCAGCGGCTATTGTAGGCCCGATAAGCGCCGCGACATCGGGCGATCAGTGCCGGATGCGCTATGCTTATCCGGCCTACAATCTACAACCTCGCTTATTTAAATCCCACCACCGGATGCTGTTTGTACGGCGTTTCCAGCTCGGCAATCTGCTCCGGCTTCAATGTTAAATCTACCGCGTTAAGCAACTCATCCAGCTGTTCCTCACGTGAAGAGCCAATAATTGGCGCTGCCACGCCGGGTTTGCTCAGCAGCCAGGCCAGCGCAACCTGTGCCCGCGTTACACCCAACTCCTCACTGACACCGGTCAGTCGTGCGGCGATTTGCGCGTCGTTTTCATCGCTCTCGTTGTACAAATTTTTACCGACTTCATCGGAAACCAGACGTGCGGTCGTTTCTCCCCAGGGACGCGTCAGGCGACCGCGCGCCAGCGGGCTCCATGGGATAACGGCCACGCCTTCCTGATAGCAAAGCGGCAGCATTTCGCGTTCTTCTTCGCGGTAGATTAGGTTGTAGTGATCCTGCATGCTGACGAACTGCGCCCAGCCGTGTTGCTTCTGTAAGGCCAGAGCCTGGGCAAACTGCGAAGCGTGCATGGATGAGGCGCCAATATAGCGAGCTTTACCGGCTTTCACGACGTCGTTTAGAGCCTCCAGCGTTTCTTCGATTGGCGTGTTGTAATCCCAGCGGTGAATTTGCAGGATGTCCACATAGTCCATACCCAGGCGTCTGAGGCTGTCGTCGATTGAGCGCAGGATTTGTGCGCGGGATAAACCTTCCGCTAAATCATCCACCTGGTGAAAAACCTTGGTAGCGACCACGACATCTTCGCGGCGGGCGAAATCACGCAGTGCGCGACCGACAATCTCTTCGCTGCTGCCAGCGGAGTAGCTGTTGGCGGTATCGAAAAAGTTAATGCCACCCTCAAGGGCGTGTTTGATTATCGGGCGGCTGCTTTCTTCAGGTAGCGTCCAGGCGTGATTGCCGCGATTGGGTTCGCCAAATGTCATGCAACCCAGGCAAAGGCGGGAGACCCGTAGGTCGGTTTTTCCTAAGATGTTGTATTTCATCAATCCACTCCTGCTTAGCTCGTGATGAATTAAGCATAGCAGGAGCGGGGAGGGGATTATGCCAGCCAGGCCTTGATTTTGGTCTCAATTCCGGCGGCATTCAGACCCAGATCGGCACGAGCTTCATCCTGAGTTCCCTGCGGGATGAAGAAGTCTGGTAGGCCAATGTTCAGCACCGGGACGGGCTTACGATGGGCCATCAGCACTTCGTTTACGCCGCTGCCAGCACCACCCATAATGGCGTTCTCTTCAATGGTAACCAGCACCTCGTGTTGGGCAGCCATTTCAAGGATCAACGTCTCATCCAGTGGTTTTACAAAGCGCATATCGACCAGCGTGGCGTTCAGCGACTCTGCGACCTGAGCGGCTTCCGGCATCAGGGTGCCGAAGTTGAGAATCGCCACTTTTTCCCCGTGACGTTTCACGATGCCTTTACCAATTGGCAGTTGTTCCAGCGGGGTCAGCTCAACGCCTACCGCGTTACCGCGTGGGTAGCGCACGACCGTTGGACCATCGTTGTAGTGATAGCCGGTGAACAGCATCTGGCGGCATTCGTTTTCATCACTCGGGGTCATGATGACCATTTCCGGGATGCAGCGCAGGAAGGAGAGATCGAACGCCCCCTGATGGGTTTGTCCATCTGCGCCAACAATCCCTGCCCGGTCAACGGCGAACAGGACCGGCAGTTTCTGGATGGCTACATCGTGCAGCACCTGATCGTAGGCGCGTTGCAGGAAGGTCGAGTAAATGGCTACCACCGGCTTGTAGCCGCCAATCGCCAGACCGGCAGCAAATGTCACCGCGTGCTGCTCGGCAATCGCCACATCGAAATAGCGATCCGGGAACTTACGTGAAAACTCCACCATTCCGGAACCTTCGCGCATCGCCGGGGTGATTGCCATCAGCTTATTGTCTTTCGCTGCGGTCTCGCACAGCCAGTCACCGAAAATTTTTGAATAGCTCGGCAGGCCGCCACTGCTTTTCGGCAGGCATCCGCTGGACGGATCGAATTTGGGTACCGCGTGGAAGGTTATCGGATCTTTTTCCGCAGGCTCATAGCCACGACCCTTTTTGGTCATGATGTGCAGGAACTGCGGGCCTTTCAGATCGCGCATGTTTTTGAGCGTAGTAATAAGCCCCAGCACGTCGTGACCGTCCACCGGGCCGATATAGTTAAAGCCCAGTTCTTCAAACAGAGTCCCCGGCACAACCATACCTTTAATATGTTCTTCAGTACGTTTGAGCAGTTCTTTAATCGGCGGCACGCCGGAGAAGACTTTCTTCCCGCCTTCGCGCAGCGAGGAGTAGAGTTTGCCTGAGAGCAGCTGTGCCAGATGATTGTTCAGCGCGCCAACGTTCTCTGAAATCGACATTTCGTTGTCGTTGAGGATAACCAGCATGTCGGGCCTAATATCGCCCGCGTGGTTCATCGCTTCAAACGCCATCCCTGCGGTGATGGCACCATCACCAATCACACACACGGTACGGCGCTCTTTACCTTCTTTCTCGGCGGCAACGGCAATACCGATACCTGCGCTGATGGAGGTTGAAGAGTGCCCAACGCTCAGTACGTCATACTCGCTTTCACCGCGCCATGGGAACGGATGCAGGCCGCCTTTCTGACGAATGGTGCCGATTTTATCGCGGCGACCAGTCAGAATTTTGTGCGGATAAGCCTGATGTCCCACATCCCAGATTAACTGGTCAAACGGGGTGTTGTAGACATAGTGCAGCGCGACGGTGAGTTCCACCGTGCCCAGACCAGAGGCGAAGTGCCCGCTGGAACGGCTTACGCTGTCGAGCAAATAGCGGCGCAGTTCGTCGCAAAGCTTTGGCAGGCTCTCTTTTGGCAGCAGACGTAACTCCTGGGTGGAGTCGACCAGCGCCAGGGTCGGGTATTTGGCTATATCAAAACTCATCGCAAGCTCATGGGATATGTTGGTTTATTTATCACGCTGGATTATGTAGTCCGCTAGCGCTTCCAGTGCCGAGGTATCGAGTGACTGTGCGGCCAGCAGACTTAGCGACTGGCGGGCGTCCTCGATTAAATCCCGGGCTTTATTCTGGGCTTGCTCAAGACCCAGAAGTGCAGGATAGGTACTTTTGCCAAGTTGCTGGTCAGCACCCTGACGTTTACCCAATGTTGCAGTATCGCCTACCACATCCAGGATGTCATCCTGAACCTGGAAAGCCAGACCGATGCTTTCTGCGTATTTGTCGAGTATTGGCAGGCATTCTCGCCCTTTATCGCCAGCACTTAACGCCCCCAAACGCACGGCGGCGCGAATCAATGCTCCGGTTTTATGGCGGTGAATCCGCTCCAGCGCATCCAGCTCAACCTGATGACCTTCAGCTTCCAGATCCAGCGCCTGACCGCCGCACATACCGGCGATGCCGCTGGCCTGAGCCAGTTCAGAGATCATCGCGATGCGGTCACGGTCAGTGACTTCCGGCATTGGGGCGTCGCTGATAATGGAGAATGCCAGCGTTTGTAGCGCATCTCCGGCCAGGATCGCATTTGCCTCGCCAAATTTTACGTGGCAAGTCGGCAGACCGCGTCGCAGGTCATCGTCATCCATCGCGGGCAAATCATCGTGCATCAGCGAATAGGCATGAATGCATTCGACGGCGGCAGCGGGAGCATCAAGCGTACTCAGGCTGACCCCAAACATCTGACCGGTCGCATACACCAGGAACGGGCGCAGGCGTTTACCGCCTAATAATGCGCCATATTGCATGGTTTCTACCACGGGAGTGTTCTGAAAGGGCAGTGGCGCGATAAAACGGCTCAGTGCCTGGTTGGCCTGCTCAACGCAAGCCTGTAGCTGCTGCGTAAAATCCATTTACTCATTATCCGGTGTAAAAGGCGTAAGGGCGGCGTCTTCAGTATCTGACAGCAGGATTTGTACGCGCTGTTCAGCCTGTTGCAATTTGACCTGTCCCTGACGCGCCAACTGTACGCCACGTTCGAATTCGTTCAACGCTTCTTCTAACGGCAGGTCGCCGCCTTCCAGACGGGTAACAATTTGTTCCAGCTCGCTCAGCGCGGTTTCAAAACTGGCGGGCGCTTCATTTTTCTTCGGCATAATGAATGTCTGACTCTCTGTATTGGCAGCACAAGACTATGGTAACGGACTCGCACTGATAAGCAAATAACGCGCAATGTGCACAGTAGCCGCGTGATGGTGATATACTTGCGCGCCTGGATGCAGTCGCGGGTATGGGCTGCTGTATTTTTTTCCATTACAAGTCATTCAGACTTGCCTAAGAACCATTGCCGCCATGAAGTTTATCATTAAATTGTTCCCAGAAATCACCATCAAAAGCCAATCTGTGCGTTTGCGCTTTATAAAAATTCTGACAGGGAACATTCGTAACGTTTTAAAGCACTATGATGAAGACCTTGCTGTTGTTCGTCACTGGGATCACGTTGAGGTTCGCGCTAAAGATGAAAGCCAGCGCCTGGATATTCGCGACGCGCTGACCCGTATTCCGGGTATCCACCACATTCTCGAAGTAGAAGACGTGCCGTTTACCGATATGCACGATATTTTCGAGAAAGCACTGGTTCAGTATCGCGATCAACTGGAAGGTAAAACCTTCTGTGTTCGCGTGAAGCGTCGCGGGAAGCATGAGTTTAGCTCCATTGAGGTGGAACGTTATGTTGGCGGTGGACTGAACCAACATATTGAATCTGCACGCGTGAAGCTGACGAAGCCGGATGTGACCGTTAATCTTGAAATCGAAAACGACCGTCTGCTGCTGGTTAAAGGCCGCTATGAAGGTATTGGTGGTTTCCCGATTGGGACGCAGGAAGACGTACTGTCGCTGATTTCCGGCGGTTTCGACTCTGGTGTATCCAGCTATATGCTGATGCGTCGCGGCTGCCGTGTTCACTATTGCTTCTTTAACCTTGGCGGCGCAGCGCATGAAATCGGCGTTCGCCAGGTGGCGCATTACCTGTGGAATCGCTTCGGTAGTTCGCATCGCGTGCGTTTTGTTGCTATCAACTTTGAACCGGTGGTCGGTGAGATCCTGGAGAAAGTTGATGACGGCCAGATGGGCGTGGTTCTCAAACGTATGATGGTTCGCGCGGCGTCGAAAGTCGCTGAGCGCTACGGCGTACAGGCGCTGGTAACCGGTGAAGCACTGGGCCAGGTGTCCAGCCAGACGCTGACCAACCTGCGTCTGATCGATAACGTTTCTGACACCCTGATCCTGCGCCCGCTTATCTCCCATGATAAAGAGCACATCATCAATCTGGCGCGTGAAATTGGTACCGAGGACTTTGCCCGTACCATGCCGGAATACTGCGGTGTGATTTCAAAAAGCCCGACGGTGAAAGCGATCAAAGCGAAGATTGAGGCCGAAGAAGAAAACTTCGATTTCTCTATCCTCGATAAAGTGGTTGAAGAAGCGAACAATATCGATATTCGCGATATCGCCCAGCAGACGCAGCAGACCGTGGTAGAAGTGGAAACCGTGAGCGGTTTCGGCCCGAATGACGTAATCCTTGATATCCGTTCTGTGGATGAACAGGATGATAAACCGCTGAAGGTTGAAGGTGTGGACGTCGTTTCTCTGCCATTCTACAAGCTGAGCACTAAATTCGGCGATCTGGACCAGAGTAAAACCTGGCTGCTGTGGTGTGAACGCGGGGTGATGAGTCGCCTGCAGGCGCTTTATCTGCGCGAGCAGGGCTTTGAAAATGTGAAGGTGTATCGCCCGTAATTGAGTCTTGCCCCGGCTTTATGCGCCGGGGCTGCGCTAATCTTGTGGCTGAAGTGATGCGATGCTGTTGACCAGTTGGTTGGCAATTTGCGGAATGGCTTCGGCACTAAAAAAACCCATTGTGACAGCAATTGCAATGAGCCCACCTTTACTATTCTGAAGCGGACAAGCGATAGATTGCGCTCCAGGGATCCCCTGAGTTGGGTTGTAACGCACGGCGTATCCCTGCGATATTATTTGTCTAATCAACTGTTTCTGCGCCAGATTTTGCGCCTGATAATCAGAAAAGCTCATAAAAATTTGCCCTGCAGCACTGGCATGAAGTGGAACCTGCGTATTGGGCAGAAAATCGATATCGACGTTTCGAAAGCTGCGATTGTAGTGTTTGAGTATTAATCCATTTTCAGAAGCAACGACGACCCCGGTGGAGTGGTTAAAGGTGTCGCGAAAAGTGACCAGCATAGCATTGAGCTCGTCAATTGCGTCTCGTGCGCCGGTTTGGCCTCCAGTCAGTTGCAGTGTGGTTGCTCCCAGGCAGTAAAGCCCTTTTTCGTTTTGGCATAGCATGCCGGTGCGACAAAGTGAGATAAGATATTTATGTAAACGGCTTTTCGACAAACCACACCCAGTAGCGATATCGATTGCCCTCGCTTGACCATTCTGACTGGCGACAAATGTCAAAATGCTGACGGCTATATCAACCGAATTAATCCCTTGTGATGTTTCAGTCATATGCGTTCTCTTATTAAATACTCCTCGATTATATCATTGAGTTCAGAAAGCAGTGCTGCTTTCATAGTTCAAAAAGATCGTTACCTCTAAATGATTAGATCATGACTCACCTCAAGTTAATTATTAGTGAATTTTAGTTCACTAATGATGAACTTTATTGGAGGAAAGATCATGGATGCTTTGAGCAATATACGTTTAAAAAGAAGAACCCTGTTAAAAGGGCTAGGTGTGGTGGGGCTGGCTTCATTAGGTCCAACCTTTCTAGGGTTGCGTCAGGTCAATGGCGCACCGCTGCCTCGGTTTCGTCTGCAGCAATCGGATTACCAGACATTTCGTTCGACCTGTGCAATGGAATGTTTGCATTGCAACCTGACGGCATATGTCTGGAAAGATCGTTTGATGAAAATTGAAGCGACAAAAGGCTTTAACGTGAAATGTTGTTTACGAGGGATTAGCCGAACGAAATGGGTGTATCACCCGCTACGACTGACGCAACCCTTGCTGCGTACGGGAGAAAAAGGTGAAGGAAAATTTAAGCCGATTTCTTGGGATGCCGCGCTTGAGCTTATTGAAAAGAAAATCAGAGAAACGATCGCTACCGATGGCAATAAAGGCCTGTTGCTAACAGCAGCCTCAGGGAATATGGACTCTATCAAAAATGATATGGGGAAGGCATTTTTTGATTATCTTGGTGGATCGACAAAACATGTTGGTTCGTTATGCTGCGCAGCCGTCACCGCTGCGATGATGCCAATGGTGGGCTTACGGTATGCTGATACCCGCGACACAATAAAGGAAAGTCGCTATATCCTTTGCTGGGGGAACAACCCGGCCGTTACGATGCATGCTTACTTCAAAGATTATTCAAATGCGCAGCGTAACGGAGCGCGAATGGTGGTAATCGATCCCCGGTTTAACGAAACCGCAGCAAAAGCGGATGAGTGGGTGCCTATTGTGCCGGGAACGGATATCGCGCTGGCGCTAGGGATGATCAACATCATTATGCAGGAAAAACGCTATGACGCGGATTTTCTGCGAGCGCACACCGGTGCGGTTTATCTGGTGGATGGACAACAGAAGTTAATGCGAGCCGATCCGCAGGATACTGACAGTTATCTGGTGTTTGATACCCTGACACAAAGCGTGAAGCGACATGATGCGCCGGGCGTTATTCCTGCATTGCTGAATGATGAACTGCCCAACGAGAGTGATTTTACGACCGTACTGGATAACGTTTGGGCGCAGGCAAAGCCCTGGACGACACAGAAAGTTGAGCAGGAAACGGATGTGCCAGCGCAAACGGTATTACGCTTGGCGAGAGACTATGCTTCCACGCAACCTGCGATGATAGTTCAGAATATGTCTGGTGCACAGAGAACTGAGTTTGGTACTTATGTTGCTGCCAGCCAATTTTATCTGGCGCTGATAACCGGCAATATCGGTAAGCCTGGTGCAGGGGTCTGTGATGCGGGCGGGGTCAGGCAAATGGCGAAATTTTCGCCCATTATCCCCCCTGCGCCAAATGCTGCCAAAATTCCATCGATCCCCATTTCTAAAATTGGGGAGTGGATCGTTAACGAAAAACCTCATCCAATAAAATTCTGGTGGAACATGACACTGGGGGCGATGACGCAGTTGCCGAATACAAATCAGGTCAGAGAAGCCTTTAAAAAAGTGCCATTTGTCGTGGTGGCGGACAATTTGATGAGTTCGTCTGCACTGTATGCCGATTTGGTGCTGCCTGTGACGACCATTTTTGAAGATGTCAGTTTAATGGCGGGGGTACGCAGCCACTATGTACAACTGATGGAGAAAGCGGTGGAACCACCGGGAGAAGCTAAACCGGATTACTGGATTTTCGCACGCTTGGCCGAGCGTTTTGGATTTGGAGACGTCTTTAATCAGCCCATTGAACATTACATTGATACTTGCCTCAAAGGGTCGGGTATCACCCGTGAGATGTTAAAAAAAGGGCCGGTATGCCCCGTTAAAGAAGACTGGATCCCCTTTAAGGATGGGCAGTTTCGTACCTCAACCGGAAAGGCGCATTTTTATATCGAGGAATGGGCCAAAAAAGACTTCCTGCCGGTGGTAACCTGGAGACAGGTGAAAGAGTCAGTGAAAGGTTCACCTGAACTGGCAAGCCACTATCCGTTAATGGCGGTACAGCGCAAACTGGCACGTAGCGTACATTCGAGCCACGGTATGAATGAATGGATCCTCGAGGTTCAGCGTAATCGCCCGAACGTTATGATTCATCCAGAAGATGCCCATAATCGTCAGATCCAGGCCGGAGAGTGGGTTGTTGTTTTCAATCATCGTGGAGAGCATAGAGCAATTGCCGATGTTACAACGCATATAAAACGGGGAGTTGTGAGCCTGGATAACGGCTGGTGGGAGCAACAGGGGGGAAGTAGTAGCCACGTCACCAACGATCAGGTCGAGTTGTTGGGCAATGGACACTGTTGTAACAGTACGTTAGTTGACGTGAGAAGGGAGGCATAATCATGACGAAACAGTATGGATTTCTTATTGATATGCAAAACTGCTATGGCTGTAAAACCTGCAGCATGGCCTGCAAATCAGAAAATATGACGCCGCTTGGTGTGTTGTGGCGGCGGGTACGTGAGCGCAATACAGATGAACCTAATACTCAAGCCTTTATCAGCATGTCGTGTAACCATTGCGATGACCCTCAGTGCATGAAAGTGTGCCCTGCCGGGACTTATACCAAACGAGCTGACGGGATTGTTGTACAGGACCACGAACGTTGTATCGGTTGCCGGATGTGTATTATGGCCTGCCCCTGGAGTGCACCGGTTTACGATGCGGAAGAGGGGAAAACCAGTAAATGTAATTTGTGTGCGGAACGCCTGGATGAAGGTTTACAACCACGCTGTGTCGAATCTTGTCCCGCGGGGGTTTTACGATTTGGCGAGATAGAAGATCTTCGCAAAGAGCATACCACCCAATGGACGGTACTAGAGAAGCGCTACAACTTACCCGATCACAATATCAGTAAGCCCAATATTGTGATTATCGCGCCACGGGACTGAGGAGAGAGAAATGGAACACTATGAATTGCCATTAGTCTTTTTTACGGTCTTTGCTCAATGGGGGATTGGTGGTGTCCTGGCACTAACGTTGTGTCAGAATTTTGGTACGCTGAAATTCGATGCTAAACAGTATCGTCTGCTGGCGCTGTTATTTTGGGTCATCACTGTGCTGGGTTCTTTGGCATCCCTTGCACACCTGGGAACACCTACAGGCGCATACCGTTCAATGGCAGGGTTGGGAATATCTTGGCTGAGCCGGGAAGTAGTGGCATTTATAGTATTGAATGCCGTGATATTTTGCTGGTTAGCGTTATGTTGGCTCAAGCCTGGGCATCCAGGGGCGAATCTTCTGGGTGGTGTGACTGCGCTTGTTGGCCTGGTGTCAATTTTTGTGACGTCTCAGGTGTATTACCAAATGGCGCTGCACTCGCTTTGGCATACCATAGCTACGCCGCTTGGCTTCCTGGCAACGGCAGTATTGCTGGGTTTTATGAGTGTGGCGGTGGCCGGTGGCTATTGGCATAAATCCTCTTCAACGACATGCAATGCAGGGATTGTAATTGGAATCGTGTTGACGGCGGGCGGGTTGTGGTTTCGCTATCATGTGCCTGGCGCTGATGCGTCAAGTCCTCTGCTATGGTGGCAGCTATTTGCCAGTATCTGCATTGCTGTGTGGGGAATATCGCGTCTGAACTACGGCCAACAGAGTTGGGTGTGGGTAGTATTAATGGCGACGGGGGAACTGGCGGGAAGAATGTTGTTTTATAGCAACGTTATGAGCGGAGTGCCTTGGTTTTAAATATTTTACCGGATGGTTGAAACCATCCGGTAAGCATATTTACTCGTAATAGTTATAGATTCCCGCAGCCATCACCAGTTGTGACGCCACCTCGTGAGCTTTTTCGCGACTCACCAGCAGATCAATGATTTTCAAACCGAAATCAATGGAAGTCCCCGGTCCCTGGCTGGTTAACAGGTTGACGCGAGGATCCCATACGACGCGCTTGTCCTGCCACTGGTCAGCGGGAATTTGGTCTTTCAGCGCCGGAAAACCGGTCATGTTACCGATGGGGAAAATATCGTGTGGGACGAGTACGGTGGCGGCCGCGGCGCAAATTGCCGCGACAATGCGCCCGGAGCGATGAAACTGTTTCACGGTTTCGATAAGCAGCGGGCTGTCGCGAAAACACTCGGCGCCTTTAATACCGCCCGGCAGCACGATAATGTCGAAATCGCCGTCAGCAACTTCGACTAATGGCGCATCCGCCAACAGCTTCACTCCGCGTGAGCAGACGATCGTCAGGTCGCCATCGCTGGCGACGCTGGCGGTCGTGACCTTAATTCCGCCGCGAACCAGCAGATCGATAGTGGTGACCGCTTCGGTCTCTTCACTACCAGGGGCGAGACATACCAGTGCTTGAGCGCTCATACTCACTTTCCTTTCTCTTTACCATTTCAAACAGTTGGGCGTTTTCCGGGACGGCGATGCCGTGCGCGCGGGCGCGTTTTAACAAATATCCGGTAATGTAGTCGATCTCTGTATGACGCAGGGCACGAATGTCTTGCAGCATTGATGAGATATTTTCCGCCGTACTGTCAATCACTTGCTCGACATAATAGCGTAAATCATCCACAGATGTATGGTGGCCTTCGCGTTCAATGACCGCGGCCACTTCCTCGCAGATGAGTGCTATTTTTTCAGGATGATGGCGTAACTCGCCGTTTGGGCAATCCCATAATGCGGTCAGCGGGTTAATGACGCAGTTGACGGCCAGCTTTCGCCACAGTTCGGCGCGAATAGTGTCGTGCCAGGCGACGTCCGGTAGCACCTCTTGCAGGACTTCAGCCAGATAACTGAAATCACCGTCTTGTTCACGCGCAGGACCAATGCGCGTTGTTCCCTGAGCGACATGAATGATGACGTTGCCGTCACGGCGTGCTGCGTGGGTGGTGGTACCTATCAGCAGAGGTTGCTTAATGTTATGCAGCTCTTCAATTGTCCCCATGCCGTTGTGAATCAGCAGAATGGGAGTGGTTTCAGGCAGAATTGCGGCCAGGCCTTTTACCGCATCAGAAACCTGCCAGGCTTTCAGGGTGACCAGTAGCAGGTCGCTTTTTGCCAAAAAGTCGGGGTCGTTTGCCGTCAGGGATTCATTAAAAACTGACCCATCCGTGTCGATCAGGTTTACGCTGCAATAGGGTTGCGGTACGCGTAGCCACCCTTGCACCTCATGTCCATGTTTGCATAGCGCGGTAAGCCAAAGCTGTCCTAGCGCTCCACATCCCAGTACGGTAATTTTCATTCTTCCTCCTCACCTGCAACAGCACCAGGTGTTAATCCATATCGGCCGTACCCCATTATTGTTCGCAGGTATCAGTACCACGTACAATTAAAGGATACAGCCTAGTATAGCGCTGTCTGTTGGGTAACTTTGCAGGTATTATGCTTCGCATCAAAAATGAAGGGAGAGGAAAAGATGCCATCTTTCGATATTGTCTCTGAAGTTGATCTTCAGGAAGCCCGTAACGCGGTAGATAACGCCAGCCGCGAAGTGGAGTCACGCTTTGATTTTCGTGGCGTTGAAGCGACTTTTGAGCTGAATGAGTCAAATAAGACGATTAAGGTGCTGAGCGAATCTGATTTTCAGGTCAATCAGTTGCTGGATATTCTGCGTGCCAAGCTGCTCAAACGCGGTATTGAAGGCACGTCGCTGGACGTACCAGAAACCTTCGTGCACAGCGGTAAAACCTGGTTTGTTGAAGCTAAGCTGAAACAAGGCATTGAAAGCGCAGTGCAAAAGAAAATCGTTAAGCTGATCAAAGACAGCAAACTGAAGGTGCAGGCGCAGATTCAGGGCGAAGAAATCCGTGTAACCGGCAAGGCGCGAGACGACCTGCAATCCGTTATGGCGCTGGTTCGCGGCGGCGACCTCGGTCAACCGTTCCAGTTCAAGAACTTCCGCGATTAAGTCGTTATGTCAGATGGCGTAAGCCGCCATCTGACAAATCTCATCTTTACGCCTGGCTGATGGCCTGCTCAACCTCAAATCGATTGGTGACTTTGCTGTCGATTTTCACGTAGGCCGAATGTTCTTTCGCGACAATTAACACTTCGGTTATCCCTTCTTTAGCCAGCAGACGCTGCTTCAGGGTGTCATCCGCAGCAATTTCAGGTGGGATTTCCACCCGCAGGCTGCTGACATACGGCGGCTCTTTCATTGTACTCGCCACCAATAACCACACTGCCGCCAGAAGCGCACCGGCCAGGAATACGGCCTGACCATCAAACATTTCAACCACCCAACCGCCGAGCGAACCGCCAATCGCCACGCCAAGAAACTGGCTGGTGGAGTAAACGCCCATTGCCGTGCCTTTATAGCCAGCCGGAGACTCTTTACTGATAAGCGAGGGGAGGAGGGCTTCCATCAGGTTGAAGGCGAGGAAGAATATCTGCACGCCCGCAATCAACCCCCAGAAACGCACGTTAGCGCTCCACAATACAATCTCTGCAATAAGTATCAGTAACACGCAGGCGAGGAACACGCGTTTCATGCGGCGCTTCACTTCGGCGTAAATGATGAACGGCACTACGGAAACAAAAGACAGCAGCATCGTCACCAGATAAATTTTCCAGTGCTCTGCGGCGGGGAAGCCTGCTTTCGCCAGTTGACCTGGTAAGGCGACGAAGGTGGACATCAGCAATATGTGCAGACACATGATGCCAAAGTTGAGCTTCAGCAGTTTGGGCTCTGCCAGCACTTTGCTGAAGCTGCCTTTTACCATGCCCGACTCGCGGTTCAGCACGTGGGTAGTGCTATTGGGAACGACCCAAATGGTCAGCACGATACCTGTGGTAGCAAGGGCTGCAATCATCCAGAACAGCGCGTGTAGCCCCAGCGCATGGGTAACGATTGGTCCCAGCACCATCGCAATGGCGAAGGTGATACCAAAGCTGACGCCGATAAACGCCATCGCTTTGGTACGGTTTTGCTCACGGGTTAAGTCGGAAAGCAGCGCCATTACGGCAGCAGCAATCGCGCCAGAGCCTTGTAAAGCCCGACCAAGAATAATGCCCCAGATTGAATCGGAGAGAGCAGCAATTATGCTGCCGAGAACGAATACCGCCAGCCCGCCGACAATAAGCGGCTTACGACCGATGCGGTCAGAGAGCAGGCCAAAGGGGATCTGGAAGACGGCTTGAGCCAGACCATATATGCCGATGGCAAGGCCTATCAGCGCTTCGCTGGCACCCTGTAGCGCCATACCGTACGTGGTCAGAACTGGCAGGACCATAAACATGCCAAGCATGCGCAACGAGAATACGGTCCCTAAACCCCAGGTGGCGCGCAACTCACCGGGCGTCATTTTGTAATCGTTCATTCCCACCTCTGTATTAATTTCGCGCCTAGTGTAAAGCGGGGAAGGGGTGGGGTAAACCTCTACGATATGTGGAATTGTGTAGTGGGATAATTGAAATAATTACTTTCGCAACTAATTTACTTGCGATAATTACAGGTGTAGTCTTTTTGTGGTTATTACTAATGGAAACAGGGAAAAGGAAAATGGCAATTCCAGGCAATATGTGGATTTATGACGATGGTGGCGCGCTGATAAAGGGCGGGGGTGACGTAAAGGGAAGAGAATACAGTATTGAATTTAAAGGTTTTCATCACAATCTCTCTATTCCCACCGATAATGCAACGGGTAAACCAACAGGCACACGCCAACATTCACCGATGATGATCGTTAAAGAGTTTGACTACTCCAGCCCGTATTTATACAAAGCTGTCGCTTCTGGTCAGAATCTTAAGTCTGCAGAGATTCGTTGGTACAAAATCAATGATGCGGGTCAGGAAGTGGAGTATTTCAACATGCTGCTCGAGGGCGTGCGGATTGTCTCGGTCTCTCCTACGATGGCTGGGCCAGAAGACAAAAACAACAATCACCTTGAAACCATAGAATTACGCTACGAAAAAATCACCTGGAAGCATTGCGACGGGAACATTATCTATACCGACGCATGGAATGACCGGCAGACGGCATAATGGGTGATTGAATGGACACCACTGAAGAAGCGAATGGAACCTATTGGTATCATGGTCACAGCAATCTATCAGCTGGGGAACTGTATGATCTCATCTTTCTGGAACAGTTTTGTGATGAGTTAGGAATTGGCATTGAATCGGGAGCAGCTATTCTGGCTGGTCAGCCTTGGTTGAAGACTAGACAGAAACCTTCTGGGGCTATTGAAGGAACAAGTGTTGTTTCCAAATACGGGAGAATGCTTCTGAGAGATACGCGGGTACCATTTGGTATTAAAGTCCCCACACCAGTAGGTTTCAGGATACAAAGCACTAACAAACTTGCAGCTGTGATTGCTCGGTATATACCTTGGCTTGGGTGGATTGGTCTGGTAAATGCACTTGTGCAAGTATCAAGAAAGACGCAGCTAAAATACAACTTAATTGCTCGACCTAAAGATCGCATTCAGTGGACATCATTCTAATGAGTATTCAAGACGATGTGTTAAAGCTTTTCAGGGAAGAAATACCTGGGTATTTGGATGAAAACTGGAAGGAAGTTTCTTTAGAACTCGACTCAGAATTGTTTGATGTCCCCGGAGATGATCTCCACAGCGCTCTGGATCGATATGAGAAAGAGTTCAAAGTTGATTTATCATGTGTGAACTGGAAACCTTATTATCCATGGCACAATCTGCCACTATTCACGAGATGGTTCAAAGCTAACCGGGAAGAAGTGGAAGCAACACGCATACCGTTAACCGTAAGGATGTTTGCTGAGTCGGCTGAAGCGGGGAAATGGTTGTTTGAGATCTGGCCTGATAAACAAAAAGACGAGACCTGACGCTCTCAAAATAGCGTAGTAAATAAAAAGGGTGCCAAAGCACCCTTTTCTTATCTGCCGATTCTTACCAGACGTAAGTCAGCAGGTTCTGCGAGTTTGGCACCATAAAGTCGACGGACATCATCACGCTGAGCGCGGTAATGGCGATGATGGAGAAGCCGAACAGCTTGCGCGCCCAGACTCTGTCATCTTCCACTTTATAACCGCGCAGCGCCATGCCCAACCACCAGACGCTCACCGCCGCGGCAACAATCAGGTATTTATAACCTGCATAGCCGCCCAGGGTTAGCATCAATGTGGCGATAGCAAACGCCACGATGTACAGCGTAATATGGTTCTTCGCGACTGAAATACCTTTCACCACCGGCAGTACCGGGATGTTGGCAGCCTGATAATCCTTGAAGCGGAAAATCGCAATCGCGTAAGAGTGCGGCATCTGCCACAGGCTGAAAATAGCCAGCAGAATCAACGCACCGCTATCGAACTCACCGGTTACGGCACAGTAGCCAATCACCGGCGGCGCAGCGCCGGAGAGTGAGCCAATCAGCGTGCCATAAACGGAATGGCGCTTCATGTACAGGCTATAAACGCCCACATAGACCACGAAGCCCATTACCCCCAGCCAGCAGGCCAGAGGGTTCGCGCCAAACCACAGCAGCATAAAGCCAGCAATACCCAGCAGGGTGGCGTATACCAGCGAGACCGCAGGGGAAATCAGACCTTTAACCAGCACGCGGTTTTTGGTCCTCTCCATCTTCCTGTCGATATCCCTGTCGATGTAGTTGTTAAATACACAACCCGACGCCACAACCAGTGACACCCCAACCAGCGTGTAGATAAACAGGGGATAATCAATGCTGCCTTTCGAGGCCAGCAGGAATCCCCCAATCACCGAGATCAGGTTGCCAAAGATGATGCCTGGTTTCGTTACTTGCAGGTATTGCTTAAACATCATAATCGCCGCTCTTAGTGCATCATCATGTTGTAGTTAAGGTTCCACATAATCCAGATGGAGCCCACAACCAGGATGGCGATGATTAGCACAGTAAAGACAAAGGCCGTCATGTTCCAACCTTCATCAGATTTGCTATTCATGTGCAGGAAGCACACCAGGTGCACCAGAATCTGTACCACTGCCATTGCCAGAATAGTTCCCAGAATGACGGCCGGTGAGGCAGAACCTGTCATCACCATCCAGAACGGAATGACCGTCAGGATGATCGACAGGATAAAACCTGTCATGTAGGTTTTTACGCTGCCATGGGATGCGCCGCCGCTCTCGTTAGAATGACTCATTACATCGCCCCCATCAGATAAACAACAGTGAACACACAGATCCACACCACATCCAGGAAGTGCCAGAACAGGCTCAGGCACATGATGCGGGTACGGTTAGTACTGGTCAGACCGCGACGAGCAACTTGCACCATCAGCACCGCCATCCAGATAAGACCGGAGGTGACGTGCAGACCGTGCGTACCCACCAGCGCGAAGAACGCAGACAGGAAGCCGCTGCGATCCGGGCCCATACCGTTAACAATCAGGTGATGGAATTCATAGAGTTCCATCCCGATGAATCCGGCACCGAACAAGAAGGTCAACGCCAGCCAGGAGATAACCTGGCTCTTGTTGTTCTTGTACATGGCAATCGCTGCCATGCCGTAAGTAATGGAGCTGAATAACAGCAGGAATGTTTCAACCAGAACGAACGGCAGTTCAAAAATGTCCTTACCTGTCGGGCCACCTGCGGTGCCGTTCACCAGAACGGCATAGGTTGCAAACAGAATAGAGAACAGAATGCAGTCGCTCATCAGGTAGACCCAGAATCCGAAGATCTTGGTCTGGCCTGCATCGTGGTGCCCGTGTTCGTGCGCGTGGGCAGTCGCGTGCGTTAAAGTATCAGTTGCCATTTTTCAGCCCTGCCTTAGTAATCTCATCGAAATGCTGGTTTTCCAGTTTTTCGACTTCCGGGACCGGCACGTAGTAATCCACGTCTTCATCAAAGCTTTTCACAATCCAGCTGATGATCATGCCTGCGAAGCTTGCAATCGCCAGCCACCAGATATGCCAGATCATGGCGAAACCAAACAGTGTTGCGAAGGCGGTAATGACGATACCGGCACCGCTGTTCTTCGGCATATGAATTTCTTCATAGTGCGCAGGCTGCTTGTACGCTTCACCTTTTTCTTTCATTTCCCAGAAGGCATCACGCTCGTGAACGTGCGGCACAACGGCAAAGTTATAGAACGGAGGCGGGGAAGAGGTTGCCCACTCCAGCGTACGACCACCCCATGGGTCACCGGTCAGGTCACGGTTCTGCTCGCGGTCGCGAATAGAAACGAAGATCTGAATCAGCTGGCACAGGATACCCAGTGCAATCAGCGCGGCACCGCAGGCGGCAACGACCAGCATCGGATGGAACTGTGGATCAATCTGCTGGCTGAGGCGACGGGTCATACCCATGAAGCCCAGCACGTACAGTGGCATAAATGCTACGAAGAAGCCGATGATCCAGAACCAGAATGCGCGTTTACCCCAGGTTTCGTTCAGCGTGAAGCCAAACGCTTTTGGCCACCAGTAGGTCATACCAGCGAAGCATCCAAATACAACGCCGCCGATGATAACGTTATGGAAGTGCGCAATCAGGAACAGACTGTTGTGCAGAACGAAGTCCGCACCCGGCACCGCCAGCAGTACACCGGTCATGCCGCCGACTGAGAAGGTGACGATAAAGCCAATCGTCCACAGCATTGCTGAGTGGAATACGATACGGCCCTGATACATGGTGAACAGCCAGTTGAAGATCTTCACCCCGGTCGGGATGGCGATAATCATGGTGGTGATACCGAAGAAGGCGTTTACGTTAGCGCCTGCACCCATGGTGAAGAAGTGGTGCAGCCAAACAACGAACGACAGAACGGTGATACACACGGTTGCCCACACCAGCGAGGTGTAACCAAACAGACGTTTACGTGAGAAGGTTGCCGCGATTTCGGAGAACACACCGAAGACTGGCAGAACCAGAATGTACACTTCCGGATGGCCCCAGGCCCAAATCAGGTTGATGTACATCATCATGTTGCCGCCCATATCGTTGGTAAAGAAATGGGTGCCCAGATAGCGATCCAGGGTCAGCAACGCGACGGTAACCGTCAGGATTGGGAAAGAAGCGATAATCAGGATGTTCGCGCAAAGAGATGCCCAGCTAAACACCGGCATCTTGAACATGGTCATTCCTGGTGCACGCATCTTAATGATGGTCACAAAGAAGTTGATACCGGTTAGGGTTGTACCAATACCGGACAACTGGACTGCCCATATCCAATAGTCGACCCCGACGCTTGGACTGTACTCTATTCCCGAAAGTGGCGGATACGCCAGCCAACCGGTCTGCGCGAATTCACCCACGCCCAGAGAAAGGTTAACCAGGATTACGCCGACAACGGTGAACCAGAAGCTCAGGTTGTTCAGGAACGGGAATGCAACGTCACGTGCGCCGATCTGCAGCGGAACCACCAGGTTCATCAGACCGATAACAAATGGCATTGCCACGAAGAAGATCATAATCACGCCGTGAGCCGTGAAGATCTGGTCGTAGTGGTGAGGTGGCAGGAAGCCCGCTTCACCTGCAGAAGCCAGCGCTTGCTGACTACGCATCATGATGGCGTCGGCAAAGCCACGAATCAACATGACGATTGCGACGATGACATACATGATGCCAAGGCGTTTGTGGTCAACAGAAGTCAGCCACTCTTTCCACAGGTAGGTCCACTTACCGAAGTAAGTGATAAGGCCCAGTAAGGCCGCACCACCGATGATAATGGCAGCAATCGTAACCATGACAATAGGTTCATGGAACGGAACTGCATCCAGCGTCAATTTTCCGAACATCGTATTCTTCCTCGGCCCCTTAGTGAGCGGATTCCGCGTGGCTCATGTCCATGCCTTCCATTCCTTCGTGTGCGCTGTGCTCACCTTCGGGTTGGGTCATGTCCATGCTCTTACCGTGAGCCATAAATTTGTTAATAACGTCTTTAAACAAATCCGGTTTCACGTTGGAGAAGTATTCCACCTGGTTGTATTCGCTTGGCGCAGCCACTTTCTCGAACGCTGCCATGTCGCTCATGGTGTTCGTGGACTGTTTAGCTTTAGCAACCCATTGGTCGAATTCGGCGCGGTCCTTTGTTGCGATAGCCTTGAACTTCATACCGGAGAAGCCTGGTCCGCTATAACTTGCGGAGATACCATCATAAGTACCGACTTCGTTGGCGATCAGATGCAGTCGAGTCTGCATACCGGCCATGGCATAAATCTGGCTACCCAGACGCGGGATAAAGAAGGAGTTCATCACGGAGTTGGAAGTCACTTTGAATTCAACCGGAGTATTCGCCGGGAAGGCGATTTCATTCACGGTAGCGATACCCTGTTCCGGATAGATGAAGAACCATTTCCAGTCCATGGAAACCACTTCGATGGTAATGGGCTTCTCGTCATGCGCCAGCGGTTTGCTTGGCTCAAGAGCGTGAGTGGTTTTCCAGGTCAGAACGGCAAGGAAAATGATGATTAAGATCGGCACCGTCCAGACCACAGCTTCCACTTTATTGGAGTGTGACCAGTTCGGGCTGTACTTCGCATCTTTATTGCTTGCACGATACTTCCAGGCAAAACCAACAGCCATCAAGATGGCGGGAATAACGACAATCAACATCAGGCCAAATGCCGTCAGTATCAATGACCGTTGTTCCAGTCCAATCTGTCCTTTAGGGTCAAGCAGCGCAGAATTACAGCCACTGAGTAATGTAGTGCCTGCAATTAATGACAACCATCCCAAACTTTTATTGTATTTCCTGAGTCTCATTTAACGACCTCAATTCCACGGGACCGGGTGGCGTTTAAAGTGTGAGGGCATTTTACGGGAAGGTTACATTACTGTAAACATCTCTAGATCTGTGTTACTGGGTTCTGCCGTGCATGTCACATATGTTGCAATATATGTCGCTTTGGCTTTAAGAACCTGTTGCAACATCACGTTATAACGAAAGCGGGCAGGCGGGGGGCGTACTGAGGGCAATTGGTATAACCAATACGAAAATAAAACAACTGCTTAACAATTGATTATCAATAAACGGACAATTGAGGAACAAAAAATAAATCTTTCGTGGCTGAATCGAGTAAGGAAAATAGTATATATAAAAGGCGTCAATAATTTCCAAATTCTTTGGCGCACAAAATAACAAATATTATTTTTAGCAGTTGTTGCTTATTTCGCCGTTATAATTACGTAGGGTGATTACAACGACCAAATATGCTCGTCATACTTCAAGCTACGGGTGTGTTGGCTTTCCTCGCTCACCCCAGTCACTTACTTATGTAAGCTCCTGGGGATTTGCTGCGTCGCCGCCTTCCCGTAACTCGAATTATTTAGAGCATAAATATGCAACATCATGCCAGACGGGTTTTGCGCAATGCCAGATAATCAAGCAATCCACCAAAAACGACCCCGCAGACAGCGACCACCACTGAGACTTCAAGCAGTTCCGGCAGGAAGGAGAAGTTGGTGTAATCCAGCGCGTTCATGGTTAACAGCAGCAGCCAAACCAGCAGCAGGCAGCAGCCCGCAACTAGCGTCATTAATGCCAGACTGTATGCTCCACGAAATTCCGTGCGAGGAATGAAGCTTTCATTTTGCCAGCTATGTTCCAGGGTCTGGCGACATACCAGCAGCAGTATCAGGCCGGGGATCGCGGCAAACACGGAGAACAGATAAAACGTCGGCCAGCCGTGTGCTTCGACAAACCAACCCGCTACCGGGCCAACGTAAACGCGACCAACGGCTGAAAGCGCGGAGAGCAGGGCGAACTGGGTCGCTGAGAAGGACTTATTGCACAGCGTCATTAATAAGGCGACAAACGCCGCCGTGCCCATTCCGCCGCACAGGTTTTCAAAGAAGACGGCCGCCGCCATGCTGAACATGTGTTTGTCAGTGATGGACAGTAGCCAGTAGCCCGCATTCGACGCCCCTTGCAGGATGCCGAAAATAAGCAATGCGCGGAACAGAGAAAGGCGCTGCATCAGGATCCCACCGTACAGCGCGCCAACAATGGTGGCCAGTAGCCCCAGTGTCTTATTCACCACGCCAACTTCACCCGCATCAAACCCAACGCCGCGGATTAAAAAGGTGGTGGTCAGGCTCATGGCGAAAGCATCCCCGAGCTTATACAGCACAATAAGCAGCAGGATCAGCCATGCGTTGTTACGACCAAAGAAGTCTCGCAGCGGAGCCGCAACTGCCTGTTCCAGCGTTTTAGGCACCGGAATGGTGTCAGTTGGTTCAGGTGCTAACAGAGTGGCGATGATACAGGGAATCAACAGTGCAGCCATCAGCCAGTACATCCCTTGCCAGCCCAGCCAGCGATCGGCCATCCACAAGGCCAATCCGCCTGAAACCAGCATCCCTAATCGATAGCCCAGCACGCTGATAGCCGCGCCGGTACCGCGGTCTTCTGCGGGCAATACGTCGGTTTTCCAGGCATCAAAGACGATATCCTGCGATGCCGAGCAAAAAGCGATCACTACTGCGAGTGCGGCCATCCAGCGTAACTGTGTGCCAGGCTCCAGAAAGCCCATCGCAGCGATAGAAATTAACAACAGCACCTGGGTCGCCAGCAGCCAGCCGCGACGTCGACCTAAAAACGGTGGCGTGTAACGGTCCATCAACGGGGACCAGAGAAATTTAAATACGTAGGCCTGACCGACCAGGGAAAAGAAACCGATGGTTTTAAGATCGATATTCTCGACTGTCATCCACGCCTGAAGCGTACCGGAGGTGAGTGCGAGCGGTAAACCGGAGGCGAACCCCAGAATGAGCAGGATAGCTGAACGTGGTTGCTGAAAAATACGTAAGTATTGACTGGACATGGGCTTCTATAGGCCCGACGAACGCCGGGCCATATGGGCAGAAATTAACGAGCGTTCTGCTTGATGAAATCGTGAACGCTGGTGTCCTGAGACATATCAGCGATGGTGTCGGTCAGCACGCTGTTAACGGCATCAGCGATATTTTTGTTAGAGGCTTGCAGTGCACCTTCAACAGAATAGCTTGCGCGGTAGTTTTTGGTCATCTTGTTGCCGTTGGCGGCGGTAGCAATGATGGCGATGTCTGCTTTGGTGGCGATGTTATAACGCACGCTACCCTGAGACACGTCAGCATACAGCTGGCTAACAATGATTTGCAGGTTGACTGCACCGTTCGGTCCAATCATATAACCGCGTGCGGTCATCTGTTTTTCCAGTACTTCTTGCAGCAGGAAACGCAGGTCGCGGGACGCGGTCAGGGTTACCAACTGGTTGTCGCGGGTGACTTTTGCCAGCGCTTGATCCTGGCGCTGGTCGGCTCCGTTGATGCTAACGGTCACGCCCATCAGGCTCGGGTCCTGCTGTGGCAGGGTAATTTTCGGGGAGACTTCAATAGTGGTCGGCGGTGTTGCGCATCCAGCTAACATAAACAGCGCGACAAACGGGACGAGGATTTTTTTAAACATGCCAGGGCTCTCAGCGAATCTAAATTGTATGGTTAGAGAAAATTCCCGCCATCATAACATCGCCAACGATGAGGGGAAGTGGGTAACGCATGTAAATTCATTGTGTTGTCCGTTTTATGACTTTGTGGAGACTATAAACGGACTTTTTGCAATAAATTGGAGTGAGGAATCAGTGAACTTCATCCGTTTGAATGAGAAAATCAGACAAGCGCTAATTTTTTGTTGCTAAGGTGTAATGAAAACGGTAAAAGCGGCTAGTATTTAAAGGGATGGGTGACATCTCAGCGTTGTCGGAGGAAAAATTTCATGATGATTCGTGAGCAAATAGAAGAAAAATTAAGGGCAGCGTTCGAACCCGTGTTCCTCGAAGTTGTGGATGAAAGCTATCGTCACAATGTCCCGGCTGGTTCTGAAAGCCACTTTAAGGTTGTACTGGTTAGCGATCGCTTTACAGGTGAACGTTTTCTTAATCGTCATCGGATGATTTACAGCACGTTAACGGCGGAGCTTTCCACAACCGTTCATGCGCTTGCCCTGCATACCTACACTATTAAGGAGTGGGAAGCGTTGCAGGATACGATTTTTGCATCGCCTCCGTGTCGTGGAGCGGGAAGCATCGCGTAAAAACGGATTTGCAACAACCGACGCTTTTCCAGTATGTTGCTACAGATTATGTGAAAACGGCCTGCGGGCCGTTTTGTTTTGTCTGAATTCTGGGGCAGTCGTACAGTATTCAGACAAAAATTAGCCGGGAATTGTGAAAAAAGCCGCAGCAACGCGCGATAACCGTTCTCGACTCATAAAAGTGATGCCGCTATAATGCGCGTCTTATTTTTCGGAATGTCTTCGGGATGATTCTGACGACAGGGAATGTGATTGCTTATGAGAACATCCCAGTTCCGCGAAGCCAACAACCTGTGCTTGCGGAGAAGAGTTGACCGAGCACTGTGATTTTTTGAGGTAACAAGATGCAAGTTTCAGTTGAAACCACTCAAGGCCTTGGCCGCCGTGTAACGATTACTATCGCTGCTGACAGCATCGAGACCGCTGTGAAAAGCGAGCTGGTCAACGTAGCGAAGAAAGTGCGTATTGACGGTTTCCGCAAAGGAAAAGTACCGATGAATGTTGTTGCTCAGCGTTATGGCGCGTCTGTTCGCCAGGACGTTCTGGGTGACCTGATGAGCCGCAACTTCGTTGACGCGATCATCAAAGAAAAAATCAATCCGGCTGGCGCACCGAACTACGTTCCGGGCGAATACAAACTGGGTGAAGATTTTACTTACGCGGTAGAGTTTGAAGTTTACCCGGAAGTTGAGCTGACTGGCCTGGAAGCAATCGAAGTTGAAAAACCGGTTGTTGAAGTTACCGACGCTGACGTTGACGTAATGCTGGACACCCTGCGCAAGCAGCAGGCTACCTGGAAAGACAAAGACGGCGCTGCTGATGCAGAAGACCGTGTAACCATCGACTTCACCGGTTCTGTAGACGGCGAAGAGTTCGAAGGCGGCAAAGCGTCTGACTTCGTACTGGCGATGGGCCAGGGTCGTATGATCCCGGGCTTTGAAGAAGGCGTTAAAGGCCACAAAGCTGGCGAAGAGTTCACTATCGACGTGACCTTCCCGGAAGAGTACCACGCTGAAAACCTGAAAGGTAAAGCTGCGAAGTTCGTTATCAACCTGAAGAAAGTTGAAGAACGCGAACTGCCAGAACTGACTGAAGAATTCATCAAACGTTTCGGCGTTGAAGATGGTTCCGTAGCAGGTCTGCGCGCTGAAGTCCGTAAAAACATGGAACGCGAGCTGAAAGGCGCTGTGCGTAACCGCGTTAAGTCTCAGGCGATCGAAGGCCTGGTAAAAGCTAACGACATCGACGTTCCGGCTGCTCTGATCGACAGCGAAATCGACGTTCTGCGTCGTCAGGCTGCACAGCGTTTCGGCGGCAACGAGAAACAAGCTCTGGAACTGCCGCGTGAACTGTTCGAAGAACAGGCTAAGCGTCGCGTAGTTGTTGGTCTGCTGCTGGGCGAAGTGATTCGTACCAACGAACTGAAAGCTGACGAAGATCGCGTTAAAGGCCTGATCGAAGAGATGGCTTCTGCTTACGAAGATCCGAAAGAAGTTGTTGAGTTCTACAGCAAAAACAAAGAGCTGATGGACAACATGCGTAACGTCGCTCTGGAAGAGCAGGCTGTTGAAGCCGTTCTGGCGAAAGCGAAAGTGACTGAAAAAGCCACTTCCTTCAACGAACTGATGAACCAGCAGGCGTAATTCGTCGCTTTTTTAGCTCGAATTTCGTACGCAAGCCCGTCACCTTTTGGTGGCGGGTTTTTTTTTGTCACGCATTTTGCATGGGAAGAGTGCGAAAACAGCGTTTCAGTGTTAGCGTTACAACAAAAGATTGTTATGCTTGAATTATGGCGATGTCGTACCCATTACTGAGGGACTAGCTGATAATCCGTCCATAAGGTTACAATCAGCACAGCAGGTTTTTTCAAATTTTATCCAGGAGACGGAAATGTCATACAGCGGCGAACGAGATAACTTTGCACCCCATATGGCGCTGGTGCCGATGGTCATTGAACAGACCTCACGTGGTGAGCGCTCTTTTGATATCTATTCTCGTCTACTTAAGGAACGCGTCATTTTTCTGACCGGCCAGGTCGAAGACCATATGGCTAACCTGATCGTGGCGCAGATGCTGTTCCTGGAAGCAGAAAACCCAGAAAAAGATATCTACCTGTACATCAACTCCCCTGGTGGAGTGATCACTGCCGGGATGTCTATCTATGACACCATGCAGTTTATTAAGCCGGACGTCAGCACCATTTGTATGGGCCAGGCGGCCTCAATGGGTGCGTTCCTGCTGACCGCCGGGGCGAAAGGCAAACGTTTTTGCCTGCCTAACTCTCGCGTCATGATCCACCAGCCTCTGGGCGGTTACCAGGGCCAGGCAACGGATATTGAAATTCATGCCCGTGAAATCCTGAAGGTAAAAGGGCGCATGAACGAACTTATGGCGCATCATACGGGTCAATCTCTTGAGCAGATTGAACGTGATACCGAGCGCGATCGCTTCCTCTCCGCTTCTGAAGCGGTAGAGTACGGTCTGGTCGACTCGATTTTGACCCATCGTAATTAATGCCCAGTGCGCAGGTGTGCCGCTATAATTACCTGGAGCGGCACAACGCTGACTAGCGTCTTGCGCCTGAGAATGGCATTTGCGTCGTCGTGTGCGGCACAAAGAACAAAGAAGAGGTTTTGACCCATGACAGATAAACGCAAAGATGGCTCGGGCAAATTGTTGTACTGCTCTTTTTGCGGCAAAAGCCAGCATGAAGTGCGTAAGCTGATTGCCGGTCCATCCGTGTATATCTGCGACGAATGTGTTGATTTATGCAACGACATCATTCGCGAAGAGATTAAGGAAGTAGCACCGCACCGTGAACGCAGTGCGCTGCCGACGCCACATGAAATTCGCAACCACCTGGACGATTACGTTATCGGTCAGGAGCAGGCGAAGAAAGTGCTGGCGGTCGCGGTATACAACCATTACAAACGTCTGCGCAACGGCGACACCAGCAATGGCGTCGAGTTGGGCAAAAGTAACATCCTGCTGATTGGCCCGACGGGTTCCGGTAAAACGCTGCTGGCTGAAACGCTGGCGCGCCTGCTGGACGTTCCGTTCACCATGGCTGATGCCACCACGCTGACCGAAGCCGGTTATGTGGGTGAAGATGTTGAAAATATTATTCAGAAGCTGTTGCAGAAGTGCGATTACGACGTGCAGAAAGCACAGCGTGGGATCGTCTATATCGATGAGATCGACAAGATTTCTCGTAAGTCTGATAACCCATCTATTACCCGTGACGTTTCCGGCGAAGGCGTACAGCAGGCGCTGTTGAAACTGATCGAAGGGACGGTTGCTGCCGTTCCGCCACAGGGTGGTCGTAAACATCCTCAGCAGGAATTCCTGCAGGTTGATACCTCCAAGATCCTGTTTATCTGCGGTGGTGCATTTGCCGGTCTGGATAAAGTCATTGCTAACCGTGTTGAAACCGGCTCCGGCATTGGTTTTGGCGCAACGGTAAAAGCACAGTCTGATAAAGCCAGCGAAGGTGAACTGCTGTCGCAGGTCGAACCGGAAGATCTGATCAAATTTGGTCTGATCCCTGAGTTCATCGGTCGTCTGCCGGTTGTGGCAACGCTGAGCGAGCTGAGCGAAGAAGCGTTGATCCAGATCCTCAAAGAGCCGAAAAATGCCCTGACCAAGCAGTACCAGGCGCTGTTCAATCTTGAAGGTGTCGATCTGGAATTCCGTGAAGAAGCGCTGGATGCTATCGCCAAGAAAGCGATGGCGCGTAAAACCGGTGCTCGTGGCCTGCGTTCTATCGTCGAAGCTGCGCTGCTCGACACCATGTACGATCTGCCTTCTATGGAAGACGTCGAAAAAGTGGTGATCGATGAGTCGGTGATTGGCGGTCAGAGCAAGCCATTGCTGATTTACGGTAAGCCGGAAGCGCAGCAGGCATCTGGCGAATAATTCATCAATTCATACAGACATTTAATTAAAAAGGGGGGATTTTATCTCCCCTTTTATTTTTCCGTAAACATGGCGTTGAATGTGTGGGAAACATCCCCATATACTGACATACATGTTAAAGGTGGTGTGAAGCACAGTCGTACCATCTGATTACCTGGCGGAAACTAAACTAAGAGAGAGCTCTATGAATCCTGAGCGTTCTGAACGCATTGAAATCCCCGTATTGCCGTTGCGCGATGTGGTGGTTTATCCGCACATGGTCATACCCTTATTTGTAGGGCGGGAAAAATCTATCCGTTGTCTGGAAGCGGCTATGGACCATGATAAAAAAATCATGCTGGTCGCACAGAAAGAAGCGTCAACGGATGAGCCGGGTGTAAACGATCTTTTCACCGTCGGGACCGTGGCCTCTATTTTGCAGATGCTGAAACTGCCTGACGGCACCGTAAAAGTGCTGGTCGAGGGGTTACAGCGTGCGCGTATTTCTGCGCTGTCTGACAACGGCGAGCATTTCTCTGCGAAAGCAGAGTACCTTGACTCGCCTGCTATTGATGAGCGCGAACAGGAAGTGCTGGTGCGTACCGCTATCAGCCAGTTCGAAGGCTATATCAAGCTGAACAAGAAAATCCCACCAGAAGTGCTGACGTCGCTGAACAGCATTGACGATCCTGCACGTCTGGCGGATACCATCGCTGCACACATGCCGCTGAAGCTGGCTGACAAGCAGTCCGTGCTGGAGATGTCCGACGTTAACGAACGTCTGGAATATCTGATGGCGATGATGGAATCTGAAATCGATCTGCTGCAGGTTGAGAAACGCATTCGCAACCGTGTGAAAAAGCAGATGGAAAAATCTCAGCGCGAGTACTATCTGAACGAGCAGATGAAAGCTATTCAGAAAGAACTCGGTGAGATGGACGATGCACCGGACGAAAACGAAGCGTTGAAGCGTAAAATCGACGCGGCGAAAATGCCGAAAGAGGCAAAAGAGAAAGCGGAAGCAGAACTGCAGAAGCTGAAAATGATGTCTCCTATGTCGGCGGAAGCGACCGTGGTGCGTGGCTACATCGACTGGATGGTACAGGTGCCGTGGAATGCGCGTAGCAAGGTCAAAAAAGACCTGCGTCAGGCGCAGGAAATCCTCGATACCGACCATTATGGTCTGGAGCGCGTCAAAGACCGTATCCTTGAGTACCTCGCGGTTCAAAGCCGTGTAAATAAAATCAAGGGGCCGATCCTGTGTCTGGTTGGACCGCCGGGGGTAGGTAAAACCTCTCTGGGGCAGTCCATCGCGAAGGCAACTGGGCGTAAATACATCCGTATGGCGCTGGGCGGCGTGCGTGATGAAGCCGAAATTCGTGGTCACCGCCGGACCTATATCGGTTCTATGCCGGGTAAACTGATCCAGAAAATGGCCAAAGTGGGCGTTAAAAACCCGCTGTTCCTGCTTGATGAGATCGACAAAATGTCTTCCGACATGCGTGGCGATCCGGCTTCCGCACTGCTTGAGGTGCTGGATCCAGAGCAGAACGTGGCGTTCAGCGATCACTACCTGGAAGTGGACTACGATCTCAGCGACGTAATGTTTGTTGCGACCTCTAACTCCATGAATATTCCGGCACCGTTGCTGGATCGTATGGAAGTGATCCGTCTGTCCGGTTATACCGAAGACGAAAAGCTGAACATTGCCAAACGTCACTTGTTGCCGAAACAGATTGAGCGTAATGCGCTGAAAAAAGGTGAGCTGACGGTCGACGATAGCGCCATTGTGGGCATTATTCGTTACTACACCCGTGAAGCAGGCGTACGTAGTCTGGAACGTGAAATCTCTAAACTGTGCCGTAAAGCGGTGAAACAGCTGCTGCTGGATAAATCGCTGAAACATATTGAGATCAATGGCGACAACCTGCACGACTATCTGGGTGTACAGCGCTTTGACTATGGCCGCGCGGACAACGAAAACCGCGTTGGTCAGGTGACGGGGCTGGCGTGGACGGAAGTTGGCGGTGATCTGCTGACTATCGAAACCGCCTGCGTACCGGGTAAAGGTAAGTTGACCTACACCGGTTCTCTGGGTGAAGTCATGCAGGAGTCGATTCAGGCTGCGCTGACCGTGGTGCGCGCGCGTGCGGAAAAACTGGGTATTAACCCGGACTTTTACGAAAAACGCGACATCCACGTTCACGTACCTGAAGGGGCTACGCCGAAAGACGGTCCAAGTGCGGGTATTGCTATGTGTACTGCGCTGGTGTCTTGTCTTACCGGTAACCCAGTTCGCGCCGACGTGGCGATGACGGGTGAGATCACCCTGCGTGGTCAGGTTCTGCCTATCGGTGGTTTGAAAGAAAAACTGCTGGCGGCACACCGTGGCGGCATTAAGACGGTCTTAATTCCCGATGAGAACAAACGTGACCTGGAAGAGATTCCGGACAACGTAATTGCCGATCTTAATATTCACCCGGTGAAACGTATTGAGGAAGTTCTGACTCTTGCGTTGCAAAATGAACCCTCTGGAATGCAGGTTGTGACGGCAAAATAGTGACCTCGCGCAAAGAGCATTAATAAAAACAGGGCTGGCAGGCCATTTCGGGCTTGCCAGCCTTTTTTTGTATAGCTAATTTAGATAACGGATTAGGCTTGCCATCATTAACGGGTGTTGTAAGGGCATGGCAGGCCTGATATAACTGCTGCGCGGTCGCACTTTGAAGGATTCAGGTGCGATATAAATTATAAAGAGGAAGAGAAGAGTGAATAAATCTCAACTGATCGACAAAATTGCTGCAGGGGCTGATATCTCTAAAGCTGCGGCTGGACGTGCGTTAGATGCAATTATTGCTTCTGTTACCGAATCTCTGAAAGAAGGTGATGACGTAGCGCTGGTAGGTTTTGGTACTTTTGCCGTTAAAGAGCGTGCTGCCCGTACTGGTCGCAACCCGCAAACAGGTAAAGAGATCACCATCGCCGCGGCTAAAGTACCGGGCTTCCGTGCAGGTAAAGCACTGAAAGACGCGGTAAACTAAGTGATTTCCCCTTTGGGGATGTGACGAAGTACAAGGGCGCATCGACTGATGTGCCTTTTTTATTTGTAATTCCGGTACTTTCTACGCGTTGTGGGCTGACAATTGCCCCTGTTTCTTGTCACAATAGACCTTTGTGCGCAGCGTTCAGGAAACGCTATGCTGCGTGAAGCATATATACTCAAAATCCTTGTTGCCGTTGTTGTCATCAACGCGGGGGCAGCAGAGAGGATAACGCGTATAGTCATCTACAGCGGAGTGTGGTTACACCATGATGGACAGCTTACGCACGGCTGCTAACAGTCTCGTGCTCAAGATTATTTTCGGTATCATTATCGTGTCGTTCATTTTGACCGGCGTGAGTGGTTACCTGATTGGCGGAGGCAATAACTTCGCCGCCAAAGTGAATGGCCAGGAGATCAGCCGCGGGCAGTTCGAGAATGCGTTCAACAGCGAACGTAACCGCATGCAGCAACAGCTGGGTGATCAATACTCCGAGCTGGCCGCGAACGAAGGTTATATGAAAACGCTGCGTCAGCAGGTGCTGAATCGTCTTGTTGACGAAGCACTGCTGGATCAGTATTCCCGCGAGCTTAAGCTCAACATCAGCGACGATCAGGTTAAACAGGCCATTTTCGCCACGCCTGCGTTCCAGGTGGACGGCAAGTTTGATAACAACCGCTACAACGCGATTATCAATCAAATGGGAATGACTGCAGACCAGTACGCTCAGGCATTACGTAATCAGCTTACGACACAGCAGCTGATTAACGGTGTTGCCGGTACGGACTTCATGCTGAAAGGTGAAACGGACGAACTGGCGGCGCTGGTCGCGCAGCAGCGTATCGTGCGCGAGGCGACGATTGACGTTAACGCACTGGCCGCGAAGCAGTCTGTTACCGAGCAGGAAGTTGCCAGCTACTACGAGCAGAATAAAAACAACTTTATGACGCCGGAACAGTTCCGCGTGAGCTACATCAAGCTGGACGCTGCTGCTATGCAGGAGACGGCCAGCGATGCTGATATTCAGTCTTACTATGACCAGCATCAGGATCAGTTCACTCAGCCGCAGCGTAACCGCTACAGCATCATTCAGACCAAAACGGAAGATGAAGCCAAAGCTGTACTGGACGAGCTGAACAAAGGCGGTGATTTTGCTGCGCTGGCGAAAGAAAAATCTGCCGATATCATCTCTGCCCGTAAAGGCGGCGATATGGGATGGCTGGAAGATTCCACCACCCCGGATGAGCTGAAAAATGCTGGTCTGAAAGAAAAAGGCCAACTATCTGGCGTAATTAAGTCTTCCGTTGGTTTCCTCGTTGCACGTCTTGACGACGTACAGCCCGCGCAAGTTAAACCGCTGAGCGAAGCCCGTGACGAGATTGCGGCAAAAGTGAAGCAGGAAAAAGCGCTGGATGCGTACTATGCGCTGCAGCAGAAAGTCAGCGACGCGGCCAGCAATGATAACGAATCTCTGGCGGGTGCAGAGCAGGCTGCGGGTATGAAAGCGGTTGAAACGGGCTGGTTTAGCCGTGACAGCCTGCCGGAAGAACTGAATTTCAAACCAGTCGCTGACATCATTTTCAATGGTGGTCTGGTTGGTGAGAACGGTACGCCTGGCAGTAACTCCGATATCATCACCGTGGACGGCGATCGTGCGTTCGTGCTGCGTATTGCAGAGCACAAAGCTGAAGCCGTGAAGCCACTGGCTGAAGTGAAAGAGCAGGTAACTGCGCTCGTTAAGCACAATAAAGCAGAGCAGCAGGCGAAGCTTGATGCCGATAAACTGCTGGCGGATCTGAAAGCCGGTAAAGGTGATGAAGCGATGAAAGCGGCGGGTCTGAGCTTTGGCGAGGCGAAAACGCTGAGCCGTACGGGTCAGGATCCGCTGAGCCAGGCTGCCTTTGGTCTGAGCCTGCCGGCGAAAGACAAACCGAGCTACGGCGTCGCGAACGACATGCAGGGTAACGTTGTTCTGTTGGCGTTGGACGAGGTGAAAGCCGGTTCTATGCCTGAAGCGCAGAAGAAAGCGATGGTTCAGGGGATCACTCAGAACAACGCGCAGATTGTCTTCGAAGCGCTGATGAGCAACCTGCGTAAAGCCGCAAAAATTAAAATCGGTGATGCGCTGGAACAGCAGCAATAACCGAGGCAGTTCGCAAAAAATTGCAAAAAGTTGTATCTACCAAAGGCCGCTTTCGCGGCCTTTTCCATTTCTGATATTTGCCGTTTGTCTGCCGTTCTGCACCTCGCTATCGTGATTCCACTGTTAACAAACAAGGAGAAAACAGTATGAAACATGGAATCAAAGCTCTGCTTATCACTCTTTCATTGACCTGCGCTGGTATGGCCCAAACCGCATTGGCGGCTGAGCCTGTCGCCAAAAGCCAGGCGACTCAAACCAAAGCGGAAAACTCAGGGGCGGCACACAGCAAAGCCACACAGCCCGCTAAAGCAAGCGACGATGAAGGTACCAGGGTAAGCATCAACAGCGCTTCTGCTGAGGATTTAGCGCGAGTCATGAATGGCGTGGGTCTAAAGAAAGCGCAGGCGATTGTGAGCTATCGTGAGGAGTACGGGCCGTTTAAAACGGTGGACGATTTAAAGCAGGTGCCGGGCATGGGTAGTTCGCTGGTTGAGCGTAATCTGGCAGTTTTAACACTTTAATAACTTGCAGAGCGCTGAAAGTTTGCCAGACTGTAGAGGTCATACCAGTTATGACCTCTTTACCCTAAAGTCTGTTCCTATAAAAACAACGTAAGGCTCCTGCGCTATGCAAACACAAATCAAAGTTCGTGGTTTTCATCTTGATGTCTATCAGCACGTTAACAATGCCCGCTATCTGGAGTTTCTGGAAGAGGCCCGCTGGGATGGTCTGGAAAACAGCGACAGCTTTCAGTGGATGACCGCACACAACATCGCTTTTGTGGTCGTGAATATTAATATCAACTACCGCCGTCCTGCGGTGCTGAGCGACCTGCTGACTATCACCAGTCAGGTTCAACAGTTAAATGGCAAAAGTGGTGTGTTAAATCAGACCATTACCCTGGAGCCGGAAGGGCAGGTGGTGGCTGATGCGCTGATTACGTTCGTCTGCATTGATTTGAAGACGCAAAAAGCGCTGCCGCTGGAAGGGGAGTTGCGCGAAAAACTGGAGCAGATGGTGCAGTAGTGGCTGCGACTGCCGGAAGGCGATGCTCAAGCGTCTTATCCGGCCTACAAGAGTTGCTGCAACTGCAAGTAGGCCGGATACGCAAAGCGCCATCCGGCAATACAATCACTTTAACCCGGTTTTCTGTTTCATTGCCGCCATCACTGCCGGTTTATCCGCCAGATAATGGTTCAGGCCGTTGGCACGCAGATTACACGCCGCACAGTGACCGCAACCGTCACCTTTGATGCCGTTATAGCAGGTCAGCGTTTCTTCGCGTACCAGGTCCAGCTTGCCCCAATAATCGGCCAGTGCCCAGGTTTCGGCTTTATCGATCCACATTAGTGGGGTTTCAAAGCGAATATCTTTCGCCATCCCCAGGCTTACAGCATGGTTCAGGGCTTTAACGAACTCATCGCGACAGTCCGGATAGCCGGAGAAGTCGGTCTCACAAACGCCGGTAATGACCGCCTCTGCCTGCACCTGGTACGCGTAAATTGCTGCCAGCGTTAAGAACAGAATATTGCGTCCAGGCACAAAGGTATTGGGAATGCCGTTCGCATCCGGTTCGTAATCGGGTACCGGAATGTTATCGCGGGTCAGGCTGCTGACAGCCAGTTCACTGAGCAATGTGACATCAAGTACTTTGTGCGCGCGCGCGCCAAGTTTTAAGGCCAGGTCACGTGCGACATCAATCTCAGCGCGATGGCGCTGACCATAATCAAAGGTCACGCAGTGCACTTCATCATACTGATGCAGCGCTTGCGCCAGACAGGTCGTGGAGTCCTGACCTCCACTGAATACAACAACGGCACGTTTCATGGCTTTTCCTGACAAAATAACGAAGCCCTTATGGTAGCGCCTGGGCGTGCCGTCGACCAGCTTCTTCACGCTGAAGGAGGTGGCAGCCAGGCTTCGGTAAACTCGAACCAGCCACGAGGATTCAGGCGTACGCCGTTCACGCCCGGTGGCGCGCTGATGCGATAGTGATAATTGAACAGTGGCGTCAGGGTAGCGTCATGCATTAGCGTGGCGAAAACTTGCTGTAAAGCCGCGTGGCGATCGTCCTCATCGGCCTGAATTTGTAGGGCATCCAGGGTCGTTTGCAAATGTGTGTATGCGGGCGCATTCAATACATGTGACCAGAGCTGATCGCAGCGCAACCACTGTTCGAGAGTATATTCAGGTGCCTCACCAATCAGCCTGTCGCCCATCATCAGGTCGGCCTGGGCTAAGGGATGATCGCCATCCCAGTTTTTAGCATTATGAAAAATAAGCGTTAATTCACAGCCGAGCAGCGCCAGCGCCTGGCGAAGCTGTTCAGCCATAGCGTGAAGTTCTACCGGCAGGTGATAAGCCAGCGTCAGCTTTTCCGGTAATGCCACCTCATCGAGTTCATCCCATTGCGGGATAGTCCATCCGGGGAGCAGTGCATTGCTTGGCGTGATCAGATTTTCATCCACTTCAAGCGTTTGTAGCAGGGAAGAACGGTGGATGATATTGATCAGTCTACGGGCCTGCTGCGTATTCAGGCGCGCGCTTTTTCTGAGCGTGAGATAGCAAAAACCAAGACTGATCCCGCTGCTTACCTGGCTTAGCATAGGCAACTCTTCGGGTTTACCAATCGCAATTTGCACCGGATGGCGACAGCTGGTGCCCAAATCCTGGGAGAAGAGCTGCGGGGTTATCCAGTATTCAATGGCTTTTAGCAGCGGATGACTCAGATGGTAGTGATCGTGACTCTCGATACGCACCAGCTCAGGAGTAAACAGCGTCAACCGGAACGGGCCGGTACCCACAAACGGGTGCTCAGGATGCGCCAGGTGACTGCTGTAGCTTGCCAGACGGTGCGCCAGCCAGAAGTCGGGACGATGCAGAATAAAGGTCAGACACTGGGGATGCGTCACCTCAATGCGCTTTACGCTGATAAACAGCTTATTCAGCGCGGGGAGTTCTAACAGCTTCAGCAACTGCTGATGTAGCTGTGTGCTGCTGACCGCATCGCCGTTATGCCAGTACAGGGTGGAACGAATATAGAAATCCCAGCGCAGGCCGTCAGCGGAGATATTCCAGTGGTGGGCTAAGTCTCCACAGGGACGTTGCGTAGTGCTGTCAAACCGGGTCAGGCCAGAGAAAACTTGTCCAGCGAGGTGTTGCTCCGCGCGACCGGGGAGAAAACCGGGGTGCAAGGGGTCGAGCGGGCGGTAATAGGGTATACGCAGGGTTGGCGTGTCGTTTTGCCACTGACCGCCCATAAACGGTTGTAGCAGTGTTCTCAATTCGCCCGGCGCCAACTGAGCCAGTTCCAGTACGCTAAGCTGCTCTCCCTTTTGCAGGGCCTGTTCCATCATGGTGTTGCGCAGTGAATCTGGCGTCACTAAAAACCGCAGCTGCCCGCGTTTCCCGCGCCCCGACTGGGCATGCCACTCCAGCCAGCCTGCATCCTGCGCTTGCTTTAGCAGGGTACGCACATGGCGTTCGCTACAAAAACAGCGTTCGGCCAGTTCCCCGACGGTCACCGACTGCGGTTCGCCGTTCGAGGGCAGCCACAGGCGTTGGTACTGGTTCAGGCGATTAAGCAGACGCATTGATACTTTTTCCTTCAGGATGTTCGTTAACGGTTTATGCGTAGAGAAACCCGGAACAATTCATTTTATCTATTCACTATTACTTCCGTATATCTCAGGTGATACTGGATCACAAGTTAACCGCGTCACAGTGTGGAGAAAGAAATGGCTCGTCTGGCTGCATTTGATATGGATGGCACCCTTTTGATGCCGAATCACCATTTAGGTGACGAAACGCTTTCAACGCTGTCGCGCCTGCGTGAACGCGATATTACTCTGACATTTGCCACCGGTCGCCATGTGCTTGAGATGCGCCATATTTTAGGCTCGATCTCGCTGGACGCCTTTTTGATCACGGGTAATGGCACGCGCATTCACTCACTTGAGGGCGATGTGTTACACCGTCAGGATCTGGATCCGAATGTTGCGGATATTGTGTTGCATCAGAAGTGGGACACTACCGCAAGCATGCATGTCTTTAATGACAATGGCTGGTTCACCGGACAAGAGATCCCCTCACTGCTGCAGGCGCATGTGTATAGCGGATTTCGCTACCAGATCGTCGATGTGAAACGTATTCCGGCGCATCAGGTCACCAAAGTCTGTTTCTGCGGCGATCATGACTCTCTGATCCAATTGCGCATTCAACTGAATGAAGCGCTGGGTGAACAGGCGAATCTCTGTTTTTCCGCGTTTGATTGCCTTGAGGTGCTGCCGCTGGGCTGTAATAAAGGATCGGCATTGGCGGTGTTGAGCGACTATTTAGGTTATTCAATGGCCGAGTGTATGGCGTTTGGCGATGCCATGAACGATCGCGAAATGTTAGGCAGCGTTGGGCGCGGCCTGATTATGGGTAACGCGATGCCGCAACTGATTGCTGAACTGCCTCATTTATCGGTGATTGGACATTGCCGTAATCAGGCAGTGTCACACTTTTTGACGCATTGGCTGGACAATCCACATCTACCTTATTCCCCCGAATGAGAGATCCCTTCCAGCAAGCCAGACTTCGCGTCTGGCTTTTTTTTATCCCATTAATGGGTGTTCAGTAGTCGGGCGAGCTCCGCTTTCCACGGCGTTAAATCACCGATGTGTGCATCGACCCACTGTGGGTTGTAGTAGGTTTCCAGATAGCGTTCGCCGCTGTCACACAACAGCGTCACCAGTGAGCCGCTTTCTCCGGCATCGCGCATACGGGCGGCAAGTTGCAGCGTTCCCCACATATTGGTGCCAGTTGAAGCGCCGACTTTGCGGCCCAACTGCGTTTCCAGCCAGTGTGCGGTGGCCACGCTTGCGGCATCCGGCACGCGCAGCATTTCATCGACCACGTCAGGAATGAAAGAGGGTTCTACGCGCGGACGCCCGATACCTTCAATTTTACTTCCTACCGGGCTGCGTAACGTGGCATCGCGATCCTGCCAGAAGGGCAGAAAGACCGAGTTTTCCGGGTCTACCACCATCAGTTGAGTGTCGTAGCCCTGACAGCGGATATAGCGGCCAATGGTTGCTGAGGTGCCACCGGTTCCGGCGCTCATCACAATATGGCGGGGAACGGGGTTGGGCTCGCACTGCATCTGACGAAAGATGCTGTCGGCGATATTATTATTGCCGCGCCAGTCGGTGGCGCGCTCAGCGTAAGTGAACTGGTCCATGTAATGACCGTTCAGCTCACGCGCCAGTTGCTCAGAGGCCGCATAGATTTCGCAGGCGCTTTCCACGAAATGACAGCGACCGCCGTAAAATTCAATCTGTTCAACTTTACGTTTTGCCGTACAGGAAGGCATGACGGCAATAAATGGCAACCCTAACAGTCGAGCGAAATAAGCCTCAGAGACCGCCGTTGAACCGGACGATGATTCAATGATGGTGGTGCCTTCTTTGATCCAGCCATTGCACAATCCGTACAGAAACAGTGAGCGCGCCAGACGATGCTTCAGACTCCCGGTCGGATGCGTGCTCTCATCTTTTAAATAGAGCTGAATGCCCGGGAGCGCCGGTAGCGACAGGCGAATGAGATGCGTATCCGCAGAACGCTGATAATCCGCGTTGATTTCATTGATGGCGTTTTTAACCCAGGAGCTATTCATCATTAATAGATATCCATTTGTCATTTTGTGCCCAGAATAGCGAAAAGCACGGAAAAAATTGTTGCCATTTAGCCTTTAAAATAGAATGTAAGGAGAAAATTCTTCTCTGTGGAGTGGATATGTTAGACAAAATTGACCGCAAGCTACTCGGCTTACTGCAACAGGACTGCACCCTTTCTTTGCAGGCATTAGCAGATGCCGTTAATCTGACTACCACCCCCTGCTGGAAACGTCTCAAACGACTTGAGGATGACGGTATCCTGCTGGGCAGAGTCGCCCTGTTGGATCCAGAAAAACTGGGGCTGGGACTCACCGCGTTTGTGCTGATCAAAACTCAGCATCACAGCAGCGAATGGTATTGCCGCTTTGTCACTGAAGTGACCGGAATGCCCGAGGTTCTGGGGTTCTGGCGTATGGCAGGGGAGTATGACTACCTGATGCGAGTGCAGGTTGCTGATATGAAAAGCTATGATGAATTCTATAAGCGCCTGGTGAACAGCGTACCGGGCCTGTCTGACGTCACCTCCAGCTTTGCCATGGAACAGATTAAATACACAACTGCTCTACCTATTGAATAATTCTCCCGGCGCTTATTGCCGGAAATCTTGTCAGGACATAACGCGTGCGATTATTTGCTCAATTAAGCTGGTACTTCCGCCGGGAGTGGCGTCGCTACCTCGGGGCAGTGGCCCTGCTTATCATCATCGCTATCCTTCAGCTTATTCCGCCGAAAGTGGTCGGGATCATTGTGGATGGCGTGACGACTCAACGCTTCACCACCGAGCGGCTGCTGATGTGGGTGGGGACAATTGCCCTGATTGCCGTGGTGGTTTATTTGCTGCGTTATGTCTGGCGCGTGCTGCTGTTTGGCGCATCCTACCAACTGGCGGTTGAGCTGCGGGAAGATTATTACCGTCAGTTGAGTCGCCAGCATCCAGAATTTTATCTGCGGCACCGTACGGGCGATCTGATGGCGCGGGCAACCAACGATGTCGATCGCGTCGTATTTGCCGCCGGAGAAGGGGTGCTGACGCTGGTAGATTCGCTGGTTATGGGGTGTGCGGTGCTGATCGTGATGTCAACGCAGATAAGTTGGCAACTGACGCTCATTGCGCTGCTGCCGATGCCGGTGATGGCGTTGATGATCAAACGTTACGGCGATCGACTCCATCACCGTTTTAAGCTGGCGCAGGCGGCGTTTTCCAGTCTCAACGATCGTACTCAGGAAAGCCTGACCAGTATTCGTATGATCAAGGCCTTTGGGCTGGAGGATCGGCAGTCGGCATTATTTGCCGCTGATGCTGAAGATACCGGTAAGAAAAACCTGCGTGTGGCGCGCATTGACGCCCGCTTTGATCCTACGATTTATATCGCCATTGGTATGGCTAACCTGCTGGCGATTGCCGGGGGAAGCTGGATGGTGGTTCACGGCTCGCTGACGCTCGGGCAGCTCACCAGCTTTATGATGTATCTCGGTCTGATGATTTGGCCGATGCTGGCGCTGGCCTGGATGTTTAACATCGTCGAACGCGGCAGCGCCGCGTATAGCCGAATTCGCGCCATGCTGGCAGAAGCGCCGGTAGTGGATGACGGTACTGAACCGGTGCCGGAAGGACGCGGCGAGCTGGCGGTGGTGATTCGCGAATTTTGTTACCCGCAAACCACCCACCCGGCGCTGGAAAATGTGAATTTCCAGCTCAAACCTGGACAGATGCTGGGCATCTGTGGTCCGACCGGTGCGGGAAAAAGTACGGTACTGTCGCTGATCCAGCGTCATTTTGATATCACCCAGGGCGATGTGCGCTTTCATGATATCCCATTAACGCGCTTACAGCTGGATAGCTGGCGCAGCCGACTGGCGGTTGTCAGCCAGACACCATTCCTGTTTTCCGATACCGTCGGTAATAACATCGCCTTAGGACGCCCGCAGGCCACGCAGGAAGAGATCGAGCATGTGGCGCGCCTTGCCAGCGTTCATGAGGATATTTTACGTCTTCCTCAGGGCTACGACACCGAAGTGGGCGAACGCGGGGTGATGCTGTCTGGCGGGCAAAAACAGCGTATTTCTATCGCTCGAGCGTTACTGCTGAACGCTGAAATTCTGATTCTGGATGATGCGCTGTCGGCGGTGGATGGTCGTACCGAACATCAGATCCTACATAACCTGCGCCAGTGGGGCGAAGGCAGAACCGTGATTATCAGCGCACACCGTTTATCGGCTTTGACGGAAGCCAGCGAGATTATCGTGATGCAGCATGGGCATATTGCTCAGCGCGGTGAGCATGAATCTTTAGTGCAACAGCCCGGTTGGTATCGCGACATGTACCGCTATCAGCAACTTGAAGCGGCGCTGTCTGATGCACCAGAGTTAAACGAGGAGGCGGCTAATGCGTAGTTTCGGGCAATTATGGCCAACTCTGAAAAGACTGCTGGCGTATGGTTCCCCATGGCGAAAACAGCTGGCGATTGCGGTAGTCATGCTATGGGTGGCTGCGGCGGCGGAAGTCAGCGGTCCGCTGCTGATTAGCTATTTTATCGATAACATGGTGGCGAAGAACAATCTGCCATTGGCGATGGTTGCCGGGCTGGTTGCGGCCTATGTCGGTCTGCAACTGCTGGCGGCAGGTCTGCATTACGCGCAGTCATTGCTGTTTAACCAGGCGGCGGTTGGCGTAGTACAACAGTTACGCACCGACGTAATGGACGCTGCGCTGCGCCAGCCGCTCAGCGCTTTTGATACTCAGCCCGTCGGGCAACTTATCTCCCGCGTGACCAATGATACTGAAGTTATTCGCGACCTGTACGTGACGGTGGTCGCAACGGTCCTGCGCAGTGCGGCCTTAATCGGCGCGATGTTGGTGGCAATGTTCAGCCTGGAATGGCGCATGGCGCTGGTGGCAATGGCCATTTTCCCGGCCGTGCTGGTGGTGATGGTGATTTACCAACGCTACAGCACCCCGATTGTGCGTCGGGTACGCGCTTATCTGGCGGATATTAACGATGGCTTTAACGAAGTCATCAACGGCATGAGCGTTATCCAGCAGTTCCGCCAGCAGGCAAGATTTGGCGAGAGAATGGGCGAGGCAAGCCGCTCGCACTATATGGCGCGTATGCAAACCCTGCGACTGGATGGTTTTTTGCTGCGTCCACTGCTGAGCCTGTTCTCGGCGCTGATCCTCTGCGGTTTGCTGATGCTGTTCAGTTTTACCTCTGGCACCTCCATCGAGGTTGGCGTGCTGTACGCGTTCATCAGCTACCTCGGCCGTTTGAACGAACCGCTGATCGAGCTGACCACCCAGCAATCAATGCTGCAGCAGGCGGTTGTCGCTGGTGAGCGAGTGTTCGAACTGATGGACGGGCCTCGTCAGCGCTATGGTGAAGACGATCGCCCGCTCAAAAGCGGAGACATTGAGGTGGATAACGTTTCATTTGCCTATCGCGACGACAATCTGGTGCTGCAAAACATCAGTCTGTCCGTGCCTTCGCGCAGCTTTGTGGCTTTGGTCGGACACACAGGCAGCGGCAAAAGCACGCTGGCCAGCCTACTGATGGGATATTACCCGCTGACGCAGGGGGAAATCCGCCTTGACGGACGTCCGTTGTCTTCTCTGAGCCACGGTGCGTTACGTCAGGGCATCGCGATGGTGCAGCAGGATCCGGTGGTGATGGCGGATACCTTCCTGGCAAACGTCACGCTGGGTCGCGATATCTCAGAAGAGCGGGTCTGGCAGGCGCTGGAGACCGTGCAACTGGCTGAACTGGCTCGGGGCTTGAGCGAGGGGATTCATACCCGGCTGGGCGAGCAGGGCAATAATCTCTCCGTTGGGCAGAAACAGCTGCTGGCGCTGGCGCGGGTATTGGTTGAAACGCCGCAGGTGCTGATCCTCGATGAAGCCACGGCCAGTATTGATTCCGGTACTGAACAGGCCATTCAGCACGCGCTGGCGGCGGTCCGTGAACACACTACGCTGGTGGTGATTGCGCATCGGTTATCGACGATTGTCGATGCGGATACCATTCTGGTGCTGCATCGCGGTCAGGCGGTTGAGCGTGGTACGCACCAGCAATTACTGGCGGCGCAAGGCCGTTACTGGCAGATGTATCAGCTGCAGCTGGCGGGCGAAGAGTTAGCCGCCAGCACGCAAGAGGATTCTGTTATCGCCTGACGGCGCAGTGCTTATCCGGCCACGCGGTATCGTAGGCCGGGTAAGGCGTTTACGCCGCCATCCGGCAATCAACAATCTGGTGCAAAAATGTAACGCACTATGCACCGTTATAGTGCGTTTTTTCTTTTTCTCTCCCGATAGTACCCGGCGAACCTGAATCATTCCGCGTTTTTCATTCCTGGCACACCCCTTGCAATATTCCTCTCGTGTATCTGCAGCCACTACTGAATTCTGACTGGAGGGGATCTATGAAGCTGGTTACCGTGGTAATCAAACCGTTCAAACTGGAAGACGTCCGTGAAGCACTGTCGTCTATTGGTATTCAGGGGCTGACCGTCACCGAAGTGAAGGGGTTTGGCCGACAGAAAGGTCATGCTGAGCTGTACCGTGGGGCTGAATATAGCGTCAATTTTCTGCCAAAGGTGAAGATTGATGTGGCGATTGCCGACGACCAACTGGATGGCGTGATTGATGTCATCAGTAAGGCGGCATACACCGGAAAAATTGGCGACGGCAAAATCTTCGTCGCCGAGCTGCAACGTGTGATTCGTATTCGTACCGGCGAAGCCGACGAAGCCGCACTGTAACTTCTGGCACACAGTGATAGGAAACCAAAAAATGAAGATAGCAACGATGAAAACAGGTATTGCTTCACTGGCACTACTGCCGGGACTGGCGATGGCGGCACCGGCGATTGCGGATAAAGCAGATAACGCTTTTATGATGATCTGTACCGCGCTGGTGCTGTTTATGACTATCCCTGGCATTGCGTTGTTCTACGGCGGTTTGATTCGCGGTAAGAACGTACTGTCGATGCTGACTCAGGTGACGGTGACATTCGCTCTGGTTTGTATTCTATGGGTGGTTTATGGCTACTCACTGGCCTTTGGCGAAGGGAATAATTTCTTCGGCAACTTCAACTGGGTATTGCTGAAGAACATCGCGCTGACGGCGGTCACGGGGAGCTTCTACCAGTACATTCACGTTGCTTTTCAGGGATCTTTTGCCTGCATCACCGTTGGGCTGATTGTCGGGGCGCTGGCTGAGCGTATTCGTTTCTCTGCGGTGCTGATTTTTGTGGTGGTGTGGTTAACGCTGTCGTACATCCCCATTGCACATATGGTCTGGGGCGGCGGATTGCTGGCTTCTCACGGCGCACTGGATTTTGCCGGCGGGACGGTCGTGCACATCAACGCAGCGATTGCCGGTCTGGTTGGTGCGTATCTGATTGGTAAACGCGTCGGTTTTGGCAAAGAAGCCTTTAAACCGCATAACCTGCCGATGGTCTTCACCGGTACCGCTATTCTCTACATTGGTTGGTTTGGCTTTAACGCCGGTTCAGCGGGAACGGCGAATGAAATTGCCGCACTGGCCTTCGTTAATACCGTGGTCGCCACCGCCGCCGCCATCCTCGGATGGATCTTCGGTGAATGGGCGCTGCGTGGCAAACCGTCTCTGCTGGGCGCCTGTTCTGGCGCTATTGCGGGTCTGGTGGGCGTAACACCTGCATGTGGCTACATCGGTGTCGGTGGGGCGCTGATTATCGGTGTGGTTGCGGGGTTGGCTGGCCTGTGGGGCGTAACCATGCTGAAGCGTTTTCTGCGCGTGGACGATCCGTGTGATGTGTTTGGCGTGCACGGCGTGTGCGGTATTGTTGGCTGCATCCTGACCGGGGTTTTCGCTGCCAGCTCACTGGGCGGCGTGGGCTTTGCTGAGGGAGTGACCATGGGGCATCAGCTGCTGGTGCAACTGGAAAGCGTGGCGATCACCATCGTCTGGTCCGGCGTGGTGGCCTTCATTGGCTATAAGCTGGCGGATATGACGGTGGGTCTGCGCGTACCGGAAGAGCAGGAACGCGAAGGTCTGGATGTGAACAGTCACGGCGAGAACGCTTACAACGCTTGATGTTTCAATCTGCCGGATGGCAACGCTTTTGCGCCACCATCCGGTAATTCTCAATTGCGATTACGCATTACCCCTTCCTGCACGGTAGAGGCGACCAGCACGCCGTCCTGCGTATAAAACTCCCCGCGTACAAAACCTCTGGCACCGGAGGCAGAAGTACTCTCGACGTTATACAACAGCCACTCATTAATATTGAACGGACGGTGGAACCACATTGAATGGTCAATGGTGGCGATCTGAATCCCTTTTTCCAGAAAACCAATCCCGTACGGCTGCAGCGCTACAGGCAGGAAGTTCAGGTCTGAGGCATAACCCAGCAGATATTGATGGACGCGCAGATCGTCCTGCAGCTCGCCGTTTGCACGGATCCATACCTGGCGCGCCGGAGGTGCGACGTGACCTTTTAAGGGGTTATGAAATTCAACCGGGCGCACTTCCAACGGACGATCGTTGATAAATTTTTCTTTCAACAGCGGCGGCAGTAAATGCGCCACTGAGCGGGCAATTTCTGTTTCTGATTTCAGCTTATCGGGACCCGGCGCATCCGGCATGGTTTTCTGATGTTCAAATCCGTCTTCCGGTGCCTGGAAAGAGGCGGTCATGTAAAAAATGGGTTTACCATTCTGAATTGCGGCAACGCGGCGCGCGCTGAAGCTGTTACCATCACGCAAGACTTCTACATCATAGATGATGGGCTTTTGGCTATCGCCGGGGCGTAAAAAGTAGCTGTGGAAGGAGTGCACCAGACGCTCTTCCGGTACGGTTTCTTTGGCGGCATACAGCGCCTGACCGACAACCTGTCCCCCAAAAACCTGACGTAACCCTAAGTCTTCACTTTGGCCCCGAAAGAGTCCTTCTTCAATTTTTTCCAGATTTAACAATGTCAGCAAATTTTTCAGCGCCAGACTCATACGTGCTCTCCAGGTTATATCGATCTCGCAGCGAGGTAGGCAGAGTATAACGCAATTTTGAAAGTGGTCCGATGGGTGCAATTGTCTGAATTAAAGGCCTATTACAGGCAAAAACAGCTGTCTTGTGCCACACTTAGTCACGTTATGTTTTTGTTAACCACTCTTCTGGCGAGGAAAGTTCTCGCTGGTGCATAGATGATAAGGAGAATTTAATGAAACTCGTGCACATGGTAAGTGGTTTAGCGGTTGCGGTCGCTCTGTCGGCCTGTGCTGATAAAAGTGCAGATATTCAGACACCTGCGCCAAACCCTAATACGTCAATTGCTGACACACAGTCTAAAATTCAACAGCCAAACGTTTCTGGTACGGTATGGATCCGCCAGAAAGTGGCCTTGCCACCCGATGCGGTGCTGACCGTCACGCTGTCAGATGCGTCGCTGGCCGATGCACCGTCAAAAGTGCTGTCGCAAAAAGCGGTCCGTACTGAAGGTAAGCAGGCGCCATTCAGCTTTGTATTACCATTTAACCCGGCAGATATTCAGCCTAACGCCCGTATTCTGCTGAGTGCGGCAATTACGGTTAATGACAAACTGGTCTTTATTACTGATACCGTTCAGACGGTCATTAATCAGGGTGGTACGAAAGCTGACCTGACGCTGGTCCCTGTACAGCAAACAGCAGTACCGGTTCAGGCAAGCGGTGGGGCAGCCACCACGGTGCCGTCAACGTCACCAACCCAGGTAAATCCCTCTTCTGCCGTTCCTGCTCCCACGCAGTACTAAGGCAGTCGTAACCCTCTCCGTCTGGAGAGGGTTAGTACACCCAGCGATAGCGCTGTAAATCTATCTGCCCGCTTCCTGAAACCACTATTCCTTCTGCCAGCAACGCCTGACGCTGCCGTTGTAAGTCGGGGCCGGTCAGCGAAATGGCACCATGACGATTAACCACCCGATGCCAGGGCAAAGTGCTGCCTTCGGGGAGACGCTTAAGCACGCCGCCGACCTGGCGCGCAGCGCGCGGCGAACCGGCAAGCCTGGCAACATCGCCATACGTGGTGACGAAACCTTCGGGGATTGATGCGACGATTTGCCAGACGCGTTGGGGGAAAGTGTCTTGTATATCCATTATTTATTCCTGCGCTAATCCTCCAGCATAATGCCGAATGGCGAGGGAGTGAAGCCGCATTGCACAAGAAAACAGCATCCGATGCTGGATGGGTTGCAATTACAGGGTGCAGCAGTGATAATGCGCCTGCGCGTTGGTTAACAACGCTCTCAATGGGGGCTCTGTTGGTTCTCCCGCAACACTACTCTGTTTACCAGGTCAGGTCCGGAAGGAAGCAGCCAAGGCAGATGACGTGTGTGCCGGGATGTAGCTGGCAGGGCCCCCACCCAATTCTGCCGTCCGGCAATTTCCCTTCTGCTTATCTTCTTTTCTTTGTCATCGTATTGTCATTTTATTGTCATCAAATGCTGTCAATGTGTTTCGGGGATGTTATTTGATGCTTTTGCCGCCGCCATCGCGCTGTAACGACAGGGTCTTACATTCGGTGTGTTTTGGCTGACCACAAGGATTTTCTACGATGTCGACCGCTGTATTGAATGTCAAAATTGATGAGGCGCTAAAAGAAAAGCTTCGCCATTACGCTGAAGTGCATAACGAAAATTTAAGTGTTGCGACGGAAAAACTGCTGCTGATTGCGTTTACCGCCGTTGAAGAGGCGGGAGTCTCCGCTGAGGATATCGATAGCCAGCATACGGAAGAGTCCGTAGTTGAAGCACTGACTCCTAAAGAAATCAAAGCATTGCGCAGACTACTGAAGAAGAAAAAATGAAACAACAACCGCTCTCAACTGCCAGTAATTACGGCGAAGCTTGTGAAATGCTGCGCTCCGGTTATGTGAAACATGTTCGTCTGAGCTGGAACGTCGGCAGCGATGAGTTCTTCCGTATTGCCTCAGACTGGTGTGATGCCGGGGCAAAAATTAAGAAAGACGGTGAAAATTTCGTGATTTCACTGAAGGGTTTTCCGGTTCCCCCTCAGCGGTAATTTCACCAGGACTCTCTCATCCATCCCGGCTTATAAGGGCGAGTCCTTTGACTCGTCGCTTAAATTATTTTGCGTACTTTCCCGCTGTTGGCCTGCAAACGCAGGTTATCCCAAATGGGTTGTAACACCCTGAAGGCGGCACGCGCTGTGTCATCCGGCAACGTGAAAGGCATACGCAAAAAACGATCGAATGCGCCATCAAGGCCAAACCGCGTACCGGTTCCTAACTGAATGCCTACGCTTTCGGCGCGCGTAGCGAACAGCGTTGCCAGCGTATCGGGCAGTTCAACCCAAAAAGAGAGTCCTCCCTGTGGCTGGGTAAACTGCCACTCCGGGAAATGTGCGTTCATCAGGCTCGAGCACAGATCGCGCTGCGACGTGAGTAGCCGTCTTCTGTCAGGAAGAAAGTCGGCGGCGTTATCCAGCAGCCAGCTGGTGGCAAGTTGTTCAAGCACCGGGGAGCCTAAATCGAAGGTGTCGCGGGTTTGTACCAGCGCCGCAATGGTTCGCGCCGACGCCCGGATCCAGCCCAGACGTAATCCCCCCCAAAAGCTTTTCCCGGCCGAACCCAACAGAATGATCGGCGCGTCGCGATTGAATGCGGCAAGTGGCGGCGGCGGCGGGGCGTCATACCACAGGTTCACCATCGTCTCATCGACCACCAGGGTAGTGCGGGTTCGTTCGGCAATATCCGCCACGACCTGGCGAGTTGCAGCGTCCATGCAACGCCCGGTCGGATTGTGAAAGTCCGGCATCAGGTAGGCCATTCTCGGTGCGGTTTGCGCGATGGTGGCGACCAGACCCGCGGTATCCCAACCGTGCTCGGGTAGCGACACGCCGACGGGGCGACAGGATGCGCCTTGAATCGCGGCAATCGCCAGCGGATAAGTGGGGTGATCGACCACCACGCGATCGCCGGGGCCGGTGAGCAAACGCAGGATCAGCGCCAGGCCGCTGACTGCACCATTCACGACCATGATTTCATCGGGCTGCGTCGGGAGCCCGCGATCGCAATAATGCCGGGCGATGGACTCACGCAATACCGACAGCCCCTGCGGCAAATACCCGGAGCTCAGCAAATGCTGTGGCATAGCAAACAGCGCCTGCTGGTAAGCCTGATGAATTTCGGGACCGGCACTTAGCGCCGCCGTGGACAAATCAAGTGCTGTGCCGGTACTGGTCCGGGTTGGCACATGGCGAATATGTTCCGGCAGGATCACCCGTGAGCCGCTACCATGACGGCTTTCCAGATATCCCTCTTCACGTAGTTGCGCCATAGCGCTGGCGACGGTAGTTCGACTTACTTGCAGGACGACGGCGAGCTCGCGTTCACCCGGTAAGCGGCTATCCAGCGCCAGTCGACCATCGAGAATAAGCAGACGTAACGCTTCTGCCAGCTGTCGCCAGATGGGCGTTCGCGAGGGGCTTTCCAGCCAGTGTCCGAGCAGGCGTTGCAAAGACTGACTTCCATAACGGCGAGATGACATAGCAGTCCACTTTTTGAAAACTGGACATTAATCATAGTGCCAATTGCGGTGAAGATGAAAGTTATCCGAGAGTGGGAGGGAAATGCATGCTGCGTCGTTTACTTCAGCTGTTTATCGGGCTGACACTGTACGGTGTATCGACGGCGATGTTTGTCCGTGCTGATTTAGGGGCCGATCCGTGGAACGTGTTTCACCTGGGTGTAGCCAATTTATTGTCGATGAATATCGGCGTGGTGATTATTGCCGTGGGCGTGTTGGTGTTGCTGGCGTGGATACCGCTGCGCCAGCGTCCAGGCTTTGGCACGCTGAGCAACGTGATTATGATCGGGCTGGCGGCAGATGCCGCGCTGCTGGTGATTCCTGGATTTGAATCTCTGCTGGCGCGCAGTGGGCTGCTGGTGTCAGCGGTAATATTGAATGCGTTAGCAACCAGCCTGTACATTGGCGCAGGTTTTGGCGCCGGTCCGCGTGATGGTCTGATGACCGGTATCCACGCGCGTACCGGCTGGCCAGTACGACGAATTCGAACCGCAATTGAAGTGTCGGTGCTGCTTATCGGTTGGCTGCTGGGTGGAACCGTGGGCGTTGGTACGGTGCTGTATGCCTTGGCTATCGGACCGTTGATTCAGCTTTGCCTGCCGTGGTTTCGGCATCAGCCGCAGTCATGTACGCGTATCAGGAATGCACCTGGGGCGCGATCGCCTACTGGCGACTAAACTTAACCTCGACTGACGCGGCCGGAATCGGCTTGCCGCGCAGTACACTTCGGAGGTTTTTCTCATGAAGTATGTTGATGGCTTTGTGGTTGCCGTACCCGCTGAAAACAAGGAGGCGTACATTGCGATGGCGGCAAAAGCAGCTCCGCTTTTCAAGGAGTTCGGTGCATTGCGCATAGTGGAGTGCTGGGCAGATGATGTCCCCGACGGCAAACTGACCGATTTTCGCATGGCTGTGAAAGCACAGGAGCATGAAGAAGTGGTATTCAGCTGGATTGAATACCCTTCCAAAGAGGTCCGCGATGCGGCGAATCAGAAGATGATGTCCGATCCCCGTATGAAGGAGTTCGGTGAATCTATGCCATTTGACGGCAAGCGAATGATCTACGGTGGATTTGCGCCCATTATGGAAGAGTGATGTGACTGGCTGTGCGGCGTGCCGCCAGCCATCTCAACATCAACAGCAATGTTAAAGCCGTTTTTCTGCCCACAGAATAAATTCCGCCTTCGGCAGCGCTTTGCTGTAAAGCCAGCCCTGACCGTACTGCACGCCATGCTGGCGTAGCCAGGCTTCCTGATTCTCGGTTTCGATACCTTCCGCCACCATCTCAAGTTTCAGCGTTTTTGCTATCTCGATGATATGCGGCGTCACGTTGTTGTATTCCAGTGCATCAACGAACGATTTGTCTATCTTCAGGATGTCGACATCCAGATCCTGTAAATAGCTCAGGCTGGAATAGCCGGTGCCAAAGTCATCAATATAGATTGAATGACCCGCCTGACGGTATTTGGCAATAAACGGCGCGCTGTTTTTTGGGTCGGCAAATTCGCGTTCAGTTAGCTCCAACGCGATTTGCGCAGGCTTAAGTTGCCAGTGGTTCACCTTCTGACCTAACAGGGCAGGAAGCGTTTCGGAAGACAGATCGGCTGACTCAAGGTTGATGGATATATGCTGCTCCGGATGCTGACGTAGCCATTTACCTAAATCTTCAAATACGCTTTCAATGATCAACCGGGTGAGGGACTCTGTCAGCCCGGTTTCATGCGCCAGCGCGACGAAAACTTCCGGCGACAGATAGCTTCCGTCGGCCTGCTGCCAGCGAGCCAGCGCCTCTGCTCCAACCACTTTCCCCGTTTTGAGCGAGATAATTGGTTGGTAGTGGACTTTGATGTCCCGATGCTGGATAGCGTCCTGTAATTGGTGATGGGGCGACTGTAAGCGGCGCAAAATACGCAAAACAAAGGCGGCGGTGAGCAAGCCTATAAGAATGCCTGCCGGGAGCCAGATCAGTGCCTGCCGGTGCCAGGTTTTTTGCAATGGCAGGGTAGATGCCCAGGTTACGATCGTAATACCCAACTCAGGAAAGGGGCGGGCGTTATAAATGCTGCCATCTTTTTTAAAATGAGTAATCGATTTTTCTTGCTGTACATGCTGCAAAACGTCCGATGGCAGATCGGCGCTACTGGCAACAACAACGTTGCGCACGGTGCCAATGATAGTCACTTCAATCGGCCATGAGCCAAACGGGATGACGTCAATGAAAGAACCCGGATCGACCATCACAACATAATGTTCGCTCCCTAATGCTGCCATAAAGCGCTTGATGCCCAAATCATTTTGCGTGGTAAGCCATGCGCGATATCCATCAGGCGTGACTTTCATTGCGGGTGGAAATGCGTCTGCCTGGCTTCTTTTTTCCAGAGATGAGCATTGCGGAACATTATCTTTGAGGTACAGCACTTCCTGAATATAGCGGTAGCTATAGGACAAACGACGCATTTCCAGCAAATGCTCGTCACTGCAAGGCACCCCCTGAAATGCTTCAATATGGCGTAATGCTTTTTTCGCCTGCTCGCCTACGCGTTCCGTACGTAATGCGACTCGTGTTGAGAACATGTCGAGTTCATCGATAAATTTCGTTTCGACCTGTCGATGTGCCAACCACAGGCTTAAACCTACCGGCGCGAGGATAGAAAGGAACAGTACCCCAGTCACCAGGCTTATCAGATGTCGTGTTGTCACAGTGATATCCTTATTTACACAGCGTAGGGAAAGTATATCCGAAACCCCAAAAAGCTATTCGATTGGCATCATATATTTACGGCCATTTATCATCCCGTTTGACTCCCTGTAGCGTAAATCAGGTTGTGGTTTGTACAAGAGTGGTGTATTTTGATGGTTATGTTATAACATAACAAATTGAGGTTGCCATGAAACCGGACATTCATCCTTTTTATCGTACCGTGGTGTTTCACGATACCAGTGCCAATGAATTCTTTAAGGTCGGTTCGACCATCAAGACTGAGCGTGAGATTGAGTTTGAGGGGAAAATGTACCCGTACGTGACCCTCGATATCTCTTCTAAATCACATCCGTACTATACCGGGAAACAAAAAACCTTTGATAATGAAGGTAGTGCAGCACGTTTCCAAAAACGTTTTGGTCATTTTATTGGCGTTAAGCGGGGTTAAAATGCAGGTACTCAATTCACTTCGCAGCGCAAAACAGCGCCATCCTGACTGCCAGATAGTAAAACGTAAAGGGCGTTTGTACGTTATCTGCAAAACGAATCCGCGCTTTAAAGCAGTACAGGGGCGTAAAAAAAGACGTTAGTTTCTTTGCCAGCATTTCAGGGATTAAAGTGCGTTACCTTCGCAGGAACGCACTTTTTTTATCTGTGCTGAGATGCCGTTACTGGCTGGTCTGGGCGCGGGTAAGCGTAAAGACATCGTAAAACGAGAGTTCGCCTTTGCGCGATATCATCTTTTGCAGCTGTGCTTTATGTTCGCTATCCACGGACGGTGAGTGCAGGATAGTATCGATGAGCGAGGAGGGGACAAAGCGCGTGTTGTACCATTCTCCGTTATAGCAAACTCTAAAATCCAGAACGTCGATATCTTCAAAGCGGTATCGTGGCGCAACGTCGAAAAAGAAAAAGCCGTTGAGTACAACGAACAGTACCACCAGCAGCCATACCGAATCGACTAACGTTTCTGACTGTAGCATCACCGCCAGCGTGGCAAACCACGCAACATACATACCGATAAACAGCCCTGGGTGTTTGCGAATAAAGCTGATGCTAAAGCGCGGTTTGTTGTCGCGCTTCTCGCGAATATTTAAGTCGTCGATTGTTTCAGTAAGCAGGCGCTGTATTTCTGTCATCTCTTGCCTTCGTGATATCTGCAAAATTCAGGAGGGATCGCCCTATTTTAAAAGGGGATACCCTTTGAAGAAAGTAACAGATTAACCGCAATTTAGCATAACAGTTACATTTAAGATCACAGCGTTTTGATGATCCTTGCGGGATTGCCCCCAACCACGGTGTTTGCCGGAACGCTTTTAGTGACCACTGCGCCTGATGCCACAACCACGTTATCGCCCAGCGTGACGCCGGGATTGATCACTGCACGGCCACCTATCCAGACATTATTGCCGATAGTCACGGGCTTCCCGAACTCCAGGCCACTGTTGCGCTCGGTAGCATCCAGCGGATGGGTCGCGGTATAGATATGAACGCCTGGTGCCAGCATGCAGTTGTCGCCAATATGAATTGGACAGACGTCGAGCATAACGCAGTCGAAATTAGCGTAAAAGTCTTTACCAAGATAGATGTTATAACCGTAATCACAACGGAAAGAGGGTTCAATATAGGCTCCCTCACTCTGACCTAACAGATCGTGCAGGATTGCCTGACGCTCATTTTTTTCATCGGGTGCGGTGAGATTGTAGCGATGGATCAACTGACGAGCGCGTAGTCGGTCACTGCGCAGCGTTTCATCTGCCGGGCGATAGTATTCGCCGGCGATCATTTTTTGCTTTTCATTACGCATTACGAATTCCCTGTGTACTGAAGGTTATTTCAGCACAGTAAAACGTAATGCAGAAAAGGGGAACGTTCCCGCTTCTTTGCTGTGATCATAGTCACGCGATTTTAATTAAATAACCATTGTAAATACGAAAATGGTCAGCCAGACAACTGTACCGCTATACCTGACTTAACCTTGAGTGCAATTAGCGAATGAATTTCCAAACAGAAGTTGGAATCTTGTCGTAAAGCTTATTCATGGTCAATTCAGCAAGGCGATGATCTGCTGCTGAGTAAAATACAGCCAGTTCGTTGTCGGACAATTCATATTTATTTTTTTCAATAACGCGCTCTAGCGTATCAATTGTCTGGCAACGTCGCAGGCGCATCAAATAATCTGTTTTAGTTAATGGTTTATCGGACATAACTCTTACCTATGATTGTAATAATTTTTAACAAGACAAACTTACAGGATTAGCCCTGGTGGCATTGACAAAACAGCGAAACAGTCGATTACCTGACTTCCGCCATTTCTGCAGATCCTGCGTATTAATACCATAACTGCTGAACAACATAAAAGTGTCATCCAGGTATTCATCTATCTGCGCGATCAGCTTATTGTCCTCATTGTACTTAATTTTATAATTAAGTGCGAAGGTTGCAATATGCTCTATCAGTTCATTGAGCTGCAAGCTGGTTGCAGAGGTAGGGTCATTAACCCAGCCATGGTTACTTTGTTCAAGGTTTGCAAGACAGTCATGATACAGAGTTTCGCAGAGAAATTTAAGCTGCGCGATATCATGTCTTTTGGGTGAGTATTCATCCATAACGCATCCCCTTCTTAGTGGCTTAAACTAACCGAACACCTTTCGGGATGGATACAACAACTACCTGGAACTTGCCCGCGACTCCTGATGATTTAACTATAATCTACTCTAAAAAAGATTTCATCGTCATATCACGAAAAATTACAATTATGTAAAATTATGATGCAACGTCATTTTTACATTTTAACAGATAAATGCCGCTATTCGAAATGGGACAATTTCTTTATTCTTCGGGCAATCATCGGGTTATCTTGTTTAGGTTTAGCAACGAAAGGCAACAACCGACAATGTGAACCAGTGGATAGGATTAATCTTAATATTTATTAAAGTAAATAAGAACTCTCGCTGTTTTTTTAAGAATAGCCTTTAAGGCTGCAAGGATTATATCGCTTATTTATCCGATAGAAAATAAACGGAATGGCAATAAGTGATTTTTATGATTTTTCCAGAAAAAAGGCCGCTTGCGCGGCCTTATCTTTAGAGATGTATCAATGATGCTCTACTGAGTGGCTATGCTCAATATCTTCATTTTTGCGGCTAAAGCGGCGGCGTACCACCACAAAGAACACCGGAACAAAGAAGATCGCCAACACGGTTGCCGTCACCATCCCGCCCATTACGCCAGTACCAACGGCGTTCTGTGCACCGGAACCTGCGCCGGAACTGATGACCAGCGGCATTACGCCCAGAATAAAGGCCAGTGACGTCATCAGGATTGGACGTAAACGCATGCGTACTGCGTCCAGCGTCGCCTCTATCAGACCTTTACCCTCTTTATCCATCAAGTCTTTGGCGAATTCGACGATAAGTATCGCGTTCTTCGCCGACAACCCAATGGTTGTGAGCAGGCCTACCTGGAAGTAAACGTCGTTGGTCAGGCCGCGGAACGTTGCTGCCAGCAATGCACCGATAACACCCAGCGGTACAACCAGCATTACGGAGAACGGAATTGACCAGCTCTCGTACAGCGCTGCCAGACACAAGAACACGACGATCAATGAAATGGCATACAGGGCAGGGGCCTGGTTGCCGGACAGTCGTTCCTGGTAGGACATACCGGTCCAGTCATAACCGATACCGGATGGCAGTTTGCTGGCCAGTTGCTCCATCATGGCCATGGCTTCACCGGTACTTTTACCCGGAGCGGCCTGACCTAAGATTTCCATGGACGGCAGACCGTTATAGCGTTCCAGACGCGGTGAACCGTATTCCCAACGTGAGGTAGAGAAGGCGGAGAACGGTACCATCTGTCCATCGCTGCCGCGGACATACCAGTTTCCAATATCTTCCGGCAACATACGGTATTTCGCTTCAGACATGACGTAAACTTTCTTCACACGACCACGGTCGATGAAGTCATTCACGTAGCTTCCGCCCCATGCTGCACCCAGCGTTGTATTAATATCACTAATGGAAACGCCCAGAGCCTGCGCTTTTTCCTGATCGATATCGATCTTGAACTGCGGCGTATCTTCCAGACCGTTAGGACGAACACCGACCAACAGATCAGGATGCTTCGCGACTTCACCAAACAGTTGGTTACGCGCCTGAGTCAGCTTCTCATGGCCCAGACCTGCCTGGTCAATCAACTGGAAGTCGAAACCGGTCGCGGTCCCTAACTCCACAATCGCTGGCAGGTTAAAGGCAAAGACCATCGCGTCTTTGATCTGCGAGAATGCGCCCATTGCACGTTGAGTAATCGCTTCAACTTTGTTCTCTTTACCTGGACGTTCACTCCAGTCTTTCAAAGAGACGAATGCGATACCGGTGTTCTGACCACGACCTGCAAAACCGAAGCCGTTAACGGCAAACACCGATTCAACGTTCGCTTTTTCTTTGGTCAGATAGTAATCCGTCATTTCGTCCAGCACCTTCTGGGTACGCTCTTGCGTTGCACCCGCAGGCAACTGAGCCATAGACAGGAATACCCCCTGGTCTTCGTCTGGCAGGAACGAACTTGGCAGACGAACGAACAGATAGGCCATGCCCACGACGATGATCAGATACAGCGCCAGATAACGACCGGTGCTGCGCAGAATACCGCCTACGCTATCGGTGTAATGGTGCGTACTCTTATCGAACATGCGGTTAAACCAGCCGAAGAAGCCTTTTTTGCCTTCTCCGTGATCGCCTTTAGCAATCGGTTTGAGCATGGTCGCACACAGGGCAGGGGTCAGAATCAACGCCACCAGCACAGACAACGCCATCGCGGAAACAATGGTGATGGAGAACTGACGGTAAATTGCACCGGTAGAACCTCCGAAGAACGCCATTGGGATAAATACCGCTGACAGTACCATCGCGATACCCACCAGTGCGCCCTGAATCTGGCCCATTGATTTACGCGTTGCTTCCTTCGGCGGTAGTCCTTCCTCAGCCATTACACGTTCAACGTTCTCGACCACAACGATGGCGTCATCCACCAGCAGGCCGATGGCGAGTACCATCCCGAACATCGTCAGGGTGTTTATCGAGAAGCCGAAAATCGCAAGGACGGCAAACGTACCCAAGAGCACCACCGGCACGGCGATAGTCGGAATCAGCGTCGCGCGGAAGTTCTGCAGGAACAGATACATTACCAGGAACACGAGGATGATTGCTTCCGCCAGCGTTTTCACTACTTCGTGAATAGAGATTTTCACGAACGGTGTGGTGTCATACGGGTAAACGATCTTCAGACCTGACGGGAAGAACGGTTCCATCTTCTTCAGTTCATCGCGGATAGCGTTTGCTGTATCCAGGGCGTTAGCACCTGTCGCCAGCTTGATACCCAGACCGGATGCCGGTTTACCGTTGAACTTCGCAATGATGTCGTAGTTCTCACCGCCCAGTTCCACTTTCGCCACGTCACGCAGACGAACCTGGGAACCATCCTGATTCACTTTCAGCAGAATTTTGCTGAACTCATCAGCGGAGGTCAGACGGGTTTGCGCGATGATTGATGCGTTAAGCTGCTGGCCTTTCACCGGTGGCGTACCACCTAACTGACCGGCTGCAACCTGGGCGTTCTGCGCTTTGATGGCGCTGATTACATCAACCGGCGTCAGCTGGAAGTTGTTCAGTTTGTTCGGATCCATCCAGATACGCATCGCGTACTGAGAACCGAACAGCTGAACATCACCCACACCTGAAGTACGGCTGATGGCATCCTTCATGTTGGCGCCAACGTAGTCGGAAATATCCTCCTGCGTCATGGTGCCGTTGGTGTTGATAACACCGACAACCATCAGGAAGCTGCTGGATGACTTCTCAACGCTAACCCCTTGTTGCTGTACTTCCTGAGGCAGCAAAGGCATGGCCAGCTGCAGTTTGTTCTGCACCTGTACCTGCGCGATATCCGCATCAGTACCAGACTGGAAGGTTAGGGTGATCTGCACGGTACCCGTGGAGTCACTGTTAGAGGACATGTACATCAGGTTATCGATACCGTTCATGTTCTGTTCGATAACCTGCGTAACAGTATCCTGTACTGTTTTGGCATCAGCGCCAGGGTAGGTCGCGGAGATCGTCACTGCTGGCGGTGCAATAGTCGGATATTGCGCTACCGGCAATTTGAGGATCGCGAGCCCCCCTGCCAACATGATGATAATGGCGATCACCCACGCAAATATTGGGCGATCGATAAAGAAATTAGGCATGTCTTAACGGCTCCTGTTTAAGTTAAGACTTGGACTGTTCAGGCTGGCTACCGCTTTGGCCTTGCTGGTTGTTATCAGCGGTGATTTCCTGCGCTTTTACCTGCGCGCCAGGACGTACTTTCTGCAGCCCAGTGACAATCACGCGGTCGCCCGGCTTAAGTCCATCAGTGACTAACCATTTGTCGCCAATCGCTTGTGCGGCGACAATTTGACGAGTTTCAACTTTATTGTCTGCACCGATAACCAATGCACTGGCATCGCCACGCGGTGTACGGGTAACGCCTTGCTGTGGAACCAGTAATGCCGTTGGGTTAATCCCTTCTTCCAGACGTGCGCGGACGAACATACCCGGCAGTAAGGTGTGATCCGGGTTAGGGAAGATGGCGCGTAACGTAATCGACCCGGTAGTTTGATCAACCGTCACATCAGAAAACTCCAGCGTACCGGACTGCGGGAATTTAATGCCGTCATTGGTTACCAGTTCGACTTTCGCTTTGCCGTTCTCTTGCTTCAGCGTGCCGTTGGCCAGCTCTTGTTTCAGGCGCAGGAAGTCGTTACTTGACTGCGTCACGTCCACATAGATTGGGTCAAGCTGCTGAACGGTCGCCAGTGCGGTCGCCTGACCATTTTGCACCAGAGCGCCTTCAGTAACGGATGACTTACCAATGCGGCCGCTGATCGGCGACGTCACTTTGGTATAGGCCAGATTGATGCGTGCAGTTTCTACCGCGGCTTTCGCGGCGACAACGGCGGCGTTTGCCTGCTGTGCGTCTGCCAGCGCGCTATCATAGTCCTGTTGACTGATGTACTTGGTACCCAACAGTTTCTGATAACGTTTAACCGTCAGTTGAGCGATATTTGCTGCGGCTTGTGCTTTGGCCAGATCGCCTTTTGCGCTTTCATAAGCGGCCTGGTAAGTTGCAGGATCAATCTGATAGAGAGATACACCCGCTTCGATGTCACCACCTTCGGTGAAATTACGCTTCAGGATAATACCGCTAACCTGAGGGCGAACTTCTGCAATGCGAAACGCACTGGTGCGACCCGGAAGCTCAGTTGTTATCTGTAGAGGTTCAGTTTTGAGCGTAACAACTCCAACCTCTGGCATCTGCTGGCCTCCTTGTTGGGCCTGTTTGTCGTCACATCCTGTTAGCGCTAAGCTGCCTGAGAGCATCAGAACGACTGCCAGAGGCGTTAACCCTCTGTTTTTGTTCATATGTAAACCTCGAGTGTCCGATTTCAAATTGATCAATGGCTTAAAGCCCATAAACCCATTGCTGCGTTTATATTATCGTCGTGCTATGGTACATACATTCACAAATGTATGTAAATCTAACGCCTGTAAATTCACTGACATATGGCACGAAAAACCAAACAACAAGCACAGGAAACACGACAGCATATTCTCGATGTTGCTCTGCATTTGTTTTCGCAACAAGGGGTATCATCCACCTCGCTTGCGGAGATCGCAAAAGCCGCTGGTGTCACGCGCGGCGCAATCTATTGGCATTTCAAAAACAAGTCGGATTTATTCAGTGAAATCTGGGAGCTAGCAAAACCTAACATTGATGAGTTAGAGACTGAGTATCAGGCAAAATTCCCCGACGATCCACTATCAGTATTAAGAGAAATTTTAATTTACGTTCTTGAAGCTACCGTGACAGAAGAACGCCGACGTTTGTTGCTGGAAATTATATTCCACAAATGCGAATTTGTCGGGGAAATGGCCTCTGTTCAGTTAGCTCAACGCCATCTTTGTATTGAAAATTACGATCGTATCGAACAAACATTGCGGCACTGTATGGATGCCAATATGCTGCCGGAAAACCTGAACACCCGTCGCGTGGCGGTCCTGTTGCGCAGCTATATTACCGGAATCATAGAAAACTGGTTATTTGCCCCCGAATCGTTTGATCTGAAAAAAGAAGCTCGGGAATACGTCGCAGTGCTGCTGGAGATGTGCCTTATGTGCCCAACTCTGCGGCTTGGCGTGGCGGAAATCCACTAAATGTTTTGGGCCTGTACCAGGAATTCTCCTGGTCGTTTTGCCTGCTGCTATTCTGCCGGTCACAGCCGTGATATTCTTGCCGCTTGACTATTTTCGGTCACTTTTCCGGTTCAGAAACGTTCACTCTCATGACTATGTTGCAGCTCTATAAACGTTCACAGCATCTTATTGCTATTACCATTCTTTTCTTCATTCTCTTGCTATCTTGCCAGTCGTCTGCTTTTGCGCGGGCGCAACAGAGTGGTGAACTGCCGACGAAAGCGGATATTCAGAGCCAACTGGATGCACTGAGTAAACAAAAAGATCTCTCCGCGCAGGATAAGCTGGTTCAACAGGATCTCCTCGATACCATCGCCACGCTGGATAAAATCGATCGCGTGAAAGATGAGACCGTACAGCTTCGTCAGAAAGTTGCCCAGGCGCCGGAGAAAATGCGTCAGGCGACGGATGCGTTAAATTCGCTCAGCGATGTCGATAACGACGATGAAACGCGAAAAACGCTGAGTACACTCTCCTTACGACAGCTTGAGTCGCGCGTGGCACAGGTTTTGGATGATCTGCAAAGCTCGCAAAACGATCTTGCTGCCTACAACAGCCAATTGGTGTCGCTGCAAACGCAGCCAGAGCGTGTGCAGAATGCGATGTACACCGCGTCGCAGCAAATGCAGCAAATCCGCAATCGACTCGATGGCACCAATGTGGGAGAGGCGGCGTTACGCCCCAGCCAGCAGGTGTTGCTGCAGGCGCAGCAGGCGCTGCTGAATGCGCAGATCGACCAACAGCGTAAGAGCCTCGAAGGTAATACTGTTTTGCAGGATACCTTGCAAAAACAACGTGATTACGTAACAGCTAACAGTAACCGGCTTGAACATCAGCTCCAGCTTCTGCAAGAAGCGGTGAACAGCAAACGACTAACGTTAACCGAAAAGACGGCTCAGGAAGCGGTAACGCCGGATGAAGCCGAACGTATTCAGTCAAACCCGTTAGTGAAGCAGGAACTGGACGTTAACCATCAGCTCAGCCAGCGTCTGATTGCCGCGACCGAAAACGGCAACAACCTGATGCAGCAGAATATCAAAGTCAAAAACTGGCTTGACCGCGCGCTGCAATCCGAACGCAATATTAAAGAACAGATCGCCGTCCTGAAAGGCAGCCTGCTGCTGTCGCGTATTCTGTATCAGCAACAACAAACACTGCCGTCGGCGGATGAACTTGCCGATATGACTAACCGGATCGCTGATTTGCGTCTGGAACAGTTTGAGATTAACCAGCAGCGTGATGCGCTATTCCAGAACGATGCGTTTGTCGCCAAACTGGAAGAAGGGCACAGCAACGAAGTGAATGGTGAAGTCCATGATGCCCTGCTGCAGGTTGTGGATATGCGCCGTGAACTGTTGGATCAGCTGAACAAGCAGCTGGGCAACCAGTTGATGATGGCGATTAACCTGCAAATCAATCAACAGCAGCTAATGAGCGTGTCGAAGAACCTGAAAGGGATCCTCACGCAGCAAATCTTCTGGGTTAATAGTAACCGTCCGATGGACTGGGACTGGATCAAAGCCTTCCCGCAAACGCTAAAAGACCAGTTTAAGTCGATGAAAATCACGGTGAACTGGGAAAAAGCCTGGCCCGCCGTCTTTATTGCGTTCCTGGCGGGGCTACCGTTGCTGCTTATTGCCGGGTTAATCCGCTGGCGTTTGAAATGGTTGAAAGAGTATCAGGCGAAATTAGCCGCCGCAGTAGGGAATCTACGTAATGACAGTCAGCTCAATACGCCAAAAGCGATTCTGATCGATCTGATCCGAGCGTTGCCGGCGTGCCTGATTATCCTCGCCGTGGGCCTGATTCTGCTTACCATGCAGTTGAATATCAGCGACCTGCTGTGGGCGTTCAGTAAGAAGATGACAGTCTTCTGGCTGGTGTTTGGTCTGTGCTGGAAGGTGCTGGAAAAAGATGGCGTGGCAATTCGTCATTTTGGTATGCCAGCGAAGCAGACCAGCCACTGGCGCCGCCAGATTGTGCGTATTAGCCTGGCGCTGTTACCGCTCAACTTCTGGTCGGTCATTGCTGAGCTGTCGCCGCTTAATTTGATGGACGATGTGCTGGGTCAGGTAGTTATTTTCCTCAACCTGCTGCTGATCGCCTTCCTGGTATGGCCAATGTGTCGTGAAAGCTGGCGCGACAAAGAGTCGCATGGCTTGCGTCTGGTTACCATTACTGTCCTCTCAATTATCCCGATTGCATTAATGGTGCTGACGGCGACAGGGTATTTCTACACCACGTTGCGCCTGGCCGGTCGTTGGATTGAAACGGTCTATCTGGTTATCCTCTGGAACCTGCTGTATCAGACGGTACTGCGTGGATTGAGCGTGGCGGCACGGCGTATCGCCTGGCGCCGTGCCTTAGCGCGTCGTCAGAACCTGGTGAAAGAAGGGGCGGAAGGAGCCGAGCCGCAGGAAGAACCGACCATTGCGCTTGAGCAGGTGAACCAGCAAACGCTGCGCATCACCATGCTGGTAATGGTTGCCCTGTTTGGTGTGATGTTCTGGGCTATTTGGTCTGATTTGATAACTGTATTCAGCTACCTCGATAGCATTACGCTCTGGCATTACAACGGCACCGAAGCGGGAGCTGCGGTGGTGAAAGACGTCACCATGGGCAGCCTACTGTTTGCGATTATTGCGTCAATGGTCGCGTGGGCGCTGATCCGTAACTTACCCGGCCTGCTGGAAGTGCTGGTGCTGTCGCGACTGAAGATGCGTCAGGGCGCTTCGTATGCGATCACCACGATCCTTAACTACGCGATCATCGCCATCGGCGCGATGACGGTCTTCGGATCGCTCGGTGTTTCATGGGATAAGCTACAGTGGCTGGCAGCAGCCCTGTCGGTTGGTCTTGGTTTTGGCTTGCAGGAAATCTTCGGTAACTTTGTTTCGGGTCTGATTATTCTGTTTGAACGCCCGGTCCGCATCGGCGATACCGTGACTATCGGTACGTTCTCAGGAACGGTCAGCAAGATCCGTATCCGTGCCACCACTATTACCGACTTCGATCGCAAAGAGGTGATCATCCCGAACAAAGCATTTGTGACGGAGCGTTTGATCAACTGGTCGCTTTCCGATACCACCACGCGTCTGGTGATCCGCATCGGCGTGGCCTACGGTTCGGATCTGGATAAAGTGAAGAAAGTGCTGCTGCAGGCGGCGATGGAACACCCGAAAGTGATGCACGATCCAGAGCCTGCGGTGTTCTTTACCGCCTTCGGTGCCAGCACGCTGGATCATGAACTGCGTTTATACGTGCGTGAACTGCGCGATCGTAGCCACACGGTTGATGAACTGAACCGTGCGGTCGATCGTTTATGCCGTGAAAACGACATTGATATCGCCTTTAACCAACTCGAAGTGCACCTGCATAACGCGAAAGGTGATACCGTGACCGAGGTTAAGCGTGACATCATTAAAGGTGATGATCCGACGCCTTCGGTAGGTTAAGTTGCAATCAGGGCGGCATATTTGTCGCCCTGATTGCATTTAGTGCGCCAGCGCGACCAGTTCTTCCTGCGTCAGGCCTGTAAGGTGCGTAATTAGCTCCAGTTCCAGGCCGCGGGCGAGCATTTTTTGTGCGATATTACGCGCTTCAACCTGCCGACCTTCTTCTAACCCTTTTTCCAGCCCTTGTTGTATGCCTTCCACTCTGCCTTTTTCTTCCAACCATTCGGCAATCGTCATCAGCTGTTCCTTGTACTGTGGCGCACTCTGCGCCAGATGGCGGACAAGTACGCCGGGTTCCGTGGTATTTCCTGCTTTAAGCATGTAATTAATCAAAACGTCGATTTGATATTCTGTCAGATGCTCTTGTGTTAAGAGTGTGACCAGTTGATCCAATAGCTCACTCAGATCCCGTCGACGAATATGTTTTTGCAGGAGTTCCAGCATCGCTACCCGTTGATGCTGCAAGATCTGATTATCTGGCATTACGGTCAGGTCTACCAGTGTAAATTCATTGCCGTAAAGCGCTTTCGCAAGCTTTGGTTCGCTAAACAGGTGATGCCAGTTAAGGGTATAAGGCCACGGACTTTCCATACCATGGTAAAACAGGATAGGAACGACCAGAGGTAATGTCTTATGCCCGGCGTTAAGATGGTGTTGCATGGCGGCAATTGCGTAGCGCATCAGGCGAAAGGCCATGAATTTATCGGGCTTACTCTGATGTTCAATCAGTGCGTAAACGTAGCTGGATCCATGTGTTGTTTGCAGGGAATAGAGGATATCTGAATAGCTGGTATGTAAATCGTCCTCAATAAAGCTGCCTGATTCCAGCGTTAATGTATCCATATCGCATATATTGAGAAATGCTTCAGGCAAATGGATCTGCAAAAAATCTCGGGCAACCTCCTTTTGCGTCAGCATTTGCCGAAAGACCGCGTCGTGGGGTGTGGTGGGGAGTCGTTCCATGATCTGTCCGTTATCGTCGTGATGTTGCGACGACTCTGACACCGAAGCCAATGGCAGACCAGAGGGCAATTAATCAGTTTGCGAGGTGCCTTCCGCAGTTTTAAGTTTGTTTTCATAATCACGCATGACGATCTCCAGCGCGCGTAGCACCGTTCGTGCTGGTAGCTGATTTTCCTCAAGTAAAACAATCAAATCGACGGCCAGTTTGACCTCGTCCGGGGCGTTCTCTAATGACATAAATTCTCCGGGGATTAGCGGGTTAAACGCGCCAGCACGTTTTCTATTCTTGCCAGAGCATGGCGACAGCGCGCCAGCCGCGCCTCGAATGCTTCTACTTCACGATGCAGTTTTTGCTGTTCTTCAAAGCCGGTAGCCTGAGCCAGACGCTCTTTGCGTTCACGCGTCATTTCAACCAGACGGCGTTCAAATTCCTGATGTTGGACCCGCTTGCGCTGCCAGCGCGCCAGACCTGGAGAAGCGCTGTCCCACTCTCGAAGGGACCAACTGGCGGTTTCACGTGAAATCGCCTCTAACTGTGAGGCAAGGTGTTCCGCAAGCCAGGTGATTTGTGGGAGTTGCTGCTGCTCAACGGCGCGGCGCAGGGCAGTAAGATTATCGTCAGCTTCTTCCAGGCAGGCCTGCAGCAACGTGCTGCGCGTGTGAAACAGATGCCTGTCAAAGCGGGCGCTAAGCGTTGTGTGGTGCGCCAGCGGGGCGCAATGTTGTCGCAAGCGGTTAAGCTGGTTTTCGAGCATCTGTAACAGCATGGCGGTTTTCACAACAACACTCCGATGAAAATGAGAACCGTTATGCTAAAGTAGCGATTCTCTGTGTTAAGTACTCATATTATGCAACGCATTATTCTAATCATCATTGGCTGGATAGCGGTAGTGCTAGGTACGCTGGGCGTTGTATTGCCTCTGTTGCCGACGACGCCGTTTATACTGCTGGCCGCCTGGTGTTTTGCCCGCTCATCGCCGCGTTTTCACGACTGGTTGCTTTACCGTTCGTGGTTCGGCGGGTATTTGCGCCACTGGCAAAAACACCGTGCGATGCCGCCGGGAGCAAAACCGCGCGCTATTTTGTTGATCCTGGTGACGTTTGGCATTTCACTGTGGCTGGTCAATATGACGTGGGTGCGCGGCCTGCTGCTGGTTATTCTCGCCTGTTTACTGATTTTTATGTGGCGGATCCCGGTGATTGATGAAAAACAACAAAAGCAGTAAAGCGCAATAATCGCTGTTGCAATTGTCTCTCACAGCCAGTAAATTCGACCGTTTTCGAGCACAGGCGCAGGTGGTCAAAGGTTAAGCAAGTGTAACCTTGGCTCTTATATAGACACAAAATCATTCAAGATACGTCGAGGATGAAGTGTTTAGTGCGCCGTGAAGTAATACTGTATTAATCAGGCACAAACTTATGACCGCGACAGCACAGCAGCTTGAGTTTCTCAAAAATAGCATCAAAAGCATCCACGACTACCCAAAACCGGGCATTCTCTTTCGTGATGTCACCAGTTTACTGGAAGACCCGAAAGCCTACGCCCTCAGCATTGAATTGCTGGTTGAACGCTACAAAAATGCGGGTATCACTAAAGTGGTTGGCACCGAAGCGCGTGGCTTCCTGTTTGGCGCGCCGGTAGCGTTGGGGCTGGGCGTCGGCTTTGTTCCGGTACGCAAACCCCGTAAGCTTCCGCGTGAAGTTATTGCTGAGACCTATGAGCTGGAATACGGCACCGATCAGCTGGAAATCCACGTTGATGCCATCAAACCTGGCGATAAAGTGCTGGTTGTGGACGACCTGCTGGCAACTGGCGGCACGATTGAAGCGACCGTGAAGCTGATCCGCCGTCTGGGTGGTGAAGTTACCGATGCTGCTTTTATCATTAACCTGTTTGATCTGGGCGGCGAACAGCGTCTGGAAAAACAGGGGCTTACCTGTTATAGCCTGGTTCCATTCCCGGGCCACTAATTTAGGGCTATCTTTTTTGCCATTTTGGCCCCGGTCAGTGCTCGAAATCCTCACGTACTGCGTGTACGCTCCGGTTTCTGTGCGCTGCCCGAAACCAAACTGACTGCAACGATAACGCCCGAATATAACGTGTCAACCTCGCCGTCGCTGCGAGGTTGTGTTAGCATTATCCCCCTGTGAATCCACCCTCCAGCCTTTCAGAGCCTGCCAATGAGTTATCAGGTCTTAGCCCGAAAATGGCGCCCACAAACCTTTGCTGACGTCGTCGGCCAGGAACATGTGCTGACGGCACTGGCGAACGGCTTGTCGCTAGGGCGTATTCATCATGCTTATTTGTTTTCCGGCACCCGTGGCGTCGGGAAAACCTCTATCGCCCGTTTGCTGGCGAAGGGATTAAACTGTGAAACCGGCATCACCGCCACGCCGTGCGGCGTGTGCGATAACTGCCGGGAAATCGAGCAGGGGCGTTTTGTCGATCTGATTGAAATCGACGCCGCCTCACGCACCAAAGTCGAAGACACCCGTGACCTGCTGGATAACGTCCAGTATGCGCCTGCGCGCGGTCGCTTTAAGGTCTACTTGATCGACGAAGTGCATATGCTGTCGCGCCACAGTTTTAATGCCTTGCTGAAAACGCTCGAAGAGCCGCCCGCGCACGTTAAGTTCCTGCTGGCGACTACCGATCCGCAGAAGCTGCCGGTGACTATCCTGTCGCGCTGTCTGCAATTCCATCTTAAAGCGTTGGATGTCGAACAGATTCGCCATCAGCTTGAGCATATCCTCAAAGAAGAGCATATCGCCCATGAACCACGTGCACTGCAACTGCTGGCTCGCGCCGCGGACGGCAGCCTGCGTGATGCGCTGAGCCTGACCGATCAGGCGATCGCCAGCGGCGATGGTCAGGTCTCGACCGAGGCGGTCAGCACCATGCTCGGCACGCTGGACGACGACCAGGCGCTCTCGCTCGTTGAAGCGGTTGTGGCTGCGGACGGCGAACGCGTTATGGCGCTGGTAAACGACGCCGCCGCGCGCGGTATCGAATGGGAAGCGCTGCTGGTTGAGATGTCGGCTTTGCTGCATCGTATTGCCATGGTTCAGCTTTCGCCTGCCGCGCTCGGCAGCGATATGGCCGCCATTGAACAGCGTATGCGTGAACTGGCGCGAATCGTTCCGCCAACCGATGTGCAGCTTTACTACCAAACTTTGTTAATCGGCCGCAAAGAACTGCCGTATGCGCCGGACAGGCGAATGGGCGTCGAAATGACGCTGCTGCGTGCGCTGGCTTTTCATCCGCGCATGCCGCTCCCGGAACCTGAAGTTCCACGACAGTCGTTTGCCCCGGTCGCACCCACTGCGGTGATGACCCCGACGCAGGTGCAGCAGCAGCCTGCGCCTGCACAACAGCAACAGAATGTGCCGCTCTCCGATGCCACCAGTCAGGTGTTGGCGGCGCGTAGCCAGTTGCAACGCGCTCAGGGAGCAACCAAAGCAAAAAAGAGTGAACCGGCAGCCGCTTCCCGCGCGCGGCCGGTGAATAATGCTGCGCTGGAAAGACTGGCTTCGGTGTCGGAACGTGTTCAGGCGCGTCCGGCGGTCTCTGCGCTGGAAAAAGCACCGGCGAAGAAAGAAGCGTATCGCTGGAAAGCGACCAATCCTGTTGCAGAAGTTAAAGAAGTCGTTGCCACGCCGAAAGCGCTGAAAAAAGCGCTTGAGCATGAAAAAACGCCGGAACTGGCGGCAAAGCTTGCGGCTGAAGCCATTGAACGCGACCCGTGGGCCGCCCAGGTGAGTCAGCTCTCGCTGCCTAAACTGGTGGAGCAGGTGGCGCTTAATGCCTGGAAAGAAGAGAATGGCAACGTAGTTTGCCTGCACCTGCGTTCCACGCAGCGACACCTAAATTCCAGCGGCGCGCAGCAAAAACTGGCTGAAGCACTGAGTTCCTTAACGGGGTCAACGGTTGAATTGACCATCGTTGAAGATGATAATCCAGCGGTGCGTACGCCGCTGGAGTGGCGTCAGGCCATTTATGAAGAGAAGCTCGCGCAGGCGCGTGAGTCGATTATTGCGGATAATAACATCCAGACGCTGCGTCGTTTTTTCGATGCGGAGCTGGACGAAGAGAGTATTCGCCCCATTTGATCGTGAGCCTAATGGTTTGACGGTCGTCATCCCTTAACGTGATTGAGAGAGAAGCCTATGTTTGGTAAAGGCGGTCTGGGTAACCTGATGAAGCAGGCCCAGCAGATGCAAGAAAAAATGCAGCAGATGCAGGAAGAAGTCGCCAAGCTGGAAGTGACCGGCGAATCTGGCGCGGGTCTGGTAAAAGTGACCATCAACGGCGCGCACAACTGCCGTCGCGTGGAGATCGATCCAAGCCTGTTGGAAGACGACAAAGAGATGCTGGAAGATCTGGTTGCTGCGGCATTCAACGACGCGGCGCGTCGCATTGAAGAGACGCAGAAAGAGAAGATGGCCTCTGTTTCCTCCGGAATGCAGCTGCCGCCTGGCTTTAAGATGCCGTTCTGATGCAAACCAGCCCGCTGTTAACTCAGCTTATGGAAGCACTGCGCTGTCTGCCGGGCGTTGGCCCGAAGTCGGCGCAGCGCATGGCGTTCACGCTACTTCAGCGCGATCGCAGCGGCGGGATGCGTCTGGCACAGGCGTTAACGAAGGCAATGTCGGAAATCGGCCATTGTGCCGATTGCCGCACCTTCACAGAGCAAGACGTCTGCAACATTTGCTCGAACCCGCGTCGCCAGGAAAACGGTCAGATTTGTGTGGTGGAGAGTCCGGCGGACATCTACGCCATTGAGCAAACCGGGCAATTTTCCGGACGTTACTTCGTGCTGATGGGACACCTGTCGCCGCTGGACGGTATTGGCCCTGATGATATCGGGCTGGATCGTCTCGAACAGCGACTGGCGTCTGAGCAAATCAACGAACTGATCCTGGCGACCAATCCCACGGTCGAAGGAGAGGCGACCGCCAACTATATTGCTGAGCTTTGCATGCAATATGGCGTTGAAGCCAGCCGTATCGCCCATGGCGTTCCGGTAGGCGGCGAGCTGGAAATGGTCGATGGCACCACGCTGTCGCACTCTCTGGCAGGGCGACACAAGATTAAATTCTGAACAAACGGAGGCCGCGACGGCGGCTTCCGCTTGAAATCCTTCCCGCTTGTCCCCATTTCACCCTCAACGTGTTTTTACCATTGAAAATGGCATTGTTGAGGTAGATCTACATGAAAGGACAAGAAACTCGTGGTTTTCAGTCAGAAGTAAAACAACTTCTGCACCTGATGATCCATTCTCTGTATTCCAATAAAGAAATCTTCCTGCGTGAGCTTATCTCTAACGCCTCGGATGCGGCAGACAAGCTGCGTTTCCGCGCCCTGTCTAACCCGGACCTGTATGAAGGCGACGGTGAGCTGCGTGTACGTGTTTCCTTCGATAAAGATAAGCGTACGTTGACCATTGCCGATAACGGCGTGGGGATGAACCGTGATGACGTTATCGATCATCTGGGGACCATTGCGAAATCCGGTACTAAATCTTTCCTCGAGTCCATGGGATCCGATCAGGCGAAAGACAGCCAGTTGATCGGCCAGTTCGGGGTGGGTTTCTACTCTGCGTTCATCGTGGCGGACAAAGTCACCGTGCGTACCCGCGCTGCGGGCGATAAGCCGGAAAACGGCGTGTTCTGGGAATCTGCGGGTGAAGGTGAGTACACCGTTGCTGACATCACCAAAGACGATCGCGGCACCGAAATCACCCTGCATCTGCGTGAAGGCGAAGATGAGTTCCTTGATGACTGGCGCGTACGTTCCATCATCAGCAAATATTCCGACCATATCGCGCTGCCGGTAGAGATCGAAAAATCCGAAGAAAAAGACGGCGAGACCGTGGTTTCCTGGGAAAAGATCAACAAAGCGCAGGCGCTGTGGACCCGTAACAAGTCGGAAATCAAAGACGACGAATACAACGAGTTCTACAAGCACATCGCCCACGACTTCACTGACCCGCTGACCTGGAGCCACAACCGTGTGGAAGGTAAGCAGGAGTACACCAGCCTGCTGTACATCCCGTCCCAGGCTCCGTGGGATATGTGGAACCGCGATCACAAGCATGGTCTGAAACTGTACGTCCAGCGTGTGTTTATTATGGACGACGCCGAGCAGTTCATGCCGAACTACCTGCGCTTTGTGCGCGGTCTGATAGATTCCAACGATCTGCCGCTGAACGTTTCCCGTGAGATCCTGCAGGACAGCACCGTCACCCGTAACCTGCGCAGCGCGTTGACCAAACGCGTACTGCAGATGCTGGAAAAACTGGCGAAAGACGACGCGGAAAAATACCAGACCTTCTGGAAACAGTTCGGCCTGGTACTGAAAGAAGGCCCGGCGGAAGATCACGCCAACCAGGAAACGATCGCTAAGCTGATGCGCTTCGCGTCTACGCACACTGACTCCTCCGCACAGACCGTGTCGCTGGAAGACTACGTGTCGCGGATGAAAGAAGGGCAGGAGAAAATCTACTACATCACCGCAGACAGCTATGCGGCAGCGAAGAGCAGCCCGCACCTGGAACTGCTGCGTAAGAAAGGCATCGAAGTGCTGCTGCTTTCTGACCGCATCGATGAGTGGATGATGAACTACCTGACCGAGTTCGACGGTAAGGCATTCCAGTCTGTTGCCAAAGCTGACGAGTCCATCGACAAGCTGGCGGATGAAGTTGATGAATCGGCAAAAGAAGCGGAAAAAGCGCTGACGCCGTTCGTTGAGCGCGTGAAAACCCTGCTGGGCGACCGCGTGAAAGAAGTGCGTCTGACTCACCGTCTGACCGACACGCCAGCCATCGTCACCACCGATGCGGATGAAATGAGTACCCAGATGGCGAAACTGTTTGCCGCTGCGGGCCAGGCCGTACCGGAAGTGAAATATATCTTTGAACTGAACCCGGACCACGTGCTGGTAAAACGCACGGCGGATACCCAGGACGAAGCGCAGTTCAAAGAATGGGTCGAACTGCTGCTGGATCAGGCGCTGTTTGCTGAGCGCGGCACGCTGGAAGACCCGAACCAGTTCATCCGTCGTATGAACCAGTTGCTGGTGTCCTGATACCCGTAATGTAATGCCGGATGGCGTTAACGCTTATCCGGCCTACAGCATCTCGTAATAGTATGCCGGATACGGTGTTTCCACCGCCATCCGGCATTTTCTCGCCTTATTTTTAATTTTCCCACCGTTAACCGTTTCAGCGTCGGGCGTCTTTCTTGAGCCAATTGCGTGATGGTGGTATCGTTTAGCGCTTTTTAAAAAATATCGACAACCTTTAAGGGGATTTTCGTAATGCGTATCATTCTGCTTGGCGCTCCGGGCGCGGGTAAAGGAACTCAGGCTCAGTTCATCATGGAGAAGTATGGTATTCCGCAAATCTCCACCGGTGATATGCTGCGTGCCGCCGTGAAATCTGGCTCCGAGCTGGGCAAACAAGCGAAAGACATCATGGACGCCGGTAAGCTGGTGACTGATGAGCTGGTGATCGCGCTGGTAAAAGAGCGTATTGCTCAGGAAGACTGCCGTAATGGTTTCCTGCTGGATGGCTTCCCGCGTACTATTCCGCAGGCAGACGCCATGAAAGAAGCGGGCATCAACGTGGACTACGTTCTGGAGTTCGATGTTCCTGACGAACTGATCGTTGACCGTATCGTGGGTCGTCGCGTACACGCTGCTTCTGGCCGCGTTTACCACATCAAATTCAACCCGCCTAAGGTTGAAGGTAAAGACGACGTGACCGGCGAAGAGCTGACCACCCGTAAAGACGATCAGGAAGAAACTGTACGTAAGCGCCTGGTGGAATACCATCAGATGACCGCTCCGCTGATCGGCTACTACTCTAAAGAAGCGCAGGCGGGTAACACCAAATACGCGAAAGTTGATGGCACTCAGGCCGTTGCTGACGTGCGCGCAGCGCTGGAAAAAATCCTCGGCTAATTTTTTCGCGTATTAAACCTCTTATCAGGCCTGCCATTATCGCGTAGGCCTGATAAGCGTAGCGCCATCAGGCAAATTCTCGTCTTACCTCTCACAGCAATTAGTTCTTCTTTATCGCTTTTCCGCTACAATTATCAACAATTTGAATCGATAAGAGGCGGTAATGCGTCAGACGAAAACCGGTATCCTGCTGGCAAACCTCGGCACTCCCGATGCCCCAACCCCCGAAGCCGTTAAGCGCTACCTGCGCCAGTTTTTAAGCGATCCACGCGTAGTTGATACGTCACCTGCACTGTGGTGGCCGCTTCTGCGCGGGGTGATTTTACCGTTGCGTGCGCCACGCGTAGCCAAGCTGTACCAGTCAATCTGGATGGAAGACGGTTCCCCGCTGATGGTTTATAGCAAGGCACAACAGCGTGCGCTGGCAGAACGCCTACCAAATACCCCTGTTGCGCTGGGAATGAGCTACGGTTCGCCGTCGCTTGAAAGCGCGGTCGATGAGCTGTTGGCAAGCGGGGTTGAACACATGGTGGTGTTACCGCTGTACCCGCAATATTCCTGTTCGACGGTGGCGGCAGTCTGGGACGAGCTGGCGCGAATCTTAGCGCGTAAACGCGGTATTCCTGGCGTTTCATTTATTCGTGATTACGCCGATGACAGCAGCTACATCGATGCGCTGGCGAAGAGTGCCCGGGATTCATTTGCTCAACACGGTGAACCTGATTTGCTGCTGCTCTCCTATCACGGCATTCCGCAGCGTTACGCCGATGAAGGCGATGACTACCCGCAGCGCTGTCGCGATACCACCCGAGAGCTGGTTTCAGCGCTTGGCCTGCCGCCAGAAAAAGTAATGATGACCTTCCAGTCTCGCTTTGGTCGCGAACCGTGGCTGACGCCGTATACCGACGAAACGTTAAAAATGCTGGCGGAGAAAGGGACACAACATATCCAGGTTATGTGTCCGGGCTTCTCGGCAGATTGCCTCGAAACGCTGGAAGAGATAGCGGTACAAAACCGGGAGATTTTCCTCGAAGCTGGCGGTAAGCAATATGAGTATATTCCGGCGCTTAATGCCGCACCGGAACATATCGAAATGATGGTTAAACTGACCGACGCTTACCGTTAAAGCTGGGCTCTGAAGTAACGAGCGCCTTCCCGTAATGCATCGTCGGCGGTTTTCATCATTCGCGAATAGTGCAGGAAGGCGTGTAGCGTGCCAGGGTACATTTTGTACTGGCAGGGCTGCTGATGCGCCTGCAACGTCTGGAATAGTAAGCGGCTATCGTCAATCAGCGGATCAAACTCAGCGCCAGCGATAAAACACGGTGGCACGTCACGCGTCAGATCGTTATTAAACAGGCAATAATACGGTGACTCGCGATCGTCAGCGCTACGCAGGTACGCGTTTTCGTATATCTGCAAGTCCTCGCGGGTTAACCCATCCCACGCTCCGCCCATCAGCCGTCGGCTCAGTGAATCCTGCAGGCCGTAAAGCCCATACCACAAAAGCACCCCAGCCACCTTGCCGCAGACAATGCGTTTATCCCGCAGCCACAGAGCACTGGCAAGCGCCAGCATGGCTCCGGCGGAATCGCCCGCAAAACCGATATGATTCACATTAAGAGAATAGTCGCCAGCGTGCTGATGAAAATACTGGCAGACGGCGGCAATCTCTTCGATGGCTTGCGGGAAACGGGCTTCTGGCGCAAGCGAATAGTCGATACCAATTACCGTGCACTGCGTATAGCGTGCCAGCAAGCGCATAATACGGTCGTGGGTATCCAGATTACCGAGAATAAAACCGCCGCCGTGCAGATAATACAACGTTGCCAGGCTATGAGGCTGCGGTGAGTAAATACGTGTGGCCACGGGGCCGCATGCGGTAGAAATAACGCATTCGCGGGTATTCATCTCTGGGGCATCGGCATTCCACAGCTGCCGTTCATGAATGTAGTGTTGGCGCTGGGCCACGAAGTCATCTGCAGGGGGCCACGGCGGCAGATCGTCGCGATGAAAATTCACCACGCTTTTCATTTCATCCGAAATTCTGTCGAGTACGGGGATCTTGTTTTCCAGCTTCATAAAACGCTCCTTGTGAAGGTGAGTTATTGTAGAAATTAATCCCGTATAAACTGCGATCTCACCGTCTGATATTGAAACTTAGCGCCGCATCGCATGCGTGGCAGGGAATGTGCTACCATGCATCGCTCAGTTAACCACCCGTAAAATCGACCATGAAATTTCCCGGTAAACGCAAATCCAAACACTATTTTCCCGTCAGCGCGCGCGATCCGTTGCTGCAACAAATTCAGCCAGAAAATGAAACCAGCGCAGCCTGGGTGGTAGGTATCGACCAGACGCTGGTGGATATTGAAGCCAAAGTGGATGATGACTTTGTAAAACGTTATGGATTAAGCGCCGGGCATTCTCTGGTGATTGCCGATGATGTCGCAGAAGCGCTCTACCAGGAACTGGTGCGTGAAAATTTGATCACCCATCAGTTTGCGGGCGGTACTATCGGTAACACGATGCACAACTACTCTGTGCTGGCGGATGACCGCTCGGTGCTGCTGGGCGTGATGTGCAGCAATATCGAGATTGGCAGCTATGCTTACCGCTATTTATGCAATACCTCCAGCCGTACCGACCTGAATTACCTGCAAGGCGTTAACGGACCGATTGGCCGCTGCTTTACGCTGATTGGCGAGTCAGGTGAGCGTACCTTCGCAATCAGCCCTGGGCATATGAATAAGCTACGAGCGGATAGCATCCCTGAATCAGTGATTGCCGGAGCGTCCGCGCTGGTGCTGACGTCTTATCTGGTGCGCTGCGAACCGGGTGAGCCGATGCCGGAAGCGACCATGAAGGCGATTGAATACGCCAAAAAGCACAATGTGCCGGTGGTTCTGACCCTGGGCACCAAATTCGTCATTGCCGATAACCCGCAGTGGTGGCAGGCATTCCTGAAAGAGCATGTCTCTATTCTGGCGATGAATGAAGAAGAGGCTGAAGCGCTGACCGGCGAGAACGACCCGCTGCTGGCGTCTGATAAGGCGCTGGATTGGGTGGATCTGGTGCTGTGCACGGCGGGTCCGGCGGGTCTGTATATGGCGGGCTTTACGGAAGAAGAAGTTAAACGTAAAACCCAGCATCCGCTGCTCCCTGGTGCTATTGCCGAATTTAACCAGTACGAATTCAGCCGCGCCATGCGCCATAAAGACTGTACCAATCCGCTGCGCGTGTATTCGCACATCGCACCGTATATGGGCGGGCCTGAGAAGATCATGAACACCAACGGCGCAGGTGACGGCGCGCTGGCGGCATTGCTGCATGATATTACCGCCAACAGCTATCACCGCAGTAACGTGCCTAACTCCAGCAAGCACAAGTTCACCTGGCTGACCTATTCGTCGTTAGCCCAGGTGTGTAAGTATGCTAATCGCGTGAGTTATCAGGTGCTGAACCAGCATTCACCGCGCCTGACGCGCGGTTTACCGGAACGTGAAGACAGTCTCGAAGAGTCGTACTGGGACCGTTAAATCTTGCATAGGCCGGATAAGCGATAACGCTATCCGGCACGGACATTAACTGGCCGTAGCAACTTCACCTGCAGGCGGCGTTTCAATCAGCTCCAGCATGGTGCGGGCGATTTCACGCTCACCCATGACGACCTGGTTGGCGCCGCGTTCGGTAATATATTCCACCTCATCGTCATAATGCGCGCGGGCGATAATCTCAATCGACGGGCATTTCTCACGTGCAGAAGCGACAATTTCACCCGCTTCATAACCATTGGGAATGGTCAGCAGCAGCCAGCGCGCGCAATCCAGATGCGCCAGATTCATAATCTCTTCGTTGGCGGCATTTCCCAGTACCGCGCGGATCCCACGCTCGCGCAGTTCATCCACCCGGGTACGTGAGGTTTCGATCACCACCAGCGGGATCCCCGCAGCCATCAATTTCTCACCCAGCAGGCTGCCGACGCGACCAAAGCCAACCAGCAAGGCATGATTGCAGATATCCACCGGAATTTGCTTCTCTTCTTCGATGGCCTCTTCCAGCGTCTGCTCCTCCAGCGTTTCTGTTTTGGCGAGGTATTTTTCTAACACCGCAAACAGCACCGGGTTGAGCATGATGGACAGGATTGCCCCGGCCAGCACCAGATTCTGTCCGGCCTGCGGCAACAGGTTCAACGCCATTCCCAGACCCGCCAGGATAAAGGCAAATTCACCAATCTGCGCCAGGCTAGTGGCAATGGTGAGCGCTGTGCGTTGGGAGTGACCAAACAGGCGCACCAGGAAATAGGCGGCAAGGGATTTACCAAAGATGATAATCGCCAGCGTGCCCAGTACCGCCAACGGCTGCTGGATCAGAACTAACGGATCGAACAGCATCCCGACGGAAACGAAGAACAGCACGGCGAACGCATCGCGCAGCGGCAGAGTATCATGCGCCGCACGGTGGCTTAGTTCAGATTCATTTAGCACCATACCGGCGAAGAACGCGCCCAGCGCAAAGGAGACATCGAACAGCTCTACTGCGCCAAAGGCGATACCTAAGGCGAGGGCGAGGACTGAGAGGGTAAACAGTTCGCGTGAACCGGTTGCGGCGCTGCGGGCCATAATCCACGGTACCAGGCGACGACCCACCAGCATCATGATCGCGATAAACGCCACCACCTTACCGATGGTAATACCCATATCGACGGCCAGCGAGGCAAAGCCGACGTCTTCTTTTTCCAGCATCCCGGCGACGGCTGGCAGGAGAACCAGCGTCAGCACCATCATCAGATCTTCGACAATCAACCAGCCAATGGCGATTTGCCCGCGCTGGCTGTCAATGAGCTGTCGTTCTTCAAGCGCACGCAGTAGCACCACGGTACTGGCGGTTGAAAGACACAGACCAAACACGATACCCACCATCAGTGACCAGCCCAATATGGCGGAAAGCGCCATACCCAGCAGCGTTGCCACCGCTATCTGGGCAATCGCGCCGGGAATGGCGATAGACTTTACCGCCATCAAATCCTTCAACGAAAAGTGCAGCCCCACGCCAAACATCAGCAGAATAACGCCAAGCTCGGCCAGCTCAGGCGCGAGCTTAGTATCAGCAACAAAACCAGGTGTAAATGGACCGGCCAGAACGCCCGCTAACAGATATCCCACCAGAGGAGAAATACGCAGTTTATTGGCAATCATGCCTAATATAAAAGCGAGCACAAGGCCGCCGACAATGGTGGTGATAAGCGGGGTGGCGTGATGCATTCCGTCTCCTTTGGTTGCTGTGATGATCCTGAAAACCCAAACTACGAGTAATAGTTTATGACAATTTTAATGTTTATGTTTATGAATAATTATTGAATTTTGAAGAAAACGGGATTTTAAGCGTAAAAAAGCACGGATCGGAAAAGTACGGTGATATGTGAGAGGTAAAGGCTGATGGCTACTGCAAGTAATGACGGCCAAAATTTACTTTTGGCCGTCAGAAAATCAGGCTTTGTGTCGGTTATCAGGTAAGAATATGGTCAGTATCCCCAGAAGTGGCAGGAAAGCACATATTTTGTAGACCAAATCGATGCTGGTATGGTCGGCTATTAGCCCTAGCACCGCGGCTCCCAAGCCGCCCATGCCGAAGGCAAACCCGAAAAATAGCCCAGAAACCATGCCGATACGCCCAGGAAGCAGCTCCTGCGCGTAGACCAAAATAGCAGAAAACGCCGATGCGAGGATAAAACCAATGATCACGGTTAAAATCCCGGTCCATTCCAGAGTTGCGTAGGGTAAAACGAGGGTAAATGGCGCAACGCCGAGGATAGAGCCCCAAATAACATATTTTCTGCCAATTTTATCGCCTAATGGTCCGCCAATCACCGTCCCGGCCGCGACGGCAAACAGGAAGGCAAACAGATGAAACTGGGCGTTTTGTACCGATAATCCGAATTTTTGCATCAGATAAAAGGTGTAATAGCTGCTGATGCTCGCCATATAGAAGTATTTGGAGAAAATCAGCACCAGCAGGATGCTTACCGCCAGCACCACTTTATTGCGCGGTAACGGATTTACGATGGCGACTTTCGGTTTTCCTTTACTCATCCGATGCTGCGCGGCATACCAACGGCTGATTTGTGCCAGGACGACAATCGCTAATAACGCAGCCAGAACAAACCAGGCCACATTACCCTTACCATATGGCGCGATGATGACAGCTGCCAGCAAGGGCCCCAGAGAGCTGCCGAAGTTGCCGCCAACCTGGAAAATTGACTGCGCCAGGCCGTGACGACCGCCGGAGGCCATGCGCGCAACGCGGGACGATTCCGGATGAAATACCGAAGAGCCGGTGCCAACCAGCGCCGCGGCGAGCAGCACCATATGGAAGCTGCCGGCCATGGCCAGCAAAACAAGTCCGCTCAGCGTGAAGCACATCCCAATGGGCAGCGACCACGGCATCGGGTATTTGTCCGTCCAGTAACCCACCACCGGTTGCAGCAGCGAGGAAGCAAGCTGGAAGGTTAGGGTGATCATCCCGATCTGCATAAACGTTAGCGAGAACTCTGACTGCAATAGCGGATAAATCGCCAGGATCAGCGACTGAATCATATCGTTTAGCAGATGGGAGAGGCTGATCGCTCCTAAAATGCCAAATGAGGTGCGTGCTTTAGCAACCGACGCTGACGCGCCAGCCACAGGCTGGGTTGGTTCACTTATTGCCATAGAAAGTCACTTCTGTTTGGGTTGCGATTATGAGGGTAATCTATTTTGTTATTATTACCTGACTAACATACCTGCGGAAGGTGTTTGAAGGAAGTCTCATTTCTGAAAACATTTTCGACTATTATTTCATATCATTGTAATTTCAGTCGTTGATTTTGGCTCAGGGAGAGAAATATGAAGTTTTTAAAACGGGGCGTGGCGCTGGCGTTATTAGCCGCATTTACGCTGGCAGGTCAGCCAGCGCAAGCGTACGAAAAAGATAAAACCTACAAAATTACCATTCTGCATACCAACGATCATCACGGTCACTTCTGGCGCAGCGAATACGGAGAATACGGACTGGCGGCGCAAAAAACGCTGGTGGACAGTATTCGTAAAGAGGTGGCAGAGGAAGGGGGAAGCGTACTGCTGCTTTCCGGTGGCGACATTAATACCGGCGTACCGGAGTCCGATCTGCAGGATGCGGAACCTGATTTTCGTGGGATGAACCTGATTGGCTATGACGCAATGGCGGTCGGAAACCACGAGTTTGATAATCCCATGACCGTACTGCGCCAGCAGGAAAAATGGTCCAAATTCCCGTTTCTCTCGGCCAATATCTATCAGAAAAGCACTGGCGAGCGTTTGTTTAAGCCGTGGGCCATCTTTAAGCGCCAGGATTTAAAAATTGCCGTACTCGGTTTAACCACCGACGATACGGCGAAAATAGGCAACCCCGAGTTCTTTACCGATATTGAGTTCCGTAAACCTGCTGATGAAGCCAAACTGGTTATCCAGGAACTGAATATGGGTGAAAAGCCAGACATCATTATCGCGACCACCCATATGGGACATTATGACAACGGCAACCATGGCTCGAACGCCCCTGGCGATGTCGAAATGGCGCGTAGCCTGCCAGCGGGATCGCTGGCGATGATTGTCGGTGGTCACTCGCAGGATCCGGTGTGTATGGCTTCAGAGAACAAGAAGCAGGTTGATTACGTACCGGGTACGCCGTGTGCGCCAGACAAGCAAAATGGGATCTGGATTGTGCAGGCGCACGAGTGGGGGAAATATGTGGGCCGGGCGGACTTTGAGTTCCGTAACGGCGAAATGAAAATGGTCAACTACCAGCTCATTCCCGTCAACCTGAAGAAAAAAGTGACCTGGGACAACGGTAAAAGTGAGCGCGTACTCTATACCCCGGAAATAGCTGAAAATCAGCAAATGCTTTCGCTGCTGACGCCGTTCCAGAATAAAGGTAAAGCGCAGCTCGACGTGAAAATTGGTAGCGTCAATGCGCGCCTCGAAGGCGACCGAAGCAAAGTCCGTTTCGTGCAGACCAACATGGGACATTTGCTGCTGGCTGCGCAAATGGCGCGAACCAGCGCTGATTTTGGCGTGATGAGCGGCGGTGGCATCCGTGATTCCATCGAAGGCGGTGATATCACCTATAAGAGCGTACTGAAAGTACAGCCGTTCGGAAACATCGTGGTGTATGCCGACATGAGCGGGAAAGAGGTGATTGACTATCTGACCGTCGTGGCGCAAATGAAGCCGGACTCCGGGGCTTATCCGCAGTTTGCTAACGTCAGCTTTGTGGCGAAAGACGGCAAGTTTAACGATTTGAAAATCAAAGGCGAGCCCGTTGACCCAGCGAAGACATATCGCATGGCAACGCTAAGCTTCAACGCGACCGGCGGCGATGGCTATCCGCGCATTGATAACAAACCAGGCTATGTGAATACCGGGTTTATTGATGCGGAAGTGCTGAAAGAGTTCGTGCAGAAGAACTCACCGCTGGATGCCAGTGTGTATGAGCCGAAGGGTGAAGTTACCTGGCAGTAACAGGGCTATTTTGTTCGCCATTTTGAACGCGGGCAGTGCTCGGAATCCTCACGTACTACATGTACGCTCCGGTTCCTGCGCGCTGGCCGAGTCCAAACTGCCTTCACCAATAACGCCCTGTTGAGTATTCGGTTTGTAGGCCTTAAAGCTGCGCGCCATCAGGCAATCAGTCTATAACCGCTTAATCGCGACGAGCGATGTCGGCGAATTTCGCATCCAGAATTTTCGCCAGATCGCCCGCTGCCAGTTCGATATCCAGCCCGCGTTTGCCGCCGGAAACATAAATGGTGTCAAACGTCTGGGCAGGGGCATCAATGAGCGTTGGCAATCTCTTTTTCTGTCCTAATGGGCTGATCCCCCCCACCAGATAACCGGTGGTTCGTTGCGCAACCATTGGATCGGCCATATCGACCTTTTTAGCCCCCAGCGCCTTAGCGACCTTTTTGAGATCCAATTGACCGGCTACAGGCGTGACCGCAACCGCCAGATGCTTCATATCGCCATTCACGGCAACCAGCAGCGTTTTGTAGACCTGGTCCGCATTCAGACCTAACTTGCGTACCACTTCATCACCAAAGTTCGTCTCGGACGGGTCGTGATCGTAGGTGTGAATCTGGAAAGAAATTTTGTTTTTTTCGAGTAATTTAACGGCGGGTGTCATAGCAATTTTCCTGGACCAGACAAAATACGACTCAAGCATACGCCTGATGTCTGTCTAAAAAATAGTACCATCTTGCGCAATAGTATTGGCAGGATGATGACTTTGAGCGACAATCGAACTACACCGATGCTTTAAGCATTGGGATCATAATAATGATGAAATTCCTCTTTGACGGGCCAATAGAAATATTGGCCATTTTTTTTACCGTAACATCTCCGGCAAATTTCCCTCTCCGTACAGATGCAACGCGCCAACGGCCACGACGTAATGACCAGCAGGCATCGCCCTGAGCCGATCGCGCCAGGCTGTGTTGCGTTGATGCATCAATACGTCATACAACGACTGGCTAAAGGTATTGGGAAGCGTCAGTTCGCTATTGCGTGGCGGTGTTTTAAGCCACCAGCCCATCATTTGTTGCAACAATCTGGCATTGGTATGCCAGTGCGTCAGAGTATCGTCCAACAAGGCCAGTCCGTTATCAGACAACTGACATAACAGCTCGATTTGACTGGATGCGCCCTCCAGCTCGATAACGGGTTTATGCGCTTGTTTTGCCGCTTTCAGCAATTGGTAATCAATTCCGTATTCCGCCCGTAGCCCCAACTGCTGTGCCTGTGTCGCCTGTAATACCATGGCGATTTGCCACAACGGCTGAGTAGATAACAGCGATGGGGAAATGCCCAGTTCGTTGGTGACTTTATGCAGGTTTTCTAACTGCTCCGGGCTGATACGTTCTTCGAGTGCGGCAAATGTAGGAAGGTTAGCAAACGGCGCGTCGTCACCGGAAACATCCGCTTCGACAATCAGCGCGTCGGCATGGTTGAGTTTTTTGAGTAATTTGGCAGGCAGAGGTGCCATATCGCGACTGCCCATGTGAATACTGCCAATCAGATGAAAATGGCGGTTGCCGGGCAATGAAATGTCGATGGCAGGCCAGGTATAGTGGTTGCCGCGTAGCGCGGTGAAAAATGTTTTTACCCGGTATAACAGATCCATACGACCTCCCTAAGTAGACTTTCATGCTAGCGCGTGGTCCAGGAAGGTGCAATGCGAGAATCGCCGGATGGCGACGCGAAATCGTCTTATCCAGCCTACAATGTTACCTGCACTTTGTAGGCCGGATAAGCGTGAGCGCCATGCGGCAGAGGGTTACTCTTTCGGTTTGAAGCGCAGCAGTCGGTTAGCGTTGCTCACCACAGTAATGGAGGAGAGTGCCATCGCCGCCCCTGCAACGACCGGATTCAGCAGTGTTCCGGTGAACGGCCACAGGATCCCCGCGGCAACGGGGATACCGATGCTGTTATAAATAAACGCGCCGACCAGGTTCTGCTTCATATTACGCAACGTTGCCCGGGAGATAGACAGTGCATCCGCAACGCCCATCAGGCTATGACGCATCAGCGTAATCGCGGCGGTTTCAATCGCCACATCGCTGCCGCCACCCATGGCAATTCCGACATCGGCCTGAGCCAGCGCAGGCGCATCGTTAATACCGTCACCCACCATGGCAACCTGACGCCCCTGGCTTTGCAGACGTTTAATCGCCTCGGCTTTACCGTCCGGCAGAACACCGGCAATCACCTCATCAATACCGGCTTCTTTGGCAATAGCGTTAGCCGTGGTCGGGTTGTCACCAGTAAGCATCACCAGACGATACCCGTTGCGGTGCAGGCGCTGAAGTGCTGCCACGCTGTCGCTACGCAGCGGATCACGCACCGCTAACAGCGCCGCCGCTTTACCATCAATCGCCAACAGGACCGGGGTTGAACCCTGGGATGCCTGAGCGGTGATTTCAGCTTCCATTTCAGTGGTATCAACCTGTTGCTCATTGAGCAGTGCCTGGTTGCCCAGCAGCAGCGTATGACCTTCCGTTTCACCGCTTACGCCTAAACCGCGCAGCGTACGGAAACCATTGACCTGTGGCAGCGTAACATCACCGGCTTTGTCCAGAATCGCCCTGGCCAGCGGGTGACTGGAACCCTGTTCAAGGGCCGCAGCCAGACGAATCGCCAGCGCTTCATCGGTATTGCCAAACGTTTTGATGGCGACAACCTGCGGTTTACCTTCAGTCAATGTCCCGGTTTTATCAAATACGACGGTATCAAGCGTACTGGCGCGCTGCAGCGCATCGGCATCACGTACCAGAACCCCAAACTCAGCGGCACGACCTACACCGGAAATAATCGACATTGGTGTAGCCAGGCCCAGCGCACAAGGGCAGGCAATAATCAGTACGGTAGTGGCAATCACCAGCGTATAAACAATTTGTGGTGCCGGCCCGAAGAAATACCAGATTGCCGCACTCACCAGCGCGATGACGACGACGACCGGAACGAACACTGAGGAGATACGGTCGGCTAGTTTACCAATCTCCGGTTTACTGCTTTGCGCCTGGCGCACCATACGAATAATGCGTGACAGCGTGGTGTGGCTGCCAACGGCACTGGCGCGGAACAGCACGCTGCCGTCCTGTACGACCGTACCGGCGTGGACGCTATCGCCTTCGCCTTTTTGTTGCGGAATAGGCTCTCCGGTCAGCATGGCTTCATCCAGCCAGGCTTCGCCCTGAGTGATTTCGCCGTCTACCGGAACGCGGTCACCGGTGGTCAGGCGCAGCAGCATTCCCGCCTGAACGTCTGCCAAAGGCACGTTCTTTTCGCCTTCGTCGGTAACAACACGCGCGGTCGGCGGCGTCAGATCGAGTAATTTTTCCAGTGCTTTGGACGAACGCTGGCGAGCCCGCGCTTCCAGCATGTGCCCGAGGTTAATCAGACCGATAATCATCGCACTGGCTTCATAATAGAGGTGTCGCGCTTCCATCGGGAACCATTGCGGCCAGAGGTTGACACTCATGGAATAAAGCCATGCCACCCCTGTACCCAGCGCCACCAGCGTATCCATGGTCGCGGTGCCGTTCATCAGGCTTTTCCACGCGTTGCGGTAAAAATGACCGCCCGCGAAAACCATCACGGCAAGCGTTGCCAGACCAATCGTCAGCCACAGGCTACGGTTGTCGGCAGTGACCATCATGTTTTCGCCAATCATTCCCCATACCATGACAGGGATACCCAGCAGCAGCGCGACGGCCGCCTGCCAGCGAAAACGTTTCATGGTTGCTACGGCGGTTTCTTGCTGACGCTCGCGGCGCATAACATCATCTTCAATGGCTTCTGCGCCGTAGCCCGCTTTTTCCACCGCTTTCACTAACTGGTCGGCGGACGCACTGCCCATTACCAGCGCAGTACGTTCCGCCAGGTTTACCCGTGCCTGCGTGACACCCGGTACGCTTTGCAGAGCATCTTGTACGCGGATAACACAGCTGGCGCAGCTCATGCCGTTTAACAGCAACTGTTGGCTGTCATCATCAGCCGTAGCTGCCGGAAGCTCGGAAGGGACCGCTGCCAGTGCTTCCGACGGGATTGATGACTCCGTCAGCGGTTTAGCCTTTGGGTGGCTTAACTCCGCGCCGTAACCGGCTTGTTTGATGGTTTCAATCAGCGCTTCAGCACTGGCGCTCCCGGTGATGTGCGCTTCAGTCACAGTGACATCCGCTTGCTCAACGTCCGGGCGTTGCTCCAGACTTTCTTTAACGCGTTTTACGCAGTGACCACAGGACAAGCCGTCCAGGGTTAGATCGATTGTTTGAGACATAACAAATTTCCTCTATGATTGGTCTGAGATTCATTGACCTTAGCAATCGTTTTGACTAACTGTTATAAAGGTTAAACCTTCCATCAAGGGGAAGGTCAAGGGGGGAGATGTGAATATATCCGATGTTGCTAAAAAAACCGGTTTAACCAGTAAAGCGATTCGCTTTTATGAAGAGAAAGGGCTGGTGACGCCGCCGCTGCGTGGTGAAAATGGCTATCGCACATACAGCCAAAAGCATTTGAATGAACTGATGCTGCTGCGTCAGGCGCGGCAGGTTGGGTTTAACCTGGAAGAGTGCGGCGAGCTGGTAAACCTGTTTAACGATCCGGCGCGTCATAGCGCGGATGTGAAAAAGCGCACCCTGGAAAAGGTGGCTGACATTGAGCGGCATATCAGAGAATTGCAGGCCATGCGCTTGCATTTGCTGGCGCTGGCAGACAGTTGCCCTGGCGATGACAGTGCTGAATGTCCGATCATGGATAATCTCTCCGGTTGCAGTCATCACAAAGCGAAGGCTTAACGGCGAGAGGGATTAAGCATAAACACCACCGTGCCGCGGTACCACGGGGATTTCTCAAGCTGCGCTTCAGCCAGTGGGTCCCGGTTACCGTTTTGCACCAGTCCCAGCTTAAATGGAATGCGCAGGCGGCTCAGCGCGGGTAGATACGCCTGATAATTCGTCACTGTGTGACACCCCTGATAGCTTTGCACCACCAGTTCATCGACCGCCAACGCGTTCAGCGTAGCGACGTCGCCCGTTTTTGCCCAATCCAGTAGTCCGGTTACGCCTAGCGCAAACTCGGCCGGGAGCTGTTGGCGCAGTTGCTGCAGAAAGCGGGCGTAGTCGGTCAGTTGATGGGTCGCTGCGTCAAAATCAACCTGCAGGCCAACGACGTGATTCCCGGCGGTCTGCCAGCGCTGCATCAACCGTATGATACGCGCCGGGATCTCTTCCGGTACGTCGAGGGTTGTAAAGCGTACGGTCAGCCAGATTGAGGGAAAAGACAGACGACTGACCGGCAGTCCGAGGCGCTGGAACACCACGTTACCGGAACGAACCAGTACCTCGCCCTGGTGCAGATAAACCGTTTGCGCGTCTTTCAGCTCGTAACTGGCTTTCACCCCAGACCACAGCCAGAAGGCTGAATGTTCACGGGCGGCGACGATATCCGCCGCCTGTGCCTGGCCGAGAAGCAGTGTGGTTACCAGTAATATTTGAGTTTTTGCGCCCACGGGCTTCCCGGATACTGCGTTTTCAGTTGGGTGAACCAGCCCTTACGCTGCAGTTTATCCACGTCTTCACCGCCACATTCGTTAGCGCCTGATGGCGCATAGCACATGATGGCGCGATACAGCGCGAAGCTCTTATCTTCGACTTCCGCGGTGGGTGAGGTGATTACCTGCTGGTAGTAGCTCTGTCTGTCGAACTGGCCGAACGGTTTCTTACGCGAAATAGCTGATTCAAGCACGTCGTTGCCAGCACTGTTTTTCCACAGATCAACATGTGTTTGCGTGGTGCGGAAGAATTCGCCAAGGCAGTTCAGCGCGTGAGCATCATCCGCTTTTTTGCTCAATACCGTTACCGTTTCATTGAGGCTGCGGCACGTATAACCCGCCTGCGCCGTGTCGCCATTCCAGTCGAATATGCTCAGGTTAACGTCATCAAACGCTTCGCCAATGACCGGTGATGTAATCGCGCTGGCCAGTTTTCTGTCAGTAAGCCAGTCGCCAAAACGATTCTCTGTAAGATCCCGCACCAGCAGCGTATGCAGCGCAATGGTACGCTCTTCGTTATTCGGGCCATGAACGGCCTGCTGGCGCAGCAGTTCTGGCGTGGCCTGCGTTTTCAGCACCTGCGAGCGAAAGCGCAGGTTGGTCACCGCGCTATTCGGTGCGAAAACTGCCGCCACATCGCCGCTATATACCAGCGTGGCGGCAAGCTTAGCCTGCACATATTGCTGCTGTTCGTTATCCTGGCTGAGTTTTAACAACTGCTGCCAAAAATCGCGCGCCTCGGCCCATTTCTTCTGGCCCATCAACGCTTCGCCGTACAGCACCTGTTCGCTGAAGGCGAGGGTATCGTGAGCGGCAAGTTTCTGCGCTGGCGTAACTGTCTGAATAATTGCCGCGTAGTTGCCCGTTGCCAGCCACAGATTCAGTTGCAGATCGCGCCATAGCGGCAGTTTTTGGCTCTGTTCAAACACCGGTTTGCTGGCGTCGAGCTGTGCCTGCGTCAGCGTGGGTTTGCTGTTGTTATCCAGGCGCAGCGCGCGTAGCAGTTCGATATAGCTGACTCGCGGCGCGTCGGGGAAGGACTCAACGACGGACTGGTCGTAGAACGCCATGCCATAGACATTATCGTATTCGATGACATTTTCGCGCAGTTGCCGTGCGTCAGCCGACTGCTTTAGCGTCTGTTCATACAACCCGGCCAGCTGCGGCCATGACTGTAAATACCAGTTGATGCGACGCAACATGCCTCGTGAAGAGTCAGCGTAGAGTCCTTGGGGAAAACGCTGCAGATAGGCCTGCGCCAACTCTTGAGCCTGAGTGGCATCCTCGCGATTAATTTTCGCAATATCAAAATCGCCGTACTCGCCCACGCTGTTCTGACTGCTCTTGTTCAACGCCGTGCGCATCAGCATGTATTGCGCGGTCTCTGCTAACCACGGACGATCGCTTGTAGCAAGCTGAGTGAAATCCCGTTCGGCACTGGCATAATCACCGGCATAGAAACTGGCGGCTGCTGCCAGATAGCTTTTATAGGGCAGAGCTTGAGAATCTGCCGGGAAGGTGGCAAGAGAAGACTCAATTTGCTCGCGGGTTGCCCCAGAAAGCAGTCCCGTACGCGCCTGGGCTAAAGCCTGACGCTGTTCCGCTGTTAATGTGGAATCGGCCAACAGCGCGGCAAAAAAGGCGCTAACGCTCTCGGCGTTATTCGAAACATGACGGTTCTCTAACTCAGCGTCATTGATGTTTATTTCGTCGGCGCTAATGTTCAGCTCGGCCATCTGTCGGGAGAGAGGGCTGTCCGCGGCGGATGCCTGAGCTGCCGCTGTTTGCGGGGCAGCCTCATCCCATTGCGGGTGATAGGCAAAATAGAAATCGCGGGAGCGAGTGATGTCTGCGGGCATCGACTGCACGGGCAGAGCAAATGATTTTTCCTGGCTCAGCAGCCGCAGCAGGTTGTCGCGGCTGTCGTTTTCAGGGTTAAAGGTCGGCGTTCCCTTCAGCAGGCAGCTGTCGTCGCTCCATTTGCAGTCTTCCATATCGAACGAAGCGAATGCCTGCGGAGCGGCGGTCAGCAATGTGCAAAGGGCAAAGGCAAGGGGTGTCTTCCTGACCATAGTCTTATTTCCTGTCTTTTTAGTGTGATACCGCTTTTATAATCAGGGTGATTCCCTCAACGGCAATGACTTCAACCTGCGTTCCGGCGCTCAAATCGTCACGGGCGCTAACGGGCCAGGAACTGTCGCCGACGCGCATATGTCCGCGACCATTGACCAGGTCAGTTTCCAGAGTAAATCGACGGCCAACTAACTGTTGTCCACGTTGGTTAAGATGGCTGTCGGCTGGCTGCTGCTCCTGAACGCGCCTTGCCAGCCACTTCCACCACAGCCAGGCTGCCAGCAAGGTGAGGGCAGCGAACATTGCCCCCTGCCACGCCCAGTCTAGTGGAACGAGCCAGATGACCAGACCGGTAATCACCGCTGCCACGCCGCTCCACAGCAGATAGCCGTTGCCGCCCAGCATCTCGGCGGCCAGTAACAGACCACCGAGGCTGAGCCAGAAGATATGCGGGTGCACCAGAATCATCGCTATCATGATTTTTTCCGCTCGCTGGCGCTGTCCTTAACCAGTTCGGCGATCCCGGCAATGGAACCCATCAGGCTGCTGGCATCCAGCGGCATCATCACCACTTTGCTGTTATTCGACGAGCCGATATGCTGCAGCGCTTCGGTATATTTCTGCGCCACGAAGTAGTTCACGGCCTGAATATCCCCGGCGGCAATGGCTTCAGACACCATCTGTGTTGCGCGGGCTTCTGCTTCTGCGGAACGTTCACGCGCTTCAGCCTGTAAAAATGCGGACTGACGTTCACCTTCCGCGATGAGGATTTTCGACTGCTTCTCACCTTCGGCCTTGACGATTTCTGCCTGACGGATCCCTTCGGCTTCAAGAATGTAGGCGCGCTTGGTACGTTCGGCTTTCATTTGCGCGTTCATGGCGTCGATAAGTTCTGCCGGAGGACGCACGTCGCGGATCTCAATACGGGTGATTTTGATGCCCCAGGGATTGGTTGCCTCATCAACGATATGCAGCAGGCGCGTGTTGATGTTGTCGCGCTGGGAGAGCATTTCATCGAGCTCCATCGAGCCGAGAACAGTACGAATGTTGGTCATGGTCAGGTTGATGATCGCCAGTTCCAGGTTGCTGACTTCATACGCGGCTTTCGGCGCGTCGATCACCTGAATGAAGCACACAGCATCAATCGAGACGTTGGCGTTATCTTTGGAGATGACTTCCTGAGAGGGGATATCAAGCACCTGTTCCATCATATTGATCTTACGACCAATGCGGTCCATGAACGGTACAACAAGGCTTAAACCCGGTTGCAGGGTTTTGGTGTAACGACCAAAACGCTCTACCGTCCACTGATATCCCTGCGGGACGATTTTGACGCCTGCGCCGACGATCACCAGCGCGACAAAAATAAGAATAGGAATAAAAATGAGCATTGATGAAACCTCCTGTTGTGCTGTCCTTTACTGCCTCATTAGTCAAATTATACCCGATTTATCAAGGTGGGCTCCCCTATAATAAATTACAGGGATAGACTATCTGCACGAAAGATGTAAAAAGGGATTGGTAATGGAAGAAAGCAGCATTCTGCTTCAGTTAAAAAATGTCGCGTGGCAGGCAGGGGCGACGCAGATTCTTAATAACATCTGTTTTGATCTCCGCGCCGGAGAATTTAAGCTGATTACCGGCCAGTCCGGCTGCGGTAAAAGTACGTTACTCAAGATAGTCGCGTCGTTAATTAGCCCGAGTTCCGGTGAAATCCTTTTTGAGGGTAAGGAGATATCAACGCTTAAGCCTGAAGCTTATCGCCAGCAGGTCTCTTATTGCGCGCAAACGCCCGCTTTGTTCGGTGATACCGTCTACGACAACCTCATTTTTCCCTGGCAAATCCGCGATAAACGCCCGGAACCGGATGTGTTTCTGGAAGATCTGGCTCGTTTTCAGTTGCCCGAGACGATCCTGAAAAAAAATATCAATGAGCTATCTGGTGGCGAAAAGCAGCGCGTCTCGTTAATTCGTAATTTGCAGTTTCTGCCGAAAATCCTGCTGCTTGATGAAATCACCAGCGCGCTGGATGAAGCCAACAAGCGTAATGTGAACGAATTAATTCACCACTATGTTCGCGACAAGAATATTGCTGTGCTGTGGGTGACGCATGACAAAGATGAAATTGAACATGCGGATAACGTCATAACCCTTCAACCGCACGCCGGTGAAATGCAGGAAGTCAGCAATGAACGAGCATAATATTACCAATGAATCCCTGGCGTTAGCGATGATGCTGGTGGTGGTCGCGATACTGATCAGCAACAAAGAAAAGCTGGCGCTGGAAAAAGATATTCTCTGGAGCGTTTGCCGGGCAGTGGTTCAGCTTATTATCGTGGGCTACGTGCTGAAATATATTTTTGGCGTCAACCATAGCATTCTGACCTTATTGATGGTGCTGTTTATCTGCTTTAACGCGGCCTATAACGCGCAAAAACGCAGTAAATATATTGATAAAGCTTTTCTCTCGTCGTTTATTGCCATTACGGCGGGGGCGGGGCTAACGCTTTCGGTGCTGGTTCTTTCAGGCTCTATCGAGTTCACGCCGATGCAGGTCATCCCGATCTCTGGCATGATTGCAGGCAATGCGATGGTGGCGGTGGGGCTGTGTTACAACAATTTGGGGCAGAGGTTTAACAGCGAGCAGCAGCAAATTCAGGAAAAACTCAGCCTCGGCGCGACGCCGAAAGTGGCCTCCGCGCCGCTGATTCGCGACAGCATTCGCGCCTCGCTGATCCCGACGATTGATTCAGCGAAGACCGTGGGGCTGGTGAGTTTACCGGGAATGATGTCAGGATTGATCTTTGCAGGTATTGACCCGGTAAAAGCGATTAAGTATCAGATTATGGTGACGTTTATGCTGCTATCAACCGCCAGCCTGTCGACCATTATCGCCTGCTATTTAACCTATCGGAAGTTCTATAATTCGCGCCACCAACTGGTGGTGACGCCATTAAAGAAACCGTGATGTGATGCCGTATGACGGCTACCGCCATATCCGGCCGACGGGAATGAGGTGTTGGTTGTGTTTGTAAGCCCGATAAGCGTAGCGCCATCGGGCATGATGAACCAATTAGTACAACAGCGCGTACAGCTGGCGGCGATACTTCGAGGCCAGCGCATCACCGGTACCCAGTGCGGCAAGGATCTCCTGGAAAGTCTTACGTGCCTGACCATCGGCAGCCGTAAGATCTTTCTTCAGGTGGCTGAACAGTAATTCCAGCGATTCCTCGTTACGTCCGACCTGGTGCAATTGAATAGCCAACTGCGTTGCCAGCGCCGCATCCTGTGGATTGCTGGCGACCTGCTGCTGCAACTGTTGGATTTCCGGTGTATCAGCGGCCTGCTTCAGTAATTCGATCTGTGCGATAAGCCCTTGATAGCGGGTGTCCTGATCCTGCAACGGAATGGTTTTCAGTACCGCTTCGGCTTCATCAGAACGGTTCAGGGCGATTTGCGTTTCCGCCAGCAGCAGACCGATTTCGCTGCTCTGGTTGGAGATCTGCCAGGCTTCTTTCAGCAGCGGCAGCGCATCCGCGTGATTACCAGCTTCGATGAATTCGATAGCCTGGCGTGCTTTCAGCTCTTCTTCGCTCGGCAGCACTTTCTCCAGCAGCGCGCGAATAACCTCTTCCGGTTGCGGGCCCTGGAATCCATCTACCGGCTGGCCGTTCTGGAACAGATAAACCGTAGGGATCGCGCGCAGACCAAACTGGGAGGCGATCATCTGTTCGGCGTCGCAGTCCAGCTTAGCGAGAATAAATTGACCGTTATACTGGGCGGCAAGGCTCTCCAGTACCGGCGTTAATTGCAGACAATGCTGGCTGCGCTCAGACCAAAAATAGAACAGGACCGGGGTGGTCATCGACTGTTCAAGGGTCTGCTGTAGGTTCGATTCGTTAATGTTAACAATATTCTGTGTGGACATGGAGTTACTCTCTTTTGTCGATTTCTTGTTACATGGGGGCTGACGCGCGAGCTTCAACTCAACCCTGTAAAATTTTGTCCATTATGCGGCCTGGCAGCAGGCGTTTAAGCAGCATCACTGCCCACGTCACCAGCGTAACCGGATAACGTAGCTTTGGTTTATCGCTCTCAAACGCATGACGCACTTTGGCGACAACCGCTTCTGGTCCCAGCGTAAAACGCGCGGCAATGCCGGGATTTTCAACGGGAGCATCGCTCTGGGTCTGGTTGACGTTTTCGGTAAAGCGGGTACGGATGGGGCCGGGTTCAATCAGGCTGACCTTAATCCCGCTGTGGCGCAGTTCCATACGCAGTGCGTCGGACCAGGCTTCCAGTGCATATTTGCTGGCGGCATAGGCGCCGCGTCCCGGCGTTGAGATCAATCCCATCACCGAGGAGGTCATCACAATGCGCCCTTCGCCGTGGGGTAACATGGCAGGTAACAGGCGCATGGTAAGCTGATGTGCGCCAAAGAAGTTGGCGGAAAACTGCTGTTCCATCTGTTCACGGCTGATGGTGGGCAGTGGACCATAGACACCGTATCCGGCGTTGTTAAAGATCCCATATAAACGATTATCGGTCAGGGCGATCACTTCATCGGCGGCACGATCCACGCTTTCGGGTGAATCCAGATCCAGCAACACGCCAGTGAATCCCATGCTGTTCATACGCGCGACATCGTCAGGTTTGCGACAGCCTGCCAGAATTTGAAAACCCTGGCGCTTTAGCTCAAGCGCGCTTTCCAGGCCGATTCCGCTGGAACATCCTGTTATTAAGACCGATTTTTGCATAACTTTACCTGTCAGGATCTCCGTTGAATTACGAGTCGTGATTTACTAGAGGTGTGAGATGTTGCGCCATCCAGTCGGCGATAAACGGCTGGGCGTCACGGTTAGGATGAATACCATCATCCTGCATCCACTGGGGTTTCAGATAAACCTCTTCCATAAAAAAGGGCAGCAGAGGGATATCAAACTCTTTGGCGAGCTTTGGATAAATCGCGCTAAAGGTTTCATTATAACGGCGACCGTAGTTTGCCGGCAGACGAATTTGCATTAATAGCGGTTCGGCATTTGCCGCTTTCACGTCCTGCAAAATCGTGCGCAGGGTTTGTTCGGTTTGCGCAGGCGCAAAGCCGCGCAGGCCATCGTTGCCGCCAAGTTCGACCAGTACCCAACGCGGCTGGTGCTGCTTGAGTAATGCAGGCAGACGGGCCAGGCCCTGCTGCGAGGTGTCGCCGCTAATGCTGGCATTCACCACTGGCGTTTTGGTTTGCCATTTATCATTAAGTAGCGCAGGCCACGCGGCGCTGGCGGACATTCGGTATCCGGCGCTCAGGCTGTCACCCAGAATTAATAACGTGTCCGCTGCGGCGGCGCGGAAAGTTAACAGGACCAGGAACAGGAAAGGCCAATGCCAGCGGAAAACATTGTTGAAGTTCATCATCTTAAGAAATCCGTCGGTCAGGGTGATCATGAGCTATCCATCCTTACCGGAGTTGAACTGGTTGTCAAACGCGCCGAGACCATTGCGCTGATTGGCGAGTCGGGATCGGGGAAATCCACGCTGCTGGCGATCCTCGCCGGGCTGGACGATGGCACCAGCGGTGAAGTCAGCCTGGTGGGGCAGGCGTTGCACACCATGGACGAAGAAGCCCGGGCGCAGCTGCGGGCGCGGCACGTGGGTTTTGTCTTCCAGTCATTCATGTTAATTCCGACCCTCAACGCGCTGGAAAACGTCGAACTGCCCGCGCTGTTGCGCGGCGAAAATAGCGGAAAAAGTCGTGACGGGGCAAAAACGCTGTTGGAACAACTGGGACTGGGAAAACGTCTTGATCATCTTCCGGCCCAGCTTTCCGGCGGGGAGCAGCAGCGCGTGGCGCTGGCGCGAGCGTTTAACGGGCGTCCGGATGTGCTGTTTGCCGATGAGCCGACAGGCAACCTCGATCGCCAGACCGGAGACAAAATAGCCGACCTGCTGTTTTCTCTGAACCGGGAACACGGCACCACCCTGATTCTGGTGACGCATGACCCGCAGTTGGCGGCGCGTTGCGACAGGCGCTTACGTCTGGTGAATGGACAGTTGCAGGAGGAGGCATGATTGCACGCTGGTTCTGGCGCGAATGGCGCTCGCCTTCATTACTGATTGTCTGGCTGGCACTAAGCCTGGCGGTAGCCTGTGTGCTGGCGCTGGGCAATATCAGCGACCGTATGGAAAAAGGGCTGAGCCAGCAAAGCCGTGAGTTTATGGCGGGCGATCGGTCGCTACAAAGTTCGCGTACCGTGCCGAAAGCGTGGATTGACGAGGCGCGACAGCGGGGTTTGAAAGTCGGCGAGCAGCTGACTTTTGCGACCATGACTTTTGCCCGGGATACGCCGCAACTGGCGAATGTCAAAGCGGTGGATGACGTGTATCCGATGTACGGCACGTTACAAACTAATCCACCGGGGTTGAAACCACAGCCGGGCATGGTGTTGCTGGCCCCGCGTCTGATGGCGCTGCTCAATCTAAAAATCGGTGATTCTATTGACGTCGGTGATGCCACGCTGCGCATTGCCGGGGAGGTGGTGCAGGAGCCGGACTCTGGTTTTAATCCGTTCCAGATAGCACCGCGTCTGATGATGAGCATGGCGGATGTCGAAAAAACGGCGGCGGTCCAGCCGGGAAGCCGCGTGACCTGGCGCTATAAATTTGGCGGAACGCCGCAGCAACTGGACGCCTACGAAAAATGGCTGTTGCCGCAGCTAAAGCCTGAACAGCGCTGGTACGGGCTGGAGCAGGATGAAGGCGCGCTTGGGAAATCTCTGGAGCGTTCGCAACAGTTCCTGCTGTTGTCGGCGCTGTTAACGCTGCTGCTGGCGGTCGCCGCGGTTGCTGTGGCGATGAGCCATTATTGCCGCAGCCGTTACGATCTGGTGGCTATTCTGAAAACCCTCGGCGCGGGCAGAGCGCAACTGCGCAGGCTGATTGTTGGTCAATGGCTGATGGTGCTGGCGCTGTCTGGCTTGACCGGCGGGCTGTTCGGACTGCTATTTGAGCGCGTGCTGGTGCTACTGCTCAAGCCGGTTCTGCCTGGAGAACTACCGCCTGCCAGCCCCTGGCCGTGGCTATGGGCACTAGGCACCATGACGGTGATTTCGCTGTTGGTCGGGTTACGCCCTTACCGCCTGCTGCTGGCGACGCAGCCGCTGCGGGTGCTGCGCCGTGACGTGGTGGCAAACGTCTGGCCGCTGAAGTTTTATTTGCCGGTGGTAGTGATAGTCGTGATTGCACTGCTTGCTGGACTGATGGGCGGAAGTCCGCTGCTGTGGGCGGTACTGGCTGGTGCGGTGGTACTGGCGCTGTTGTGCGGGGTGCTCGGCTGGATGCTGCTCAACGTGCTGCGTGGTCTGACGCTCTCCTCGCTGCCGTTGCGTTTGGCGGTCAGTCGACTGTTGCGCCAGCCGTGGTCAACGCTCAGCCAGCTATCGGCATTTTCGCTTTCCTTTATGCTGCTGGCGTTGTTACTGGTACTGCGCGGCGATCTGCTCGACCGTTGGCAGCAGCAAATGCCGCCGGAAAGCCCGAACTATTATCTGATCAACATTGCCACCGAGCAGGTGGTTCCGCTGAAGGCTTTCTTGTCGGAACATCAGGTGATCCCGGAATCGTTCTATCCGATTGTACGGGCGCGTCTGACGGCGATCAATGAGAAGCCGACCGAAGGCAATCAGGATGAGGCGCTGAACCGCGAGCTTAACCTGACCTGGCAGGATACCCGACCGGATCATAACCCGATAACTGCCGGAGGCTGGCCGCCAAAAGCGGGTGAAGTGTCGATGGAAGAGGGGTTAGCGAAACGGCTGAACGTCAAACTCGGCGATCGAGTGACTTTTATGGGCGATACCCAGGATTTCAGCGCCACGGTCAGCAGCCTGCGTAAAGTGGACTGGGAAAGCCTGCGGCCTAACTTCTTCTTTATTTTCCCTGCCGGGGCGCTGGACGATCAGCCCCAGAGCTGGTTAACCAGCTTTCGTTGGGAGAACGGCAACGGCATGTTGACGCAGCTTAACCGCGAATTCCCGACCATCAGCCTGCTGGATATTGGCGCCATCCTCAAACAGGTAGGGCAGGTGCTGGAGCAGGTAAGTAGAGCGCTGGAAGTGATGGTTGTGCTGGTTACCGCCTGCGGCATGTTGTTGCTGTTGGCGCAGGTTCAGGTGGGGATGCGTCAACGTCATCAGGAGTTGGTGGTCTGGCGCACGCTGGGAGCCGGTAAGAAGCTGCTGCGTACCACGCTGTGGTGCGAGTTCGCCATGCTCGGGATGGTTGCCGGACTGGTGGCGGCCATCGGTGCGGAAACAGCGTTGGCGGTACTGCAAACCAAAGTGTTTGATTTCCCGTGGGGGCCAGACTGGCGACTGTGGGTAGTATTACCATTTAGTGGAGCATTGCTGCTCTCTTTATGCGGCGGATGGCTCGGTTCACGTCTGCTAAAAGGTAAAGCGCTGTTCCGTCAGTTCAGTAGTTAATTCATATTTGTGATGATTACGCACCGGTTTTAAAATCGGTGCGTCTTTTTTTCTATGTAGCACAAATTGATAACTCCTTGATATTTAACAGCACAGAACAATAAAAACCCAACAACACGAGAGTATTAATAAACGTTAATATTTGTGTGCTGAATAATTGGCAGGCTATCTATCAAGGTATAAATAATGACTATAAAAAAAACAGCGCTGGCGGTATCGATCGGCGCAGCAGTGGCATTAACGACTTTCGCTTCACAGGCGGAAATCACGGTCCTGAAACAAGATCCGCAAGCGGGCAACCCGCTGAGCCGTCTTAACTTCACCGTCGGCGGCAGTATTCGTCCGCAGTTCCAGAATATGGCCGGTGACGATGGTAAGAATGGCTACAAACGTAATGGCTTCGATGGCGGTACACGTTTCCGCTTTGCCGCTGACTACTATCTGTTTGATGATATTAGTTGGGTGAGCTACTACGAGCTGGGCGTTAACTTCCCGGCGATGTTCAACTGGGATAACCACTACGCTGACGGTGCCAACGATACCACGCGTCGTATGTTGTACACCGGTCTGAAGAGTGCAACCTGGGGTACGCTGACCTTCGGTCAACAAAACAGCATTTACTATGATGTAGTCGGTGCGAAAACGGATATCTGGGACTATGACATGATTGGTCAGGCTCCAGGTAACGGTATTAATGGCGACTATGACGGTTCCTATCGTACACGTAAATCTCTGAAGTATAAGAAAACGGTGGGGGATGTTGATCTCTATGCATCTTATTTGTTCAGCGATGATTACAACCCGAACAACGGTCTGCGCTACAAGCGTAAAGGCGGCGGCTCACTGGGTGTGGATTATCACATTACCGATGACCTGACCTGGGGTACGGCGTGGAACTACACTCGCGCGGAAATGCGTGGCAACACCAGCAAAACCTACGATCAAAACATCGTCGGTACCGCGCTGAGCTGGAAACCGGACAACTGGACCTTCTCGATGGGCGGCGGTTGGTATCAAAACTTCATGACCACCAAAAAAGTCTCTGTTAACGACTACTTTGCCGGTGACGCCTGGGGTCTGGAATACTTCGCCGGTTACACCTTCCCGGTGGGTCAATATGCGCTGAAATCCGTTCAGCCTTACTTTATGGGCGACCGTATTGAGTACGTGAATGGCCGTAACTACCTGCGTACCGACAACGGCGTAGGGATCAGCTTCCAGCTGGATTACGGTTTCCGTGTTGATTACGAACACGTCTTTACCTCCAGCACCGACAATCTGGGTGACATGAACCTGGTTCGTCTGCGTTACGACTTCTAATCGACGCCTGCCGCCCGATATGCTTGCGTTTATCGGGCCTAAGAAAGCTGTTGTAGGCCGGATAAGGCACTTGTGCCGACATCCGGCTTTTTCATACCTTCTCACATTTAAAAACATACTCTGCAACATCATGAAATAATTTCAAGGACAGCAGGTTGTGATCTGTGTCATGTTAGAAATCTGCCTGTTATCAGGCCAACGAGAACAACGCCGCATGAACGGCGTGAGACATGACACCACAACGTTAAAATGGAGAAAATATGGGATTGCGTCAGAGTTTACGCGTCGCGACCGGGGCGCTGTTACTGGCCTGTGGATTACAGTTTGCTCATGCGAACAGTGACCCGCACACAATCGTGTTTGGCGTCGCGCCTGGGCCATACGGTGATATGGTGAAACAGGCCATTGCCCCCACGCTGAAAGAGAAAGGCTATAAGGTAGTGGTGCGCGAATTCAGCGATTACGTGCAGCCAAACATGGCGCTCTCCAACGGTAGCATTGATGCTAACCTGTTCCAGCATTCGCTCTATTTTGACAAATTCACCGCCGATAAAGGCCTGAAGCTGAGCAAGCTGATTGTGGTCCCGACGGCCGGAATGGGGTTTTACTCACATAAAATCAAAAGCCTGGATGAGTTGAAAAAAGGGGATGTGATCACGCTTTCCAACGATCCCACCAACCTGGCTCGCGGTCTGCGTTTCCTGCAGTCTATTGGCCTTATCACCATCAAAGACAATATTGATCCAACGAAAGCCTCCGAGCGCGATATCGCCAGCAACCCGAAAGGGCTGGTGTTTAAACCGCTGGAAGCGGCACAGCTGCCGCGCACTTTGGACGGTGTGACCGGCGCGCTGGTCAACGGTAACTTTGCCGTGGCGGCAAAACTGGATCTTTCCAGCGCCATCAAGCAAGAGCACCTGGACGAAAATCTGAAAAATATCATCGCGGTACGCACTGAAGATGCGGATAAACCGTTCGCGAAAGATATTGTTGAGGCGGTGAAATCTCCGGCGTATCGCGCGGTGATCGACGATCCGCAAAATATCTACAGCGCCTTCCAGAAACCGGAATGGATGTCGGCAGCCCAATAATCGCTGCGCACAAGGGTTAACAGGGGCAGCGACGACTGCCCTTTTCGCATTTCTGAGGTGGATATGATTGAGATAGAAAAGGTTTGCGTGGATTTTAGCGCAGGCCGTGGACCATCAACCCGGGCGGTTGATGACGTTAGCTTGCGCATTGGCGCAGGTGAGATATTTGGCATTGTCGGGACCAGCGGCGCGGGGAAAAGTACGCTGCTGCGCACCCTGAACGCCTTAACGCGTCCGAGCCAGGGAAGCGTGAAGGTGAACGGCGTAGAAATTTCCGCGCTGGAAGGGGGGCATCTACGTAAAGCCCGTCAGCGTATCGGTATGATTTTTCAACATTTTAACCTGATGCATACCCGTACCGTGGCGCAAAACGTCGCCTTTAGCCTGAAGGCTGCCGGATGGGAGCGCAGTAAAATTGGTCCGCGCGTAAGCGAAATCCTGGCGCTGGTGGGGCTGTCAGACAAGGCGAACCGCTTTCCGGTTCAGCTCAGCGGTGGGCAAAAGCAGCGTGTGGGTATTGCCCGCGCGATTGCCAATCACCCGGATGTGCTGCTGTGTGATGAACCTACCTCGGCGCTGGACCTCGAAACCTCAGCCACGATTCTGGCATTGCTTAAGCAGATCAACCAACAGTTGGGGATCACAATCGTGCTGATCACTCACGAGATGAACGTGATCAAATCGATTTGCGATCGCGTGGCGGTGATGTCCGGTGGCAAGGTGGTGGAGTCTGGTGAGGTGTTTGACGTTTTTGCTCACCCGCAGCACGCTTTCACCCAGCAGCTGGTGTCGCATACCCTCAATTTGACGCTGCCCGAGCGTCTGCGCCAGCATCTGCCTGGTCAGTTGCTAAAAATCCTGTTTATCGGTGATTCGGCGGAACAGCCGGTGTTGTCAGAAGTCGCGGTTAAATTTGGCGTGGCGGTGAACATTCTGCACGGCAAAATTGAATATATTGGCGAACGTGCGCTGGGGATTCTGGTCGTGCAGCTGACCGCGCCGCATAACCCTTCAGCGGTGGAAGTCGCCGTGGAACATATTCGTCAACGTACTGCACAGGTGGAGGTGATTCGTGGATGATTTATTGCCTGATTTGACGCTGGCGTTTAATGAAACCTTCCAGATGCTGAGCATCTCTACGGTGCTGGCAATTATTGGTGGTCTGCCGCTCGGTTTTCTGATTTTCGTCACCGACCGGCATTTATTCTGGCAAAACCGTTTTGTGTATCTGCTCAGCTCCGTGCTGGTGAATATCATTCGTTCGGTACCGTTTGTGATCCTGCTGGTTCTGCTGCTGCCGCTAACCCAGTTTTTGCTCGGGAATACCATTGGCCCGATTGCGGCGTCGGTCCCGCTCTCAGTGGCGGCAATCGCCTTCTATGCCCGTCTGGTTGATAGCGCGCTACGTGAAGTCGATAAAGGGATTATTGAAGCAGCGGAAGCGTTTGGTGCCAGCCCGATGCGCATCATCTGCACCGTTCTGTTACCTGAAGCGAGCGCGGGTCTGCTGCGTGGGTTGACGATAACGCTGGTGAGTCTGATCGGTTACTCCGCGATGGCCGGGATCGTTGGCGGCGGTGGAGTCGGCGACCTGGCGATTCGCTTTGGTTATTACCGCTACGAAACCCAGGTCATGATCGTCACTGTGGTGGCGCTGATTATTTTGGTGCAGGTCGTTCAGGTGCTGGGTGACTGGCTGGCAAAACGCGCAGATAAGCGCGACAGACACTGATCACTGTGCGTTAAGCCAGTCGGCAACGTCCTGCCATGTGCCGCGAAAAACGATTTTCGCGGCTTTCTTTTCCAGCTGATAACGATACATCGGGTCGTAATATTCGTTGAGCAACGGTACCAGCCAGCCCATATGGGCGTCGGTGCTGCCCGTTGCCTGCTGTTCGCGCAGAGCCTCGTCGAGCAGGGTGGTCAGCTCGGCAAAACGTTGTAAACCCAGACGACGGCGTATAGCAAACAGGCCGTGGTGCAGATACTCGCTGTACTCCTGCCAGCCCTGGCTCTCGCCATAAGCGTGGGTAAAATCGTGGTGCATCTTCACGAAATACTCTTCGCGTAGTCGCTCCAGACGACGCTCAAAAGGATCGTCCACCACTGCAATTGATGCCTGGGTCATGCGCTCGCGCAGGCATTCGGGCAGATGATTAGCCCCGATCATGCGGCCTTCATCTTCCAGTACCCACAGACGTAAATCCTGACGGCTATCGGTTTTGAGCATTTCAACCGCCAGCAGGTTTTCAAAACTCGCCTGACTCAATTGAGGTTCAACGGTGCGCCCAAACGAGGAGCCGCGATGGTGCGCCAGACCTTCGAGATCCACACCGTTTGGCTGTTGTTGCACCAGTTGGGTTTTGCCGTTCCCGGTACAGCCGCCAATTAAGACGATCGGCTTTTGCACTAATTCTTCAGTCAGCTGTATCACTGCCTGGCGCAGGGCTTTGTAACCGCCTTTAATCAGAGGATAGTCAATGCCGGACTCATGCAGCCACTGCTGCACAATATGCGAACGCTGACCGCCACGCGCGCAGCATAAATAGCCTGCAGGATTTTGACGGCAGGCATCCTGCCAGGCATGCATGCGCTGTTGGCGGGTCTCCCCCGAGACCAGTTGATGGCCGAGCGCGAGGGCGGCTTCGGGCCCCTGGCGTTTGTAACAGGTACCCACGGCGGCACGTTCGTCATCGTTCATTAAGGGAAGGTTGATTGCGCCCGGCATTGCGCCCTGCTGAAATTCCACGGGGGCGCGTACATCGATTAAAGGCGTACCGGCAAGCAAAATTGCGCGGTAGTCCGTTCCATCGTTCATGTTTGATCCTGAAAATACAAAACAGCAATGGAGGGGATTTTACGCGCCAGAGGAGGGGCCGGGGAAGGATAAAATCAACTCCCCGGCATTATTGGCTTATTTCAGCTTTGACTGCGCCCAGATAATACCGCTGGCATATTCCGGCGGCAGCAGGGGGATAAGCGCTTCCAGCGTCGCGCTAAGGCGCGCGGTATCGCTGTCGCTCAGGTTCAGGTGACCCACCTTACGCCCTTCACGCACCTCTTTGTCATACCAGTGCAGATGCACCAGCGGCAGCTTCAGCCAGTCGTAGTTCAGGTCGCTACCAATCAGGTTTACCATCACCGAAGGGTGGTTCACCACCGGCGTCGGTAACGGCAGGTCGGTAATGGCACGTAGATGCAGCTCAAACTGGCTGATGCTGGCGCCGTTTTGCGTCCAGTGCCCGCTGTTGTGCACGCGCGGAGCCAGTTCGTTAATCAGCAGACCTTCCGGGGTGATGAAACACTCCATCGCCATCACGCCGACATAGCCCAGCTCCTGCATGATGGCAGAGAGCATTGCTTCAGCTTGTTCCTGCTGTCTGGCGTTAGCCTGCGGGAACACCACGCTGGTGCGCAGAATGCCGTCCTGATGCAGGTTATGGGTCAGCGGATAGAAAACGGTGCTGCCGTCGTGCGCACGAGCGCCAACCAGTGAGACTTCTCCGGAGAAGTTGATTCCCCGCTCGACGATGCACTCGCCGTAGCAGTCGTCCGGCAGTTGCTCAGTTTCATTTGCGCGCAAGCGCCACTGTCCACGTCCGTCGTAGCCGCCGACGCGACGTTTCACAATCGCCAGCTCGCCAAGTTTGTCGAATATCGCAGACCATTCGCTTTTATCTGCCAGCAGTTGCCATGGCGCGGTCGCCAGACCGAGCTTGTCAAAAAGCTGCTTTTGCGTCAGACGGTCGGCAATAATCGGGAAGACGTCGCGGTTAACAAACGCCGGGTGGCGTGCCAGTTCGCGGGTGAGTGCCGTTTCCGGCCAGCGCTCAATCTCAGCGGTGATCACGCTTTGCTGAAAAGGGACCGCAGCCGGTTCAGCGTCCAGCCCGACGGGCCAGACCGCTATGCCCAGTGGCTCACCGGCCTGGCGCAGCATGCGCCCTAGCTGTCCGTTGCCAAGTACGCAGACCTGCTTCATGCGACACCTCGCGGGTCCGGGTTCTCCAGCACCTCGTCGGTTTGCGCTTTACGCCACTCAGCCAGACGCTGATGCAGTTCTTTGTCGTGTGTTGCCAGAATTTGTGCTGCCAGCAGGGCCGCATTTGCCGCCCCCGCTTTGCCGATCGCCAGCGTGCCGACCGGAATACCGCGCGGCATTTGAACGATAGAGTAGAGGCTATCTACGCCGCTCAGCGCTGCGCTTTGCACCGGAACGCCCAAAACTGGCACCAGCGTTTTCGCCGCAATCATGCCAGGCAAATGCGCTGCGCCACCGGCCCCGGCAATAATCACCTGATAACCGTTCTCTTCAGCGCTTTCGGCGAAGCTAAACAGTTTGTCTGGGGTGCGGTGGGCGGAGACGACTTCAACATGATGCGGAACGTCCAGGATTTCGAAGATTTCGGCGGCGAACTGCATGGTAGCCCAGTCGCTTTTGGACCCCATCACGATGGCGACACGCGCCGGATTATTGCGGGAAGACATGCGTCTGAAAACTCCTGTGGTGCACTACACTCGACTTTTGAGGCCACAGAGAATAGCATAATTCACCGCCAAGGAAAACGATTGCGCGCTTTGCACTTCACTCTTCAAGCTGCCTCTTTGTTGGTTGCATCTGCTCACCCCAGTCACTTACTTTTGTAAGCTCCAGGGGACTCACAGATTTGCCGCTTTGATGCAACTCGAATAGTTTTGTGTAAAGAGGAACTGGGTATCTGCAGAATTAAAACGGAAAGGCGATCAGTTCAACGTCGTCAGGGGTGACTTTGATCATCGAACCTTCGGTGTGCCATGCGCCTAATACCACGCGGAAAGCGGGTTGCTCATTGGCCGTAAGTTTGTGGACGGCAGGGCGGTGGGTATGGCCGTGAATTAACCACTGAACCTGATGTTTTTCCATCTCGCTAATCACGGCCTGCTGATTCACATCCATGATTTCCAGCGATTTGGTGGTGTTGGCTGCTTTGCTGTTGGCACGCATTTTCGCAGCGATTCGCTGGCGAACGAACAGCGGCAGAGCGAGGAACAGCTTCTGTAACCAGGGTTGATGCACTTTGGCGCGAAATGCCTGATAGCCTGCGTCGTCGGTGCATAAGGTGTCGCCATGCATGATCAGCACCTTGCGGCCATACAGGTCGAGCACTTTTTCTTCGCGAAGCAAGGTCATGCCGCTCGCACGGGCAAAACGTTTACCGAGCAGAAAATCACGGTTGCCGTGAATAAAAAAGCAGGGAACGCCGGAATCAGTCAGTGATTTTATCGCCGCGGCCATTTCACGATGCAGCGGATTAGGATCGTCGTCACCAATCCAGGCTTCAAACAGGTCGCCAAGAATATATAGCGCATCGGCCTTTCGCGCATCACCGGCTAAAAAACGCAGAAAACCGGCGGTGATCGCCGGTTCTTCTGTGCAGAGGTGAAGATCTGCAATAAACAGTGTCGCCACGATTACTCGCTGACGGTCACGTTTTCGATGATAACGTCTTCTTTTGGCACATCCTGATGCATACCGCTGCGACCAGTGGAAACGCCTTTGATTTTATCAACCACGTCCATGCCTTCAACAACTTCAGCGAACACGCAGTAACCCCAACCCTGCATGCTTTCGCCGGAGAAGTTCAGGAAGTCGTTGTCTGCAACGTTGATGAAGAACTGTGCGGTTGCGGAGTGCGGAGCCTGAGTACGCGCCATCGCCAGCGTACCACGGGTGTTTTTCAGACCGTTGTTCGCTTCGTTTTTGATCGCTTCTTTCGTGGCTTTTTGCTTCATGCCTGGCTCGAAACCGCCGCCCTGGATCATGAAACCGTTAATAACACGGTGGAAAATGGTGTTGTTGTAAAAACCTTCGCGGCAGTAGTCCAGGAAGTTTTTAACTGTTTCAGGCGCTTTATCATCAAACGTTTTGATTACGATATCGCCGTGATTAGTGTGGAAAGTAACCATTTTTGCATCCTGTTCCGATAGATTGGTGCTTCGACCCCGTCAAGGGTCAGAGTTAGGGGTGTGTTATAGCATAACCGCAAGCTGCGATCACCTCGCAAAGTGTGCTGCTTCCGGTCTAAATTATGGGTATTATACAGACTTTACTATCCACACACGTCTACACGGAATCTTCGATGTTAAAAATCTTTAATACACTGACGCGCCAAAAAGAGGAATTCAAACCTATTCATGCCGGGGAAGTCGGCATGTACGTGTGTGGTATTACCGTTTACGATCTCTGTCATATTGGCCACGGACGTACCTTCGTTTCTTTCGACGTCGTTGCGCGTTATCTGCGCTTCCTCGGCTATAAGCTGAAGTATGTGCGCAACATTACCGATATCGATGACAAAATCATCAAGCGCGCGAATGAAAACGGCGAAAGCTTTGTGGCGTTGGTCGACAGAATGATCGCGGAAATGCACAGCGATTTCGATGCGCTGAATATTCTGCGCCCGGATCTGGAGCCGCGTGCTACGCACCATATCGCTGAAATTATCGAAATCACTGAACAGCTGATTGCCAAAGGTCACGCTTATGTTGCCGATAACGGCGACGTGATGTTCGACGTGCCGACTGACCCGAACTACGGCCAGCTGTCGCGCCAGGATCTGGATCAGCTGCAGGCAGGCGCACGCGTTGACGTGGTTGATGTGAAACGCAACCCGATGGACTTCGTGCTGTGGAAAATGTCCAAAGAAGGCGAGCCGAGCTGGCCGTCTCCGTGGGGCGCGGGCCGTCCGGGCTGGCACATCGAATGTTCGGCGATGAACTGCAAACAGTTGGGCAACCATTTCGATATTCACGGCGGCGGTTCGGACCTGATGTTCCCGCACCATGAAAACGAAATTGCTCAGTCCACCTGTGCGCATGACGGTGAGTACGTTAATTACTGGATGCACTCAGGGATGGTGATGGTTGACCGCGAGAAAATGTCCAAATCGCTGGGCAACTTCTTTACCGTTCGCGATGTGCTGAAATACTACGACGCCGAAACCATTCGCTACTTCCTGATGTCTGGTCATTACCGTAGCCAGTTAAACTACAGCGAAGAGAACCTCAAGCAGGCGCGTTCTGCGCTGGAGCGTCTGTATACCGCGCTGCGTGGCACCGACAAATCCGTTGCGCCAGCCGGTGGCGAAGCCTTTGAAGCGCGCTTTATTGAAGCGATGGACGACGACTTCAACACCCCGGAAGCCTACTCCGTATTGTTTGATATGGCACGTGAGGTAAACCGTCTGAAGGGTGAAGATATGGCGGCGGCTAACGGCATGGCTGCGCATCTGCGTAAGCTTTCCAGCGTACTGGGCCTGCTGGAACAGGATCCAGAAGCGTTCCTGCAAAGCGGTGCGCAGGCGGATGACGGTGAAGTCGCTGAAATTGAAGCGTTAATCCAACAGCGTCTGGATGCGCGTAAGGCGAAAGACTGGGCGGCAGCTGACGCCGCGCGTGACCGTCTCAACGAGATGGGCATCGTGCTGGAAGACGGCCCGCAGGGTACCACCTGGCGTCGTAAGTAACTCTGTAATGCCCGGTGGCGCTTACGCTTACCGGGCCGTGTAGGCCGGATAAGACGCATCGCGTCGCATCCGGCAGATTAATATTTCCGATACCACCACAGCACACCCATCATTACGATTCCCGGCAGCCATACCCACATCAACTCCGACATGATCACCTGGTGCCCGTACGGCGTGGCGTAGCGTGACAGCGCGAACGGCGCGACTTTAATCACCTGCCACGGCGCGAAAAAGCGTTCATCCGACCACGGCCACAGCCAGCCGACGCCTTTGCCGCCGGTGGTGACAGAATCCAGCAGACTGTGCGACAGCAGTGAAACCGTCAGGAATAGCCAGCAGCGAATCAATCCCGCCTTAAACCATCGTCGGCCAATCAAGACGCAGAGCAGCGGTACCACGAAGGCGAACAGCAGTGAGTGGGTAAAACCCCGGTGACCAAACACATTGCCGTAGGCGACGCCGAACTTAAATGACAACACGTCGGCATCTGGCAGCATGGCCAGAACGACGCCAGCAAACAGTAATCGTGGGGGGATGACTTTAAGTCCGAGACCTAACCCTAAACAGAGCGGAACGGCCGCGTGGGTAACGATAGTGGGCATGATGATCGCTTCGTGAGGAAAAACAACATGCTATCAGTTCACTGTGAAGTGGGGATGAAGTCATTATCTGAAAACGAGAAGGGGAAGTGGCCGGATACGGTGTTAACCTCATCCGGCACTTAGGGTCACGCCACGACGTTAATGCTGTGGCCTTCAAAGCTGACGGTCTGTCCGGCAACGATTTTGCAGCGTTTACGCGTTTCAACAACGCCATCGACCTTCACTAACCCTTCGCCAATAGCAATTTTTGCCTGGGCGCCGCTTTCGCTCCAGCCTTCCAGCTTCAGCAAATCGCAGAGTTCAACGTGTGGGTGTTTACCCAGTGAAAATGTGGCCATCTTAAACGTCCTTTACATCATGATATTCAACACACGCCTGCAGCGTGTTTTCGATAAGTGTGGCGACCGTCATTGGGCCTACGCCGCCGGGGACCGGCGTGATATATGACGCTCGTGCGGCCGCATCGTCAAAGACCACATCGCCAACAACCTTACCATTCTCCAGACGGTTGATGCCGACATCAATCACAATCGCACCTTCTTTGATCCACTCACCAGGAATAAAGCCCGGTTTACCGACGGCAACAATCAGCAGGTCAGCATTTTCTACGTGGCGGCGCAGATCTTTAGTGAATCGGTGGGTGACGGTGGTGGTGCAGCCAGCCAGCAGTAGCTCCATACTCATTGGGCGACCGACAATATTCGAGGCACCAATGACCACGGCATTCAGACCGTAGGTATCGATGTTGTAACGCTCAAGCAGGGTAACGATACCGCGCGGAGTACATGGGCGCAGACGCGGTGCGCGCTGGCACAGGCGACCGACGTTATACGGGTGGAAACCGTCAACGTCTTTATCCGGTGCAATACGTTCCAGCACTTTCACGTTGTCGATACCCGCCGGCAACGGCAGTTGTACCAGGATACCGTCGATGGTGGTATCTGCATTGAGCGTATCGATCAGCTCAAGAAGCTCCGCCTCGCTGGTGGTTTCAGGCAGGTCATAGGAGCGGGAGACAAACCCCACTTCGTCACAGGCTTTGCGTTTACTCGCAACATAAATCTGCGAAGCCGGGTTGCTACCTACCAGCACAACAGCCAGGCCTGGGGCGCGTAATCCAGCCGCTAAACGCGCCTGAACTTTTTGAGCAACCTCAGAGCGCACCTGCTGCGCAATCGTTTTACCGTCAATAATCTTTGCTGCCATCAGAGAGAGAATTCCGTCTGTTACGTTAAACCGAAGGGGATGTCACTATTTTGTCAGAAGCGGGGCGTGCTGTCAGTTTTCGTTTGCGTTTTTACGTGCGATAACGGGTGCCATGGTCAGAGCATGGGATCAGCACAGAGGCTGAAGTCTCCCAGGTAATTAATGAGCATGCGAATTAAAATTAACGTGAATGAAACAATTCATCACCCTGGTGTTTTCAGGGGTAATGCGCCATAAACCAGTCTGTTACGTACCTTTATGGGAGCATTTAAGTAATATTCACCCAGATTTTTCTTAGGTCCCAATAAGAATTGGCCAGGGTCAATAAAAGGATTTGCAGGTATTTTTCATTAATTGAAATGTTTAATTTAACCCTGTGACGAATAGTCATATTCGCGAAGATTAATTAGTGAATCAAATACTCAGGAGAGTTGGGGTAAAAGGTTAGCTAATTCTCTTGCGATATATATCTTTACAGGATGCAGAGATAATTAGCCTGACATTTAATGTCGATAATGATTCAAACGGATCCCGCAGGACGCCGGAGCCGGATGTGTGTAATTCAAGGGAAATCCATGAAACGTAAATTAATGACCTCTTCTGTTATTGCCAGCCTGATGTTAGTTGCAGGTGCAGCGGTTGCAGCCGATCCGGTAAGCGTTAGCGGCGGTACTGTGCATTTTGAAGGTGAACTGGTCAATGCAGCCTGTGCAGTCAGTACTCAGTCATCCGATCAGGTTGTCACCTTAGGCCAGTATCGTACCGCCAGTTTTACCGCAGTTGGCGATACAACGGCGCAAATTCCGTTCTCAATCGTGCTAAACGACTGTGACCCGAAAGTTGCCGCAACCGCAGCCGTGGCTTTCTCTGGTCAATCCGATATTACCAACAACAACCTGCTGGCTGTCACTTCTGCAGATAACGGTACTACTGCCAGCGGTGTCGGGATTGAAATCCTGGACAATACGTCCACCGCGCTGAAGCCGGATGGAGCCACCTTCTCTACAGCTCAGGCGCTGGTAGAAGGGACCAACACCCTGCGTTTCTCTGCGCGTTACAAAGCCACAGCCACCAGCGCTACGCCGGGTCAGGCAAATGCCGACGCGACGTTCATTATGAAGTACGAATAAGCCGTTCTGATTTGCGCAAGGATGACGTTCGCCTCACTGGATGAGGCAATTTCCGGGGATGATGAAGGATGCGGCAGATGATAGGGAAAGGCGTGGCGCTGGCGGGAATGCTGTGCGTACTGCCTGTGTTTGCACATACGGTAATACTGGAAAGTGGCCGCCTTCACTTACGGGGGCAGCTCGTCAATGGTGCCTGTACGGTCGCTACCGACAGCCAAAATTTGCGGGTGCAAATGGGGCAGTATCGCACCAATGCTTTCTCCGGGACGGGAAGCTTTGCCTCGACCAGCGTGCCGTTTTCACTGCGCTTAACGTCATGCAGCTCCGATGTTTACGACCACGTTGGGATTGCGTTTGCAGGTGTGACACCAGCAGAAGATCCGCAGGTTTTTCTTGCTAGTGGTGATGCGTCTGCGGCTTCGGGGATCGGTCTGGCGTTATTTGATGAGCGCCAACAGCAAATTATTCCGAATGCGCTGCCGCTTCATTATGCGCCGATTATAACGCAAGAGATGACGTTTCATTTCACTGCTCGTTATCGGGCTGTCTCGGAAAATATAACGCCGGGAACGCTTCGTTCAGACGTGTGGTTTACGTTGGTTTATCCCTGATTAATTTCCCAACGATAATCACACCAAAGGTATTTGTAGCTATGTTTAATTATCTAAAATCAGGTTTTATCCTTTTACTGGCCTTATTTTCTGCTGCCAGTGTTCAGGCTGCCGGAGGCATTGCATTAGGCGCCACCCGCGTTATTTATCCAGCCGATGCCAAACAAACGTCCCTGTCTATTAGCAATAGTGATACCAAAGAACGTTACCTGGTCAATTCATGGATCGAGAATAGCGCAGGCGTTAAAGAAAAATCGTTTGTGGTTACGCCTCCGCTGTTCGTCAGCGAACCCAAAAGCGAAAACACGCTGCGTATCATCTATGCAGGTGTTCCGCTGCCCAAAGACCGTGAATCGCTGTTCTGGATGAATGTGAAAGCCATTCCGTCAGTCAATAAAAACAGCCTTGAGGGTAAAAACGTTCTGCAACTGGCGATTCTGTCCCGCATCAAGCTTTTTGTCCGTCCGAATAATCTGCCGCAAATTCCGGAAGATGCGCCCGGGATGCTGAAATTTTCCCGTACCGGCAACCACCTGAAAATCAATAATCCGTCAGCGTATTACGTCACCTTGGTCAATCTCAACGTGGGGAAAACGAAGGTTGATAACGTGATGGTCGCGCCGAAAAGTGATGCGCAGGTCCTGCTACCAACGGGCGTTCAGGGCAACGTCACGTTCCAGACGGTCAATGATTATGGTGCCGTGACTCCGGCCCAAACGGTTAGCGTGCGTTGAGATAACGATGAATAAGACAACGTATTTTCCTGGCCTGTTACCGGGGGTTACGCCACCGCTGGCGGGGGTGGCGTTGTCCACGCTGGCGGCGCTCTTTCCCTCTTTAAGCCATGGGGAAAGCTATTTTAATCCGGCCTTTTTATCTGCGGATACGGCAACCGTGGCGGATTTATCACGTTTTGAAAAAGGCAATCATCAGCCTGAAGGTGTTTATCGTGTGGATATCTGGCGCAACGATGAGTTTGTTGCTACTCAGGATATTCGTTTTACGAGCAGTGCGGGAAAAGCCGGGGAGAAGTCTGGTGGGCTGATGCCGTGTTTTGGACTCGACTGGGTGAAGCGCCTTGGCGTCAATATCGCTGCATTTCCGGCACTCAGTAAGGATCCGAACGATACCTGCATCAATCTACCGGAGGCGATTCCAGGCAGTGAGATTGCATTTGATTTTTCTACCCTGCGCTTAAACGTCAGCCTGCCGCAGGCGTCAATGTTAAACAGCGCGCGTGGCTATATTCCGCCGGAGGAGTGGGATGAAGGGATCCCGGCTGCGCTGGTCAATTACAGCTTTACCGGCAGCCGCGGCAGTGACACTGACAGCTATTTCTTAAGTATGCTCAGTGGCCTGAATTATGGCCCCTGGCGCTTGAGAAATAACGGCGCATGGAGCTATTCCAAAGGTGACGGATACCACTCACAAAGCTGGAAAAATATCGGTACATGGCTTCAGCGCGCGATTATCCCGCTGAAGGGTGAACTGGTGATGGGCGACAGCAACACCGGCAACGACGTTTTTGACAGCGTCGGATTTCGTGGGGCGCGGCTCTATTCCTCAGACAGTATGTATCCCGACAGCTTACAGGGCTACGCGCCAACCGTTCGTGGCATTGCGCGTACCGCAGCGAAACTGACCATTCGTCAGAATGGCTATGTGATTTATCAAAGCTATGTGTCACCGGGCGCTTTTTCGATAGCCGATCTCAACCCGACGTCATCCAGCGGTGACCTTGAGGTGACGGTGGACGAAAAGGACGGCAGCCAGCAGCGCTATACGGTGCCGTACTCCACGGTTCCCTTGTTACAACGAGAAGGGCGTTTCAAATACGACGTGGTTGCCGGGGATTTTCGCAGCGGCAATAGCCAGCAATCTTCACCGTTCTTTTTCCAGGGAACATTAATTGCCGGGTTACCAGAAGGCTACACCGCTTATGGCGGTACGCAGCTGGCCTCACGTTACACCGCGGTAGTTTTAGGCACCGGCCGAAACCTGGGGGACTGGGGGGCGGTTTCTGTGGATTTAACCCATGCGCGCAGTCAACTGGCGGATGACAGTACGCATCAGGGGCAGTCTTTGCGTTTTCTGTATGCAAAATCGCTGAACAACTTTGGTACAAACTTCCAGCTGTTGGGATATCGCTACTCAACGCGCGGCTTCTATACCCTTGATGACGTCGCGTATCGCAGCATGGAAGGGTATGAATACGACAGCGAAGGCAATCGCCACGACGTGCCCGATGTGAAGAGTTACCACAACCTGAGTTACAGCAAAAAGGGCCGCTTCCAGATTAACATTTCGCAGAACCTGGGAGACTACGGCTCGCTGTATGTTTCGGGGAGTCAGCAAACGTACTGGAATACCTCAGACACCAATACCTGGTATCAGGTGGGCTATGCCAGCGGTTGGCAGGGAATTAGCTATTCACTCTCCTGGTCGTGGAATGAATCGGTAGGCATCTCCGACACTGACCGTATTCTGGCATTCAATATGTCAGTGCCGTTCAGCCTGCTAAGTGGACGGCGCTACTCGCGTGATAACGCACTCGATCGCACCTACGCCACTTTTAATGCCAACCGCAACAGCAACGGACAAAACAGCTGGCAGAGCGGGATCGGCGGTACATTACTGGATGGACGCAACCTGAGCTACAGCGTGAATCAGGGGCACAGCAGCACCAACGGTTACAGCGGAAACGCCAGCGCCAACTGGCAGGCGGCTTATGGCACGCTGGGCGTGGGATACAACTACGATCGCGATCAACATGACTATAACTGGCAGCTCTCCGGCGGCGTGGTGGGGCATGCGGACGGTATTACCCTCAGTCAGCCGCTGGGGGACACCAATGTGCTGGTTAAAGCACCTGGCGCGCAGGGTGTGCGGATAGAAAACCAGACCGGCGTGCAAACCGACTGGCGCGGATACGCGGTGATGCCGTATGCCACCGTTTATCGCTATAACCGCGTCGCGTTAGATACCAATTCAATGAACAACAATACCGATGTGGAAAATAACGTTAGCAGCGTCGTGCCAACGCAAGGGGCATTGGTGCGAGCAGCGTTTGATACACGTATCGGCGTGCGGGCGCTGATAACCGCGAAATATGCAGGTAAACCTGTGCCATTTGGATCCGTTGTGCGTGAAAACACCAGCGGCGTGACCAGTATGGTGGGCGAAGACGGACAAATCTACCTGAGCGGCTTACCGCTAAAAGGCGAATTGCTGATCCAATGGGGGGAAAGCGCTAACGCTCGCTGCGTGGCGCACTATGCCTTGCCTGAGGAGAGTCTGAAACAGGCGGTGACGCTCACGAACGTGACGTGCGAATCTCCAACGGCGCGACAGGAATAATACGATGAAACGACAAACAGGTTTGTTACTGGGAAGCGCTTTACTGCTGATGGCTCATTCGTCCTGGGCGACGGTCTGCCAAAACTCGAATGGCACACCAACGGATGTTTTTTACGATCTGTCGAACGTCTTTAACAGCAGCAATAATCAGCCGGGGCAGGTGGTGACGTTACCGGAAAAATCGGGCTGGGTTGGCGTTAATGCCACCTGTCCGGCTGGGACAACGGTGAATTACACCTATCGAAGCTATGTCACTGAACTTCCGGTTCAAAGTACCGAGGGTGGTTTTCAGTATCTGAAGCTCAATGACTACCTGCTGGGGGCCATGAGCATCACCGACAGCTATGCCGGGTTGTTTTATCCTCCGCGAAATTATATCCGTATGGGCGTTGACTCGAACGTTTCGAAGCAGAAGCCTTTTGGCGTACAGGATTCAAACCTGGTGTTTAAACTCAAAGTGATCCGCTCGTTTATTAACATGGTGCCGATCCCGCGCCAGACCATGTTCAGAGTCTATGTCACGACCAGTACCGGAGATGCGCTAAGCACGCCGGTTTATACCATCAGCTACAGCGGTAAGGTGGAGGTTCCACAAAACTGTGAGGTGAACGCAGGGCAGATTGTCGAGTTTGATTTTGGCGATATTGGCGCATCGTTGTTCAGCAAGGCGGGGGCAGGAAACCGTCCCGAAGGCATTAATCCGCAGACCAAAACGGTGGCGATAAAATGCACCAACGTCGCCGCACAGGCCTACTTAACCATGCGGGTAGAGGCCGAGAAAGCCTCCGGGCAAATGATGGTATCGGACAATCCTGACTTAGGGTTCATTGTCGCCGACAAAACCGGTAGACCGCTGACGCCCAATAATCTGTCCAGCACGATCCCATTTCAACTGGATGATAACGCCGCGGCAAACGTGAGTATTCGGACATGGCCGGTCAGCGTGACGGGGAATAAACCTACCGAAGGGCCTTTTACTGCCCGTGGCTATCTGCGAGTAGATTATGACTAACAAGCAAACGCCAACTTCATGGGCGCTTCTGGTGATGCTGCCCATACTGACATTCAGCTCGTTGTGCCATGCGTCCTCATCGCTGGGCGAAATCAATATTGAACTGCGCGGAAACGTGGTGGACTTTACCTGTGCGGTGATTGCCAGCGACAGCAATAAGTCGGTTGAATTGGGCACCTGGCCAACAAAGCAGTTACAGACCAGCGGGGATACTACCCAACCAGTCGCGTTTACGCTGAAGCTGGAAGGCTGCCCGCCGGGATCCGCGTCAATAACGTTTTCTGGTACTCCGGCCCCCGGTACGACGTTGCTGGCGCTTGATGACGCGGTGATGGCGCAAAAGGTGGCGATCGAACTGCATGACAGCGACCGTACGCGATTACCGCTCGAGCAGGCCAGCCAAACCGTAGGGATTGATGAGAACGGCAATGCCACGCTGACCTTTTTCGCCAACTATATCGCGTTAGCAGACGGGGTTCAGCCTGGCCTCGCCAGGGCCGATGCCACATTTATGATTAACTATAACTAATCAATGCGCGGATAAAACGCTCCCGAACGAAGTCTCGCCGGGAGTGCTATTACATTAATTCATGCATTTTTGCGTAATCGATCAGCTCAACGATAGTATGTAAGCCGAGTTTGGCGTAGATGTTAGCTTTGTGAGCACTAATCGTTTTATTGCTGAGTAACAGCTGCTCAGCAATTTCCTTATTAGAAAGGCCATTTGCCAGATAACGCAAAACCGTAACTTCGCGATTAGAGAGCGGCATGTCATTCAATACACCTTTTTTCATATTTATATTGTTAATGAAGTTAAGGGTGTCTGAAGGGAAAAAAGAATATCCCGATAAAATCATTTTTACCGCATTGTAGATATCATTCAAATCCTTTCGTTTACTGACAAAACCATTTGCACCGGCCCGGATAGCACGCCCGGCATAAAAAGACTCCGATTTGGAGGAGAGAAACAGCACCCGAGTATTCTCCTGCAGAGACTTTATTCTCTTGAGTAATGTAAATCCATCTGAACCAGGTAGTTCAATATCCAGAATGACAAGATCGACAGGGTAAGTGCGCAGGTGCTCTATTGCCGTACGGCTGTCATCGGTCTTCAACACAACCTGGATATTACTGTTTTTTTCAAGTAGTACTTCTATCGACATTCTGACAATAGGGTGTTCGTCCATAATGATAACGGATGCTGGTTTCATTGTTGTATGCCTCAAACTGTATGCGTATCTTGATAATTTTATAAAACATCAGGCGTTATAATATTGTCAAATAGCCAAGGGTTGTTCTGAGGGAGAGTCGAATAAATATTATTTCATCCTTGTTTATTCGGTTGCTCTTCTACAGAACAATGAATTTGTGGAAAATCCATTTCACACTGGGAAAACTAACAATTAATCAGAAAACTATGGGGATTATACCTGCTCTGTTCTTTCGGAAAAGGCTTACAACATTCAGGTTGTTAATGTCAGTTAGGATGTTCTAAAAGATCCAGATGTGTTAATGACTATTGGCATTATTTTACTGCTGTTTGAATTATGGCGGAGTGAAAAAAATTTTTAAATGGTAAAAACAATACAATAAACTAATTGTTTAGGATTTGTTAAGGTGGGAATGACGCTATTTGTGCTGATATGCACAGAATCAGTATGGTTTACTGGGGTGGTGGAAGTTAGCATAATACCAGGAATAGTTGTAAATATTAAATAGTTGTGAAATTTAGATCTTTTATCTCATATAAAAATAAGTAATTTCCTAAAAAATCTTATGGCACATAGGGTTAGGGTGTTAAATTAAATGAGCAGAGGTAACGCTGAGGCGATGTATCAGGTGCAAAAAACGCTGCCGGTTTGCTAAGCCCAGACGCGCAATCAGCTGGTTCAGGCGATAGATGATACGGTGGTAGGGGCGAGCTTGTAACAAAGCAATCTCTTTTAAGGAGTTACCTTGTAAGAGTAATTCCACCATCTCCCAATCAAGCTGGTTTATGTGCCTGGAGTGAATATAGTTAAGGACTGGCGACAATAAAGCGCGGCGCATCTCCGGGAGGCGCAGGCTACGTGACAAGATATAAAATGGACCGGACAGAGAAATAAAAGGGATTAGGTCTTCATCGTGGCGGGAAAGTAATATGAAGATTTGGATGTTATTCCGCGGTTTAATTAGCTGGCGCAGATACTCCAGAACATCAAAATAAGAGATTGTTAAACCTTCCATATCAACCACTAACTGACTAATTACCGACTCTCGCAGGCTGATTTTGGCCGATTCAATGCTCTGGAAGATCGCGGTACGTGCTCCTGAAAATAAATGTCGACCCAGTGCATAGGCCAGATAGTAATCTGTCGTAATAATCGCCTGAGATATAGTGTCACTCGGTAATGTGTATTCGAGTTTTTGCGTCAGATACTCAAGTTGGTCAAATACCTGTGATGTGTAGTGAGGATATTGCCAGGTACAGTTAGTGTTTCGTATACGGCGATGTCGATCCCGGCGTTTTGCGCTGTGCATCCTTTTCCATTCCATTTCTGTTGCGGCAGGTCTGGATAAATTGCTGGCTATAAACATCCCTGACCCAAATTTTCTCCAGCGTAAAGGCGAGCTTCCTTGTGCTGTTGGGTTTCAATGCTTCAGCAATCATCAGACTGGCAATTGCGTATCCCATCAGAATAATCTGCCGGAAGTTTTCTGATGTCTTACTCAATGCCCAAAAAGTCGTTTTATCCAGTTCAACCTCTCTATGGGATTAGATAAAATATTACCGGGTGTGTCTTTCTGTTACCCCGGAAATAGTAAGCCAAGATTATTCTGGCAGCATGGAGATAGGTACAGTAGGTGCCGATACTTAATTGGTGATGAGATTTTTCTCAATAAAAAATCAGGCAGAGAGATGCCACCTAATTTTGTAGAAAGTTCAGATGCGCCCGGATGTATCTTAAGAATTGCTGATCGTTTTTCACATGCAGCTTTTTCATAATGCTGCGACGGGTGGCTTTAGCCTGAATTTCGCTTACCGAGAGCAAGTGAGCCGTTTCGGCTAAGGTATAGCCGCTGGCGAGAAACATTAAGAACTGACGTTCTTCGATAGAAAAGTTGCGAGTGGTGCAGTAATGGCAGATAGTTGCGGGCACGTTGTTGCGCAGCGCACGTTTTTGCAGGATGAGGACTAATTTTTTAGTCATTTCCTCAACGTCATCTTCCCGATAGATCAGTGGCAACATGTACAGGCAGGGCCGGAACATCAGCTTATCTTTATCGTTTCTGTTGCAGATGACAACCCGGTGTTGGCGGCGGGTATGGACCGGAATCTGATAGCAATCGGCGCTGAGCCAATCTTCATCCAGGGAAATAAACGCGATGTCAGCGCGATCAATATCCTCGACAGGCAAAAAGCAAATCTCCTGATGCCACTGATTTGCCAAATGGGAGATGATAATTTTTAGTCCATGTTCGAAGTGACTGTTTTCTTCCTTGATGGCGATACTTAACATTAAAGAGTTCCTGAACCGCTGGAGGGGTAAGGGAATGTTAAGCAAAATCATAAATATTCTAAATACATGTATCCCTAAATCTGGCGTTTCGTGGGCTGAGTTGTTACCAGGCGATTTCCTGGATACCCTTGAACAAGCAGAAAAAAACAACATTCGTTCACTTCGCCAGCAACTGAAACAAAAGGCATTGACTCAGCAGGCGCTGACCGTATAATTCACGCGTTTCATCTGCATGAAGTAATCACTTCGCAATGCGCCCTTAGCTCAGTTGGATAGAGCAACGGCCTTCTAAGCCGTAGGTCGTAGGTTCGAATCCTACAGGGCGTACCATTTAAAGTTAGTCCCTATGCTCAGCTTCAACGTACCGTTACGCGCGGGACGGTTTTTCTTTTTCCAGCCAACGTTCTACCTCATAAAGACTTTGTTGGATCTCCTCTCTGAGTGAAAAATCACCCAACGGCTGCTGTTCAAGTGCTGCACACATCGTGCTGGCTGAGCGCATTCCCATGCTGGCGCAGCTGCTTTTTAGCTGATGCATCAGACGTTTTATCTGCTCGTCGTCATGTGCTGCGCGGGCAGCGTCAATCTCATCTAATACAGGAAGAGTGTGTTGCTTAAAGAGCGCTAACCATTCGTGCACCTTTTGCCACCCCATAACCTGGATATCTCCAGCCAATTGCTGAAAATCTAACCGTTTGTTGTTATTTTCTGATGCAAGCGGGAGAGTCGCACTACCGTGCAGATAATGCGTAATAAGTCGACTGAGTTCATCCCGGGGGACTGGTTTTTGAATAATCCCAAGGAACAGGGTGCTGGTTCTTTGGCTTAGCGTTTCGTCGATGACGTGCGCGCTAAAGCCGATCAGGTTAAGTGCCGGATAGTCGTGGGCTAACTGCTGTGCCAGCGTGATCCCGTCGATATCAGGAAGATCGAAATCAACCAGAGCAGCATTGTAGTGTGTATCTTCCTGCAATATTTTTAGCGCCTCAGCGGCACTGCTGGCAGCAGTAACCTGTGCGCCATTGAGGATGAGCATTTCAGTACTGATACGTTGTGTAAGAGGATTATCCTCGATAAGCAATAAGCGTAAGCCCTGTAACGATATGGAGCGTTGTGCGGGTTTCATGATGGGCATCGTGGTTGCCCGCAATGGCAGACGCAGCTGGAAACAACTCCCGACGCCGGGTGTGCTGGTGACGCTCAGCTCTCCCTGCATTGCCTGGGCAAGACTGGCGCTGATGGTTAGTCCGAGTCCGGTTCCACCTCGTTTACTGCTGACCTGAACAAACGGCTGAAAAATATCGTGCTGGCGGGCAGGGTCAATTCCACATCCCGTATCTTCAACCTCGATGTACCAGTTTTTGCCCTCACATCGGCTACGCAGGATGATGTGTCCCCGATCGGTAAAGCGTAGTGCGTTGTTTAATAAATTAGTAATGATTTGCCGGATGCGGCGCGGATCGCCACGCAGGGAAGCGGGAACATCATCGGCAAAATCCGCAACCAGCACGACCGGGCGACCGGCAACGCGGCTGTTCATGAGTTGAAGCGTACTTTCCAGCAAGGGGTTGGGTTCAAAAGGCTCATCGCCTATCGCCACATTTTTTCCACCGGCTTCGATGGCGGAATAGTCCAGGATATCGTTGAGGATGGTCAGCAGAGACTCGCCCGAATCGGTGATTGCGCGTAGATTTTCCCGATGCTGTGCCAGGGAGGGATTGTCTGAGAGCAACTGCGCAGTGCCGAGGATACCATACAGCGGGGTGCGTATTTCATGGCTCATGGCGGCAAGAAACGCCGATTTTGCCTGGTTAGCTTTTTCAGCTTCTGCACGGGCCTGTCGGTGTTCAGATACCATAGAACGCAGCTCGGCGGTGCGAGCTTTAACCTGTGCGGCCAGATGTTCGCGATGGCTATTGAGGGCGTGAACGCTGCCGCGAAAGGCATCCATCAACCGCCCGATGGTATCCAGTTCACGAACGCCTGCGGTTTCCGGGAATGGGGAGTCAATATCCCCCTCCAGCAGACGCTGTAACGCCTGGGTTTGCTGTGCCAGTGGTCGAGTGACTGAGCGATAAACCACACGCCAAAGTATAAGAATCAGCAAACATAATGACACGCCACTTAACAGCAGCAGCAAGTGTTGCCCGCGCTGGCTGGCCTGTTTGAGATGCGCCAGTCCACTTTGATTACGCTGGCCGATGGTTTCCACCAACTGGCTGACTTCGCTACTGAAACGGGTAAATTGCTCGATATTATTCTGCGATAAGATCTGCAATTGGGTCGTGATGTCATTATCCTGGCGATACAGGGACAGCAGCTCAACATAACGGCTAATCGTATTGACGGTGTTGGCCACCTGAATGCGCACCACGGGATCTTCAATACGTATTTGTCGGCGCTGAAGTACTCTGACGGCGGCATTCAACTGGTTTTCCAGCGCAGCCAGGTTATTCTGCGCCTGGTTATTCCCCAGGTTCATGACCATTTGCTGCACGCGTAGCGCACTCAGGCGCAGTTCATTCATCTGGTTATAATATTCCAGATCGATATCGATGAGCCTGTCCAGCGCGTGTTCAGCGGCCTGCCCCTGATGGCTCTCAATCAAATCATAAATGCTGGCCTGTGTCGCACCCGCCGACGTGGCGGCATTACTTGCCTGTCCGCGTGCCATTTCGGCAACGTCGGCGGTGGCCTCAATAATTTGCTGGCTGAGTTGTTGCTGTTGAGTGCGTAATTTCAGGCGTTCGCCAACCATCTCCCCCTGGTGGCTTAACGACCGGGCGATTTCTTTCTCCTGCTGTTCAATGGCAGAAGTATCAAAGCCCTGTTCTCGAAGGGTTCTGAGTAATGTGGTTATTTTCAGGCTCTGGGCGGTTAGCATTCTCCCCTGAGCCAGCCACATATTTTCATTGTCTGCGGTGGTCAGATTTTGTGCGGAAAACAGTTCCCAGGCACTGGCCTCGCTGAGCTGGCGCGCCATATCCATGGTTGGAATTAGCGCCTGGGTATTGGCCTGCTCAACCTGGCTGACAAAACGCAGGTTATACCAGCCTGTCAGCGTACTGATGAGAGTCAGTGCCGCCATCAGCGCAAAGCCTATCCACAGTCGTTTGGTCAGAGATAAATTCACTGTCTGGTCGCCACAGATTAAAAAGGTTGAGTCCAAAAGAGGAAAGCAACTAGGATAAAGCCTTATCAATGTTGAGGCTATCATGCGCGTATTGGTTTTCCTGTTAATCACGCTTTTTCCCGGTTTGAGTCATGCGGCCGGGTCCGCATTGCTGCGCTGGCAGGATACGCAGCAGGCAGTCCCGGAACTGCAATCGGACGTTACTGCAAACAAAGTCTGGAAACTGTGCGCACTGTATCCCAGCCTGAAAGACTCCTATTGGCTTTCCGTGAATTACGGCATGCTTGAGGCGGCGAGAAAATACGGGGTAAGTCTGAAGGTGTTAGAGGCGGGAGGGTATCGTCAGTTCTCCACGCAAAAAACACAAATCGCCCAGTGCCAGCAATGGGGAGCAGATGTCATATTGCTGGGTAGCAGCACGACGACCTTCCCGGATCTTTCCGCGCAGGTAGGCGCGTTGCCGGTCATTGAGGTAGTGAATGCGATACACGATCCGACGGTGAAAGCTCGGGTCGGCGTTCCGTGGTTCCAGATGGGGTATCAGCCGGGCCGCTATCTGGTCAAGTGGAGCGGCGGCAAACCGTTAAAGGTTCTGCTATTGCCAGGACCTGATGACGCCGGAGGTAGCCGCGAAATGGTGGCAGGATTCCGTCAGGCGATTGCCGGTAGTCAGGTGAACATCGTGGATGTGGCGTTGGGGGATAATGATATTGAAGTTCAGCGCAACCTGTTGCAGGAGATGCTTGAGCGTCACCCGGATGTCGATGTGGTTGCCGGTACGGCAATTGCTGCGGAAGCGGCGATGGGAGAGAAGCGGAATCCGGGGACGTCGCTCACCGTGGTCTCTTTTTACCTGTCGCATCAGGTGTATCGCGGACTTAAACGCGAAAGAATCATTATGGCTGCCAGCGATCAGATGGTCTGGCAAGGTGAACTGGCGATTCAACAGGCGATCAGGGTACTACAAGGGCAACCGGTACCGGAAAATATCAGTCCGCCGATCCTGGTGCTCACCCCGAAAAATGCCGACAGCCAGCATGTTCAACGCTCGCTGTCTCCTGGCGGGTTCCGTCCGGTTTATCTGTATCAGTACACGTCGGCCGCTAAAAAATAACCTTCACCGTGCTGCGTCACCAGTAAATCAGCCCGTAGCTTGTGGCGCAAACGGCGGATCAGTACATCTACGGTGCGTAAGTCTGGATTGTCTACCCGTCGTGCCGAAAGCATACGCAGTAAACGTTCGCGGCTGAGAATTTCCCCCGGATTGGTGACAAAGGCGACCAGCATTTCATACTCGGCGCGGGTGAGTTTGATCGTCTCATCGCCCAGCTCCAGGGTATGCCGGGAGACATTCAGACAGTATCCGGCAAACTGATAGCAGTTATCTTTGGTCTCCGGCTGTGCCTGGCGGGCAAGATCGATACGCCAGAGCAAATTTTTAACCCGAACCACCAGTTCACGTAGCTCCAGCGGCTTGGTGACATAATCATCAGCGCCCATTTCCAGGCCAACGATCCGGTCAATTTGATCGCTACGACCTGTCACCAGAATGATCCCCACCGTTGAGCGTTCGCGCAGGGCGCGGGTCAGCATTAAGCCATTTTCGTCCGGGAGGTTGATATCCAACAGAATGAGATCGACAGGATGTTGTGACATTATTTCACGCAGACCAGCTCCGCTGGCGGTGACAGAGACATGATAACCTTCCTGTTCAAAATATGCCTGTAACCTCGCCTGGGTGACGGGTTCATCTTCAACAATGACAATGTGATGCGGCATCTTGATGGCGTTCTCTTTCTGTTCATATCTGTTCACATTGTGCCGTAAGCCATTCATCCTGACCAGTGTTGCTGTTCACATTTGAGAAATAAGATCCTCTGTAACTAAACCATATGATTACAGGGGCTATTATGCGGAAACTATGGAGGGCGCTGCTCAGACCGAGCGCACGTTGGTCAGTGTTGGCGCTGGTCGTTATCGGGATTGTGGTCGGTATTGCGCTGATCGTCTTGCCGCACGTTGGTATTAAATTAACGAGTTCTACCGAGTTTTGCGTGAGCTGCCACAGTATGCAGCCGGTTTACGAAGAATATAAACAGTCTGCGCATTTTCAGAATGCCTCCGGGGTGCGCGCAGAATGTCATGACTGCCACATTCCATCCGATATTCCAGGCATGGTGAAACGTAAGCTGGAGGCCAGCAACGATATTTACCAAACCTTTGTTGCCCACTCTATTGATACTCCAGAGAAATTCGAAGCCAAACGCGCTGAGCTGGCGGAGCGCGAATGGGCGCGAATGAAGGAGAACAACTCCGCGACCTGTCGTTCTTGTCATGACTATGATGCGATGGACCACGCGAAACAACATCCTGAAGCTGCGCGCCAGATGAAGATTGCGGCCAAGGACAACCAATCCTGTATCGACTGCCATAAAGGTATTGCACACCAGCTTCCCGATATGAGCAGCGGTTTCCGCAAGCAGTTTGATGAGTTACGCGCCAGGGCGAACGACGATGGCGAGACGCTCTACTCTCTGGACATCAAACCTATTTATGCCGCCAAAGGTGATAAAGAACCTGCAGGCTCACTGCTGCCCGCTTCTGAAGTGAAAGTGTTAAAGCGTGATGGTGACTGGCTGCAAATTGAAATTGTGGGCTGGACCGAGAGTAATGGGCGTCAGCGCGTGTTGGCGCAACTGCCGGGCAAGCGCATTTTTGTGGCTTCCATTCGTGGTGACATCCAGCAGCACGTGAAGACGCTGGAGCAAACCACCGTTGCGGAAACGAATACGCCATGGAGTAAATTGCAGGCCACTGCCTGGATGCAGAAGGGCGATATGGTCAACGATATCAAACCTATCTGGGCTTATGCCGACTCGCTCTATAACGGAACCTGTAACCAATGCCACGGTGCACCAGAGAAAGAACACTTTGATGCTAACGGTTGGATTGGCACGTTGAACGGCATGATTGGATTTACCAGTCTGGATAAACGTGAAGAACGTACCTTGCTGAAATATTTGCAGATGAATGCCTCTGACACTACGGATAAGCCGCATGGCGATAAGGGAGAAAGCAATGAAAAATAACGATCTCTTTCAGGCATCGCGCCGACGTTTTTTGCTGCAACTGGGCGGCTTGACCGTAGCTGGTATGTTAGGGCCTTCGCTGCTCACGCCGCGTAGCGCTAGTGCTGCAGAGGTGCAGGGGGCAGGCGTCAAAGAGGGGATTCTGACCGGTTCTCACTGGGGGGCGATTCGTGCCACCGTGGTTGACGGTCGTTTCATTGAGGCCAGGCCGTTCGAGCGCGATAAATACCCGTCAAAAATGATTGCCGGACTCCCGGATCACGTACATGGTGGAGCGCGTATTCGCTACCCGATGGTCCGCGTGGACTGGTTGCGTAAACGCCATCAGAGCGATACCTCGCAACGTGGAGATAACCGCTTTGTGCGCGTTTCGTGGGATGAAGCGCTGGATTTCTTCTATCAGGAGCTGGAGCGCATTCAGAAGACTTATGGTCCGAGCGCGCTGCTAACGGCCAGCGGCTGGCAATCGACCGGGATGTTCCACAATGCTTCCGGGATGCTGGCACGTGCCATTGCGCTGCATGGCAACAGTGTGAGTACGGGGGGCGACTATTCCACCGGTGCCGCTCAGGTCATTCTGCCGCGCGTGGTGGGTTCAATGGAGGTATATGAACAGCAGACCTCCTGGCCACTGGTACTCGAAAACAGCAAAACCATTGTGCTGTGGGGTTCTGACCTTATCAAAAACCAGCAGGCGAACTGGTGGTGCCCGGATCATGATGTCTACGAATACTACGAGCAACTGAAGGAAAAAGTGGCTCGGGGCGAGATTTCGGTCATCAGCGTTGACCCGGTCGTCACCTCGACTCATGACTACCTGGGCCGCGACAAGGTTAAGCACATCGCCGTAAACCCGCAGGCTGATGTGCCACTACAGCTGGCGCTGGCACACACGCTGTATACCGAGAAGCTCTACGATAAGCATTTCCTCGAGAACTACTGCGTTGGGTTTGAGCAATTTCTGCCTTATCTGCTGGGAGAAAGTGACGGACAGCCTAAAGATGCTCAGTGGGCGGAAAAAATCTGCGGGATTGATGCTGAGGCAATCCGTGAACTGGCTCGGCAGATGGCGGGGGGCAGAACGCAAATTATTGCTGGCTGGTGCGTGCAGCGTATGCAGCATGGGGAACAGTGGGCGTGGATGATCGTAGTGCTGGCCTCAATGCTTGGGCAAATTGGCTTACCCGGCGGGGGATTTGGCTTTGGCTGGCATTACAACGGCGCGGGCACCCCAGGTCGTAAAGGCGTTATCCTGAGCGGATTTTCTGGTTCTACCACCGTTCCACCGGTACATGACAGCACCGATTATAAGGGCTACAGCAGTACCATTCCGATCGCGCGTTTTATCGATGCGATTCTGGAGCCCGGCAAGAGCATTAACTGGAACGGTAAAACCGTCAAGCTGCCACCGTTGAAGATGTGCGTTTTTGCCGGGACCAATCCGTTCCATCGTCACCAGCAGATCAACCGTATTATTGAGGGCTGGCGTAAGCTGGAAACCGTTATCGCCATCGACAATCAGTGGACTTCGACCTGTCGATTCGCCGATATCGTATTGCCGGCGACGACCCAGTTTGAACGTAACGATCTCGACCAATATGGCAACCACTCCAACCGCGGCATTATCGCTATGAAGCAGCTGGTGCAGCCGCAGTTTGAAGCGCGTAATGATTTCGATATTTTCCGCGATCTTTGCCGCCGCTTTAACCGTGAAGAAGCGTTCACCGAAGGGCTGGATGAGATGGGTTGGTTAAAACGGATCTGGCAGGAAGGTAGCCTGCAGGGGAAAGGGCGCGGCGTCCATCTCCCGGCTTTCGACGTTTTCTGGAATCAGCAGGAGTACGTTGAATTCGAACATCCGCAGATGTTTGTCCGTCATCAGGCCTTCCGCGAAGATCCCGACCTTGAACCTCTGGGGACGCCGAGCGGTTTGATCGAGATCTATTCGAAAACTATTGCCGATATGCAATATGACGATTGCCAGGGGCATCCGATGTGGTTTGAGAAAATCGAACGTTCACACGGTGGGCCTGGATCGCAACGTTGGCCGCTGCATCTGCAATCCGTCCACCCGGATTTCCGTCTGCACTCACAGCTCTGCGAGTCCGAAGCGCTGCGTAAGCATTACGCGGTAGGTGGCAAAGAACCGGTGTTTATTAACCCGCAGGATGCCAGCGTCAGGGGGATCCGCAACGGCGATATAGTTCGTGTATTTAACGCGCGTGGACAAGTGCTGGCCGGCGCGGTTGTCTCCGATCTCTACTCGCCGGGCGTGGCGCGCATCCATGAAGGTGCCTGGTACGATCCTGATAACGGTGGAGAAATCGGATCGCTGTGTAAATACGGCAATCCGAACGTGTTAACCCTAGATATCGGCACGTCTCAGCTGGCGCAGGCGACCAGTGCGCATACTACGCTGGTGGAAATTGAGAAATATACCGGTAAGGTGGATAACGTGACGGCGTTCAGCGGCCCGATAAAAATGGTGGCGCAGTGTGAATATGTCCCGGCACAGAAGGTGACGTCATGATGAAACACACCTCCCTGACGACAGAACAGATGGCCTGTGTTTATGCATGGTTGGCGCAAATGTTTTCCCGGGAGCGTGACGGTGAGGGATTAGCGCAATTGCAGTCCAGCGAAATGACTGAGTGGTTCACCGTACTCAAAGGTGAACCGTCGCTTGAGGCGGATGTTCTTTTGCTGGAAGCGAAAATTGCCGCGCTCAAGGTACGTGAAGACGCTACCCTGGAACTGGCGGCAGATTTTTGCAGCCTGTTCCTGATGTCGGATAAACACGCCGCGTTACCCTATGCGTCGGCTCATCTTGAAGAAGGGCCAAACTACGGGGTCATTAAACAACTGTTATCTGATACGGGCATGCAGGTAAGCGATACGTTTAGCGAATCAGCCGATCATCTGGCGATTTTTATCGAATTGCTGAGTCATCTGCATTTTTCTCTTGGTGAGCCAGGAGGGAGCCGTCAGCGTATTGATGCGTTGCGCAGAGAAACGCTGGCGGGGCTGTTACGCTGGTTACCGGAGTTCACCGCTAAATGCCGCCGATATGATGACTTTGGTTTCTACGGTGCGTTGAGCCAGCTGCTGCTGGCATTTGTCAGGCTGGATCATCAGAACTGAGTGATGGCCTGAGCCACAGAAAAACGGGAGCACATTCGCTCCCGTTTTAACCTTATCACCGCACAACCAGCACCGGGCATTTCGCGTGGCGGACTACGGCTGCCGCCGTTGAACCCAGTAAATAAGTGCTAAACCCCGGCTTGTGTGAGGCGATGACGATAAGCTCGGCGTCAACCGCCTCCGCCAGCTTGAGGATCTGATCCTTCGGCGGGCCGTAAACAACGTGGGTCTGTGTCCTGCCGGCAGGAATATTGAACTGCTTAATAATCTCTTCGAGTTTTTCGCTGGCCTTGGCCTGCAGACCACTTCTGTCCGGAAATTCGGTAGAGTAGGCCAGTCCCAGCGAGGCATAGAACGGAACGGTAGGAATAACTGCTAAAAAGTGGACCTTCGCGGTTTTGGCATGCGCCTGGACCTGCGGCACAACATGACGAGTGAGATCGGCTTCAGAGATATCAATGGGCACCAGAATTGAGCGATACATATTCACTACCTCCTGTTTGTTTTACCTCTACCCTGAGTGTAGCGAAAGTTGTTTCTGTATAATAAGTGACCAGATCAAGAATGTGTGCATCAGTTCGGGCCAATGAAATGTGTGTGTGTCGTATGTCTGGCCGTAATGTATATGTGAGCGAAATAGTAAGACAGGTATCTTCATTAATACGTGTAATCGCAAAATAGAAAAGGGTTCTTTTTTATATGCTTTCATTGTATATTTAATTATATAGCGAGTGTTAACGCGGGATTAACTTCAGCGACTTTTACTGTTTATAGAGTTTTTATTCTGAAGTTTGTGTGGTTAATGGATAATCAAACCTTGCATATAGAATAAAACTCTAATTTTAAACGAAATTTTATATTTACATTTCATTCTCACTAATTATGCGAGCCCCTTCAAACTTACCCATTGGCTGATTCTTATTTCTCTCTTTTCTTGATGAATATCAATAAATAGCTGCTTTAGGATATTTATTGTCTACCTCTAAAAGGGTATTCGTCTGATGGAAATAAAAGATGAGAAAAATAAATAAAACTATCCTATGGACGATGCTGCTGTGCATTGTTCTTGGCGCAGTTATTGTTTTGGCGGGGCAATGGACATTACATAAAACCTCGAGTACAGAATTCTGTTTGTCTTGCCATACGATGCAGGCGCCCTACGAAGAATATACCGGCTCGGTTCACTTCCAGAATCAGAAAGGCATTCGCGCAGAGTGCGCGGACTGCCATATCCCGGAGGGCGGTCTGGATTTTCTGGTGGCTAAGCTGCGGGCCACAAAAGATGTTTATCATCAGTTCATCACCAAAAAGATCGATACCCCGGAAAAATTTGAAGAACACCGTCTGGAGATGGCGCAAACCGTTTGGGCACAGCTCAAGGCTAATGATTCTGCGACCTGCCGTAGCTGCCACAGTATGGACTCCATGGATCTTGCCGCACAAAGCGCGGATGCTCAGAAGATGCACAAAATGGGCATCGCGGAAAAGCAAACCTGTATTGATTGCCATAAAGGCGTCGCCCATTTCCCACCTGAAATAAAAATGGATGACAGCGCGCTTAAAGGGCTTGAAGCGCAGTCAGCCTCCACCCCAGCTTCAGCAACTGAACTTTATGCTGTAAGCAACACCGCGTTGGGCGATCTGGGAACCGTTTACCCGGCAACTAAAATGCAGGTCCTGAAAACAACGGACAACGCGCGACTGGTCGAGATTCGCGGTAGCCAGATGCAAGGAAGTGAACAGGTTATTTACTACGCAGCAGGGCAGCGTTTGATTCTTGCCAGCCTGAGTGAAAAAGGTCAACAGTCGCTGAAGATCCTCTCCGACTGGAAAAAAGATGACTACGGCAATGCGTGGCGAGATGTCGTGCTACAGGGGGAATGGAGCGGTTCCGCTCTCGCCAGCCGCGAACCAATGTGGGATTACGCGCGCAAACTCGACAATGTGTACTGCGCAGGCTGTCATGCGCCAATTCCGGCGAATCATTTCACGCTCAACGCCTGGCCTTCAGTAGCCAAAGGGATGGGCGCTCGCACCAATATCAGTGAAACCGAACTGGATATCCTGAGCCGTTACTTCCAGTACAACGCTAAAGACATGAATAAATAAGCGATCAATCAGGAGAAATCATGAAACTCACAAGACGTGACTTTATTAAGACGGCTGGCGCGGCAACCGGGACAATGGCGATTTCTTCGGTGATCCCAATGCCAGCCTGGGCCGAAGGCCAGAATGGCGGAGCAATCCTGACGGCAGCACGTTGGGGTGCGGTATACGTGGAAGTAAAAGACGGAAAAGTGGTTTCCTCAAAAGGTGCGTTGCCGAAAACGGTGCCGAACTCATTACAGCAAACTGCGCCAGATCAGGTTCATACCAATATCCGCGTTAAGTATCCGATGGTGCGCAAAAGCTATTTGGAAAACCCGGGTAAAGCGGATGGCAAACGCGGTAACGATCCTTTCGTGCGGGTCAGCTGGGAGCAAGCGCTGAAGCTCATTCATGAACAGCACAGCCGGATCCGCAGCAGCTATGGTCCCGCTTCGATATTTGCCGGTTCTTATGGCTGGCGATCCAGCGGCGTTCTGCATAAGGCGCAAACCTTACTGCAACGTTATATGAGCATGGCCGGTGGCTACGCTGGGCATACCGGAGATTATTCAACCGGTGCCGCGCAGGTGATCATGCCTTATGTTGTGGGATCGGTTGAGGTCTATGAGCAGCAAACCACCTGGCCGATGGTGCTTGAGCACAGTCAGGTCGTGGTGCTGTGGGGGATGAACCCGCTCAACACCCTTAAGATTGCCTGGAGCAGCACGGATGAACAAGGGATCGAATACTTTAATCTGCTGAAGAAATCAGGGAAAAGCGTCATCGCCATCGATCCGATGCGTTCTGAAACTATCGAGTTCTTTGGTGATAATGCGACCTGGATTGCGCCACATATGGGGACCGATGTGGCAATGATGTTAGGGATTGCCCATACGTTGGTGAAGAAAAACCTTCACGACAAAGCCTTCCTGGAAAAATACACTACCGGATATCCGCAGTTTGAAGAGTACCTGCTCGGCAAGAGCGATAAAGTAGAGAAAACCGCCGAGTGGGCATCTGGCGTGTGTGGCGTGCCTGCTGAGCAACTGGAAAAGCTGGCGGAAATTTTCTCCAGCAACAAAACCATACTCATGGCAGGTTGGGGGATTCAGCGCCAGCAATACGGTGAGCAAAAACACTGGATGCTGGTGACTCTGGCGGCGATGCTGGGGCAAATTGGTACCGAAGGCGGCGGCTTCGGGTTCTCTTATCACTATTCCAACGGCGGTAATCCAACGCGCATCGGTGGAGTCTTACCGGCGATCTCCGCCAAAATTGAGGGTGGGTCATCGGCAGGTAATGACTGGGCGGTTTCCGATGCGGTGACCAGCCTGCCGGTAGCGAGAATTGTCGAGGCGCTGGAAAACCCAGGCGGCAAATATCAACATAACGGTAAAGAGCAAACCTTCCCGGATATCAAAATGATCTGGTGGGCGGGCGGCGCTAACTTTACCCATCATCAGGATACCAACCGCTTAATCAAAGCCTGGCAGAAGCCTGAACTGGTTGTCATCTCTGAATGCTACTGGACCGCTGCGGCCAAACACGCCGATATCGTTCTGCCAATCACCACCTCGTTTGAGCGTAACGATCTGACCATGACCGGTGATTACAGTAACCAGCATCTGGTACCGATGAAGCAGGTCATTGAGCCGCAGTTTGAAGCGCGTAGTGATTTTGACGTCTTTGCCGATCTGGCTGAGATGCTCAAGCCGGGGGGGAAAGCTGTCTACACCGAAGGCAAAGATGAAATGGCGTGGCTGAAGCAGTTCTATGACGTCGCGCAAAAAGCCGCCCGCGCCCAGCGTGTTGCCATGCCTCAGTTCAACGCGTTCTGGCAGCAGAATAAACTGATCGAAATGCGTGAGAATGAAAAGAATAACAAATATGTGCGCTACGCGGATTTCCGCAGCGATCCGGTGATGAACGCACTCGGAACGCCGAGCGGCAAGATAGAAATCTACTCGAAAACGATTGAAGGCTATCAGTATAAAGACTGTCCGCCGCATGCGTCCTGGATTGAACCGGATGAATGGAAAGGAACTGCGGATAAAGATCAGCTGCAGCTACTGACGGCGCACCCGGCACATCGTCTGCATAGTCAGCTGAACTACGCGTCGCTACGTAAAGAGTACGCGATTGCCAATCGTGAACCGGTGACGATTCATCCGGATGACGCAAAAGCCAGAGGGATTGCCGAGGGCGATCTGGTCCGCGTATGGAATGCTCGTGGACAGGTTCTGGTTGGGGCGCACGTCAGCGACGGCATCAAACCGGGCATCATCTGTATTCATGAAGGCGCATGGCCGGATATTGAAAACGGTATCTGTAAAAATGGCGGCGCGAACGTGCTGACGGCGGATATCCCGACTTCAAGACTGGCGAACGGCTGTGCCGGGAATACCAGCCTGGTATACGCAGAAAAATACACCGGTGAAGCGCCAAAACTCACCGTCTTTGATGAGCCAGCAATTGTCACCATGTAGTGATGACTGATAAATGGGGGCCGTAAGGCTCCCGTTTTTTATTGCTGTTTGGGCTGCTTTTTACTGTTGTTACTCAGCCAGCACAATCACATCTCCCGTTGCCGGGGCGTCAGTTCCCGGTAGCCACAATCGCCCCCACGAACCGGTGCAATGACAGCCGAGCAGTTTTTCGGGTTGTTGTTGCTGAACAAATTGTCGAGTCCGCCATAGCTTAGCGGGGGAGGCGGCGCGTAAATGAAACCCACCGACCAGGGCATAAATTTTGTTAACCCCGGTGATTTTCTGGCAATGGCGTACGATGTTTTCTATTCCCCGATGCCCGCAACCGGTAATGATGACTAACCCGCGTGCAGATTTATAGATCAATACGCCTTCGTCACTGATGTAATCTGGCTGGAGTGTTTTCTCGCTAATCACGCCATAGGACTGTGGCGTGGGGACACTGATTTCCCCGGACCACAAAAAGCGATCGCTGATAGCCAGCGGCTCGCGGGTGTATTCCATTATGAATCGAGAGTAGTTGTTATCACGCGAGAGTTTTTTTATTTTTCGTGGTGTTCCCGCAACCGTAACTGAGGCGTACCGTTCGCAGGCTATTTGGGGATGGCAAATGATACGGCTGTTATCCGCAAGCCATGGCACGCCGCCGCAGTGATCATAATGACCGTGCGACAGCACTACGGCGGTTAATTGGGTCAGGTCCACGCCCATTTGTGCAGCGTTGTGCATGAAGCTGCCATCCGGCCCGGTATCAAACAATATGGTGGTTGTTTCATCCTGAACTAACAGACTTAATCCAGGCTTGGCCAGTATTGATTTTTCTGCGCCAGCAGCGCGTCGGTTTTCAAGCAGCACCGTGAGGGTTAAAGCCATGCCTGACTCCCGTATTAAAACGGCATACTGTAATGCATCGCTTTTGAGAGCGCTGTGATCTCAGCGCTCTTTAGCGTTATCCGTTATTCACGCACAATTTTGCCTGCGTTTCCTGCATCGCTGTCATTCCAGCTACCGTGACCATTTGTTTTAATCGTATAGGTGGCATAGCCGACACGGAAGGTCATCGTATCCTTATAGGTATTTACGTCACGCACTTCATTACCATTGACGTAAACGCCGGAATCTTCGACGTGAATATCAACACTGCGTTGACCATTGGCAAATTTGGCTACGTAATTTCCGCTGAATTTGCCATCAATACCGGCATTATCGTGGTTATCCGTGTTAGTGGTATTTTGCTGTTTTTCACCATGATGATGACGATTCTGCTGGCCGTTGCTGTTCTCAATAAAGCCATGATCGCGGTTCCACTGATAGGATTTATTCACATCGCAGCCATTGAGTTCACTCATCTGTGTACAACCTGAACGTTCATACTTTTTCTGCATTGCCGGGGTAATTGCACATGCTGTTGTGGCAGTTGTCAGGCCAAGGACCAGGAGGGTTAGCAGACGTTTATTCATTTTTTACTCACTATCATCATTAAATTTATTTATAGGCATACGAACTTTTGGACTGTCATGTTTACGACGACGGCAGTCTCCCATTAAATATTAATGAAGCATACCAGGGGGAATCCTAATTTATAATTAGGGTGGGGTGATGAATGCTGTAATACGCAACAAAACAAGCCGTTTATTTACTTATTTTATACAACCCGGGTAGAGAACTAAGATGTATTCACTTTTAGAAGAAGGATTTAATAAATTATTAATATTGACATTAACGATGAAGTGGGACGCGGGCTTGTATATAAACAGGCCCGCGTGGGGAGAGTAGTCCACAATATTCAAACTTCGCGTATTTATGGATGTCGTTGTCAATATAGTTCGTCTTTACCCCTGAGTGGAGATCTGCGCGCGGTGCTGCTCGGCCTGTACCTCATGAGCAAATGAATGGCCGTTGTTTACCGATTGGTGAACAACCATCGCTTTTTCATGTTCATTCATTTGTGAAAATGATTTCGCATTGGTTGATATTGACGATGAATTATTTGCTTGCGCGGCGTGTGCTTGTGCCATTTGTTGATGTGCAGGAGCGTCGCTGTTATTCATCATTTCATGAGCCATTGCGGCCTGCTGATGCATTTTGGGTGTTTCTGCCGCATTAACGCCAGCTGAAATAAAAAACGCGATAGCTAAAAAAGAGGACATCTTATTCATCATATTTCTCCTGTTTGGGTTTACGGAAGAAAGTATAATTAATAGGGGCTGTCAGTGGCGTGACAGGATTATGACGGTTGTGTCAGACAACAGGTGATGACGGGTATAAGCGTCATCACCATAAATTAAATCGCGTGCTTGGGCAGCGTCAGAATAAAGCGAGTGGCATGAGGGTCGGAAGTCACCGAGACTTTTCCTTGATGGGCAGTCACAATTGATTTCACAATCGCCAGACCAATGCCGCTGCCTTCGCCCTTACGCTGTCGTGAAGGGTCCACTCGATAAAAGCGGTCAAAGAGTCGCGGAAGATGTTGCGGGGGAATGGGGTTTCCGGGATTCTCAACGACTATCTGCACCTGGCCATCCGCCTCTTTCACCCGTACGGTTACCGACTCGCCTTTTGGCGTATAGCGCATGGCATTTGACAGCAGATTACTCATTGCCCGGCGTAACATTAATGGGTCGCCTGAAACCCAGCATGCGCGTCCTTCAAACCGTAAACCAACCTCACGCTCTTCAGCCCAGGCTTCGAAAAAGTCGAACACTTTACCGACCTCATCAGCCAGATTGAGCGCTTTTTTTTCTGGGATCAGCTGATTGTTATCCGCCTGCGCCAGAAACAGCATATCACTCACCATCTTCGACATACGGCCAAACTCTTCGAGATTAGAATACAGCACATCTTCCAGCTCTTTTTGGCTGCGGGTCTGGCTGAGCGCAATTTCCGTTTGGGTGACGAGGTTAGTTATTGGCGTGCGGATCTCATGGGCAATATCCGCTGAGAAGTTCGACTGGCGTTTAAATACGTCTTCGATGCGTTCGATCATGTGATTAAACGAACTCACCAGTTGTTCCAGTTCAATAGGAACAGCTTGCGGATCGAGGCGTACATCGAGATCTTTCGAGGTGATATTTTGGATGCGACGACTGACGTTACGAATCGGTTCATGACCTTTGTATACGGCGAACAACACGATAAAAACAATCATCATGCTAATCAGCGATGCTGTCATAATCAGCTTGTTTTTCAGATCGTTAATATAGTGCAGATGAAAGTCGATCGATAATGCCAGATACAGCGTATACGCTGGTTTTCCATCGGCAAGTTGTCCTACCGGCAGGCGAATCATTCGCCAGTTAGACGATGTTTTCTGTCCGTGGATATGTTTGGAGGTTTGCAGTGTGGGGCCTGAGATAATAAAAACATCGCTGGCATGAGCATTTTTATCCGGCCTTGCACTGGCGATAAACTGCCGGAGATCCGGCGCATTGGGCGAATGGAAAATGGCCTTCTGGTTGCTATCTTCCAGAGAAATAATGACGTTCGAATAACCCGACACCACATTTTTTAGCGTTTCCAGGCGGCGTGATTCTGGCTCGTTGGGTTGGTTAATAATCCTCTCCAGCGTGGCGCTAATCTCTTGTAAATCGTTGATGTCCTGCTCGGCGAAGTGGACTTTCACGGAGTGGATCATTATCCATGCAAAGGCGAAAAATGAAGCAATTGTCGCCAGGCTGATAAAAAAGGTCAGTCGTGTCGCCAGCGAAAAAGGGCGTCGCCATCGTTTACTGGCCATCAGGAACCTCAAGCATATATCCCACACCGCGCACGGTCTGAATCAGTTTCGGCTCAAAATCGTTATCAATTTTGGCGCGCAGACGCTTAACGGCGACGTCGATGGCATTAGTATCGCTGTCAAAATTCATATCCCAGACCTGGGAGGCGATCAGTGAGCGGGGTAAAACTTCCCCCTGATGGCGCAGGAAAAACTCAAGCAGCGTAAACTCTTTGCTGGTCAGGGTGATGCGCGTACCGCTGCGGGTGACTTTCCTGCTGACCAGATCGACCATTAAATCCGCGACCTGAAACTGGCTTTCAACAATCACCGCAGCGCCCCGGCGCAGCAGCGTTCTGACCCGTGCCAGCAGTTCCGCGAAGGCAAACGGTTTAACCAGGTAATCATCAGCACCCAATTCCAGACCTTTAACCCGATGTTCAATGGTACCCAGTGCGGTGAGGAGAAGAATGGGCATTCCTTTGTTGGCGGAACGCAGCATCCGCACGATATCCCAGCCGTTTACATCCGGCAGCATGATGTCGAGTATGAGCAGGTCGTAATCGCCGGTCATCGCCAGGTGATACCCGTTCAGGCCGTTATCCGCTAAATCCACGACAAAACCCGCTTCCGTCAGGCCTTTTGTCAGGTATTCACCGGTTTTTTTCTCATCTTCGACTATCAAAACCTTCATCGCATTCTCCTTCTCGCACTGGTTGTGCGGACTTTCAATTCTAGGGAAGCGGGATCGGATAGCAATCTGTTATTGGGAAAATGACAGTTTTGTCATTTTCCTGTCACCGGTTAAACAGAGTCACTTCGTTAAAGTACAAGACTATAAATTCCTACTTATTTTAGGGACATCAGTCCGGTCAGGACGAGAAGAACTATGAGCAAATTTAAGCTTCTTACTCTCAGCGCTATATTCGTGCTCGCTGGTTGTTCATTGGCGCCGGACTATCAGCGCCCGGCCTTGCCGGTGCCACAGCAATTTTCTTTAAGCCAGAATTCCCTGGTATTGGCTCCTGGTGAATACCAGGACACGGGGTGGCGAACCTTTTTTGTTGACGACCAGGTGAAGGCGTTGATTGGTGAAGCGCTGATCAATAACCGCGATTTACGCATGGCGACGCTGAAGGTTCAGGAAGCGCGAGCGCAGTATGGCGTCACGGACGCTGACCGTTATCCGCAAATCACGGCAGGCTCCAGCGGTACCTACAGCGGTAAATTAAAAGGTGATAGCAGCACCGATCGTCAATTCGAAGCTGGACTCAATCTCAGTTTCGACCTGGATTTCTTTGGGCGGCTTAAAAATATGAGTGAAGCCGAACGGCAGAACTTCTTCGCCAGCGAAGAGGCGCATCGGGCGGTGCATATCTTATTAATTTCCAACGTATCGCAAAGTTATTTCAACCAGCGTCTGGCTTACGCGCAGTTGCAAGTTGCCGAAGAAACGCTGCAAAACTATCAGCGCTCTTATGCTTTTGTAGAGAAGCAACTGATAACCGGTAGCACCAACGTACTGGCGTTGGAACAAGCGCGCGGCGTGATTGAAAGTACGCGTAGCGAAATTGCCAAGCGTAAAGGTGAGTTGGCACAGGCCAATAACGCGCTGCAACTGTTGCTGGGTACATACGGGAAATTACCCGATGACCAGGCGCGCAGCCGTGGGGATATTAAACCGGTAACGCTGCCGCCATCGCTTTCGTCGCAAATACTGTTGCAGCGCCCGGATATTATGGAAGCTGAGCACGGATTATTGGCGGCAAATGCCAATATCGGTGCTGCACGGGCGGCATTTTTTCCGTCGATAACGTTGACCAGTTCCGTGTCCAGTAGCAGTAGCGATCTTTCCAATTTATTTAATGCCTCCAGCGGCATGTGGAATTTTGTCCCCAAAATAGATATTCCAATCTTCAATGCCGGACGTAATCAGTCCAATCTCGACCTGGCAGAAATTCGCCAGCAACAGTCGGTAGTGAATTACGAACAAAAAATTCAGAACGCGTTTAAAGAAGTGGCGGATGCACTGGTGTTACGCCAAAGCATTGCCGATCAAATTAGTGGGCAGCAGCGTTATCTGGATTCATTGCAAATCACACTACAGCGCGCCAGAGCGCTTTATCAGAATGGCGCAGTTAGCTATATCGAAGTATTAGACGCAGAACGTTCTTTATTCGCTACGCGGCAATCGCTGCTCGATCTTAATTACGCCCAACAGGTTAATGAAATTAAACTGTTTGCTGCCTTAGGCGGCGGTTGGGTGGAGTAATCCTTAATATTAACTTTTCAGGAGCATGATGTATGAATACTACCGCCAAAGCCGTACTGTTTAGCCTTTTCTCTGTGGTTATGTTTAACGCTCAGGCCAGTGAGAATCAGCATGGTGAGATGATGAATATGCAGCCAGCGGCTCAACAGGAACAACGCATTAGCGCTACCGGGGTGATTGAAGCTGTTGATATGGAGAGTAAAAAAATCACGATCAAACATGACCCTATTCCAGCGGTGAACTGGCCGGCCATGACGATGCGCTTTACGCTGGTTGCTGATACGAAGGCTGATGATATTAAGCCAGGCGATAAGGTCGCGTTTACGTTTGTTCAGCAGGGAAATCTCTCTGTGTTACGCGATATTCACATCAGTAAATAACGTTCTCGCTGGTCTCTTTTATTCTTGCCCGGGTTTTTGCGAACGCGGGCGAGACTATCGCGCAATGGAAATCACTATGGCGTCTTTAAATATTAAAAATACCGCGCTTATTCTCGGTAGCATGATTGCCGGCGGGATTATTTCTGTCGGTGTTTATACTTATTATTCATCGGCAAAAATATCGTCTGTAGCCGGACCAGTTCAGCAAAAAGAAGCCAGAAAAGTGTTGTTCTGGTATGACCCCATGTATCCGAACACGCGCTTTGATAAACCGGGTAAATCACCGTTTATGGATATGGATCTGATCCCGAAATATGCCGATGAAGAGACCGCGAACGCATCATCACCAGGCGTGCGCATCGATCCTACACAGACCCAGAACCTGGGGCTGAAAACAGAGCCAGTGCGTCGTGGACCACTGCACTACGCGCAAACTTTCCCGGCCAACGTTAGTTATAACGAATACCAGTTTGTTATTGTCCAGGCACGCTCTGCGGGCTTTATCGAGAAGGTTTACCCGCTGACCGTGGGGGACAAAATTAAGAAGGGTTCGCCGCTGATCGACCTGACTATTCCTGATTGGGTTGAGGCGCAGAGCGAATATTTATTGCTGCGGGAAACGGGCGGCAGCGCGACGCAGGTGGAAGGGATTCTGGAGAGATTACGTCTGGCTGGAATGCCTGAAGCGGATATTCAGCGCTTAAAATCGACGCGTAAAATTCAGACCCGCTTTACTCTGAAAGCGCCTATCGATGGGGTGATCACCGCATTCGATTTGCGTACCGGTATGAACATTTCCAAAGACAATGTGGTCGCGAAAATTCAGGGTATGGACCCGGTATGGGTTAGCGCGTCGGTCCCGGAATCTATCGCCTGGCTGATTAAAGATGCCTCGCAATTTACCATCACCGTGCCCGCCTGGCCGGATAAGCCTTTCACCATCAGCAAGTGGAGTATCTTACCAAGCGTTGATGCTACCACGCGTACGCTCCAGCTCCGTTTACAGGTCGATAACCCCGACGAGGCGCTCAAGCCCGGGATGAATGCTTACCTACAACTGAAAACACAAAGCGAGCCAATGCTGCTGATCCCGTCTAAAGCACTGATTGATACGGGTACCGAGCAGCGGGTCATCACCGTTGATAACGAAGGCCGATTTGTGCCGAAACAGGTTGCGGTATTCCATGAATCCCAGGGGCTGACGGCTATCCGCTCCGGCCTGACCGAAGGCGAAAAAGTGGTGTCCAGTGGCCTGTTCCTGATTGATTCTGAAGCGAATATCTCTGGCGCACTGGACCGTATGCGCGCCCAGAACAGTAAGGCGCAAGACGCAGCCGCCATGCCAGCCCAGGCGACCCATTCACACTGAGGACATGATAAATGATTGAATGGATTATCCGTCGTTCGGTGGCAAACCGTTTTCTGGTGATGATGGGGGCGCTGTTTCTTAGCGTCTGGGGAACCTGGACCATCATCAATACGCCGGTTGATGCGCTGCCCGATCTCTCTGATGTTCAGGTGATCGTCAAAACCAGCTATCCGGGGCAGGCGCCGCAAATTGTTGAAAATCAGGTGACCTACCCGCTGACCACCACCATGCTGTCGGTACCCGGCGCGAAAACCGTGCGCGGTTTCTCGCAGTTTGGTGATTCCTACGTGTACGTCATTTTCGAAGATGGTACCGATCCTTACTGGGCGCGCTCGCGCGTACTGGAGTATCTCAACCAGGTTCAGGGAAAATTACCGGCTGGCGTTAGCGCGGAAATGGGACCGGACGCCACGGGCGTCGGCTGGATATTTGAGTACGCGCTGGTGGATCGCAGTGGGAAACATGATCTGGCGGAATTACGCTCTCTTCAGGACTGGTTTTTAAAGTATGAGTTAAAAACGATTCCTAACGTGGCGGAAGTAGCTTCGGTAGGCGGCGTGGTTAAACAGTATCAGGTCGTTATCGATCCGATGAAGCTGACGCAATATGGCATCAGCCTGGCGGACGTGAAATCGGCGCTGGATACGTCGAATCAGGAAGCGGGCGGCTCATCTGTTGAGATGGCTGAAGCGGAATATATGGTCCGCGCCAGTGGATATCTGCAAACGCTCGATGATTTTAATAACATCGTCCTGAAAACAGGGGCCGACGGTGTACCTGTTTACCTGCGCGATGTGGCGCGCGTACAGATTGGGCCGGAAATGCGCCGCGGGATCGCCGAACTGAATGGTGAAGGCGAAGTCGCGGGCGGGGTGGTTATCCTGCGTTCCGGTAAAAATGCGCGTGAGGTGATCTCTGCCGTTAAAGCCAAACTCGACACGCTGAAAAGCAGCCTGCCGGAAGGCGTAGAGGTAGTTACAACATACGATCGCAGTCAGCTCATCGATCGTGCCATTGATAACCTCAGCTACAAGCTGCTGGAAGAGTTTATCGTCGTGGCGCTGGTGTGCGCACTGTTTCTGTGGCATCTGCGTTCGGCGCTGGTGGCGATTATTTCCTTGCCGCTGGGGCTGTGTATCGCGTTTATCGTGATGCATTTCCAGGGTTTGAACGCCAACATCATGTCGCTAGGGGGAATTGCCATTGCCGTCGGGGCGATGGTTGATGCCGCAATCGTGATGATTGAAAACGCCCATAAGCGGCTCGAAGAGTGGGGGCATCAGCATCCGAATGAAAAGCTCGATAACGCAACGCGCTGGAAGGTTATTACTGACGCCTCGGTAGAAGTCGGCCCGGCATTGTTCATCAGCCTGTTGATCATCACGTTGTCGTTTATCCCCATTTTCACGCTTGAGGGGCAAGAGGGGCGACTGTTCGGCCCGCTGGCGTTCACCAAAACGTATGCGATGGCAGGCGCGGCATTTCTGGCGATTGTGGTTATTCCTATCCTGATGGGGTTCTGGATCCGTGGAAAAATACCGGCCGAAAGTAGCAACCCGCTTAACCGTTTTCTGATCCGTATTTACCATCCGTTGTTGCTGAAGGTGTTGCACTGGCCCAAGACCACCATTCTGGTGGCGGTGCTTTCAATACTGACGGTTGTCTACCCGCTGAATAAAGTCGGTGGTGAATTCCTGCCGCAGATTAACGAAGGCGATCTGCTGTATATGCCTTCGACATTGCCGGGGATCTCAGCGGCGCAGGCAGCGGACATGCTGCAGAAAACCGACAAGCTGATCATGACCGTTCCGGAGGTGGCGCGCGTGTTTGGTAAAACCGGTAAGGCAGAAACCGCAACAGACTCCGCGCCGCTGGAAATGGTTGAAACGACGATCCAACTGAAGCCGCAGGACCAGTGGCGTCCGGGGATGACGATGGACAAAATCATCGCCGAGCTGGACAAAACAGTACGCTTGCCGGGCCTGGCGAATCTGTGGGTTCCGCCGATTCGTAACCGTATCGACATGCTCTCTACGGGGATCAAAAGCCCAATTGGCATTAAGGTGTCGGGTAATGTTCTGGCAGATATCGACGCCACGGCGGAGCAAATTGAAGAGGTGGCCAGAACCGTGCCGGGTGTATCTTCGGCGCTGGCCGAGCGTCTGGTGGGCGGACGCTATCTCAACGTAGATATTAATCGTGAAAGAGCGGCCCGGTACGGCATGACTGTAGGTGCTGTGCAGCTGTTTGTCACTTCAGCGGTAGGAGGGGCAATGGTGGGCGAAACGGTGGAAGGGATTGCACGCTATCCTATCAACCTGCGCTATGCGCAGAGCTATCGTGATAGCCCGGAAGCATTGCGTAATCTGCCGATTCTGACGCCCATGAAACAGCAAATTACGCTGGCGGATGTCGCCGATGTGACGGTGGTTTCGGGGCCTTCGATGCTGAAAACCGAAGATGCGCGACCAACCAGTTGGATTTACATCGACGCCCGAGATCGTGACATGGTCTCAGTGGTGAACGATCTGAAAAAGGCTATTGCTGAAAAGGTCCAGTTAAAGCCGGGGACCAGTGTGGCGTTTTCGGGGCAATTCGAGCTGCTTGAGCGCGCCAGCCATAAGCTCAAGTTGATGGTGCCAATGACGCTGATGATTATCTTCGTATTGCTTTATCTGGCCTTCCGTCGCTTTGGCGAAGCGCTGCTGATTATCACCAGTGTGCCTTTTGCGCTGGTGGGCGGTATCTGGTTCCTTTACTGGATGGGGTTCCATATGTCGGTCGCAACCGGAACCGGATTTATCGCCCTGGCAGGTGTTGCTGCGGAGTTTGGCGTGGTGATGCTGATGTACTTGCGCCACGCTATTGAAGCCGAACCCGCGCTGGAAAATCCGCAAACCTTTACGGCGGACAAGCTGGATGAAGCGTTATATCACGGTGCTGTGCTGCGCGTGCGGCCAAAAGCGATGACCGTGGCGGTGATTATCGCGGGTCTGTTACCTATCTTGTGGGGGACGGGAGCAGGCTCAGAAGTCATGAGCCGCATAGCCGCACCGATGATTGGCGGCATGATCACCGCACCATTGCTGTCGCTATTCATTATTCCGGCTGCGTATAAGCTGATGTGGTTGCACAGACACCGCGGTCAAAAATAATGCTCTAAAGCGCGCGCCTGCATTCGGATTTGTTGCCGAAGCAGGCGCCGCGTTATACCTCCAGTGCCTTCACGCGTTTGCGGTACTCACCCGGCGTGCAGCCAAATTCCCGTAAAAAGACTTTATGGAATGACGATTCGCTGGCGTAGCCTACCGACTCGGCCACCACAACCAATGGCTGCGACCCACGTGACAGCATCTGGGCAGCGAATTGCAGGCGTAAAGTGGTTAATACTGCGAGCGGCGTGGAGTTTGAGACTTCACGAAATAGCTGCGCGAAGCTGGCCCGCGACATATGTGCACGTTTCGCCAATTCTTCGACGGTCCAGGCAAACGCCGGTGACTCCAGCATCATGAAGACGACAGCCCCTAGTTTGGGATGAAGCAGTAGATTCAACACGTTTTGAACGGGGGTCGCCTTGGTTAACCATTCGCGAACGGCTAAGGCGAACAGTGTGGCGCATTGTTGACTGCAGACTACACTGGAACCTGGCAGAGTACTCATGGATTCCTGTTGCATCAACGCAATCATGGCCTTGAGCCAATGGCTGACAGGGCTATTTTCATCAGGTGCCAGAACCAATACTTCCGGTAACGCAGTTAAAAAATAGCGTGAGGAAGCGTGCAATCGAAGGCTGCCACAAACAATGTGTGTTTGTTCATCGCCAGACTGGCAGAGCCGATGTGCGGAGTTTTGCGGCAGGATCACGATAGTACCGGGCCGCAGAGTAAAAGATGTCCCATCGGGCATGTCCAGTTGGGCTGCCCCTTGTGTGACCGTATGCCAGCGGATAATGGACAATTCACCTGCTGCGTGCGGCAGTTGCCAGTCCCTGCTCAGCAGGCAATTTTGATCGATCGAGCCTTGTGGGTCGTTAAGCATCAGTAATCGGCTAAGGGCATCCATGGAGACTCCTGAGCATTTTTTGTTGTCGTTTATTGAAACGATATTATCTCTTTATTTTATTATTATATTAATACCTTCAAAGTGTTAGTGTAATAATTCATTCTCGAAATGTTAGTCATCTTTAAGGCTAATTTAGACGATCTGACAGTTATCTGCGAGTTGTGGATACATTGTTCTGGCAGAGTTAGACCTATACTTCATTTCATTAAACGAACAGTGACTTGGCGGAGAGACAGCATGAATCAGTATCAGGCGATTATTATTGGATTTGGCAAAGCGGGTAAAACGCTGGCGGCAACACTGGCCAAAACGGGTTGGCGGGTAGCGATTATTGAACAGTCAAACACCATGTATGGCGGGACATGCATCAACATCGGCTGTATCCCAACCAAAACCCTGGTACATGATGCTGAACTTCAGCATGAGTTTGCCGAAGCAATGCAACGCAAGGCCTCTGTTGTCAGTTTTCTGCGCGATAAAAATTTCCATAATCTTGCCGATCTGGAAAACGTGGATGTGATTGAAGGTCGTGCTGAATTCGTTGATAACCATACTGTGCGAGTCGTGCAGTCAACAGGCGAGATTGAGCTGAGCGGCGAGAAAATCTTTATTAATACTGGCGCCCAGTCAACGATTCCAAACGTTGAGGGATTAACCACGACACCTGGCGTATTTGACAGCACCGGGCTGTTGAATTTGACGCAACGTCCAGAGCGTCTGGGCATTTTGGGCGGTGGGTATATCGGCGTTGAATTCGCATCGATGTTTGCCAACTTTGGTAGCAAAGTCACTATTTATGAAGCAGCTCCGCAGTTTTTGCCTCGTGAGGACCGGGATATTGCTGACGCTATCGCCAACATTTTACGCGACAAAGGTGTCGAGTTGATCCTCAATGCCAACGTGCAGTCGGTCTCCTCTCATGATGGTGCAGTACAGCTGCACATGCCGGAGGGTGCCCAGACGGTGGATGCGCTGTTGGTAGCATCAGGTCGCAAACCGGCGACAGAAAACCTGCAATTGCAGAAAGCGGGTGTGGATGTAAACGATCGTGGTGCCATTGTTGTGAATAAATATTTGCGTACATCGGCAGACAATATTTGGGCAATGGGCGATGTCACTGGTGGATTACAATTTACCTATATCTCGCTGGATGACTTCCGTATTGTGCGTGACAACCTGCTAGGCGAGGGGTTACGTAACACGGGCGATCGCCAAAACGTACCGTATTCCGTCTTTATGACGCCGCCGCTTTCCCGCGTCGGAATGACTGAAGAACAGGCTCGCGCCAGCGGTGCGGCGGTGCAAGTCGTGACGTTGCCGGTAGCGGCTATCCCGCGAGCGCGGGTGATGAATGATACGCGTGGTGTTCTTAAAGCGGTGGTGGATAGTGAAACGAAACAAATATTAGGCGTGTCGCTGCTGTGCGTGGATTCTCATGAAATGATTAATATCATCAAGACGGTTATGGACGCGGGGTTACCTTATACCACATTGCGTGACCAGATATTTACCCATCCAAGTATGAGCGAATCATTAAACGATCTCTTTTCTCTCATAAAATGATAATAACGTAGTCTGCATATTTGCCCCACCCGTGTGGGGCTTTTTTTTATTTGTTTTTTATACTCCTGATACTAATTGACAGTTATTCTGGCGTTACGGATGAAATAAAATAAAGTGACATGTTTTATTATATTCCCACTGAAATAACTCGTTAATGGAAATAGAAATGAACATGTTTAAGTCTACGTTACTAATGACTGCGTTACTGACTGCTCCGGTGACATTTTCCGCGTTAGCGCAAACAGAGGTTGCCCACGTTAGCGTATCAGCCGTGTCTGGCTCTCCTTCCGTGATGGAAGATGCCATTGCGAAACTGGCGCAGGAAAAGAATGCGACTTCCTGGAAAATTACCTCAATGCGCATTGATAGCAGCACTCACGCAACGGCAATTTTGTATAAGTGAGGAGAGCCGGGATGGAAAAGTATCTTCGTATATTGGGCAAAGGCGATAGAGTTGGATTAACCTTGATTCGCCTGAGTATCGCGATTGTTTTTATCTGGATTGGTTTATTAAAATTTGTACCTTACGAAGCCGACAGCATTACGCCGTTTGTCGCCAATAGTCCGGTAATGTCATTTTTTTATGAGCATCCAGAAGAATACAAACAACATTTAACCCACGAAGGTGAATTCAAACCGCAGGCTCGTGAATGGCAGACGGCGAATAACACGTATACGTTCTCAAATGGCCTGGGCGTAGTCGAAGTTCTTATCGCTTTGCTGGTGCTGGCTAATCCTGTTAGCCGTTGGTTGGGATTAATTGGCGGCGTTCTGGCATTTGCCACACCAATTGTTACCTTATCATTTTTAATAACCACGCCGGAAGCATGGGTAATGCCGCTGGGTGATTTACACCACGGATTTCCGTACTTGTCAGGCGCCGGACGGTTGGTGTTGAAAGACACGTTAATGTTGGCGGGAGCAGTGATGATCATCACAGATTCATCCCGATCAATAATTAAGCAGCGATATTGAATTTTTAACGTTGTGCCCTCTGTAAGATAGCAAGCCACTATAGTTCGATTCGGTACTTACCGGGCCAGCAGGATGCTGGCTTTTTTTCTGACTTAAGGTAAATTTATTAAGCATATATAAATTGCAATTATTCAATTTAGAAGCATAACGAGTCAGAGCTATATTTTTAGTTAATGATAGAGTGCAGTAAACATCTTCTCTTATCCCCCGCGATAGCACGCCAACCCGCATGTTGCTTAGCCCCTCCATCATGATAGCTTTATTTTTTTCTGTACAATTCTTGCTATTCGTTATCTCAAAACCTCATTTTAAAAAATTTTGTTATTCGCTTTTGTTATAGCCAGTACGCAAGTTCGCGTGGTTTTAGGCCTGGCTTGAGCTAGAATTAATCCTGATTAAATGTTTTTACGTATCAATAACTGACTAAAGATAGTTAAAAACTTAATTTTTAACCAACTGTTTGACATGGAATCCACTATGGTAATTAAGCACCAGGGGTGGATGCTGATCTCGCGTTTTGTGAGTAACCAAAGGCGGGACATATCTTAAATATGGAAATAAGGGTTTTAGAATGAGCTTTGGCTTAGCAAAGGAAGACAAGTTTGAAATCATCGCTATCCTTCGTGAAGAGCTTCATAAGAAAACGAAACTGGAAATCCTGTGTGGAGACAGTAGCGTTATCACGCAGTTAGAGAAGATTGATTTCGAACGGTTTGTCATCTCCGGACACGGAGACATTGTTCCTGAAAAGGTCCAATACTTTATCCTGCACAGTGAAAGCGGGATTGTAAAGTTTACTGCCAGGTTCGAACAAACCTCGTCAGCAGGTGCGGAAGCAGGATTATCCTACTTCATCCCGGATATGATTTTCTTTGCCCAGCAGAGACAAAATCAGCGTTTTTCATTCCTGAAGGGTTATGACTTTTTCTGTTTTGGTCGTTACAAAAATGGAGAAAACTACTCTCTCAAGATTAAAAATATCTCGCAGGGTGGTTGTGCGTTAATCGTTAAAGATGTAAACGCCCGTTTTCTTTATAAAGATGCGGTGATTAAAAATGCATCTCTGGATTTCGATACCTTTGGCAGTTTACAACTGGACTTAAAAGTGATCGATGTCGTCCCGATCAATGAATTTGATGAGGATAACCAGTTGTATTCCTGTCATCAGATCTCATGTGAGTTCGACTTTAAAAATCGTCGTGAAGAGACTGAAGTCGAGAAAATCATTATTAAATTTTTAATGAGTAACAAGATTAGAAGCTTATAAGGAACGGTGAACAGGATGTTGATGTGTGGCAGTGATAATTTTGTGGGCAATGGTATGTTTGCCTACCTGACCAGCAAACATGTACCGATACAAACATTCCAGTTTGAGGATATGTTGCATCAGTCATCATTATGCCAGCATCAAACCATGGTTTTTAATATCATTGATAATGAACAAGCGTGTTCAGACATTGTTCAGTTTTTGAATAAAAACCGATTCAAATTTTATAATAACGTCGTGGTGATTGTTGCTGATAGTTTGGTGGCGAAATTATGCGTAGAGTTATTATATGTCGAAAAAACAATAGTTTTGACTGAAAAATCTTCACTGCGTGATTTTGGTCAATTGGCAACATTATCAGTCGGGAAATGGAACCCCCGACTGTATCGTTCGCAGAAGAGATTAACCGAAAGAGAACAGCAGATCCTGAACTTACTGGTAAGTGGTTATACAGCCAAAGAAATTTCTGAGTTAGTTAGCCTGAACTATAAAACGATTCAGGCACATAAGATGAGAGTCGTCGTCAAGCTTGGCCTGACCAATACCTCTGATTTAAATAAGTTAATTGTCAGATTTACCCATCCTATGTCTTTTTTACCCTAACCTGACCATTCTTTTCTGATGTAATACACCTAATAGTAGATACAATTTGGGAGTGATTTTGACTGGTTTTTAATTTTATGATTTGTAGAGGGAGAGGGGAATGTTTAATCCCAATGAGGTGCTAACTGCGCTTGAAAAGGCTTTGAATACCAGTCAACTTTATATGGTTTATCAGCCTATTTTCAATTTGCATGCCCAGCGTATAAGCGGATTTGAAGCATTAATGCGTTGGAATAGTCCTCAGATGGGAATGATCTCTCCCGATGTTTTTATTACCTTACTGGAAGATAGCGGCAATATTATTTCCATTGAAGATATGGTTACTCACTCTCCGTGGGATGTTGCAACTTCCTGGCCTGACCCCATTGTATTATCCGTCAATATTTCCGCGCTTGAATTCTGCGATCCTCTGTTACCCCAACGCGTCAGACAAAATCTTGCCACTTCCGGACTGCCGGTCCATCGATGCCAAATAGAGGTCACGGAAACGTCACCGCTGTGTGACAGCCAGATTGCGGCTAAAAATATGACAGAATTAAAGGCGATAGGGGTCAAGCTTGCACTTGATGATTTTGGAACTGGCCATGCTAATCTTAATTACCTGTTGAAATATCCTTTTGACACCTTAAAGATTGATAAGGAATTTGTCACCGGTATTGAGCCCGACACCCGATCAACAAAGATTGTTGAGGGTATTATTTCACTGGCGCATAATTTTGGCATTGAAGTTCTTGCCGAAGGGGTGGAAACCCAGTCCCAGCTGGAGCGGTTGATGCAGATTGGTTGTGACAAAATTCAAGGCTTTTTCATTTCTCCCCCGGTGCTGGCAGAAGAGATCCCTTCACTCTTAGCACAATATAATCGTTAATCCCTCCTTTTCACGTTTCCCAACCCCTTGGTTGTTCCGCGTTGCTGTTAAGTCTGTAGGCCTGATAAGCGTAGCGCATCAGGCGACTTTGAACGGCAAAAAAAAGCCCCCTGCAGAACAGGGGGCTGGTGAGTTTATGTCAGCTTAGAACGATTTCTTAAACCCGATAGAGGCATTGACCGGCGCTTCTACCTGCGATTTACTGCCGCCGTTGCTGAATTGCGTACCCAGCTCACCGTAGACCTGCAGGTTTCTGTCGATGGACCATGACAGGCCGGCTGCAACTTCAGTGCTGGAGTACTGCTGTGAAGATTCCAGCGTGGTGGTGGCTACCGCATTGCTAAAGTGCGTTTTGTCTTTTGAACCCAGACCCTGCCAGACGTTTACCCTGCCGTACGGCTGGAATTTGCCATGGTTGGTGTCATAGTCAGCGACCAGACGCACGCCCAGACGCGCGGTAAAGGAATCCGCAGTATCCATTTTCACTTTCGTTGGGGTCACACCATCCAGCGTGCTGTTATCAAAGTCGCTGTACTGGTAGATCAACTGAGCCTGAGGTTCCAGACTCCATACGCTGGCACCTAAACGGAACGATTTACCCACCTCTGTCGACGCCGTCAGCGTGTTGCCTCTGACCGTATACGAGCCGTTGTTCCCGGTCGCCTCCAGGCGGGATTTATGGTTACCGTACTGCAGGACGTTATCAACATACATACCGTCACCCGAGAACCAGGTAGCATAGCCGCCGACGTAAAATGCGTTGTCGTCGATGTTACCGCCTTTGCCATCGCTGCCTGTCTTCGTGCCTTTCACGTTGCTGTCGATATCAAGGATGCTGGTATACATCCCGGCTTTCCAGCTTTCGTTAGCATACATATCAACGCCGACCTGAATGCCCATGGTATGGGAGCTGGTTTGCGTACCGGCCGCATCATCCAGTTTGGTTTTACCGGAGTAGCCAATCATTCTTGCCCAGGCGCGATTGTCTTCATCAATGCCCGGTTTAACCTCGTCACCCATACGTTGGTGCATGTTACCCAACAGGCTAAGATCACCCTGACGTACGACGCTGGCGAGGCCAGAATACAGCATGGTTTCTGGACGGTATTCACTTCTCAGATACCAGTTTTCACCCTGGCCCTGAGCGTTACCCGCATGCAGTTGGTACTCAAACGCACCTGCAGCCATACGATCGGCGGCAAGATGGAAGGCATCCCGCGACGTTTGTGCGGTGGTGGTTGCGCCATTGAGCGCTGTCACCACTTCGATACCATCCCCAATGGTCGGCGCGCCGAGACCAGAACCATCGACATCCAGCAGCGTGCTACCGCTGGCTTTACCGCCATCGATAATCAGACGGTCGGCAATGCCTGCGCCGCTACCATTCTGGATAGCCGCCATGTTGATAGTCCCTTTTTCGCCGGTGTAATCCCCTTTGACGGTTAAGGTTGTGCCAGTCTGCTGACCGATGAGCGAGACATCGCCGCCGTTGCTCAGGCCTGCTACCGTTTGGTTGTAACCCTGCGTATTCAACGTGGTGTCTGCGACCACATAGTGGTGCGATGCGCTACTCAGGGTGTTGGCATTACCCGCTTGTAACACGCCGTTGGCGATCAACGTCGCGCCGCTGTAGCTGTTTTCACCTTGCAGCTCGGTAATGCCGCTACCGGTCTGATGCAACTGGCCTTTACCACTGATATTGCCGGTCAGCGCCAGGGTATCGCCACGATTGACGTTGAGTACGCCGTTATCAACGACATCCCCCTGAATGCTGCCGATATCGCCGCCGTTACCCAGCTGTAAAACGCCTTGTTCGATGGTGGTGCCACCGGTGTAGGTGTTATCCAGCGTCAGGGTGAGGGAACCTTTACCGGTTTTGGTCAGTTGACCATTACCTTCGACTTCCGTTAGCAGAGAAACGTCATGCCCGTTGGTGTCGAATGTCCCGCCGCCGGATTCCAGCGTCACCTGACGGGCAGTATCAAACGCTTCGCCATACTTCAGCGTACCGCCATTAAAGGTAATTCCCGTATCTGCCGCACCCAGGTTGGTATCGCCCGCTACCTGCAGCGTCCCGGAGGTGATGGTCGTTCCGCCGCTGTAGGTGTTGTCGCCCGTGAGGATGAGGGTACCGAGATCGCCTTTATTCAGGCCGCCGGTACCGCGGATCACGCTGTCGATAGTCGCGGTGTAGTTGGCGCCGTCTACTGTGCCATCGCCAACGCGAATCAGGGTGTTGGCCGTATCGGTGGTAATGGCTTCGCCGCCCACGCGATAACCATCGGTGGCGAACTGCGCACCGCTGATGATGACGTCGCCTTTGCTGTTATCGACGGTCACGTTGCCTGCTTCACCCTGGAAGACGGCAAACGCGGCATCGGTAAACGGTGCGTTCAGCGCGCCTTCCGGCGTTGATTCATCGGTCGTCCAGTTGTCGTTACCCTGGCTGGATTGCCAGATACCGTCGCCGCCGTTGATGACGCCGTTGTTTTTCAGCTCGCCATTTTCACCACCGGTGCCGTCCCAGAAGCGCAGCGTTAGTCCTGCGTGGTTGACCAGGTTGACCTGATTTTTCACCGATGTCTGCACGTACAGGCTGTCAGCCGCTTCCGGCGCGTTAGCAATATCCATCACATTGTTGGTCAATGTGCCGGTGTAGTTGATGACGCGATAGACGCCGACATCAAAGCTGCCGCCCGGTGAGGTTTCAATGTTGAGCTTACCGTCGAGCGTCAGATCGCCATTAACGTCAATCAAGTCGTTGAAAGCACCGCCCGGGGTGTAAGCCTGACCAAACTGATAATCCAGCTGTGCGTTATCACTGAGCGTCAGCGAACCGGTAGTCAGTTTACCCACGCTGTTGATAGCTGCACCCGCGGTAATATGAGCGTCGTCCAGTACATCAACCGCGCCGCCAATAATCCCGTTACCGCCGAGCGTTGCCCCGGATTTCACTGTCACCTGGCCGGTAGCCGCAGACTGATTACCGTTGACCAGCAGTACGCCTTCATTGACGTCCGTGGTGCCGGTGTATGTGTTGTCGCCGGTCAGCGTTAACGTGCCGTCACCGATTTTCACCAGGCTGCCGTCGTTGCCGCTGATAATGCCGCTGATGGTGTCATCAAGATGCAGATTACCCAGCGACAGCTCTTTATTGCCCAGTTCGACATTACCCGCGCCGGACAACGAGCCGATCGATGTTGCGCTGTCGACTGCGCTGATATCGACCTTACCGCCCGCCAGGTTTTTAACGACGGTATTTTCTGCCATCGCCAGGTCAGCAAAGGTCATCAGCCCGCTGTTGTTCACGGTGGCATTGCCGCCGCTGGCGTCTTCTTCCAGCGCCAGAGTACTGTCTTTTGACACGTTAACCGTCGCGTTGCCCGCGGTGGCGTTGTTGGTTAACACCGCTTTCGCCGTGCCCGTCAGGTTCAGCATTGCGCTCGCTGCGGTGACGTTATCTGCCAGCGTTAACAGGCTGTCGGCGATGTTCATGGTCAGGGATTTCAGGCTGGTATCTGTCCCGCTGACATTGAGCGTCGCGCCCTTATTGACGTTCACTGTGCTGCTTTCGTTACTGCCAAAGGCTCCGGTTTTGCTGACGTTGACCGTCACATTGTTGGCGTTTCCGGTACCGGCAATTTCTGTGTCGCCTTTGTAGCTGTTTGCGCGGTCGAGCGACAAGGTGCTGCCCGCATCGCTAGAGCTGCTGGTGACTTTCAGTTTACCGTCGCCGGTAATCTCACCAGTTGGCGTGAAGTGATGCGAATTGAGATCGAACACCGCTGCGTTCTCATTCGCTCCCAGCTCGATGGTGCGATTGCTGGTCAGGTCCGCGCCCAGTTGCAGCGTTGAACCGTTATTGATTGCCAGGTCAGTTCCGCTCTGGCCGAGATTGCTGTCGGAGGAGATCTGCAACGTGCCGCCATCAATGCGCGTGCCGCCGCGATACTCGTTGTCACCGCTGAGGATCAGACGGCCAAGGTCGGTTTTCACCAGCGTCAGCTTATCAGCAGTACTGGCTTCGCGGATAACAGACTCAATGGTCGCGGTATAGTTTTGCCCCGCGCCACCGGCGCCAACGCGCAGCAGCAGTTCGCCAGTTCCCGGCGTCTGGCCTGCGTGGGTCGCGTTTTCCGTGGTGGCATACGCGTTAAGCGCATCGCCTTTAACGACATAGCCATCGGCATCAAACTGTGCCCCGGAGAAGTTAACTTCTCCCGCGGCGTTGTCCACGGTAACTGTACCGCCTTTGGTGGTGAAGACGGCGAAGGACTTCTGTGCCCAAGGGGCGTTACCTTCACCGGTTGCGGTGGTCCAGTTGTTATCACCCTGGTTGCCGATTGCCATCCATTTGCCATCGCCACCGTCAATTTTGCTGTCGCCTTCAATGCCCGACGCGCCGTGGCTCTGATTGACGGTTGCGCCGTCCCAGAACTGCAGGGTAACGCCGTTGGCGTTCACCAGGTTGACCTGTTTGTCGATGGAGGTCTGGACAAAAATATTGCTCTTATCCTGACTGTCCGGTATTGCGCCTAATTCCAGCGTCTGGTTATCCAGCGTGCCGCCGTAGTTATAGATACGGTACACGCCCGGTCCGAAGTTACCGCCCTGTGAAGTGGTGACATCCAGAGTCCCGTCCAGTTGCAGATCGCCCGCGACGTTAATCAGATCGTTTAGCGCGCCGCCTGGCGTATAGGCCTGACCCAGCTCGAAAGCGGAAGTCGTTTTGCTACCAAGCTGCAGATTACCGTTAATGGATAACGTACCCGCACCACCGTCACCGGCGCTGAGGGTCGTGGCATCGTTCATCAGCACGTTGCCGCCGATAGTGCCATTACCGCCAAGTGTGGACGTGCCGCTAACGGTGGTGGCACCGCGCGCCGCGCTTTGATCGCCATTCACCAGCAGCGTGCCGTTGGTAACGGTGGTGTCGCCGGTATAGGTGTTGTTGCCGTTCAGACGGGTAATGCCGCCGCCGATTTGCTGTAGCGCGCCAATACCGGAGATCACGCCGTTGAGCAGCACGGTGTTGGCGCGATTAATCGCCAATATGCCGTTGTCGATAATGTCTGACACGGCGCTGACTTCGCCTGTATTTCCGCCGTCACCCAACTGCAGCGTACCGGTTTGAGCGATAGTGGTAGAGCCGGTGTAGGTATTGTTAGCGGTGAAGATCGTGGTACCGCCCGCCGCACGTTCGAACTTCCCGTCACCGCTGATGATACCGCGATAAATTTGCGCCGCTGAAGCATCACCCTGGGTATCGAAGATAACCCGGCTGCCTGTGCCCTGGGTCGTAACATTGTAATCGCCAATGCTTGCTGCAGTACTGGTCGGCTCGACGTGGTCGCCGGTGCTCAGGGTTGCGCCATTGTTTACGGCAATGGTTTTGCTTGCCAGTGTCAGGTTTTCTACGACGCGGACATCCGCGTTTGAGCCGCTGATGGTCAGCGAATCCCAGCCGGTGCCGATGTTGGTGCCAGTGGTCAGATTGTCGCTCGCCAGCGTACCAATCTTCGCACCTTTTGTATCGGTGAAGGTGAGGGCGTTGCCGCTACCAGCTTCAGTAGTGATGTGGCGTGTTTTATCCAGCGTCACATTGCCGATGTTGGCTTTATTGTTACCGCCAGTACCGGCGAAATTCACTTCACCCGCATAGGAGCCACTACGCCAGTTAAAGATGTCCGCACCTTCGCCGGTATTGATTACGCCGCTGGTTACACCGCCGCTGATATCAATGGTGTCATTGCCTTTGCCGGACTGAATGGCCACGGCCGTGTCGTTGATGGCCTGCAGGGTTCCCGTGTTGGTAATGGTTTTACTGCTGTCGCCGCTGGCGTCAATTACCGGTGAGGTGGTGCTGGCAGAGATAATCTTGCCGCTGTTGGTCAAGGCGCTGACGTTTTTCGCGATGATCGCCGAACCGCCTGCGTCGTTATGCACGTTAATGTCGGCATTGGTGGTGACATTACCGTTGGTATTAGCGCGGATACCGCTGCCTTCGCTGTTCAGTACCTCAGTGGTGTAGCCTTTTCCGATGGTCAGATCGCCCGTCACCGAGCCGCCGTCGCGTTGTTCAAAAGCGAAGCCGGTACCTTTCCCGTTGACGTTGAGGATATTTCCAGCGCTGTCTTTATCGGTCATGGTCAACGCCACGCTGGTGCGGATGCCTGCGCCATCGTTGGAGTTTATGGTAACGTTTCGTAACAGGATATTGTTATTGTTAGCATCGTTTTGAATGCCTGCACCGTCACCCTTTGCACTGATCTCCACATTTTGCGCGGACAGAGCGCCAGCGCCTTCGGCCAGACGAATACCGTCAGCGGTGCCATCGGTAGTAATACTGTCGCCAGAAATACCGTTAATTAGCAGGCTGGCTCCTTGGGTGAGCAGAACCCCGGCAGTACCATTATCAACCTGAACTTTGCCCAGTGTATTGATCTGTGCGCTGGCACCTGAAGCTCTAACACCGATGCCGTTGCTGACATGCAGAGCGCTGGAAGAGTTATTGGTTAAGCTCCCGCCTTGTTGAACATCAACACCGATGCTGTCGACGCTGGCCAGATCAATAAGCGAGTTGGTATCCAGGATCAGGTTGCCCTGATTCCTCGCCACATAGGCGATAACCTCATTGCCGCTAGCTTCAGAGGTAATCTTCGCGTTCGAGGTGAGGGTGGTGCTAGTAGGATCACCCTGCGTGCGGCCATTCAACTGGTGAGCCTGACCATCCACAACCCCGGCAATGGTTCTTTCGCCGGTTAAATTGATGGTGGTTTTATCACTGATGGTCCCTTTCGCGCCGCCTTCGATTACCAGTGCCGCTGAGTCGCTGCCCTTAACGGCAAACGTTGCTTCACCAGTATCTACGCTACTGCCAGCGCCGGTGGCGAGAACGCCCACGGAATTCTTACCGTTGAGGGTAAGATCAAGGTTGGAACTGGACTGATCTTTCGGGTTAGTCGTGTTACCGGCCAGCAATGCGCCATTGGCGATACGGAAAATGGTGGTGCGATCCTGACCATTGTCATTCATCACCGCCTGACCAATATTGGCGGTAGCGCCTTTACCATACAGGTAATAACCAATCTGATCGGTGTTGTTGAATGTCGGGCTACTCAGACTGTCAACGTTAGCGATGGCGTTATCACGTACGTGCACACCGATGTTACCGGATTTATCCAGCGTAATGTTGGAGTAAACGTTGACCACTGCCTGGCCGCTGCTGCCACCTTCAGCCCAAATAGCGTAGTTACGGTTACCGACGCCACCTTCTCCGTCCACCACGATAGAGCCCGCAGCGCTGGTGGTGACTTCGGCATTTTTGTTATTGGCGCTAACGTGGATCCCCACGTTGTTGGTGCCATTTACGTTAATCTTGCCGTCGTTGCGGATTTCCTGATTATTTTCCGCGCCGCTGTCGCGTACGGAGATGCCGTAGTTTTTACTGCTGCCCCCGTCAGAACCTCCATTGATCACGATATTGCCGGTATTGAGAACGTTGCCTGTAGCATTCCCGACCAGAATCCCCGCGGCGTTGCGTATCCCGGTTCCCAGCGTGATCAGACCGTTGTTAATCACCTCTTTGGCACTCTTGGTCATGATCCCGGCGCTCAGACTAGAGCCGCCAGCCATCGTGACATCTTTAGACGGATCGCTTGCGTCGCGACCAAGATAAATTGAGGCATCCTGAGCGTTAGTGAAAGTGGCATTCCCGGCGACTTCTACGCCATAAGCGGTGCCTTTGGCAAAGGATGCACCGTTTTTGCGCCCGTCCACGACGTTGATATCACCGTTGTTGACCCCTTGCGCATCGTCAGACAATTGCATACCAATAGCCAGCGTCAGCGAAGAATCTGGCTCATCCTTACTCCAGGGATCGGCTGCCGACGCGGTACCAAAGTTATCGGTGGTGATCGCCTGGTTAATGGTGCCGTTGTTTGCTATCTGGCTGGCGCCTTGCCCCTGCATGCCAAATGCGCCATAGCTGTTGACGTTTTGGTTGCCGTCTTTGTCGATAAACAGCCCGGAGTTGATGATCCCGTTGTTGGTTGCCGTTGCGTCTTTTGCCAGCATGCCAATCGCCAGACTCTGCCCGGTAGACGTGCGTAATGCGTTCAGCTCGCCAAGGTTAGTGATAACCCCGCCATCAAGGGATTTCATGACACCGTTAATACTGCCGTCAACGGCAATAATCGCATCTTTGTTCAGGGTGCCGGAGGTGCCTGCACCGTTGGCGTAAATGGCATGGAGCTCACCGCGGCCAGCAGTCGCGTTATTGCTATGCGACAAGCCGTCGGTCCAGACGTCGTAATCCCAGGTAAGCACGTCTGAAGACTTGCTGGAGTTGATCAAGCCATCAATCAGCTCCGCGTATTTTGTCTGCGCGGCGGCGACGGTTGTGATATCACCGTTTTCAACATCCAGCCACAACTGCAGTTGGCTGACCTTTTGCCCTTCAGGGTTTTCTGCTGCGTCGCTACTGTAGCCCAACAACCAGTCGTTGAAATCGGCCAGATCCTGCGTACTGGTAATGGTAAACTTGCGTTCACCGGTCTGAACGACTTCACCATCCTCGTTATAGCCATACGTCATGAACGAAAACTCATCGCCAAACACGGAGGTTTGCGCTGAACCGGCGAATGTTTTTTCAGGGATAACTGGGGCGGCGTTAAATTTTATATAGTTATCGGATTGCCAGTTAACCTGACTACCTGCGTCCTGAGCCTCAAGCAAGGAGGAGTCTTTGGCCAGTAACTCAATGGTATTGGCTTTGTCCCGGACATTGAGCGTGTCGTTGCCAATATCCAGATTGGCTATGGAGCCATTTGTCGCCAGCGCGATGCCAAATTGTTTATAGATTTTAGACAATGTTGGATCGTAGGTGTTTAATACCGAATCGCCAATCTGGGATTCAGTAAGAAAATTACTTAACTCATTGGTGTCAAATACTTTAATAGTTGTAGGTTCGCCAGGGAACGCCGGGTCGTTAATATCAAATTCTGTGCTCTGTGAAGGCGTCGACGACCGATTGTACGTCAGGTATTCCGCCAGTTCTTCAGCGGTAGTAATCGTTTTTACGCTCTGGTCAGGGCTGGTGGCCTTAAGAGTGATTTTGTTTGTTTGCAGCAGTTCTCTGATGGTCGTTGATTCAACAACGCCACTTTGACCCGGACCGATCGTTGGGATCGCGCCGCTGATATTGAGCGCCTGACCAGCAGTGATATCTTTATATAAGAACCCGTAGTCGTGGATACCCGTATAATCCCCAACGGAAATACCTGCCTGGTAGTCGGTGAAAATATTGTGATCACCGGTGTCGATAATCGGATCAGCGGAAACCTGCATTGAAGCAGCGCTTAATGCACCCGCTGCCAATACCGCAACCGTTTTACGCGAGCTGCTTTTTTTCTTTCCTTTGGTTAATTCAGAAACGACCACCCAGATACCGAGCGCCGCGTTCCAAATAATGCTGTAAACTTTGTTCATATATAACCCTCGTCTACATTCCTGTTATGCATGTGTTAATACATTGAGTTGTTGGCTATGGTTGGCACGCGGATGTGCTACCCGGTAATAGATTTTTGGGAATAGGGTTTCCTTCCGTGCGATGCGGAATTAAAAAGCGAGTCGAAAGAAAACCTTTTTAAATAATAACCGTGATAATTGTCCTTAAATAAGTCAGTTACGGCTGGCTATAGTGGGAAATGGTGTACTTGAGCCGGGTGTTATTTTTGCCGAGTTTTCTGGCAATATTGCTTTTGTACGCCCCGATGGTTTTTTCACTTTTTTGTGATGCCCCGGCGATTTGTGTCAGTGACCATCCTCGGGCAAGCATCATCATTACGTTGAATTCGTTTGCTGTGATCTTGTTGTGTAATGCTTTGATATTTTGTTGGTTATTGTTCTTTGTGATACGTGTAACGGCATGGTGTAGCCGATCAAGACTGGCATCTTGATCAAGAAACAGCATGTTCTTCCCACAAACGGTTTGAAAAAGAGTAAAAGTAGCTTCATCTGCCAAAACAATAATTTTGGTGACAGGTCGTAAAGCCATGTTGCGGATAATCCTGGCATATTTTAAAAAATCTGATTTGTCAGGATTAATGATGATGCAATCCGTTTCATAAGGAAGCATTTTGACAGCAGAGAGCGTCTGGGAGGAGTAATACGCGATATCAATATATAATGATGAGCCACGTAGGATTTCTCGCATGCCTAGCCAAGGGTAAATTGAGTCACCCAAAAAAATAGCCTTTGACATAACGATCTCCTTGAAATTTTGGTGCAAGCAGCCGCCTCTTTTTGTAGGTTAAAAAAGAGTTTCTTGCGACGCGTGAAATGTTAATTAAATCTCGTATTACGTTCTGTGTTGTGAACGTATCCTTATTAATTCCAGATTAAACAGATATTCTCTGTATTTATTAGAATCATTAACTATTCTTAAAGTAGATATTACACTTTGTTAAAATTTAAGATAAATCGTTTATTTCAGCTCTGCGTAAATGATTGATAGATTTCGCTTATGAATCGCATGAATAATGATTGAGTGGTTTCTATAAAGACAGGGTATTCCTATCTGTTTTGGAGGGAATTTACATGAAAAACATTATATTTCAGATGGATATCCGTTTTTCTTAATGGGCTTACTGGTTGGTAGGAGAATTCTTAATCAAGACCAGGACAAAGAGAAGGGGCGTCGAGGGGAAGAGAGAAATATCGCTAAATTTGCAGTTATTGACCTGAAACTCGAGTATCCAGGTTGATAATTCTTAGCGTTGTGATGTTTTTAGGGAATTATCCTATTTTTAGCTTTTTGTGCTTAATTTTAAAAACTCACTTGAAGAGGTTATTTTTTCTGATTGCTATTGCTGATAGGGCTTAGCCCGCCAACAGTTCCTGTTCAACCTGATGTACCTGCTGTTCCAGTGTATTGCGGATTTCCGTAAGCGCCCGTTGTTGATCGGAGAAGTAGGCTTCTTTATCTGTCACGGAGGTGGCAAGCCGCCAGGCGTTTTCGGCTTCCAGTTCGGTAATCTCTTTGAGCAGCGCGTTAATTTGTTCTCTGAGCTGCTGTATTTTGCTGCGTAAATGCTGCAAATCGTTCAATCGGTCACTGGCCATCATCGGTTCGAGGCCGCTTTGCAATTGAGTCAGTAGCGCCCGGACGGTGGCAAGATCGGCATTTTGGCGCGCCTGGTTAAGCTGCACCATCATCTGATGCGCTTTCTCTTTCAGATCATCGGCTACCACGTCCGGGTGGCAAAGACGACTGGCCTGCCGCCACAGGCGTTTTAACTCATTACGTTCATCAGAGGAAAGCCGCTGGTCACGGCTAAAACGATGCTGTGCATCCTGCTGCTGCTCCTGATATTCATCATATTCATGGCTGGCCTCTTCCTGTGCCTGACGGGTTGCGCTGTCGTCCTGGCGAGAAAAGTCGTTTTCCAGCTCACGAATCTCCGCCAGCAGGGCGGTAATCAGTTCAGTTTGCTGCTGAATACGTTGGCGTGTTTCCACCGATTCGCGCGAATCTGAATTCTGGTTCATCCAGTGCTGCTTGAGCCTGGCTAGTTGATCAACAGCCTGGGAAATATAGTGCTGACAGGATTGATAGTCTTTTTCCCGGCGTTTTCGCTCCGCTTCCTGTTTGCGCTGGGCACTGGCGGCGAGCTGTTTACGCAGTTCGAGAATGCGGCTCATCAGCGGTCCAAGACGAAGGTGATACAGATCGTTGAAATCATCGAGGATTTGAATGCGCGTGTTACGCTTATCGATCAGGTCACGCAACTGTGTTTCGAGTGCTTTGAGTTCCAGCTTACTGGCGGCAATGGCGGGATCCTGCCACGTAGAGACTGCCCGTTGAGATTGCAGCCAGGCTGAGATTTCCCGCAGGGCATCACCAAAGCGTCGTTCTTCGATCGCCTGCACAATGGTGCCAGGTACGACTGACAAAGGCTCATTTTTAAGATGCGCCACCTGCTGGAAAATAATCTCCTCATCTTCCAGTTCAATAGCGCTTTTGACGATTTCCAGTCGTTTGATGATCTTATTCATGACAGTCATTGCCTGGCTTGGCTAAAAAACGAGTGGCTGAAGTACAACAGGTTCACCCGTTTGAAAATGTTAGAAAAACAGTAAAGCGCATTCTGTGGCCTGCGATGCCTTTTCGTCCAGAATAATTCACTGTAATTATGAAAAACCGGAAGTCGCGCGCACCTGTCTGCATCTTCAAACCTCTGTTTCATGTTTTTTACTCTCGGGTAATTATTCTTGATTCAGTAAAGATAATGCGTATAGTTCTCATTCTCTTTTGTTATTAACTCCCTGTATTACTTCTGGTAAGGATCCCGACAATGAAAAAAACAACATCCGCGCTGGCATTGCTGATTGCTGCGGCGTTAAGCGGTTGTGCGGCGCATACCACGCCAGCCAGCAACGCCAGCGTTACGGAAAAAACAGCGCAACCTGCCGTCAGTGATGTGCAACAACGCGCGCTGGCGGATGGGTTATATGAAATGGCGCTTAGCCCGGCAGGGGATGCGTTGTACGTTGCCAGCGCCGAAGGATTTAAAGATGTGCAGGGCGGCGTGGTTTACAAGCTGGATCCAAAAACGCTTAAAACGCTCGGCTTGAGTCATACCGATATGAAAAACTTTGGTATGGCTATCTCGCCGGACGGTAAAACGGTGTATGTCACCAACTCATTGGATGGTGGCCTGAGCGCGCTGAATACCGCTGACGGCAAAGTGAAAAATCGCGTACTGTTCCCGGAACGTAACCCAGAAGGTTTCCCGTATGGTGCGCGGCAGGTGCTGCTGCATAACGGTTTGCTCTATATTGGTGCCGTGGCGGATCCGGCGGTGATTTGGGTGGTTGACGCTGAAACCCTGAAACAAAAAACCCGCATTAAAAATACGGGTAAATGGATGACCGGACTGCATTATTCAGAAGTGACGCAGCGAATTTATGCAGCTAACGGCGGCGGTGAAATTCTTGTTATCAACCCGCGTAATCAGCGCGTAGAAAAACGCTGGCAACCGCTGGGGGAACAACCTGCGCTGTTGCTGAATATGGCGGAGGACGCACAAACGGGTCGCCTGTTTGTCACCGACAACTCGAAAGCGAAGACTACCCTGGTGCTGGATATCCATACCGGTAAGCTGCTGAAAAAATTGGATGTGGGTGATTCGCTGGCGGTGAAATTTAACGCAAAACGCAACGAAATCTATATTACCCAGCGTGATTCAGGGAAATTGCTCAGCCTGAATGCGACCGATTACAGCGTGAAGAAAAGCTGGGATTTACCACCTAACCCTAACAGCTTGCTGCTCTCGGCGGATGGGCAAACCCTGTTTGTCACCGTGAAACAGAAATTTAATAAAGACCACTCTACGTCTGCGCCAGATAACGTGGTACGTATTGACCTGAATAAACAATAACAGCTCGCCTTCTTTCTATTGTTTTTCTCCCGAGCCTCGGTGCGTTGGGCAAGGAAGCCCGGCGTATCCAATCGATTGCGCCTTGCGACAACCAGGTTGAAATGTTAAAAGAAGCCCCTTCAATAAAAACCACACAGGGGAAGGGCGTGAAAAACGCGTCAACTGCATCTGACACCAGCGTGTCTGATGCCGCGTCGACGAACGAGCCGACGCTTCAACGAGGGTTGCAAAACCGCCATATTCAGTTAATTGCGCTGGGCGGCGCAATTGGTACCGGCCTGTTTTTGGGCATTGGCCCGGCTATTCAGATGGCGGGACCTGCGGTGTTACTGGGTTACGGCGTTGCCGGGATCATCGCTTTTTTGATTATGCGTCAACTGGGCGAAATGGTGGTCGAAGAACCCGTTTCCGGATCGTTTGCCCATTTTGCCTATAAATACTGGGGACCGTTCGCGGGTTTTCTGTCCGGCTGGAACTACTGGGTGATGTTTGTGCTGGTCGGCATGGCTGAACTGACAGCGGCAGGGATCTACATGCAGTACTGGTTGCCCGATGTTCCAACCTGGATTTGGGCCGCGGCATTCTTCGTGATCATCAACGCCGTCAATCTGGTCAACGTACGTCTGTATGGCGAAACGGAATTCTGGTTTGCGCTGATTAAAGTACTGGCCATTATCGGCATGATTGGTTTTGGCGTGTGGATGCTGTTTTCCGGTAACGGCGGGGAACATGCAAGCATCGATAACTTGTGGCGTTACAACGGCTTTTTTGCTACCGGCTGGAACGGATTAATTCTGTCGCTGGCAGTGATTATGTTCTCCTTTGGCGGGCTGGAGCTTATCGGGATTACTGCCGCGGAAGCGCAGGATCCACAGAAAAGCATTCCAAAGGCGGTAAACCAGGTGGTGTACCGTATTCTGCTGTTTTATATCGGTTCTCTGGTGGTGCTGTTGGCGCTGTACCCGTGGGTGGAAGTGAAATCCAACAGCAGCCCGTTCGTAATGATTTTCCATAATCTCGACAGCAACGTAGTGGCTTCTGCGCTGAACTTTGTCATCCTGGTGGCTTCGCTGTCGGTGTATAACAGTGGCGTCTACTCTAACAGCCGTATGCTATTTGGTCTCTCGGTTCAGGGTAACGCGCCGAAGTTCTTAACCCGCGTCAGCCGTCGCGGCGTACCGGTGAACTCACTGATCCTTTCCGGTGCTATTACGTCGCTGGTGGTACTCATCAACTATGTGCTGCCGCAAAAGGCCTTTAGCCTGCTGATGGCGCTGGTGGTGGCGACGCTGCTGCTGAACTGGATTATGATCTGCCTGGCACATCTGCGATTCCGGGCGGCGATGCGTCGTAAGGGACGTGACACGCAGTTTAAAGCGCTGCTGTATCCGGCAGGGAACTACCTGTGTATTGCTTTCCTTGGCATGATTCTGGTGCTGATGAGTACGATGGATGAGATGCGCCTGTCAGCTATCCTGCTGCCAGTGTGGATCCTGTTCCTGTTTGTTGCCTTCAAACTGCTGCGTCGTAAGTCCCGCTAAGTTTCTACCGATCTTGTTATTACCGATCCCATCGTCAGGGTGGGATCGGATCCTCACTCAACGTTTATCGTGACCGTTCTCGCAATTTTGCTGCTGCTGACAGGATCTTTATTTTGTAATCGATTACTTTTCTATTGAATCTAATTTGTAATCGATTACTTTTTAAGGATGGGGCAAAAAATGGTGTCAACAACCGAAAGTAGTGGAAAACAGAGCGTACAGTACCGGCTGCTGGTCCCCCGGCTGTCGCTAATGATGTTCTTACAGTTCTTTATCTGGGGAAGTTGGTCCGTCACGCTGGGGCTGGTGATGAGCCAGCACAACATGTCGCTGTTGATTGGCGATGCGTTCTCAGCCGGGCCCATTGCCTCTATTCTGTCGCCATTCGTCTTAGGGATGCTGGTAGACCGCTTTTTTGCCTCGCAAAAGGTGATGGCGGTGATGCACCTTGCTGGCGCGGCAATCCTGTGGTTTGTTCCGCAGGCATTGGTGGCGCAAAACGGTGCACTGTTGATTGGTCTGCTGTTTGGCTACACGTTGTGCTACATGCCAACGCTGGCGCTTACCAACAATATTGCTTTTCATAGCCTGTCGGATAAGGACAAAACCTTCCCGGTGGTGCGGGTGTTTGGCACCATTGGCTGGATTGTCGCGGGGATCTTTATCGGTGTAACCGGAATTTCGGACACCACCGGCATCTTTACGCTGGCGGCGATTATCTCTGTGATTCTGGCGCTCTACAGCCTGACGCTGCCCAACACGCCTGCACCGGCGAAAGGACTGCCGGTGAAAGTTCGTGATCTGTTTTGTGCGGATGCTTTTGCCTTACTCAAGGTCCGTCACTTTTTTGTCTTCTCGCTCTGCGCGACGCTTATCTCTGTACCGTTGGGAACCTATTACGCGTATACCGCGTCGTTTCTTGCTGATGCGGGCGTCGGCGACGTCAGTACGGCGATGTCGTTTGGTCAGATGTCTGAAATATTCTTCATGCTGGTGATCCCGTTCCTGTTCAGACGTTTGGGCGTGAAATACATGCTGTTAATCGGGATGTGCGCCTGGTTCGTGCGTTATGCCTTCTTTGCCCTCGGCATCAGCGAAGAGGGGCGATTCCTGCTGTATCTCGGCATTCTGCTGCACGGCGTTTGCTACGACTTTTTCTTCGTGGTCGGCTTTATTTACACCGATCGTATCGCCGGGGAAAAAGTAAAAGGTCAGGCGCAAAGCATGATCGTCATGTTTACCTATGGGATCGGTATGCTGCTGGGCTCGCAAATTTCAGGCGCACTTTACAACCGGCTGGTGGCGGGGCAAACCGTGCCTCAGGCGTGGACCACATTCTGGTGGATCCCGGCAGTCGCTGCCGCAGTGATTGCCGTGATTTTCCTTTTCTCTTTCAAGTATGACGACAAAGAGCAGGCGTAATTTTCAGGAGGGGTTATGAAAACCATCAAGGGGCCTGGCATTTTTCTGGCGCAATTTATCGGGGATCGCCCGCCATTTAACACCCTGGAAGGCGTGGCAAAATGGGCGGCGGAGTTGGGCTATAAGGCATTACAAATCCCGTGTAATCACAAGTCGCTGTTTGATGTCGAACAAGCTGCTGTAAGTCAGGCCTATTGTGATGATATTCGCGGGATGCTGGCCGGATATGGGTTAGTGATTAGCGAATTATCTACCCATCTTGAAGGTCAACTGGTTGCCGTCCATCCGGCTTACGATGACGCTTTTGACGGATTTGCTCCGCCGTCTGTACGCGCTAATCCGCAGGCCAGACAGGCGTGGGCCATCGAAACCCTACACCAGGCTGCTGCGGCTTCGCAAAGACTGGGGCTGACGGCACATGCCACGTTTTCAGGTTCGCTCACCTGGCCTTTCTTTTATCCGTGGCCACCGCATAATCGTCAGCGCTTTGAAGAGGCTTTTCTGGAGCTGGCGCGCCGCTGGAGACCGATTCTCGATCGCTTTGATCACCATGGGGTGGATGTTTGCTTTGAGATCCATCCCGGCGAAGATCTGCACGATGGCGTGACGTTCGAGCGTTTTCTTGCGCTGGTTGATAATCATCCTCGCTGCAACATTCTCTATGACCCGAGCCATCTGTTATTGCAGCAGATGGATTATCTTGGGTTTATCGATGTCTATCACTCGCGTATTAAAGCGTTCCACGTCAAGGACGCTGAGTACCATGCCAGTAGCCGCAGCGGTGTCTATGGCGGTTATCAGCCGTGGCTCGATCGCGCCGGGCGCTTCCGTTCTTTGGGGGACGGGCAGGTCGATTTCAAAACGATCTTCAGCAAGCTCACACAATATGATTTCCCTGGCTGGGCGGTGCTGGAATGGGAGTGTTGCCTGAAAGACGCGCAAACCGGGGCGCGTGAGGGGAGTGATTTTATACGGCGCCATATTATTCCGGTTTCTGCACGTGCATTTGATGATTTCGCCGCTGGCGATGAGGTACGCAAATGATACAGGTTGGCATTATTGGCAGCGGATTTATTGGGCCTGCACATATTGAGGCGTTGCGTCGACTCGGCGGTGTGAACGTGGTGGCGCTCTGTGATAGCTCACTGGCGGTTGCCCAGGAACGCGCAGATGCTCTTCATATTCCTCATGCCTACGGCAGCGTTGAAGCGCTGCTGGCGCATCCCGGACTGCAGGTAGTGCATAACTGTACACCGAATCATCTGCATGCCGACATCAATCGGCAGATTTTACGCGCGGGTCTGCACGTGTTTTCAGAAAAGCCGCTGTGTATGACGCCGGATGAGGCTCGTGAACTGGAAACGCTGGCACAGCAGGCTGGAGTGGTGCACGGCGTGAGCTTTGTCTATCGCCAGTTTGCAATGGTGCAGCAGGCGGCCAGTATGGTCAGAAGCGGCAGCGTGGGCAATCTGTTTGCCGTACAGGGGAGCTACCTGCAGGACTGGATGCTGCTGGAGACTGACTACAACTGGCGGGTCGATGCCGCACAGGGCGGCGATTCACGGGCGGTAGCGGATATCGGTTCGCACTGGTGTGATACGGTGCAATTCGTGACTGGAAAACGTATTGTCGAGGTGATGGCCGATTTGGCTATCGTCTGGCCGGTTCGTAAAGCCAGCATTGCCAGTAACGCCACGTTTGGCCAGCAAACGGCTGATGTGCAATTTGAGGATAAAGCGGTTACGACGGAAGATCGTGGATCGGTGCTGGTACGTTTTGATGATGGCAGCAAAGGCTGCTTTAGCGTTTCGCAAGTGAGTGCCGGGCGCAAGAATCACCTGAGCTTTGAAATTAACGGTAGCCACTGTTCACTGCACTGGGATCAGGAAACGCCGCAACAGCTTTGGGTCGGGCACCGTCAGCAGGCGAACCAGATCCTGACGGACGACCCAGGATTGATGAATGCTGATGTAGCTGCCAGTGCGCACTTTCCGGGTGGGCATATTGAGGGCTGGCCGGATGCGTTCAAGAATATGATGCAGCAGTTTTATCAGGCTGTGTTGGCAGGCAAAATGCCCGCGACGGCGGAGCGTCGATTTGCGTCTTTTTCTGATGGTGCGGATGTGATGTATATTATTGATGCAATTATAAAAAGCCATCAGCAGCAGCGTTGGATATCAGTACAGCGCTAAACACGCATCCGGTTCGCCAGTCGGCGATTTTATGGTAGCCTCAACGCAAAGCGTAAACCGCAGGATGTGTCGTCGTTATGTCTATTCAAAAAATCGCCCAGCTTGCCGGTGTGTCGGTGGCGACGGTATCGCGTGTGCTGAATCACAGTGATACCGTCAAAGCCAAAAATCGCGAGCGCGTGCTACAGGCTATTAAAGAAAGCAATTATCAGCCCAACCTGCTGGCGCGTCAGCTACGTACAGCGCGCAGCTCGATGATTCTGGTGATGGTTTCCAACATTGCCAACCCTTTTTGTGCAGAGGTTGTTAAAGGCATTGAAGAGGAGGCGGAGAAGAATGGCTATCGCATTTTACTGTGTAACTCCGGCTCGGATACAGCCCGCTCAAAATCGGCGTTGAAGCTCCTGTCGGGGAAAATTGTTGATGGCATTATCACCATGGATGCATTCTCAAAATTACCGGAACTGACTACGCTGATTGGCGATGCGCCCTGGGTTCAGTGCGCGGAATATGCTGACAAAGGCGCGGTTTCCTGCGTGGGGATTAACGATGTTGACGCCGCACAGTCGGTGATATCTCACCTGGTGGATAAGGGCTACCGACGAATTGCCTTAATCAATCATGACCTGAGTTATAAATATGCTCGTTTGCGCGAACGCGGCTATAAAGCGGCGCTGCATGCGCTGTCGCTTGAATATCAGGCTGTGGAATATGCCAGTGAATTAAGTTCCAGTGCAGGAATTGCGGCGATGAAAACACTACTTGCCGCAGAGGTGAAACCCGACGCGGTGTTTGCCGTATCGGACACGCTAGCCGCTGGTGCGATGCGCGCTATTTTCGATGCCGGATTACAGATCCCGCAGGATATCGCCGTTGTTGGTTTCGACGGTACGGAACTGGCAGAAATGGTTTCTCCACAGCTTTCGACCATTGAGCAGCCGTCACGGGATATAGGCCGCAAAGCGGTAGGATTATTGCTGAATAAAATAGAAAATCCTGACGCGCAGACGGAAAGGGTGATGATGGACTGGCGCTATATTTCACGCGCCAGTACCTGAGCTTTATCGCTGAAACGCGCCAGACAGAGCACGAATATCATTTCCGGTAGGCGACTGATGAATGCGCAAGCCAAACTCTTCAACTACGGCAAATATATGGTCGAAGATATCAGCCTGAATACTTTCATATTCCAGCCAGACCACCGTATTGGTAAAGGCATAAATTTCAATCGGTAAACCATGATCGTCTGGCGCAAGTTGGCGCACCATTAACGTCATATCTTTGCGAATACGCGGATGATGACGCAAATACTCGTTCAGATAAGCGCGGAAGGTACCAATATTGGTCATCCGGCGGTGATTCAACACCGATTCAGGCGCATCTAACTGCTGATTCCACTCGTCTATTTCCTGGTGACGTGTAGTTAAATACGGTTTCAGCAGGTGGGCTTTATGCAGCCGCTGACGCTCATCCTCATCAAGAAAATGGATGCTGGTGGCATCAATGCTGATGCTGCGTTTGATTCTCCGACCGCCTGAAGCCGACATTCCACTCCAGTTTTTAAAAGAGTCTGATACCAGTGACCAGGTGGGGATAGTGGTGATAGTGTTATCCCAGTTGCGCACTTTGACGGTGGTTAAGCCAATATCGATAACAGCACCGTCTGCACCGTATTTCGGCATTTCCAGCCAGTCGCCAAGCTTTAACATATCGTTGGCGGAGAGCTGTATTCCGGCCACCAGACCGAGAATAGGGTCTTTAAACACCAGCATTAACACGGCGGCCATTGCACCCAAACCGCTTATCAGTATTGCCGGTGACTGGCCAATCAGCAGGGAAATCATCAATATTCCGACGAGGATTGCGCTGATTAGCTTGATGCCCTGAAATATGCCTTTTAGCGGCAGTTGCGACGCAGCAGGGAGTTTTTGCGACAGATTGAGAATAACGTCCAGCAGAGAAAACAGTGACAGCAGGGCGTACATCATGATCCACAGCTGTGCGCAGTTCACCAATATTTCTGCAGCTTCGCTGCCTTTCTGTAGCCAGAGTGCGGCCTGTATATTGACAATGATACCCTGCAGGGTGAATGCCAGCCGGTGAAATAACTTGTTCTGCGTGATGATTTGTAGCCACAGGCGGGAGCTGGCGTTGGCGCGCTTTTCAAATGCGCGTAATACCACCCAGTGCAAAATAACGTGAACAATAATGGCGGTGATAAAAATAATGCCAAAAATCATCACCAGCGAGGTGGTGTGATTTATTTCAATGCCGAGTTCTTCTACCTGAGATATCAATTCCTGCATAATGTCTCCTTAATAAACAGCGGTCTATGATGACCGCTGTGCGGAGCTTATGCAAATGCGGAGGATTAGACTTCCGTCAGCGTCGTTTCCAGCGGCAGACGAGATTTCGGCAGCGCGGCGTTGAAATCTTCTACGCTGTGATGACCCACAGGAACCACCACTACGCTGGTGAAACCTTTTTCTTTCAGGCCAAATTCTGCATCCATGACTGCTGAATCAAAGCCTTCGATAGGCACAGCATCCAGGCCCATCGCCGCAACGCCCAGCAGGAAGTTACCGACGTTCAGATACACCTGTTTTGCCATCCAGTGGTTGTCATCTTTCAGTTCTTTGCGATGCATGTCGGCAAAGAAGGTGCGGCCTTTGTGGTTTGCGGCTTTCGCTTCAGGCGTGGCGAAACGACCATCGCTTTCTTCTTGATCCACCACGCGTTCCAGCCACGCATCGTCCATCGCCGTTTTGGCGCAGAACACCACGACGTGGGAAGCATCCAGCATTTTACGTTCGTTGAATACAAAGCCGCCAGCTGCGGATTTAGCCACACGCGCCTTACCTTCGTCAGTGCTGGCGACAATAAAGTGCCATGGCTGAGAGTTGGTGCTGGACGGGCTATACTGCAGCAGCGTTTTTAATTTTTCGGCCTGCTCAGCGGTCAGTTTTTTATTCGGATCAAATGCCTTAGTGGAGTAACGTTTTAAGGCGACAGAAACAATATCCATAACTACTCCTGGTGATTTTCCATACCCTGCGGGTGCGTTTTGTTTCAGCAGGGTACAGGGTTAGCAGGAAAAAGATAAGACAGGAAAATGCAAAAACACTTATCGGGGTTAGCGATAAATCAACTTGGACGCAGGCATTTTTGATCCCGCTTCGGCAAGCCATCGACGACGCGGTGCCAGGAATCATTCACCAGCTCTGCCAGTAATGACTCGGTAATATCGTCACCAGGATAGACTGAGATCCAGTGCTTTTTATTCATGTGATAACCGGGTTCAATGCTGGGGTAGATCTGTTGATTTAACAGTGATTTTTGCGGATCGGATTTCAGGTTAACCAGCGGGCGTCCGTGATGTTCAAACACCAGCATGAAAATCTTGCCGCCGACCTTGAACACGTCGTATTCCGGGCCAAAAGGCCAGCAGTGCTCGGTGAAAGGCAGTTCTAGCGCAAGGCGCTTTGCGCAGGCATGCAGTGTCTTTCCGTCCATTATTTTTCCTCGCGAGTCAGGGCGCGCCACATGGCTTCAAACCCCAGCGAAATGTATTCAGCAGCGCGGGCAGGATTGCGGGCAGCGAATTCCATGGTTGTTTCTGCAAGTGTTAAAAAAAGCCCGTCGCCAAAGGCGCGATACTCGTCCGACATAAATTCAGGTCGCACGGAGCGATGGCAAAGATCGCGCAGTTCCGGGAACATATTGTCAGCCTTCTGTTCTGTTTCTTTACTGATTTTCTCGCTGACGGCCAACTGGCGAATGGTGCGATGTCCGCAGGTATGATTCAGACCCCAGCTAATGTAGCTATTCCAGATGTAGTGAGTCATGGTTTTGGCATCGGTCACTGAGCGATCCAGATTTGCCATCATCGACTGGCAGAGATCGTGTTTTAAAAAGAGGTAAAGTTCGTTGATCAAATCATCTTTGGTCGCGAAATAGCGAAACAACGTTCCCTCCGCAACCCCTGCATTGCGCGCGATTACGGCGGTAGAGGCCGCAACACCTGATTGTGCAAATGCTGTGGTTGCAGCTTCCAGTAATGCCAATTTTTTGTCTTCACTCTTCGGACGAGCCACTACACTTTACCCTTAAGTCTGTAAAAAACATGATTGAATCACGGCCTTTGCAGCACCGCAACGGCGAATGTCAAAGATTGAAAATCATCTTGACGACGAACTTTCGATTTCTATAATGAGTGCTTACTCACTCATAATCAAGAGTCAGTCGCGCAAACCAGCGGAAAGGGGGCGCGTTTAAGGTCAGGATATGAAGCGTCTCACAGTTTGTGTGGTTGTTATTATGCTTATTGCCGCAGCTGCAAGTTTACCGTTTGTACTCAATGCCGGGTTTGGTCAGGCACCGCAAGGGGCACAACTGAGTCAGGTTGAACAGTCACCGCACTATCGTGATGGACAGTTTCATAACCAGGTGCCGACACCGGGCTATACCGGCAACAAAGGCATGCTGGCGGCATGGTGGGAGTTTCTGGTCGCTAAGCGTGAAAATGCACGACCAGCACAACCGTTACCTATGGTCGCGACCGATCTCGCCGGGCTTTCGCCGCAGCAGGATACCCTGGTCTGGCTGGGCCATTCTTCGTGGTATTTACAGCTGGCGGGTCAACGAATCCTGATTGATCCGGTGTTCAGCAATTATGCCGCACCGTTTTCGTTCCTGAACAAGGCCTTTGCCGGTGATTATCCATGGACTGCGCAGACGATGCCGGAGATAGACCTGCTCATCATCTCGCACGATCACTATGACCATCTGGATCTCGCCACTATCAAGGCGCTAATGCCGAAAATTAAGCGGGTGATTACGCCGCTCGGCGTCGGGTCGCATCTGCGTTACTGGGGGATGCGCAGCGAGATAATCGAAGAACGGGACTGGAATCAGTCCGTCAGAGTGACGGATTCGCTGATCGTTCATGTGCTGCCTGCTCGTCATTTCTCGGGACGCGGTATCAAACGCAACCAAACGCTATGGGCGAGCTTCATGTTCGAAACGCCGGAGCAGAACGTTTATTACAGCGGCGATTCCGGCTATGGACCGCATTTTAAAGCCATCGGCGAACAGTTTGGCTCTGTCGATTTGGCGATTATGGAGAACGGTCAGTATGACCAGGACTGGAAGTTTATTCACATGATGCCGGAAGAGACGGCTCAGGCCGCGGCAGATCTGCATGCGAAAGCCGTGTTGCCAGGGCATGCCGGCCGTTTCGTTCTGGCGAAACATACCTGGGATGATCCTTACAAACGACTGGCGCTTGCCAGCCGTCATCAGGATTACCGACTGCTGACGCCAATGCTGGGTGAACCGGTAATACTGTCCGAACCGGACCAACCGTTTACGGCCTGGTGGCAACAGGTGACACAATGAATACAGGGGAGAGCATGATGACGATTTCTGCTCAGGTAATTGATACGATTGTTGAATGGATTGATGATAATTTGAATCAGCCATTGCGCATTGATGATATTGCACGCCATGCGGGATATTCCAAATGGCACCTGCAGCGTCTTTTTATGCAGTACAAAGGGGAAAGTCTTGGGCGTTACATCCGCGAGCGCAAGCTGCTGCTGGCGGCGCGCGATCTACGCGATACCGACCAGAAAGTGTACGACATCTGTTTGAAATACGGATTCGATTCGCAGCAGACCTTTACGCGTATTTTCACCCGTACGTTCAGCCAGCCGCCGGGAGCTTATCGTAAAGAAAATCATAGCCGAACGCATTAACAGCAGAGGGTTCTCGCGGGCCTAATCCGCCAGCGAGAACCAGCGCCGCCAGATGAAGCGCAGCACCAAATATTCAATCACGCCCAGCAGTAAAAACCACAGGCAAAACAGCAAAGTATAAAACTGGTTGAGATCCATCAGATGAAAAATGGCGACGAGTTTTTGTGCCAGCACCAGGCCAAGTGAGGGGGCGGGTAGCAGCAGGCAAGACAAAAAAGCCAGTAGCAGGATCCCTGCGACAGTCATCAGTGATTCAAGCGGGTGTTTCATGGCATTGTTAAACTTGAGTTAAAAAACCATTGTCCGGGATCTCTGCGGACAACGCAAATCCCACGCTTACAACCCCGCCCAAATCTCACAATGCTTTTTCACCAGACCACTCAACGATCCCCCTTCCGCCACGAAATCACGCATATTCTGTGCTTCATCATGACCATTTTTAACCTGCAGATGTATAGCTTCAATCGCGCTGGTTGCGCCTACTTTATCTGCAGAGGTAGCGATATTCTCCAGTAGTCGCAATGTGTCTTCTGACAGGCGGCAGCCGTCGCCGGTATTGACGTCGGTGACGATTCCCGCCATACCAAAGCGACAGGCCTGAAAACGATTGAATTTATACAACAGGTAATCACGCTCCTGGTGCTTGAACGGGCGTTTGGTGAGTAACCAGTGGGCGGTAGCCTGAATAAGTCCTGCCATATTGACCGCATGATCAAGGGTCAGCGGTGTATCCATTACCCGAACCTCTACCGTGCCAAAGTGCGGGCTGGGGCGGATATCCCAGTGTAAATCTTTAATGCTATCAATCATGCTGGTGTAAGCCAGTCGACGGAATAGCCCCTCGAATTCCTGCCAGTTATTCACCCATGGCATCGGGCCATTATCGGGAAATCCGGAGAATATATTCAGTCGCGCGCAGGCAAACCGCGTGTCGGAGGTCTGCATATAGGGTGAGGCGGCCGAGAGCGCAATAAAATGGGGAACAAATCGCGACAGGCCATGTAGCAGGTAAATGGCATCGTCGCCGTTTGCGCAGCCGATATGCACATGCTGGCCAAACACCGTCGCCTGCTGGATAAGATAGCCAAAATTTTCCAGGTTGCGCCGATAGCGTTCGTCATCGCAGACTTCCTGACGCTGCCATTTTTGAAATGGATGTGTGCCACCGCCACAAATGGCGAGGTGATGCTCTGCAGCAACTCGCATAATTATCTGCTGCATAGCGGACAATTCAGCATCAGCCTGGTCGATATTGCGGCAAACTCCGGTCGCCATCTCCAGCATACTTTCGGTGATATCGTGCTTCACTTCTCCGGCGGTGAGCTGCGGTTTTACGGCATCAATCAGCCGGGAGGAGTCCTGACTCAGGTCGTAACCTGGCGGATTGACCACCTGCATTTCCAGTTCAATGCCTAACGTAAAAGGGTCGGAAACATGAAAATCGGGTAGTGGCATAAGGCTCTCTTCCGCGTTGATTTTTAATCAGTATAGAAGGACTGCTGATTTTCTGTTCGTCGTCAAAATCACCCTTATGACGCTTTGAAGGTGTAATGGCCGGTGTTATAACTATTTTTTACTTCGCTACTGGGGTTGAATCGTGCCGGAAATAAATCTTTATGGGCAGACCGTCGGCGATGTCGTGCCGGACTGGAATGGCGCTGCCGTACTGCCACGGGAAACGCTGATAGGGCAATATTGTCGACTGGTTCCCCTGGATGCCGACAGCCATGCCGCCGATCTGTTTGATGCCTACGCGCAGGCGCCGGACGATCGCGACTGGACCTGGCTTGCAAGCTCTCGCCCCACAAGCGTCGAGGCCGCAGCTTGCTGGGTGCAGGGGAAAGTTACTGATGCATCTCTGGTTCCCTATGCCGTCATTGAACAGCGTTCAGGACGAGCTGTCGGACTGGTGTGCTTTATGGCGATTGAACGAGAGCACGGTTCGGTCGAAATTGGTCATGTGACCTGGTCACCGCGTATGAAAAATACGGTTCTCGGCACCGAAAGCATCTGGCTGCTGTTACGCCAGGCATTTGCGTTGGGCTATCGTCGCGTGGAGTGGAAATGCGATTCTCTGAACACCGCTTCTCGACGGGCAGCGGAACGCCTTGGGTTTATCTTCGAAGGTCGCTTTCGCCAGAAGATTGTGCGCAAGGGGCGTAATCGCGACAGCGACTGGTTATCAATGATTGATAGCGAATGGCCCCAGTGTGACGCCGTGTTACAGCGCTGGTTGGCCGCAGAGAACTTTGATGAAAACGGACGGCAACGCCAGTCGATGGCAGAGTGCTTTTCCTGTGAGACAGCCAACGCTGAGACTGTGCAGATGCAACAGCAAGGTTATCAACAGCGCTGGCAACAGGAACACGGCTCGCTGACGCAAACACCGCCCGCGCTTCTGGCTGATTTACTCGCCGCACAACCTCGCAATCCCAACCTTTGCTACGACACGCTCAGCTCAAGAGCAGGGTTAGCAGCACTGACAAAAGCAAATGTGTCCACCTCAGAACCGATGGCGGCGATTATCAATACGGAAGTGGATACCGGAGAGCGTCGCATCCCGGTACGGATTTATCGCCCGGCACTGACCGGAGAGCCGAAGGTGGTGCTGTTTATCCATGGTGGTGGGCATCTGAGCGGTTCCGTGGAAGTGTATGACCCGGTTGCCCGTCATCTGGCGATGGCGACAGGGAATATCGTTGTGTCGGTTGATTATCGACTTGCGCCAGAAAACCCGTATCCGGCTGGTCTTTCCGATGCTAAAGCCGTAATAGAAAACGTCTGGTCGCTGCTCGAAAGTCAGCATATTCCTTACACTTGCCAACTCACGCTTATCGGCGACAGCGGTGGCGGTGCATTTAGTGCGACGCTGGCGGCCTACTTTTCCCGCGAGCAGCCAGGATTTATTCATCGCCTGGTGCTGATTTATCCGAGCCTGGACTACACGCTGAACTGGCCGTCGGTGCAGGAGAACGGCGCAGGAAAGCTACTGGATGAAAGCAAAATACGCTGGTATTTTCAGCAATATTTCCGCAATGGAGAAGATCGTAAACAGACGTCTCCGCTTTACCTGCCGTTGAGCCAGGATTTTCCACCCACTCTGGTAGTCAGTGGTGGGTTGGATCCTTTACGGGATGAGAATTTTGCTTTTGTCGCCAGACTGCAAGCTGAGAGGATACCCGTACAGCATGTTCACTTTCCTGGGATGACGCATGCTTATCTGATGCTGGAGGATAAAGTCCCGCAGGAAGCAAAAGCCACCTATCTGGCGATTGGTGACTTTGTTCGCGATTAGCGCCCGCACTCAGTCGTGGCTGCGGGCGGATTTATCATGATTGCTGACTCGCTAAGGTGTTTGCCAGCGCGTACGCTCAACGGCGCTTTGCCACTCGTGCCAGCGTTTTTGCAATCGACCGTGACGCTCTGCGTTTGGCTGAAATGATATGTGGTCGGGCAAAAAATGGCGTAGCTGAGCGGTTTCTGTACCGAGCAGCGCCTTGCGTGCCAGCAGCCCGGCGCCAATGGCTGAAAGCTCGGGAATGTCGCTGCGCATCACCGGGCAACCCAGCAGATCGGACTGGTACTGCATCAGCCAATCATTTTTTGTTGGCCCGCCATCAACCATCAGCGCGCTGAGGCTGAAACCGCTGTGCTGGTGCATCGCTTGCACCACATCGGCAATTTGATAGGTAATAGACTCCAGCGCGGCGCGCACCAGATGCGCGCGTTTCACGCCGCGGCTGAGGCCATGAATTAACCCCCGGGCGCTTTCATCCCACCAGGGGGCGCCCAGCCCGGTAAGTGCCGGAACAAAATAGACGCCCAGCGTCGAGTCGACCGTGGCGGGCAGAGTATTGAGTTCATGTAACAGTTGCTCCTCCGGCAGTTCGCTTAAGCCGGTACTGTCGGCCATCCAGGCCACAGCATCGCCGGTATGGGGAATATTGCCTTCCAGACCATAGACCCGGGTATCGCCATCATGCCAGGCAATAGTTGTTGCCAGCGCATTCACCGCAGACTGCGTTGAAGATACCGGAGCCATCACCGATGAGCCGGTGCCATAGGTCGCTTTAACACAACCTTCAGCACCTAGCCCGTGGGCAAAGAGCGCGGCATGAGAATCGCCAATCATCGCCAGAATGGGGATCCCATCGGGGATGGTCGCCAGACCTTTCGTCACGCCAAAATGATGACTGGAAGGGCAAACTTCTGGCAGCGCCTGTTGCGGGATACCAAACAGCGCCAGCATCTCGCTATCCCATTGGCCGCTATGTAGATTGAGCAACTGCGTGCGCGAAGCGTTGGAGGCGTCACAACGAAACGCCGCACCGCCGGTAAGATTCCACAGTAACCAGCTATCGATAGTGCCGAGGCAAATTTCGCCTTGCTGCGCGAGCGCCATTCCGTTGGGGACGGACTCCAGAAGCCAGCGCATTTTAGAGGCGGAAAAGAGCGGGGCGACGGGCAATCCGGTGATGGATTTTATTTTCGCCTCATGACCTTGCTCGCGCAACGCCCGGCAAAAGTCAGCCGTGCGCGAGCATTGCCAGGTAATGGCGGGGCCGAGCGGACGCCCGCTTGCGCGATACCAGCCGATTGCCGTTTCTCGCTGATTACTGATCGCCAGCGCCGCCACCCGCTGCGTACCTACGGCGGCAACTGCTTGCGCCATTACAGCCAGAGAGGCCTCCAGCAGCGCGTCGCCGGACTGTTCAACCCAGCCTTCGCGAGGCGTGTGGATCGCCAGCGCGCGGGAGAACTTCGCGACCACATTTCCCCGACCGTCCAGCGCAACGGCTTTGGCATTGGTGGTGCCTTCATCAAGCGCAATAATAATGTCTTTCGTTGCTGACATCGTTTTCTCCAGCCTCTCTGTTTCCCTGAGTATTAGCGATGGAACAACGTATCCACCCCGAGATAGCGGGTGAAGGCTTCATGCAGCACCTCGGCGCTGGCGGAATGGTTCATTGCCACGTGATGTTCAAAACCGTTACGACAGATCCACGCCAGTAAATTCTCCAGATGCGGCACCTGGATTACTGCACGACAGCCAACCGTATCCAGCGGATCGTCTACCGATTGGCCTTCTCCGACGTACGCTTTGATTTCACCGGTTAAATCGTCGGTGCTCAGGCGGAAATAGGTCAGTGTGCCGCTTTTCATGCGTCCATGTACCGCACCGCAGGTGTTCTCTTTCCCAACGGTGGTACCGATGATGTCCGCTGTGCCCATTTTGGGGCTCTCCAGACTGGCTGATGCAAAGTTTCCGCAGTGAAAAAGCACACATTTATCACGATCGTCGCCGAAATTGTTATTCCAGTCGGCAATGGAAGCCGGGCTTAAATTACTGCTGGCGAGGGCGTACATTGACAGCGCGCCCATCACATCCACTTCGCATGCGCTGGGCATTAACTGCCCGGACATCACGCTCATGATTGAGCATACGTTGATGCCTAAATTTTCCTGCAGCGAAGTCCAGCACTGGATCGCAGTGGTATCTATATCGTTAGCGATGACCCATTCGCTGATGACGACAAACAGTTTTGCCATTGTGACGAGTTTGTCGGCGGGAATGGCGCTGGCATCGGCGTTATCCAGCAGCAGACGACGTTTTTCATCCACACGGATATCGTCATCGCGCAGACATTTGATGCGGGTAAAGACTTCAGACAGATCCAGCGTTTCAACGGCGATACCCAGTCTTTCGAGTAATTTTTCGCTGTAGCGAACGGTATTGAATCCAGCCGGGCGAGCACCGATAGCGCCGACGCGTACGCCACGCATGCTGCTGACAACACGGCAAATCTGTTCGAAACGTTTCAGATCCTGAGCAAAAACCTCACCGGCCAGATCGCAGACATGCTGGGTGGTGAGCGTAAATGGAATGCCATATTGACGCAGGTTATTGCACAGGGAGATTTTTCCACAGAAGCTGTCACGGCGGGTGGCAAGCCCCATTTTATCAAGGTTATCTTCCTGCGCCTGAACCAGTACCGGGACATTCAGGCCAGACAGGCGCAGCGTTTCCGCTATTGCTTTTTCATCGCCAAAGTTCGGCAACAGCACGACCACGCCGTGAATGTCGTCGCGGTGAGCGCGGAAAAGTTCGGCGCACACTTTCGCATCCTGGCGGGTTTCTACCCCACCGAGTTCCGTTTGCGTATCGTCGAGCATAATGGTTTTAATGCCCAGTCGTGCAAAGAGTACGCTGGCTTGTTCGCGGGCTTCAGCAACCAGATAGCTTGGGAAAAATCCCCGATTGCCAATAATCACCGCCATGGTCAACTGTTGAGGAATTCGTGACATCGCTTTCTCCAGTAAGTGTTCTGTTGTTATTGTTTTATCGTGTGGTGCTGCAACAGCGCGGCGGCGTTTTTCACGACGCCAGCGGCGTCAATTTCGTGGCGGGCACGTGTTGCCGCGCGATCGGCCGCGATAGCATATTGACCATCGCCAATGCCGAGTCGGCGCAGCGGAATGGCACAGCCAGCTTCTGCCAGTACCTCGGCCACCAGGCTTCCCACGCCGCCATTAATGTTATGCTCTTCCACACTGACCACGGCCTTGCAGTGGGCTAAGGCCGCCAACAGTTGTTGGGTATTGCAGGGACGAATTGACGGTACACTGATTACGCTTGCATCAATACCCGCCTGTTCCAGCACTGTGGCAGCCTCGACAATTTCATGGACGGTTGAGCCCATCGCGACCAGAGCGACATCTTTTCCTTTCCGCAGAATATCGATATTACCCGGAGTGAACTGGTAATTTTCGTCGTGTAGTTCCGGTAAGGCTTTTCCGTCGAGGCGAACATAAACCGGGCCGACGTGGCTTAAGGCATAGTCGATAATCTGCCGGCATTCCACTGGGCAGGACGGGGCGTAAATTTCAATATTGCCAAAACCGCGCAGAACGGAAATGTCATCAATACTGTGATGTGTGCTGGCGAGGGGGCCGTAGCTGGCGCCCGCGTTCAGGCCGATCAGCTTCACGTTGGTGTTGTTGTAGCAAATGTCGACTTTGATTTGCTCATTGGCCCGCGAAATAAGGAACGGTGCAGCGTTACAGGTGACGGCGATTTTGCCCCCCAGCGCCAGGCCGGCGGCGGCGCCAACCAGCGTCTGTTCGGCGATACCCACGTTGACCAGACGACCGGGAAATTCCTTCATAAACGGGGCGATTTTCGCCGTAGACGTGGAGTCAGCAACGACGGGTACAACGTCCATTCCGCGCTCGACTGCGGCAATTAAGGTATTCACCATCACGGTGGCGAGGTGTTCACTATTACGCATCTTTCAGTTCCTCCAGCGCCAGTTCAACTTCTTCCCCTTTTGGCACGCGGTGGTGCCATTCCGGGCGGCCTTGAATAAAGGAGATCCCGGCCCCTTTGGTGGTGTGGGCAATGACGACGTGCGGTTTACCTTCCGGGGTTAACCCTTCCAGCGTGCGCACCACATCACTCATATCATTACCGCGGCACTCTGTGACCTGCATACCGAAGGCGCGCCATTTCTCATCCAATGGATCGGTGTTCATGATCTCTTTGGTTGCGCCGGCAAGTTGGAGGTTATTTTTGTCGTTGATGATAATCAGGTTATCCAGCTTGTAGTGGGCGGCGACCAGTGCGGCTTCCCAGTTGCTTCCTTCTGCCAGTTCACCATCACCGGTAACGACAAACACCCGGCGCTTGCTGTTGTTACGTTTAGCTGCCAGCGCAATGCCCACGGCGACCGGCAGACCGTGACCGAGCGCTCCGGTATTCAGTTCGATCCCAGGCGTTTTGTGTTTCACCGGATGACCCGGCAGGTGTGAATCGGCGTGCTGATAGGTCGCCAGCCAGTCCACGGGAATAAAACCAGCCTCAGCCAGCACGCAGTAGTAACCGCCCACTGCATGACCTTTCGACTGGATGTAGATGTCGCGCTCATCGCTTGCTATAAGCTCTGGTGAGCAATTCAGGATGCGAAAATAGAGTGCTGTCAGCAGTTCGACCTGCGACAGGTCAGCGCCGGTATGTCCCCCCGCCGGGCTTTCTGCATTCAACACGATAATGCGACGACGTACCGCACGTGCTTTCTTGACTAGCTCTGGTATTGAGAGCGAAAACGGATTCATAAGACACCTCTTGAATGTTTAATCCTTAGTGAATAAATATTCCATGTGGGTGCAGTAGTGCAACTGTCTCGCTATCCACTGCGTAATATGCAGCTAAAACAGTTGGTCGTTATCGGTTAGAATAAATATTCACTACTGATTTATTATTCATGATTAAAGATATGCCTTGTCTGAGGGTTTGTCTACGCCTTATAGCAGCAAATTTTGGCGAAAAGAGAAAAGGATCACACTAACGCGATAACCGGAAAGGCGCAGACGACTTGTTATCTATTCAGGTATGAATAAAAATAACAGGCAGTTTACCAGGGGGAATGTTATGTCAAAGCAGGATGAACAGCGGTTGCTGGTTAAGATTGCCACACTTTACTACGCCGAAAATAAAAAACAGTCTGAAATCGCCACGCTGCTGCATTTGTCGCAGTCCTTTGTCTCCCGTGCCTTGACGCGTTGTCAGAAAGAAGGGCTGGTGAAAATCACCGTCGTACAGCCGACTAATATCTTTGTCGAGCTGGAAAAAGCCATTGAAGAGCGGTTTGGTCTGCGCCAGGCGATTGTCGTGGATGTTGGCGACAACCCCAGTAGTACGCAAATTAAGCATGCCATTGGCAGTGCGGCGGCACATTACGTTGAAACTCGTCTGCGTGCCGAAGACCTGGTCGGTATTTCCTCCTGGAGTAGTACCATTCGCTGCATGGTTGATGAAATGCACCCGCAAAATATCCGGGCGGCAGGCGTGATCCAATTACTGGGTGGCGTGGGGCCAAACGGCAACGTGCAGGCCACGATTCTGACGCAACAGCTGGCGGCACACCTCGGCTGCCCGGCCTGGCTGTTGCCTTCGCAAAGTATTGAGCATTCGGTGGAAGAACGTTCTCGGCTGGTTAACAGCCCGGATGTGGCGGCGGTCGTCGAAAAATTTGCTGAAGTGGATGTGGCGATTGTCGGCATCGGGGAGCTGGAACCTTCTCAATTGCTGAAAAATTCAGGAAACTATTACAACGAAGAGATGCTGCGACTGCTGGCCGAACGCGGCGCGGTCGGGGATATCTGTCTGCATTATTACGACGCGGCGGGCAATCCGGTACTCAGCCATGAGGAAGACCCGGTTATCGGCATGGAGCTGGCGCAGATCCGCGACTGCAACCATGTGATAGCGTTGGCGGGCGGGGTAGAAAAACAGAATGCGATCCGTGGCGCGCTGCAGGGGAATTATATCGACGTACTGATCACCGACTACCCGACAGCGCGCAATCTGGTTAAAGGGTGACGCCGCGGCGAGTCAAGTTATCGCCAGCCTCTGGGGCTGGCTGTAGTCATCAGAGTTTTGTTAAGCGTAGAGCAATCCATGGCTTAGCCGGTAGATCCAGCTTGTCACCGTGTTGAATAACCCCCGCAACCGGCGTGATCGTCATGGCCCAGGTATCAATGATATCGACCTTCCACGCCGTATTCTCCGGCAACATAGTCATCATCTTGTAGGCAGGGCAATGATCGCCAAAATAGAACAGTCCCCAGTTGCCCTCGCAGCTTATCCCCATCGACGTATCCCAGTGGCTACCCCACGGGAGCGGTGTCAGGCGTTTGGCTTGTCCTTCCTCAAGGATGTTGCGCAAAAAAGCGATGCGCGGGATGCTTGTTCCTTTGAGCGTGCCGCCATGTGACCACCAAATAATCTCATCTTCATTCAGGTATGTTTCGCCGTGAGTGACATAGCCGCCGAGTATTACGCCATGCCAGAACAATGCAGTCATTTTTTCTCCGGTGATATTGCCCCAGCCGAGATCGACATTGCCTTCATAGCAGCATTCGTCAATGACAATGGGTTTGGCAAATGTCTGCCGCCATTCCGGGACAAAGTGCATATCGTGGTGCTGGATGCTGGCGTGGGTGAGCGCGGGATTGTGATGATCGTACCAGTGCGCATTTGAGCGGTAGTGGATCGGCGGGTTGTGCCAGTTATGAATGGAGATCATGTGCGAAGAGGGATCCTCGCGTTTGATTTGCGCTATGGCGGCATCCCAGAATGACATCGGTTTTTCTTTCAGCAGGTCGAACTCATTGGCCAGCGACCACCAAATATTTTTAAACGATGCGAGGCGTGCCACCACGTAGCGGAGATAGCGGTGATCGGTCTCCTGCGACATGGCGGAAAATCCCCAGCGGTCGTACGGATGAAAGAGGATCAAATCCACCTCAATATTCAGTTCATCCAGCTTTTGTATTTGACTCTCCAACTGGGCAAAAAAGGTGGTATCGAAGCGGGTAAAATCAAATCCCTGGTCGAGGGTACCCGGAAAGGGGAAGCGCATCGGTTCCTGCAGATTGTAGCGATAGTGTTTAGGAAATACGCACATGCGGATTTTATTGAACGGACTCGCCGCCAGCGATGCCAGCGTTTGTTGCTGTATATCGTCCGGTTGGTAGTTCCAGACGTAGGCCGTGGTGCCAAAAGGATAAAACGCGTTGCCATTGGCATAGCGGAAGTGCCCGTCGCCATCACGCTGTACCGGGCCGGTTAACTGTGTTTCAGGGACGCAGGTAAACGTTCCTTCGACAGGGGACTGCGAAGGAATATTTGAGCTGATGCGATAGTGCCAGACGCCGGGGATATCCGGCATAAAGCGCAGTATGAACTGACCGTTACCGTTGTAAAAGCCCCAAACCGTGCGGGATTCTTCGCCGCAGGTAAAGGTGGCTGATAGCTCGGTGTCGGTAAAATGGCGAGGATCGTCAACGTCCGTGACTTGATACTCAAACCGCCCCCACAGGGCAATACTTTGTTCGCTCATAGCACCTCTCCTTTGGAATATATATTCCATTGTGATTTTATATTCACGATGAGAGTAAGGGAGGTTACCGTTAACATTCCACTGTCAAGGCGAAAAAATGAGCATGCGATCACAAAAACGCCGCCATTTCTGCTGATTACTGTGAGGTTTTTACTGTGAGACTGAAAGGAGTAAGCGTTATCTGAATGACGAGAGAAACGGCCAGCCAGCATAAACGTCTTGTTTATTAATAAGATGACATTTCGCCACTAGATGACGGCGCGCTTAGGAGCAAAAGAATGAGGTTAATTGTGATACTGGTAACAATGTCACGACTAACCACTTGCCAGCGCTAAATTCGTGGGCTTAACCTTTGCGTGAATAGTAATTCGATAATGAATATATATTCATAAAGAGGGTTTCTCATGAAGCAACAGCATAAATTGAGTATCAAAGAGAAGATCTGTTATGGGTTAGGTGATTCGTCAGCGAACATTTTTCTTGGGATGACGATGATGTTTTTGCCCTATTTTTATACCGATGTTTTAGGGATTTCGGCAGCGGCGATGGGGATATTGTTTATTGTTGCCCGTCTGGTTGATGCCTTCTATGATCCATTTATCGGTAATATCTCCGATCGCACGCGGACAAAGCACGGCTCGTATCGTCCTTTTTTGCTCTGGTTGGCGATCCCTTACGGTATTTCCTGTTTTTTAGTCTTTCTGGCGCCGGACTTTTCACCCACTGGAAAGCTAGTCTATGCAGTGATTACCTATCTATTTCTGATCCTGATGTATGCCTCCACGGTGGTGCCGTATGTGGCGTTGTTGACGACACTCACCGCCGATCCCATGGATCGTTTAAGCGCCAACTCCTGGCGTTTCCCACTGGCTAAAATGGCCTTTCTTATCTGCTCAATGGTAGTGCCGATTTTCGTCGCCTGGTATGGAAAAACCGATGAAGCACGCGCCTACATGATGGCGATGAGCTTTATTGCCGTGCTGGCCACGGCGTTTATGCTGCTCTGTTTCTGGGGAACAAAGGAGCGATATCAGGTTAGCGTGGAGACCGATAAAGTCCCGTTTACCAAACAACTGGGAATTATGCTGAAAGCGAAACCGGTGGTTGTTTTCTATCTGTTCAAAATTACCAGCTCCATTGCTTTTGTAATTAAAGGCAGTGTGACTATTTATTTTGTGAAGTATTTCCTGAATCGTGGGGATGGCTTTGTTTCTGGTCTGCTTTCGGCCACAGCGATTGCGGGGATCATTGCGCCGATGATTGCTATTCAACTGATTAAGCGCAACAAGCTCTCGAAATTAGGTACGCTGAAGGTGGCGCAACTGGGCGGTGGCGTGGCGGCATTATGTCTCTATTTCGTTAACCCTGAACAAATCTCACTGGCATGTGTTCTATTGGTGCTATCGGTATTGATGGCTGAACTTGGCTCGATTACTGCCTGGGCGCTGCCTTCTGATTGTGCCGACTATTGTGAAGACAAATCCGGCGTCAGAATGTCTGGGGCTGTCGCTGCCGGTACGCTTTTTTCGATGAAGGTTGGTCTGGCACTGGCGGGTGGGATGGTTGGGCTAGTGCTCTCCCTTAGCGGTTACAAAGCGGGTGAGGCGGTGTCATCGGAAACGATGACGGCGATTATGTTCTTAATTGCCGGGATTCCTGCCATTTTCCATGCCATTAGTTTGGGGTTGCTGATGATGTTTAAACTGGATGATAAGGTTTCGGCAGGGCAGGCTGAAGCCGTCATGAAATAAAATTTCCCCACTGCCGGATGGCGGTGCATTATCAGGCCCATATGTCATACACGACCTACGCCTGATAAGCGCAGCGCCATCAGGCGTAATTTCAGGGCTACTGACTTTCCATCGCCGCCTTTTGCGCAACCACTGCGGCTTTTTGCTGCATCCGGTTTTGCATCTGGTCGATAATGACCGCGACAATAATCACGATGCCCTTAATCACCATTTGCCAGAACTCGCTGACGCCCATCATCACCAGACCATCGGCCAGAAAACCGATAACGAAAGCGCCAATCAACGTGCCTAAGATGGTGCCTCGACCACCGGCCAGCGACGTACCACCAAGTACAACGGCGGCAATGGCGTTCATCTCAAATGCTGTACCATTGGCCGGATGACTGGCGGAAAGTTGTGCTGAAACAACTATTCCGGCAATTGCAGCACATAGTCCGGACAGGGTGTACACCCAGATTTTTACCTGCCTCACTTTTACGCCGGACAGTTCAGCAGCGCGTTCGTTATCGCCGATGGCGTACACGTGGCGGCCAAAGGGCAGACGGCGGGCAACGTAGGCAATAACCAGCGCCAGCACAATCATCATCCAGATGGCCCACGGAATACCAAACAGAGTTCCCGCGCCAATTTCATCAAAACCGGTGTTACCCAACTGTGGATTGCCGGAAAGCCCGGGGAATGTTTGTCCGTCAGAGGTCAGCATCGCCGCGCCGCGCAATACGTACATGGTGCCCAGCGTACAAATAAAAGGTGCGACGTTATAGCGCGTAATAATCCAGCCATTTGCTGCGCCAATCAATCCGCCAATCAGCAGTACGACAGGTACAATCACCCAGACGCTGGGGAAGATAGCGATGCCAAACATGGGTAATACAATGCCTTTGGTGATCAGCCATCCGGCAATCATGCCGCACAGCCCAAGCGTAGCGCCAATCGAGAGATCAATGCCGGCAGTAATAATGACGAAAGTGATTCCCAACGCCAGCAACGCGTTAATGGCGATGTGCTTGATCATAATGACCATGCTGCCGCCAGAGAGGAAACCGGGGACGGTGAAGGCAAAAAATCCGACGATCAGAAATAGCGCAATAAAGGTACGTAATTTCAGGATCAGCAGCAGGATATTTTCCCGCGAGAAGGTGACGCCGGCTCGCGGTGCGACGACGGCAGATTGTAGTGTTTTCATGTCAGAACCCCTGAGCACTTGCGGTGACCAGCGCCGATTCTTCGGCACGATCGCGAGTAATATCGGCCGTGAGCTTGCCGCCAGACATCACCAGAATGCGGTCAGAGACCGCCATAATTTCTTTTAAATCCGAGGTGGAGAAGACAACGGCAATACCCTGTTGTGAAAGCTGTACCATCATGCGAAACACATCGGCCTTCGCGCCAACGTCAATGCCGCGTGTGGGCTCATCAAGGAACAGAATTTTGGGATTGGTAAGTAGGGAGCGACCAATCACCACTTTCTGCTGGTTACCCCCGCTCAGAGCCTGGATTTCAACATCCGGTGAGGACACTTTGATCGACAGATTACCAATTGTGCTGGCGACGACGGCCTCCTCATCTTTGCGGGCGATGGCAAAACCGCGCTGCAGGCGACGCCACAGGCTGGCAATAGTCAGATTGCTGGCAACCGAAGAAATGGGGAAAATGCCTGTGCGCTTGCGATCTTCCGGTACCAGACTCATTCCCATACGAATGCGGTCGGCGGTGGTTAAGCGCTGTGGAACTGGCTTGCTGTCGAGCCACAGTTTACCGAGGTAGTTGCGCTCAGTACCCAGCAAGCACTCGAACAATTCGGTTCGTCCGGCCCCCATCAGTCCATAGATACCGACAATTTCGCCCGCGTGGACGTTAAAGGTGACGTCGTTGACCACCGCATTGCCAGCGGCATTGACGCAGGTAATATGTTCCGCTTCGAGAACCGGCGCGCCGAACGTGCGGCCTGGCTCAAGAAAATTACTCACCGGGTCGCTGCCCAGCATTTCACGCACAATCCACGGCACATCGATATCGCTAACTCTGGCTTCGGCCTGGAATTTGCCATCGCGTAAAATGGTGATCACATCGCCAATCGCCATCAATTCTTCGAGTCGATGAGAGATGTAGATTATCGAAACGCCCTGGCGAGTCAGTTCGCGAATCACGCGAAACAGGATCTCGACTTCGGTTTTACTCAGCGCCGAGGTGGGTTCGTCGAGGATTAGAATGTCAGCGTCCTCCGCCAACGCTTTGGCGATTTCAACCAGCTGTTGCTGTCCAACTTTGAGATTGCCGACCAGATCGCGGGGTGAAATGGGCTGATCGAGTCGGGTTAGCAGCTCCGCAGTACGCTTCTCCTGCTCGGCCTCATCAATGGGGGTCATGCCTTTTTGGATCTCCCGGCCAAGGAAAATATTTTCCGCGACGGTGAGATTCTCAAACAGGTTAAGTTCCTGATGCACCATACCAATCCCGTGCGCCGCGGCGTCCCGGGTATTGGCGAAGCGCACAGGGTTGCCATTGAGCGTCATCTCGCCGCTGCTGGGCTGCTGAACACCGGCGAGGATCTTCATCAGCGTGGATTTCCCCGCACCGTTTTCGCCAATAATCACGTTGACCTTACCGCGCCACACCTGATAATCCACGCTGTCCAGCGCAATCGTGCCGGGAAATAGCATTGAGATGGCATGTGTGCGCAGGATGATGTCCTCTGCTGAGGAATTATTCATCAGTGTGCCTCCTGTTCCAGCGCTAACGCTGCCGCGTTTTCCGCTTTTCCTGCATTCAGCGTTACGGCGAACAGTACCGTGGCACGCTTCCCTTGCCAGCTTTCGTCCACTGCGGGCAAGTGTTTTACCGCTTCGCGGTTATACGCCCGGGAAAGCTGGGCAAACTGAACCTGGTTAGTGAAGTCTTCAAACTTAAAACCACTCGCATCGCGAATGGCATTGCCGCGCATCACCGGGCCTATTTGGATGGTGACAGGGGCGTCATTGACCCCCATCACAATGCTTTTCTCGCGCGCATTGGTGGTGTCGACGTTCTCAATCTGACTGGTCAGGCGCACAAATACGCTCTCGGCGGTGGGTGAGGGCGTCTTCAGGCGTGCGCTCAGCGCTGACGCATCCAGAGCGTGTTGCTTTGCCGCATCCAGGACGCGGGATTGCCAGGTTTGTTGCGCGATCTGCTCGGGTGTTTGATTGTCGAAACTGGCTTTGGCCTGTGGGTCGGCCGGGATGATGGGGTTGCCGTTTTCGTCGAGGTCAACTACCGTGCAGGCCGTCAGCAACAGGGTGGCGCACCCAACCAGTGCAGCACCCCATTGTGTTAACGACATAGTGCCTCCGCTTAGTGGCTCAGGTTGAATTTACTCAGCTTGCTGGCATTGGTTTCATCAATCAGCACGCAATCCATGAGCTGTTTTTCTTCTTTCTGCGCTTTGCCGTTTTTCAGGTAGTAATCAGCCTGCTCAACCGCCATTTGTGCCTGCTGCCAGCCGGGCTGAAGGACGGTCGCTTTAATGTTGCTCTTGTTGATGATGGAATCTCGGGTGTAGTCGCTGCCGTCAAAACCCACCACGATGACATTGTTTTTCCCAGCAGCCTTCAGGGCAGCTTCTGCGCCCAGCGCCATGGTGTCGTTGCCGGAAATGACGCCGACGATATCAGGGTTGGTTTGTAAAATAGCTTCCATACGGGTAAACGCTTCAGTTTGGCTCCAGTTCGCCGTTTGCTGGGCGACCATTTTCATATCCGGATAGTCGTCGAGCACATCGTGATACCCCTGTGAGCGCACATGCGCGTTGGTGTCGGACTGGCGTCCCAGCAGCTCAACGTACTTGCCTTTTCCATCCAGTAGTTTGGCGAATTTCTCTGCGCCGAGCTGCGCGCCCTGGTAGTTGTTCGACACGATTTGCGCGACTGCGATGCCGGTCTTATTAATTTCACGATCGATGAGGAATGCAGGCACGCCCGCCGCTTTGGCTTTTTCCAGTGGACCAACGGTGGCATCGGCGCCCGCGTTATCGAGAATGATGGCTTTTGCTTTTCGGGCTATGGCGGTCTCAATCAGTTGGTTTTGTTTATTGACATCATCATCATGAGAGGCGACCAGCGTGGTATATCCCAGCTCTTTCGCTTTGGCGACCGCGCCGTCGGCTTCGGCTTTAAAGAACGGGTTGTCGTGTGAAGGGGTGATAATCGCAATCAGTCCGTTGTCGGCAGCATACAGCGAACCCGATGCGGTAAGGATCGAGGCCAGTAATACGGATTTAATCAGGGTCTTGTTCATCTCTTTCTCCACTTTGAATATTTATTCAAATATGATTTATTATTCAATTTAACGATAAGTCGAGATAATCGAACTGTCTACGATTTGCGCAGCTAATTTCTTAAAAGGAGAAAAGGATCACGATCCTGACAGCGTGGGTGCACACAGGGTAATGATGTTTTTATCGCGTTGAAACCAATGCACGTTAATTTCCTGATTGGCGAGGTTAGGCGAAAATGATGGCATGATTTGCAATGTTAATTGCTGATTCGTGAGTGCGGTAATTTTTGCGCTAGTGAAACCTGGTAACCCGGATGCCTGAGTGGAAAAAGCCTTATACAGGCTCTCCTTGGCGCTGAATGCCAGAGTTAAGGCGAGCGGAAAGGGCAGACCAGCATGATGCAAAATCGATCGTTCGCGGTTATCGATAATACCGTCAGCCAGCTCAACTGCGGTTTGTGGCGTAAAAATAGCTTCTATATCCAGCCCAACGGAATGCGTCGATACTACCGCCAGCGCAGTTGATGCACTGTGGCTAATGCTGCCAAACAACGTTTGTGGCCACAGCGGTTGTCGCTGCCCGCCGATGCCGGGTACGGTTTTGTGACCAAATTCACGCAGCGCGTGTACTGCGGCAATACGCCCAGCTAAGTGCTCAGCTTTACGCTTACGTCCACAGGATTGAAGCTGAGAGTGGTGGGGGAGCCAGAGCAGGTCGTGCTCATAGAAGCTGTCGGGATCGAACTCAACAATGTGCAGCGTGTGGTCTGCGAAAGTGAGCGGTGTGTGCGTGGTGTGCATGATAGTTATAATTTCCCTCTCCTCGCAGCGAGGAGAGGGAAAGTTTTATCAGAAGTGGGTGTTTACGCTCATGAACCACGTCCGGCCCGGTTCGTTATAGGTATTCGCGCCAGCGCCCGCCATATAGTTCCCGGTTACAATATCGCCCGTGGTCTGGGCATTACCTTCACGCCACAGACGTTTGTCGAAGACGTTATCCACGCCGCCGGTCAGGCTGACGTTTTTCGTCACATCCCAGGTCGCGCTCAGGCCGACGATGCTGTACGGGCTGACTTCACTCGCCGAACTACCGGTTACCGGTTTACCCTGGTAATCGTATTTCTTCGGCTGCTGTTTGCCGTACCAGGTGAAGGTGGACTGCAGCGACAAATCTTCACGTGCCTGCCAGCTCAGCGTTGAGTTCAGCGTGTACTCAGGAATAATCGACAAGCGCTCGCCGGTCTCTTTATTCTTACTTTGCAGCATGTAGGTGATGTTGTTGGTCCAGTTAACGGTTTCGCTAACCGGTACGTTCAACGTCCCTTCCAGACCTTCAACCACCGCTTTAGGAATATTTTCCCACTGATAGATATCGGTGTAAGTCGTCTTCCCTTTGTTGGTGATAGATGTTCTATCGAACGGTACCGTACCCGCTTCAATCTTGTTGCGGTAATCGTTGCGGAACCAGGTTACCCCAGCCAGCCAACCGTCACGCTTGAACTCAAGACCAATCTCTTTGTTGATACTGGTTTCAGCCTTCAGGTCATCGTTGCCCATCATGTAGCAACCAATTCCGGTCGCGGAACCGGTGGCGTAGCAACCCTGGCCTTTACTGTACAGAATGTAGTTCGGGTTGAGCTGGTACAGGCTTGGTGCTTTATAGGCGCGCGCAATCCCCATCTTCAGGGTGAAGTCATCACCCAGCCCCTGGGACAGGTTCAGAGATGGGCTCCAGTTGTCGCCAACGATGCTGTGGTGGTCGAAACGCAGACCCGGCGTCAGCATGGTGCTGTCGGTCAGTTCCATGTTGTTTTCGGCAAACAGGGAGAAAATCTCTGCGTCTGAGTACGGGCTACGGTTGGTGCTGCTCGAACCGGGGATATCGCCGCCCATAAAGGTCTGCGAATTGGACAACATGTCCTTCATGCGTTGCTGGTTCCATTCAGTACCCAGCGTCAGGTTTTGGTTCACCAGCAGATCAAACGGAATGCTGATTTCACTGTGCAGCATGACGTCATTCAGGTCGGCATCGACATATTTTTGTGACGCATTCGGGTCGAAGATCCCTTCCGTACCTCCTGCCAGACCTTCTGGTGTACGGGAGTTACGCGTATGTTCATACTGCACCCAGTTGCTGGTGGTGACGCCGTTATCCCAACCGCCGTTCCAGGTCAAAGAGTAGTTCTGGCGGTAAAGACGGTTGGTCTCTTTCCCGTAGTTATCTTTCACCAGTTGGTTGGTGTTGGTGTTTTGGGTGTCACCCGCATACAGGTTGCCCTGACGGCTATAACCGGCTTCCAGTTCCAGTGACTGGAGCGGGGCGAAATCCCAGCGCACCACGCCGTTAATGTCCTTGTTGATCACCCCTTCACGACCGGCCGGTAAGGTGTTGGCGTAAGTGCCGGTACGTTCTGACTGATGGCCCTGGTTGATGTCCCATGCGTCGGCCTGGGTTTTATCAAGATTACCGTACAGGCGGAAGCTGAAATCCCCGCCCATTGGACCATTCAGGCTAAAGTTGGTGCGTTTGGTCGAACCTTCGTCTTTGTGTTCCGGGGCGTTGAAATAGGTATCCCAGGAGCCGTGCCATTCATTGCTGCCCTTTTTGGTGATGATATTCACCACGCCGCCAGCTGCACCGTTGCCATAGCGTGCAGCGGCAGGACCACGCAGCACTTCAATACGCTCAATCATTTCCGGTGGAACCCAGGCGGTATCGCCACGGGTATCACGCTCGCCGCGCCAGCCCTGACGCACGGAGTTACGGCTGGTAACCGGTTTACCGTCGATCAAAATCAGGGTGTTTTCTGGCCCCATGCCGCGAATATCGATCTGGCGGTTGTTGCCGCGCTGACCGCTGGTTGAGTTACCGGTCAGGTTAACGCCAGGCATGGTTCGGATGATTTCCGACACATCGCGAGCGGGAGGGTTCTTACGAATTTCATCAGCGGTAATGGTTGAAACGCCCGGCGCCTGCAGGTTCTGCTGGGCGGCGGTAACGACGATGGTGTCTTCAGGAGAGACAGCGACGCTATCGGTTTGATCTTCTGCCATTGCTGGCAGGGCTACCCCGTAAATCCCTAAATTGACCAATAAGGCCAGTGAATGAATCTTGTTGTTCATTGTATGTCCTGCTGTTCTTTTAGCCACGAGTACCAATGTGCCGTGGTGCGGCATTTGGCCTGATGTCGCCCGCATCTGCGTAAACTATCCATTCCAGAAAAAGTACGCAGCGCCAGGTCGGTTTATAAGTGGTGAAAAACTGTACGCGCTTCCCACAGCGCGACAATACGCTATTGCAAATGCAAATAGTTATCAATAATATTATCAATATATTTCACGCTAGATCATAAAATTTCACAATAAACATGGGGTTATGGCTGTGACGACGTTAAAGATGGGAAGCGAGGCGTGGTGGCAGTCGAAAAAAGGCCCGGAGTGGGAGCGTGAAGACAACGGAAATTATCGGGTAACCTTCTGGTGGCGTGACCCGCAGGGAACGGAAAATGAGTCAGTCATTCATCGCGTTTGGGTTTATATCACCGGCGTCACCGACCACCATCAAAATGCCACCCCTCAGTCGATGCGACGCATTGATGGAACAAATGTTTGGTGCTGGAGTGTTTCCCTCAGCGCCAACTGGCGTGGCAGCTATTGTTTTATCCCAACAGAGCGCAACGATATCTTTTCCTCGCTTGTGGCAGGCGAAGCGCCTGACCGAAACGTGCTGCGTGAAGGCTGGCGGCAATTGCTGCCACAGGCCATTGCCGATCCCCTTAATTCGCAGAGCTGGCAGGGCGGTCGTGGCCACGCGGTGTCTGCGCTGGAAATGCCGGAGGCACCCGTACAGCCTGGATGGGAGCGACCTGAAAACCCAGATTCACCCGCAGTTTGCTTGCAATGGCATAGCGCCAGGCTCGGCAATACGCGTCGCGTATGGGTGTTTACCACCGGTGATGCTCAACCCGAAACGCGTCCGTTGGCTATCCTGCTGGACGGACAGTTTTGGGCACAGAGTATGCCGGTCTGGCCTGCGTTGACTTCACTCACGCATCGCGGACACCTTCCTTCTGCCGTTTATCTCCTGATTGATGCCATTGATACGGCTCACCGCAGCCATGAGCTACCGTGTAATGCGGATTTTTGGTTGGCGGTGCAGGAGGAGCTATTACCACTGGTGAAGACAACGACCGCGTTTAGTGACGATCCGCAGCGCACCGTGGTGGCTGGGCAAAGTTTTGGCGGGTTGTCATCGCTGTATGCCGGGCTGAACTGGCCCGCGCGCTTTGGTTGTGTGCTTAGCCAGTCCGGTTCTTACTGGTGGCCGCATCGCGGTGGTCATCAGGACGGGGCGATCGTCGAGCAACTGAAAAGCGGGAAGGTGAGTGCTCAGGGGCTGCGTATTGTCCTGGAAGCGGGGATCCGCGAGCCCATTATTTATCGCGCTAATCAGGCGTTATATGCCCAGTTACCTTCTGCACCACAGTCTATTTTCTGGCGTCAGGTTGATGGCGGACACGATGCGCTTTGCTGGCGCGGCGGTCTGATGCAAGGGCTAATGACGCTCTGGCAACCGCTTACCGACACGATTTAACCGGACGATGTTCCACGACAGGAGTTGAGTATGGAATTCAGTAACCCCTTCGATAATCCGCAGGGCCAGTTTTACATTCTGCAAAATCACCAACGTCAGTTTAGCCTTTGGCCGCAGCAGTGCTCGCTTCCTGCTGGCTGGCAAATTGTTTGCGAACCCCAATCCCAGGAAGCCTGCCAGCAATGGCTGGAAACAAACTGGACCACGCTTACGACCGCGAACTACGTCGATGTGCAGGAGGCTCCATGACTCAGCGTTTACCGTTAGTGGCGGCTCAGCCGGGGATCTGGATGGCCGAAAAACTCTCCACATTGCCCTCGGCGTGGAGCGTGGCGCACTACGTAGAGTTAACTGGCGAACTGGACGCGTCGTTGCTGGCGAAAGCCGTTGTGGCGGGCCTGGAGCAGGCCGATACCCTGCGGATGCGGTTTAGCGAAGATAACGGTGAGATCTGGCAATGGGTGGATTCTGCGCTCGCCTTTGCGCAACCTGAAATTATCGACCTGCGCGAAAAATCCAATCCACATGAGGCGGCGCGTGCGTTGATGCAGGCAGACCTGCAGCAGGACATACGTGCTGATGGCAATAAGCCGCTGGTTTTTCACCTGCTTATACAGGTGGGAGAAAAGCGTTGGTATTGGTATCAGCGTTACCATCATTTGCTGGTCGATGGCTTCAGTTTTCCGGCCATTACCCGCCAGATAGCCGCAATTTATCGCGCATGGCTACACGGCGAGCCTACGCCAGACTCGCCTTTTACGCCGTTCGCCGAGGTGGTGGAGGAGTATCAACAGTACCGTCAAAGCGATGCCTGGCAACGCGACGGCGCTTTCTGGAGCGAGCAGCGAAAGCAACTCCCGCCTCCTGCCTCGCTGTCGAACAATCCGTTGCCGGGACGATCGGCCAGCGCGGATATTATTCGTATGAAGTTAACCGCGCCTGAAGGGGCGTTTCGTCGGCTTGCGGCACGTATGCCTGACGTTCAGCGTGCGGATCTGGCCCTCGCGCTGGTGGCATTGTGGCTGGGACGTTTATGCAGCCGAATGGATTATGCCGCCGGGTTTATCTTTATGCGGCGCATGGGGTCGGCGGCGTTGACCTCCGCAGGACCGGTTTTAAACGTACTGCCATTTGGTGTGAGGCTGGATGCGGCAGAAAGCTTGCCTGTGCTTGCACAACGACTGGCCGGGCAGTTGAAGAAAATGCGTCGGCATCAACGTTATGATGCCGAACAAATCGTTCGCGACAGCGGGCGTGCAGCTGGTGCTGAGCCGCTGTTTGGCCCGGTGCTGAACGTGAAAATATTCGACTATCAGCTGAATATTCCCGGCGTTCAGGCACAAACCCACACGCTGGCGACAGGGCCGGTGAATGATCTTGAGCTGGCGTTATTCCCGGATGAAAACGGTGGGCTGAGTATTGAAATTCTGGCCAATAAACAGCGCTACGATGCAGAAACGCTGGCGCAGCATGCCTCGCGTTTAATCGGGCTTATCGAGCAGTTTGCCGACAATCCGGCGCTATGCTGCGGCGACGCCGGGATGCTGTTGCCAACAGAACATGAGCGGCTGGCGAAGATTAATCACACCACCGTCGAGATCCCGTCCACTACGCTGAGCGCGCTGGTGGTACAGCAGGCCGATAAAACGCCGGATGCCCCGGCGTTGGCCGATGCCCGCTATCAGTTTAGCTATCGCGAAATGCGCCAGCAGGTCGTGGCGCTGGCGAGCCTTTTGCGTGCACGCGGCGTCAAGCCTGGCGACAGCGTCGCCGTGGCATTACCGCGTTCCGTGTTCCTGACGCTGGCGCTGCACGGTATCGTTGAAGCCGGTGCAGCCTGGCTGCCGTTGGATACCGGATACCCGGACGATCGCCTGCGGATGATGCTCGAAGACGCGAAGCCAAAATTGTTGATCGCGACCAATGAGCAACTGGCGCGCTTTAGCGATATTCCTGGGCTGGAAAGTCTGTGCTATGACTCGCCCCTGCCAGCAGAAGATGCTGCTCCGCTGGCGCTATCTCAGCCCAATCATACTGCCTATATCATTTTTACTTCCGGTTCTACCGGTAGACCAAAAGGGGTGATGGTTGGGCAAACCGCCATCGTTAACCGTCTGCTGTGGATGCAAAATCACTATCCGCTGACCGCGGATGATGTGGTGGCGCAGAAAACACCGTGCAGTTTTGACGTCTCGGTATGGGAGTTTTTCTGGCCGTTTATTGCCGGGGCAAAGCTGGTAATGGCAGAGCCTGAGGCGCACCGCGATCCGCTGGCGATGCAGCAGTTCTTTGCCCAATATGGGGTGACGACCACGCACTTTGTTCCCTCTATGTTGGCCGCTTTTGTCGCTTCACTGACGCCGGAAACCGCGCGGGAGAGTTGTGCCTCGCTGAAACGGGTATTTTGCAGCGGCGAAGCCTTGCCTGCAGATTTATGCCGTGAGTGGGAACAGTTAACTCATGCGCCACTGCACAATTTGTACGGACCAACGGAAGCAGCGGTTGATGTGAGCTGGTATCCGGCCTGGGGGGAAGACCTTGCTGCTGTAACCGGCAACAGCGTGCCGATTGGCTATCCGGTATGGAATACCGGTTTACGTATCCTGGATGCCATGATGCGCCCGGTGCCTTTCGGCGTGGCTGGTGATTTATATCTGACAGGGATCCAACTGGCGCAAGGTTATCTGGGCCGTCCGGATCTGACCGCAAGCCGCTTTATCGCCGATCCGTTTAACGCTGGCGAACGCATGTATCGTACCGGAGATGTGGCGCGCTGGCTGGAAAATGGCGCGGTGGAGTACCTTGGACGCAGCGATGACCAGCTTAAAATTCGCGGACAACGCATTGAGCTCGGCGAGATTGACCGGGTGATGCAGCAGTTGCCTGATGTCGAGCATGCCGTTGCCCACGCCTGCGTATTCAACCAGGCGGCGGCGACAGGCGGCGATGCGCGTCAACTGGTGGGGTATCTGGTGTCACAATCGGGTTTACCGCTGGATACGTCAGCGTTGCGGGAAAAGCTGCGTGAAAAACTGCCTGCGCATATGGTGCCGACGGTATTGTTGCAGCTGGCGGAGCTGCCGCTTAGCGCGAACGGTAAACTGGATCGTAAAGCGCTGCCGATGCCGCAGTTGACGTCGCGTACTTCCGGGCGTGCGCCGCGAGCAGGGACTGAAACCACCATCGCGCAGTCTTTTGCGGCTTTGCTGGGTTGCGAGGTGAATGACGTGGCGGCAGACTTCTTTGCGCTTGGCGGACATTCGTTGCTGGCGATGAAGCTGGCGGCACAGTTGAGCCGGGTTTTTGAGCGTCAGGTGACGCCGGGGCAGATTATGGTGGCCTCTACCGTTGAACAACTGAGTGCTCTACTGGAGAGCACTGATGATGAGCAGTCGCAACATATGGGATTTGAGGCACTGCTGCCGCTGCGTGAAAGTCACGGCCCAACGCTGTTCTGTTTCCATCCGGCGTCGGGTTTTGCCTGGCAGTTTAGCGTGCTGTCGCGATATCTCAGCCCGCAGTGGTCGATTGTAGGTCTTCAGTCGCCACGACCGGATGGGCCTATGCAGACGGCGGAAAACCTCGACGCGGTATGCGAACATCATCTGGCAACGTTGCTCAGTCAACAACCTCACGGACCTTACTATTTATTAGGTTATTCGCTGGGCGGCACGCTGGCACAGGGGATCGCCGCGCGCTTACATACCAGAGGAGAGACGGTTGCATTCCTCGGACTGTTGGATACCTGGCCGCCGGAAACGCAAAACTGGCAAGAAAAAGAGGCCAATGGGTTGGATCCAGCGGTACTGGCGGAGATCGAGCGTGAACGCGAAGCGTTTCTGGCGGCGCAGCAGGGGAATGCGTCAGAGGCTTTATTTAACGCAATCGAAGGCAACTACGCCGATGCGGTTCGCCTGCTCACCACGGCACACAGCGTGCCGTTTGCAGGTCACGCTACGCTGTTCGTTGCTGAGCGCACGTTAGTACCGGGTGTCAGTCCTGAACGCAGCTGGTTACCGTGGATATCCAGTCTGGATGTTTACCGCCAGGATTGCGCGCATGTTGATATTATTTCCCCTGCCTCATTTGAGGCGATAGGGCCTGTAATAAATGCACTGATTAATAAATCTGTGTAACAAGACGAATATTGCTATCGCGGTGATCGAACAATTCCACGATGTAAATAATATGTTATGGAATTGTTCTTTTTTATGCAATACAAGGTGATGAAAGGGGTGAATAAATTCCGAATATAATTTTTGGTAGGGCGACAAGCACAAAGATTGTTTCGGATAATTCTGACTAGCTGGTAGACTTCTCCCACAGGAATGTTTTTCTTTTAGGAAAGTTTTCAGGTCACGCAACATGTCATCATTAAATATAAAGCAAGATAACGTTTCGGAATTTACTGGGTATCCTCAGCCAACGGCAAACGCAAATGAAATCGATTTAGTGAATCTAATCGAAATCTTATGGCGTGCAAGAACGAAAATTATAGCGACCGTTTTCGCCTTTGCTTGTGTGGGTATTCTGGTCTCTTTTCTGCTGCCACAAAAATGGACCAGTCAGGCCATCGTGACGCCGGCGGAAGCGGTTCAATGGCAGGGATTAGAGAATACGCTGACCAAATTGCGCGTGCTGGATATGGATATTAGCGTTAGCCGTGGTGATGTGTTTAACCTGTTTATCAAAAAATTCCAGTCGCCGTCATTGTTAGAAGAATATCTGCGCTCTTCGCCTTACGTAATGGATCAATTGAAAGGTGCTGATATCGACGAAATGGAGTTGCATCAGGCAATTGTCAGGCTCAGTGAGAAAATGAAAGCGGTTGATACTAACCTGGGTAAGAAGAACGAAACATCGCTGTATACCTCATGGACACTGAGTTTTACCGCACCTCAGGCCGAAGAAGCCCAGTCAGTGCTGAAGGGATATATCCACTATATTTCTGCCCTTGTGGTGAAAGAAACGCTGGAAGATATTCGCAATAAATTGTCCATCAAAACCAGTTATGAAAAAGAAAGACTGGAGATGGATCGCGTCAGGCTCAAAAACCAGTTGGAAGCAAATATCCAGCGACTGAACTACTCGCTGGAGATTGCCAATGCCGCCGGGATTAAAAAGCCGGTCTACAGTAATGGCCAGGCGGTGAAGGATGACCCCGATTTCTCTATTTCACTGGGTGCTGACGGCATCGAACGTAAATTAGAAATAGAAAAATCAGTAACGGATGTTGCTGAAATTAACGGTGAATTACGTAATCGCCAGTACCACGTTGAGCAACTGTTAGCGATGAATGTGGGTGACGTAACATTTACGCCGTTTAAATATCAACTTTCACCTTCGCTGCCGGTGAAAAAAGACGGTCCGGCTAAATCAATGATCGTTATTCTGGCCGCATTACTGGGGGGAATGGTGGCGTGTGGTGGTGTTCTGTTGAACCATGCCATGATGTCGCGTAAGCAAAAAATGACGTTTATTGAGCAGCAACTGGTGTGATGAATTGTCGTATGGCGGCAAGCTGGCCGCCATACTGTAACGCGTGTTATTTGTTGCGTCCAAGCGGCACCACTAACGGCGTTCCGGCAACCGGATCGTCGATAATCATACAGCGCAGCCCATAGATTTTTTCAATAAGCTGCGCGGTGACGATCTCCTTCGGTGCACCCTCGGCAATAATTTTTCCGTCACGCAGCGCGATCAGGTGTGTTGCATAGCGACAGGCCTGATTCAGGTCGTGCAAAACGGCGGCCAGCGTGTAACCTTTTTCCCGGTTTAGCTCACTCAGCAGTTCCAGCAGATCGATCTGATGACTGATATCCAGCCAGGTGGTGGGTTCATCGAGCAGCATAATCGACGTTTCCTGCGCCAGCACCATCGCAATCCATGCACGCTGACGTTGTCCGCCGGAAAGGGTATCCACACTTTGTGATGCCAGGTGGGTGATACCCGTCGCCTGCATGGCGTTTGAGACCGCAATTTCATCCTCTTGCCGCCAGCGGGTAAACAGCGGCTGGTGTGGGTAGCGTCCGCGGGCAACCAGCTCCTGTACCGTAATATCCCCCGGCGTGGTGGCGTTTTGCGCCAGCAAACCTATTCTGCGGGCGACTTCTTTGCTGGCATAGTGCTGAATATGCTCGCCGTCGAGCCAGACCTTGCCGTGCACGGGCGTCATCAGACGACTCAGCGTGCGCAGTAGGGTTGATTTCCCGCAGCCGTTTGGCCCGATAATCGCGGTGAAATGGCCGTCGGGAATCGACACATTGAGGTTTTCCGCCACGGTAAACTTGCCATAACCCAGCGTTAACTGGTCGCCACGCAAACGGGCTACTGATTCGATCATTTTTTGCGGGACTCCTGAATTAACAAGACGATAAGATAAATACCGCCGAGGCTTACGGTGACAACGCCCACCGGAAGCTGATAAGGCATAAACAGCTGTTGGGCGCATAAATCCGCCATCAGCAACAGCAACGCGCCGCACAGCGCCGACAGGGTTAATCCCCAGCGAGATGTACCGCTTATACGTCGCGCGATATGCGGCGCAACAAGAGCAATAAACGAGATAGGACCGGCCAGCGCGGTGGCGGCAGCGGTCAGTACTACCGCAACCAGCATCATCATTAGACGTGAACGCTCAACGCTGACGCCAAGCGCACAGGCGCTGTCATCACCCATTTCCAGTAAACGCATCCGGCGTACCAGCAGCGCGGCGCACACCAGCATGATGATAATCAGCGGGGCAGAAGGCCAGGTTTTGGCCCAGGTCAGGCCATTGAGCGATCCGGCGTTCCACAGCCCGGCCGTCAGCGCGGTTTCTAATGATGCTTTCAGCAGCAGCCAGGTGTTGAACGCCACCAGCATGGCGCGAATGCCGATACCAATAATAATCAGCCGGAAGGTGTCGATCCCATTGCGCCAGGCGAGCGCCCAGACCACCAGAGAGGTCAGGAACCCACCCAGCATGGCCGCCAGCGCGATAGCGGTGAGATGCTGTCCGAACAGCACCATTGCCACCAGCACACCGCTCCAGGCTCCGGTATTGAAACCCATCACATCCGGGCTACCCAGCGGGTTACGCATCAGTGACTGAAATATTGCGCCGCTCACACCGAGAGCCGCGCCAATCAATAGCGCCATGAGCGCGCGTGGCAAACGCCATTCGGTTACCACCAGCGTAATACTGCGCGGCGCATCGCCGAGCAAGGCGGCAATAATTTGCTGGGTTTCCAGCGTAACAACGCCGCTACGCAGGCTCCACAAACCAATGACGAGACAACCTGCAACCAGCAGCAGGCTGCTGATTATCAGGCGGCGGGAGAGGTGCATCATGCGCCACCTCCGCGCGATTTACGGCGTACCAGAAAGATAAGCACCGGTGCACCGATAAACGCACTGACTACCGACACGCGCAGCTCGCCGGGGACAATCAGGCGACCGATTATATCGGCAATCAGTAACAGAGAAGGCGTTGCCAGTAGGGTTACGGGCAGTGACCAGCGGTGATCCGCCCCCACCAGCCAGCGCGCCATGTGCGGCATCATTAGGCCAATAAAGGCGATAGGACCGACAATCGCGGTCGCGCTGCCGCACAGTACGGTAATAACCAGCAGGCCAATAAATTGCGTGCGAGCGACTTTACTGCCAAGCGCGGTAGCGGTGTCGCTGCCGAGACTCAGGCTATTCAGAGCGCGACTGAGAAACAGTGCGACAGCCGCGGCAATCAGTACCGGTACCAGCACAACTTTCAGCGTTTGCAGGCTGCGGATATCCAGTGAGCCGGCTTGCCAAAAACGCAGCTGATCGTAAACGTCCGGGTTGAGCAGGGCGATGCCGGTGGATAATCCTTCCAGCACCGCGCCCAGCGCAACGCCCGCCAGCGTCAGACGTACTGGGCTTAACTGCCCGCCGCCCTGACTACCGGTAAAAGCTACGATCAGCGATGCAGCCAGCGCACCGCAAAAGGCCATCAGCAGCTGTTCTTGCGCAGAGGAAAAGCCGAACAGCGCGGCCCCCAGCACAATAGCGAAGCTGGCGCCGGAGTTGACACCCAGAATGCCGGGATCGGCGAGAGGGTTACGCGTGAGCGTTTGCATAAGTGCGCCAGCCAGGCCCAGCGCGCCACCGGCGAGCAGCCCCGCCAGCGTGCGCGGCAGGCGCGCGTCCAGCACGATGGTGCAATCAGCACTTTGACAACTGCCGGTGAGCGCATCCAGCACCACGGAGGCAGGTAGCGACTTGGCGCCAATAACCAGACTTAATACCGTGGTGAGAACAAGTAATAACAATAGTCCGGGCACGGCGAAGGCGCGTGTCGCGGAAACAGAGCATGACATATCAACTTCCCTGATAATGATAGTAATTATCGTTATCGATCTTATTTGGATATGTTAGCATGTGCAGCCATCGAATGGATATTGAAAAAGTACCTGGTAAGGCTCTGTAATGAATCGACAATCCTGGCTGCTCAATCTCAGCCTGTTAAAGACCCACCCAGCATTTCGCGCAGTCTTCCTCGCCCGTTTTATTTCCATTGTCTCTCTGGGGCTACTCGGCGTGGCGGTTCCGGTACAGATCCAGATGATGACCCAGTCGACCTGGCAGGTGGGTTTGTCGGTGACGTTGACCGGTAGCGCAATGTTTATTGGCCTGATGGTGGGCGGAGTGCTGGCCGACCGCTATGAGCGTAAAAAAGTGATCCTGCTGGCGCGTGGAACCTGTGGTATTGGCTTTATTGGCCTGTGTCTGAATGCGCTGCTGCCCGAACCGTCGTTGCTGGCGATTTATCTGCTTGGCTTATGGGATGGTTTCTTTGCCTCTCTGGGCGTGACCGCATTGCTGGCTGCGACGCCAGCGCTGGTTGGGCGCGAGAATTTGATGCAGGCCGGGGCGATTACCATGCTGACGGTGCGTCTGGGATCGGTAATTTCACCGATGCTTGGCGGGGTGCTGCTCGCGACTGGCGGCGTGGCCTGGAACTACGGACTGGCGGCGGCGGGAACCTTCATTACCTTACTACCGTTGCTGAGCCTTCCTGCGTTGCCGCCTCCGCCGCAGCCGCGCGAGCATCCGCTGAAATCGCTGCTGGCAGCATTTCGCTTTCTGCTTGCCAGCCCGCTGATTGGCGGCATTGCGCTGCTCGGTGGTCTGTTAACCATGGCGAGCGCCGTGCGTGTGCTGTATCCGGCATTGGCGATTAACTGGCACATGTCGAGTGCGCAAATTGGCCTGTTGTATGCGGCTATTCCGCTGGGGGCAGCCGTGGGCGCATTGACAAGCGGACAACTGGCGCACAGCGTTCGCCCGGGACTGATTATGCTGGCATCGACCGTGGCTTCATTTCTGGCTATCGGCCTGTTTGGCTTGATGCCCGTCTGGCAGCTTGGTGTGGTTTGTCTGGCGCTGTTTGGCTGGTTGAGCGCGGTCAGCTCTTTGTTGCAGTACACCCTGTTACAGACGCAGACGCCGGAAGCGATGCTCGGGCGAATTAACGGTTTGTGGACGGCGCAAAACGTCACCGGCGATGCGATTGGCGCGGCGTTGTTAGGTGGTCTGGGCGCGATGATGACGCCGGTTGCTTCGGCAAGCGTGAGTGGATTTGGACTGGTGATTGTCGGTCTGTTACTGCTGCTGCTGTTGGGAGAAGTGCGCCGATTCCGGCAGGTCCCCGTGAATGTCTGATCGCGTTGTGCTCTACGGTTGTAGGCCGGATAAGGCGTTAGCCGCATCCGGCGCTGAACATTAAAACAGAGCCGACAGACGTTGCAGCAGCAGCGTGGCGCTGTAGTAGTCGAGACGGAAGGTTTCCGTACCCAGGGCGTAAACGCGTTTATTCTGCACGGCTGGCAGATGCGCCAGAAGCGGATTGGCGTAAATAGCGTCGGCATCTTTGCTGTCGCCAGCAAACAGGAACAGCGCTTCGCCGTTCAGGCCTGCTGCCAGGTTCTCACCGCCAAGCTGGATGATATCGTGGCGTTTGCCCTGACTCTGGCTGGTGTGCAAGTTGGCAGGCAGCGTTGCCAGCGTGAACCCTAACTGCTCCATCAGCTTGCCTTGCGCTGACTCAGGCGTCCACAGGTTGGCGCTGTGCGCCGCGGCGGTATATACCAGCGCGCTGACCGGCTGTGGTGGCAGGGTAATATGTTGCTTAACCGCCTGAAGTTGCTTATCAAACTCGGCAATTCGCGCAGCTGCCTGTTGCTCCTGACCGGTAATTTCACCTAACTGGGTCAGCAGCGACTGCCAGCTTTTATCGTCGTAATTAATGATGAGCGTTGGCGCAATGGTGGACAGCTGATCGTATAGCGCGAGGGCAGAATCTCCCCCAGTAGCGCTTACCAGAATCAGATCCGGCATTTGAGCTGCGACGGCCTCGGCGCTCGGTTCGCCGATATACAGGCGGCTCAGTTTGCGTTCTTTTGCTACTTCGCTCCACTGACGTAAAAAGCCCTGCGCATCGCCGATGCGATTGTTCGGCGTAGTGGCACCGCTGGCAATGACCGGGGCATCAATCGCCAGCAGCGAGCCGGTGAGGGTTACGCTGGTGGAGACAATGCGCTGCGGCTTATGCTCAAGCGTATGCGTGCCGCGGCTGTCAGTAACCTGACGCGGCCAGTCGGCGGCGTGACCTGAAGAAATTCCTGAAAGAGATAAACCTGCCAGTAAGAGCACGGTGCGGCAAAAAGAGGGGAGACTCACGAATCGGCTTCCTGTTATCAGTATGAGTAATGCTTCTCATTTTCATTGTTAGCGAGCAAGGATGCAAGCCAAAGTCGCACATTGTGCTACCACAAGAGTTGACATACCGCCGCTTTACTTTTAGGTTAGCGACCGAAAATATAAATGATAATCATTATTAGAGCCTTTATCATTTTTTGGAGGATGATATGGATACGTCACTGGCCGAGGAAAAAACGCAGACTATGCCGACGCTCGCTCCCGACAGTTTTTTCTTTATGTCGCCGTACCGTAGTTTTACGACGTCAGGATGCTTCGCCCGCTATGCGGAACCGGCAATTGATGGCGATTCGCCAGACAGCCCTTTCCAACAGAAAATGAACGCACTGTTTGCTGATGCCAAATCGCAGGGCATCGCGAACCCTGTCATGGTCGGGGCGATTCCCTTTGATACCCGCCAGCCATCATCGCTGTTTATTCCCCAATCATGGCAGAGCTTCTCTCGTACGGCGAAGCAGCAATCATCACGTTACTTTACCGCGCATCAGTCGCTGAACGTCGTTCAACGTAAATCGATCCCGGAACAGGACTTTTTTGAAGATATGGTCGCCCGGGCGGCTGCGCTGACGTCCACTCCAGAAGTCGACAAAGTGGTGTTGTCACGCCTGATCGATATCACCGCCGATGCCAACATTGACAGCGGTGCGCTGCTGGAGCGTCTGGTGGCGCAAAATCCAGCGAGCTACAACTTCCATGTACCGATTGAAGACGGCGGCGTATTGATTGGTGCCAGCCCGGAACTGCTACTGCGCAAAGAAGGCGATCGTTTCAGTTCTCTGCCGCTGGCGGGCTCAGCACGTCGTCAGCCAGATGATGTGCTGGATCGCGAAGCAGGGATCCGCCTGCTGGCGTCTGAGAAGGACCGCCATGAGCACGAACTGGTGACGCAGGCGATGAAAACGGTATTGCGCGATCGCAGCCGTGAATTGCAACTGCCTTCTTCTCCGCAGCTGGTTACCACGCCGACGCTCTGGCACCTCGGCACGCCGTTTGAAGGTAAAGCCAACCCGCAGGAAAACGCCCTGACGCTGGCGTGCCTGCTGCATCCGACGCCTGCGCTAAGCGGTTTCCCACATCAGGTTGCGCGCAAGCTTATCGCCGAGCTGGAGCCGTTCGATCGTGAATTGTTCGGCGGTATTGTCGGCTGGTGTGATGCCGAAGGTAACGGTGAGTGGGTGGTGACGATCCGCTGTGCGAAGCTGCTGCGCAATCAGGTGCGTTTTTTTGCCGGAGCAGGAATTGTTCCAGCCTCTTCCCCGGTTGCGGAATGGCGTGAAACGGGGGCCAAGCTCTCCACGATGTTGAATGTTTTTGGACTGCATTAAGAGCCTTATTGACCAGGCTTCTGAGGAGCGATAATGAGTATTCCTTTCACCCGCTGGCCGGAGGAGTTTGCCCGCCGCTATCGTGAAAAAGGTTACTGGCAGGATTTGCCGCTGACCGACATTCTGACCCGTCACGCCGACAGCGACCATACGGCGGTTATTGATGGTGAATGCCATCTGAGCTATCGCCAGTTGAATCAGGCCGCTGACAATCTTGCCTGCAGTTTGCGTCGCCAGGGGATCAAACCTGGCGAAACCGCGCTGGTACAACTGGGCAATGTGGCTGAGCTGTACATCACCTTCTTTGCGCTGCTCAAGCTGGGCGTAGCTCCAGTGCTGGCCCTGTTCAGCCATCAGCGTAACGAACTCAACGCCTATGCCAAACAGATTGAGCCGGCACTGCTGATTGCCGATCGCCAGCATACGCTGTTTAGCGGCGACGATTTTCTTAACGCTTTTGTGGCCGAACACAATTCAGTGCGCGTGGTGCAACTGCGTAATGATGAGGGTGAACACAATCTGCAAACGGCGATAAACCAGCCTGCGACAGATTTTTCCGCCACGCCATCGCCTGCTGATGAGGTGGCGTACTTCCAGCTTTCTGGCGGGACGACCGGGACGCCAAAGCTGATTCCTCGCACTCATAACGATTACTACTACAGCGTGCGTCGCAGCAATGAGATTTGCCGCTTCACCGGGGAAACGCGTTATTTATGCGCAATCCCGGCGGCGCATAACTACGCCATGAGTTCGCCAGGCGCGCTGGGCGTATTCCTGGCTGGCGGCACCGTGGTGCTGGCGGCTGACCCGAGTGCCACTCTGTGTTTCCCGTTGATTGAACAGCATCAGGTTAACGCCACGGCGCTGGTGCCGCCTGCGGTGAGCCTGTGGTTGCAGGCGATTGCGGAGTGGGGCAGTAATGCGCAACTGGCTTCGCTGAAACTGCTTCAGGTCGGTGGTGCGAGACTTTCCGCCACGCTTGCGGCACGTATTCCAGCCGAGATTGGCTGCCAGTTGCAGCAGGTCTTCGGCATGGCGGAAGGGCTGGTGAACTATACCCGTCTGGACGACAGTCCTGAGCGCATCATCAATACCCAGGGTCGCCCGATGTGTCCCGATGATGAAGTCTGGGTAGCAGACGCTGACGGCAACCCTTTAGCCCGGGGAGAGACCGGACGCCTGATGACGCGTGGTCCGTACACCTTCCGCGGTTATTTCAAAAGTCCTGAGCATAATGCCAGCGCCTTTGACGCCGACGGCTTTTACTGTTCCGGCGATCTGATCGCTATCGATCCGGATGGTTACATCACCGTTCAGGGGCGTGAAAAGGATCAGATCAATCGCGGCGGGGAGAAGATCGCTGCTGAAGAGATTGAAAACCTGCTACTGCGCCATCCTATGGTGATCCATGCCGCGCTGGTCAGTATGGAAGACGAACTGATGGGTGAGAAAAGCTGTGCCTGGCTGGTGGTGAAAGAGCCGCTGCGCGCGGTGCAGGTGCGCCGTTTTCTACGCGAACAGGGCATAGCGGAATTCAAATTACCCGATCGTGTTGAGTGCGTTGAGTCATTACCGCTGACTCCAGTGGGGAAGGTAGATAAAAAACAATTACGTCAGTGGCTGGCATCACGTTCACTGGCCTGAAGGAGAAATAGAAATGGCAATTCCTAAACTGCAGGCTTATGCGCTACCAACGGCGCTCGATGTTCCGGTGAACAAAGTCGACTGGGCATTTGACCCTGAACGCGCCGCGCTGCTGATCCACGACATGCAGGATTATTTTATCGGCTTTTGGGGCGATAACTGCCCGATGATGGAGCAGGTCGTCGCGAACATCGCCGCGCTGCGCCAGTACTGCAAAGAGCATAACATTCCGGTGTATTACACCGCTCAGCCGAAAGAACAGAGTGATGAAGACCGCGCTCTGCTCAATGATATGTGGGGACCGGGCCTGACGCGTTCCCCGGAACAACAAAAGATCGTTGAGGCGCTGGCGCCGGATGAAGCGGATACCATTCTGGTGAAATGGCGTTATAGCGCATTTCATCGCTCCCCGCTGGAACAGATGCTCAAGGAAACCGGACGTAATCAACTGATCATTACCGGGGTGTATGCGCATATCGGCTGTATGACCACCGCAACGGACGCCTTCATGCGTGATATCAAGCCGTTTATGGTTGCCGATGCGCTTGCGGACTTTAGCCGTGACGAACACCTGATGTCGCTGAAATACGTGGCGGGACGTTCCGGGCGTGTGGTAATGACCCAGGAATTATTGCCGACACCGGTCCCGACCAGTAAAGATGCGTTGCGCAGCGTTATTCTGCCGTTGCTGGATGAGTCTGAAGAGCCGATGGATGACGAAAACCTGATCGACTACGGGCTGGATTCCGTGCGCATGATGGCGCTGGCGGCGCGCTGGCGTAAGGTTCATGGTGACATTGATTTCGTGATGCTGGCGAAAAAACCGACCATTGACGCATGGTGGGCACTGCTCTCCCGTGAGGTGAAGTAATGGCTGGATTTGATTTTGCCGGGAAAACCGTCTGGGTAACCGGCGCGGGTAAAGGGATTGGCTACACCACGGCGCTGGCATTTGCGAAGGCTGGTGCTGAGGTGACAGGATTCGATCGCGAATTTCCTCAGGATAACTACCCGTTTGCGACCGAAGTGCTGGATGTGGCGAATGCCGGACAGGTAGCTGATGTGTGCCAGCGCGTCCTCAAAGCGCGCGAGCGTTTGGATATTTTGGTCAATGCCGCAGGTATTTTGCGTATGGGGGCCACCGATGCGTTGAGCGCTGAGGAGTGGCAGCAGACGTTTGCGGTTAACGTTGGCGGGGCGTTCAATCTGTTTCAGCAGACGATGGCGCAGTTTCGTCGCCAGCAGGGCGGGGCGATCGTGACCGTCGCGTCGGATGCGGCGCACACGCCGCGTATCGGCATGAGTGCTTACGGCGCGTCAAAAGCCGCGTTGAAAAGTCTGGCGCTGACCGTCGGACTTGAACTGGCGGGCAGCGGTGTGCGCTGTAATGTGGTGTCGCCAGGCTCGACCGACACCGATATGCAGCGCACGCTGTGGGTTAGCGATGACGCGGAGCAACAGCGCATTCGTGGATTTGGCGAACAGTTTAAACTTGGGATTCCGCTGGGGAAAATCGCCCGGCCGCAAGAGATCACTAACACTATTTTATTCCTCGCTTCCGATCTGGCCAGTCACATTACGTTACAGGATATCGTGGTGGACGGCGGTTCCACGCTGGGGGCATGATGATGATCTGGAAGCGTCATTTAACGCTGGATGAACTCAATGCCACCAGTCAGAACACGATGGTGGCGCATTTAGGCATGGTCTACACCCGGCTGGGTGATGATGTGCTGGAAGCCGAAATGCCGGTGGATAGCCGCACGCATCAGCCATTTGGCCTGCTGCACGGCGGCGCATCCGCGGCCCTGGCGGAAACGCTGGGTTCAATGGCGGGTTATCTGATGACCCGCGACGGGCAATGCGTGGTGGGGACGGAACTCAACGCCACGCATCATCGGGCGGTATCGCAAGGGAAAGTGCGCGGCGTTTGCCAGCCGCTGCACCTTGGGCGTCAAAATCAAAGCTGGGAAATCGTCATCTTTGATGAGCAAGGTCGACGCTGCTGCACCTGCCGTTTAGGCACTGCGGTGATGGGGTGAGATCACCCGGCAAAGTAAAATGAAATTGCAGAGTTAACAGGTAAATGAAGTGATCTAGTTAACAATGCAATGTAAATACTCAGTGATACTTCGGGTTTGCATGGTTGTCAGGTTGTTAAATTCAGAAAAGATGTTATAGAAACAAAATGTAACATCTCTCTGGATCGGACAACGGATAACAACTATGAACAAATCAGGGAAGTACCTCGTCTGGACAGTGCTCTCCGTTATGGGAGCATTTGCCCTCGGCTATATCGCATTAAATCGTGGTGAACAGATCAACGCGTTGTGGATAGTCGTGGCGTCGGTCTGTGTCTACCTTATCGCTTACCGTTTCTACGGCCTGTACATCGCGAAAAATGTACTGGCGCTTGACCCGACGCGTATGACGCCAGCCGTGCGCCATAACGACGGTCTGGATTATGTTCCCACCGATAAAAAAGTGCTGTTTGGTCACCATTTTGCGGCAATTGCCGGAGCGGGTCCGTTAGTTGGACCGGTGCTGGCGGCGCAAATGGGCTATCTGCCGGGGATGATCTGGCTGCTCGCCGGGGTGGTACTGGCGGGTGCGGTGCAGGACTTCATGGTGCTGTTTGTTTCTACCCGTCGCGATGGTCGTTCCCTTGGCGAACTGGTGAAAGAAGAGATGGGCCCAACGGCGGGCGTTATTGCGCTGGTGGCCTGTTTTATGATCATGGTGATTATTCTCGCGGTACTGGCGATGATCGTCGTGAAAGCGCTGACCCACAGTCCGTGGGGAACCTACACCGTGGCGTTCACCATCCCGCTGGCGATCTTCATGGGGATTTATCTGCGCTATCTGCGCCCGGGCCGCATTGGCGAAGTGTCGGTCATCGGTCTGGTGTTCCTGGTGTTTGCCATTATTTCCGGCGGCTGGGTGGCTGAAAGCCCGACCTGGGCACCGTACTTTGACTTTACCGGCGTACAGCTGACGTGGATGCTGGTGGGCTACGGTTTTGTTGCCGCCGTCCTGCCGGTGTGGCTGCTGCTGGCCCCGCGTGATTACCTCTCTACCTTCCTGAAAATCGGCACCATCGTTGGTCTGGCGGTAGGGATTCTGATCATGCGTCCGACGCTGACCATGCCAGCGCTGACCAAGTTTGTTGACGGTACTGGCCCGGTCTGGACCGGTAACTTGTTCCCGTTCCTGTTTATTACCATTGCCTGTGGTGCGGTTTCTGGCTTCCATGCGCTGATCTCCTCCGGAACCACGCCGAAGATGCTGGCGAATGAAGGGCAGGCCTGCTTTATCGGCTACGGCGGAATGCTGATGGAATCCTTTGTCGCCATTATGGCGCTGGTTTCCGCGTGCATCATCGATCCGGGCGTGTACTTTGCGATGAACAGCCCGATGGCGGTGCTGGCTCCTGCGGGCACGGTTGACGTAGTGGCTTCTGCGGCACAGGTAGTCAGCAGTTGGGGCTTTGCCATTACGCCAGACACCCTGCATCAAATCGCCAATGAAGTGGGTGAGCAATCCATCATCTCCCGCGCAGGTGGTGCGCCGACGCTGGCCGTCGGGATGGCGTACATTCTGCATGGCGCACTGGGCGGCATGATGGATGTGGCGTTCTGGTATCACTTCGCCATTCTGTTTGAAGCGTTGTTTATTCTGACGGCGGTAGATGCCGGTACACGCGCCGCGCGCTTTATGCTGCAGGACTTGCTGGGCGTGGTATCACCGAGCCTGAAACGTACCGATTCGCTGCCTGCAAACCTGCTGGCTACAGCGCTGTGCGTGCTGGCCTGGGGTTACTTCTTACACCAGGGCGTGGTGGATCCTCTGGGTGGTATTAATACCCTGTGGCCGCTGTTTGGTATCGCTAACCAGATGCTGGCCGGTATGGCGTTGATGCTCTGTGCTGTGGTGCTGTTCAAGATGAAACGCCAGCGCTACGCATGGGTGGCGCTGGTGCCAACGGCCTGGTTGCTAATTTGTACCCTGACCGCTGGCTGGCAGAAAGCGTTTAGCCCGGATGCGAAAATCGGCTTCCTGGCTATCGCCAACAAGTTCCAGGCGATGATCGACAGCGGTAACATTCCGGCGCAATACACCCAGTCGCAGCTGACGCAACTGGTGTTTAACAACCGCCTGGATGCGGGTCTCACCATCTTCTTCATGGTCGTCGTTGTGGTGCTGGGTCTGTTCTCCATCAAAACTGCGCTGGCAGCATTGAAAGAGGACAAACCAACGTCGAAAGAGACACCGTACGAGCCGATGCCTGAGAATGTCGAAGAGATCGTGGCGCAGGCGAAAGGCGCGCACTAATCTTCTCTTAACCAACGAGCCCTCTCCTGTACGGGGAGGGCGTTTGTACGACAGGGAAACACTATGTTTGAAACACTCGCCAAAGCCGGGAAGTATTTAGGCCAAACCGCCCGATTAATGATAGGTATGCCGGATTATGACAACTATGTTGAACATATGCGCGTCACGCATCCGGACCAGACGCCAATGACCTACGAAGAATTTTTCCGTGAGCGCCAGGATGCACGATATGGCGGGAAAGGTGGCGCGAAGTGCTGTTGATTTTTTGCCGGATGGCGTTGATGCTTATCCGGCCTACCACAATGCTCTGACCGTAGGCCTGATAAGGCGAAGCCGCCATCAGGCAACCCGCACCATAATCACACCGTAAACGACTCCACCTTTTCGAATGCTGCGCGCAGTGTCTCCGGCGTTAACGTTACCGGCAGGGCGTGAATGGACTCCACCGGGCGCAGAGTGTGCGCAATCACTTTGTCGATTTCGGCGCGGTTATTGATGTCCACTTGCAGTTGAGCTAACCGGGTTGGCAGGTTGAATCGCTGATAAGCAGTAATTAACTGCGCCAGCACATCATCTTGTCCCAGCAGCGCGCTCTGCACCAGGATGCCGTACGCCACTTTGGTGCCGTGTAAAAACTTCTCGGTTTGTGGGAGGACGGTCAGGCCATTGTGAACAGAATGCGCTGCCGCCACGCGTGTGTAGCGCTCGCCCAGACCACCAACCATGCCGCCTCCGGCAATAATCGCATCTACCACATCGCAAAACGTGCGGCTTAGCGTGCCTTGTTGTTTGTCTGCCAGCGCCTGCTCGCTGCTTTCCAGCAGGACGTCGCGGATGGTCTGCGCAGCTTGAATACCCAGACGTACTGTCAATGGCAGTGTTTCCGGCTGAGGTGCGAGCACGACGGCTTCATACCACTTTGCCAGCGTGTCGCCGATCCCCGCCAGTAAGTATTCTTCTGGCGCATTGAGAACGATCCCGGGTTCGACCAGCACGAGGAAGTTCGCGTCAGCGAAAATTTCGAAATGTAGTGCCTGGCCCGCATCGTTATACCAGACGGAGAGCGGCGTCCAGGCAGCGCAGGTCGCCGCGATAGTAGGAATACCGACAAACGGCAGATCCAGACGACGGGCCAACGCTTTAGCGGTGTCGAGCAATGTACCGCCACCCACGCCAATCACCACACTGCGATCCTCTCCCGACTCTTTTGCCAGTTGAGCAACATCGGTTTCGCTGCAATGTCCCGTAAACAGCAGGCGTTTAGCCTCGGCAAGATGAAAAGCCTCTGGCAGGTAAGGGCGGGCCGCATCGATGGCGCGTTCACCATAAACCCACACGGCGCGTGAAAGTTGGTCGGCAGAGAAAAAATCGTTCAGTCTCGACAGGCTGCCAGGATGGGAAAAATAGTTGGCTGGGCCGGTGACGACGCGAATCTCGGTATTACTCATGTTGTGTTGTCCTTTTGGCTGTCCTGTCCAGGCAGGTTATTTTTATATGGACGTCTGAACGTCTTGATTGCCAAATACTAGCATCGTGCTATAGTGGCTTCAACCACAACATCACACGCTGGGATAACAATAATGAGTAATAACCCGCTGATTCCGCAAAGCAAACTGCCTAATCTGGGCACCACTATCTTCACGCAAATGAGTGCGCTGGCGCAGCAGCATCAGGCCATTAACCTCTCGCAGGGATTTCCTGATTTTGACGGTCCACTCTTTTTGCAAGAGCGTCTGGCGTATCACGTCGCGCATGGCGCAAACCAGTATGCGCCGATGACGGGCGTGCAGCCGCTGCGCGAAGCTATCGCGGATAAAACGGCAGACCTGTATGGCTATAAACCTGACGCGAATAATGAAGTGACCATCACGGCGGGGGCCACGGAAGCATTGTATGCCGCGATCACTGCGCTGGTGCGCCCAGGTGATGAGGTGATTTGTTTTGACCCGAGCTACGACAGCTATGCGCCTGCGGTTGAATTATCCGGCGGTGTGGTTAAACGTATTGCCCTGCAACCACCGGCTTTTCGCGTCGACTGGCAGGCGTTTGGTGCCTTACTCAGCGACCGTACCCGATTGGTTATCCTGAACACGCCACATAACCCTTCTGCCACTGTGTGGCATCACGCCGATTTTGACGCGCTGTGGCAGGCGATTAAAGAACGCGAGATCTTTGTCATCAGCGACGAAGTTTATGAGCATATCTGTTTCGCCAAACAGGGGCATGCCAGCGTGCTGGCACATTCAGAGCTGCGGGAACGCGCTGTTGCTGTTTCATCGTTTGGTAAGACCTACCATATGACTGGCTGGAAGGTCGGATACTGCGTTGCGCCAGCCGCCATTAGCGCTGAGCTACGAAAAGTGCACCAGTATCTGACGTTTTCCGTCAACACGCCGGCTCAGCTCGCACTGGCGGATATGCTACGAGAAGATCCGGTACACTATCGCGAACTGCCCGCCTTTTATCAGAAAAAACGCGACGTGTTGGTGAACGCACTGCGTGATAGTCGACTGGAAATTCTGCCGTGTGAAGGCACATACTTTTTACTGGTCGATTACAGCGCCGTTTCCTCGCTTAACGACGTGGAGTTTTGCCAGTGGCTGACCACTGAAGTGGGCGTGGCGGCAATTCCGCTGTCGGTGTTCTGCGCCGATCCTTTCCCGCATAAACTGATTCGCCTCTGTTTTGCCAAGCAAGAATCGACGCTGTTAGCGGCAGCCGAGCGTCTGGTTTCGTTGTAGCTATTTCACGGTCCAGGCTTTGGAGAATCGACGGTCGGCAAACAACGCTTGCAGGCCGTTAATTTGCTTCAGGCGTAACACCTCGTCGCTGTCCATACCAAGATCCTTGCCAATTCTTTCTTCACTCCATCCCAGTTGCGATAGCTCGCGGACAATCTCGGACATGGCGTGGATTTGATGACGCCCGCGAGCGCGGTTGTGGCGAATGGTTGCCGCCATACGCTCATGGCGTTCGCGTTCTAAACAGGCAACCGGCAGATATCCTTTCAGCCTGGGCCTCAGTGAGGCTTTGGCTTTACCTAACTCGTGGCGGTGGAAACCGTCGACAATTTCGTACTCTTCAGCCGTTGAGTGAACCACCACAATGGGCTGTGTAAACCCGTCAGCCTCGAGGGACTTCAGCAGCAGCTTTTTCTCCGGTGGCGCAACGTTATTGGGGTTGTAGTCATTGGGTGAAATATGATCATTTTTAACCCAAAGAACGCAATCTACGGGCTCCTCGCGAAAGGGACTGACGCTGTGTATTGCCTTTCTGAATTCATTTATGGCTTCAATTCTCTCTGGTTCTGATAAACCAGAAAGAAAGCCGAGGAGTTCCTGAGTTAATCGCTGTTGCATAAGAGTCCCCATTCCTGGCGTTTTGTTTTCATACGCTCATTGTAACGTTGATAGTTTTTGGGTTTCGTTGGACTAAATGAGAGAGCCCGGCACCAATAGTCGTTATTCAGCAGGACCTTACAGATACGCCGCCACGACGGAATATCCACTGAACCAATATCTCTTTCCTGGGTTTGTGGGATATTCTCCATGCCTTTTTTCTTATACCACTGTAAATAGACGGCGATTTTATTGCGATAATGTTCGGCGGTCGTTTCCGGCATACTCTTCAATAACAGCATGGCGTATTCCTGCCAGCTTAAATGTTCGGGTTTTAATATTTTGCGGTGACCGTAAAAATGGTTATCCTGACCAGCATATATCCCGCCACTTTTTACCCCGCTGACGCGGGAGCACATCATTGCCCAGCGTTCAGGCTCAATAACATGGTAAAGCCACAGCCCCTGGCGTTGTTCTGGTCCAAAGGGTTCGCAGATACGCATGTATCGCGTGGGAACCCCCGCCTGATACATCAGGTTGTACAGGGGATTACACGGGAGCATTGACTTCGCAAACCACGTCCAGATGTCAGCAGTTTTCCAGTCATAAATCGGATAAATATACCAGGTATGCCCACCGGGGGCGCTGGTGGTCCAGGGTTTGTCATCGGCAAAACGCTGTTTTTTCGAGTTCGCAATGGCGACAAAACGATTATATGACTCATCGGCGCGGATCCCGACCATCATGGCGGCCGGTCGTTTCTGCGAAAACCATTCAGCGAACTCACGAACAAATTGCTCGAAAGTCATACCGGGTTGATAGAAAGAGAAAAATTCGGGATCGGTAATGGCATCTGCGGGCGGTTGGCGCACCCATTGAGTACCCGGTTCCCAGCATTGCCATTCAGGCTGAAATTGTGACAGTGAATTTTGCGTCGTCAGTGGCAATGCAACCCAATAAAATTCTTCGATGATATCGGAATAACTCTCGCGTAGCGCCTGGACATAGTCGATAGTGCAGGAAAACTGAGCCTCCCAGTCGATAAATAAGACGTTTATTTTTTTCTGTAACTGGCGGGCAATGGCGGCGGTCAGATGTAACATTAACCCCGAATCTTTACCTCCAGAGAAAGAAACGCAGACACGCGGTAGAGTCTCAAGCGTCCAGGTAATGCGTTCCTGTGCTGCTTGCAGAACATTTTTATCCAACGGTATTTTATAAACAGACATATCAAATCCATATCGAATTTTTATTATTTGCAGCCATAATAAATGTCCGTAATAAGATAGGCTTTTTCTTGCGACATGCAATATTTAAATATATTCATTATTTGCATGTAATGTCACCGTTATATGTTTTGTATGAATTTAAATGCGTTATCATTAACTATCTAAAGATAGTTTGTTTATGTAATCTGCAAAGGCTTTGTTATTAAGTGATGCGCGGTTATACATGATGAATAGTTTAATTTTTGGCAATTCAAAATCGGTTTTTATTTCTTTAAAGTTCAATGCTGGTTGATAAAGTTCATAAATTTGTTTGGGGAGAAAACCAATAATATCCGTAGTGGCGATAACGTTAGCAATCGAGAGTAAGGAATCGCTACTAAAACCGACGTTATGGAATACCATCGATTCACTGACACGGGAACGATAATCTTTAATACCCTGTTCTTCAGAGGAAAAATATGTAAACTGTTCTTGTTGGATTTGTTCGAGTGTACTCGTTTCATTTATTCTGGGGTGGTTGCCGCTGCATACTAAAACACACTCAATGGTCTTAAAATGAGTGCATACAATAGACCGATTGTGGACCGGTGTTATTGAAATAACCAGATCGGCTTTACGATATGCAAGGATATTTTCAGCCGATTCTGCTGACATCAATATATCATGATGTTCAATTTCAATATCTGAGTTTTCTCTGAGGTTATTAATTAAAGATGTCACATTCAGATTGGTTGTAATTTGTGGGCTGTAGATGACGAATTTATTTTTCAGGCTGGAACCGTGCATGATATTGATGGTTTGTTCCAGATTGTTGAGATTTTTTTCAAGGTGAAGATGAAGATTTACCCCTGTGACCGTAGGCGTAATGCCTTTGCCTGAGCGAATAAACAGGGGATCGTTAAACTGTGTACGCAGTCGCTGTAATGACTGGCTGACGGCTGAAGGGGTGATATACAGTGTTGCCGCAGCTTTACTGATGCTCAAATGTTGATAAATACATTCAAAAATTACCAACAGGTTAAGATCGAATTTTTTGAGGTCATAGAGGTTAGCCATGCATACCTTCCTGTGATGGTAATGTATTGGGTAATTCAATTATTGAATAATTTAAATTCTAATCATTCTTAGAATTTATGTTTATAGCTTAATGAATGATTAACTTAAACTAAAATAACACAGATTGCTTGATAGTTAAGATAAAAATATATTTAAAAGAGTGATTGAAATGAGAACCATAACAATCACTCATTTTGTTACCTTTATTTATTCCCCATAATAATATTTAATTTTTCCTTATCGGGTAATCCCACTTCCTGTTGTAACGTATCGTCTTTGCTCATGTAGTAGATCGCGGGCGTCACATTAGCACCTAAATCATCCATGATTTTTTGGTTGATATTCAGTACCTTCATCTGTTCTGGATGGACTGAAGCCGGGATTTCCAGCTTCATTTTCCCGCCGGATGCTTCATAGTCATGCCAGGTCTTGGCCGGATCTTTGGATGCCAGGATCGCAGCAGCAGTTGCCGGGCTTTCAGGCTTGATCACGCCAACCAGCAGCGTACGCAACTGAACTTTACCGGAATCTACCCATGGGCGCGCCTGCTGCCAGAACTGTTTGCAATAAGGACAGAAGGGATCGGCAAACACGTAAACGATGACCGGGGCCTCTTTTTTCCCGTCCAGAATCCACGACGCTTTTTCCATTCGCTGCCACATCTCACGTCCGGCAGGGGCATAGATCTCTTTTTCTATGAGCGCATTACTGAGGTTTTCGCCTTTTTCATTATACATGTAGCCGGAGATGGCATGTTTACCGTCAGGCGTGACATAGATAGTGACCCCCATGTCCTGGTATTTTCCCAGATAGCCTTTCATTCCACCCGGTGCATCGAAGGGCTTCAGAATGGTAATTCCCTGTTTCTCAATGGCTTTAACAGGGGCAGGGAGCTCCTCTGCGTGCACGATAGCGGGGAGAAGAGTTAAGAGTAAGATGCGTTTAAACATTGATTTTCCTTATAAAATCAGCAGGAAAGTGGGCTTAATTGCAAAACCTATCACAGCCATAGGTAAGATCGACGGTCTGTCGATTGCCCTTTCTTTAGTTGGGTGATGTAATCCCCATCGCTGTTACGACCTTTGTTAAGGTAATGTAGAGCGCAACACATAGCCAGCTCTGCTGGCACTGACGTTACCTGCGGGTAGCTCGGGTAATGAGGCTCCCTGCAAAGGGGGCCTTTTTTACTTTTATCTTTAGGTTCACAACATGAGTTTGAGTGAGTTGTTAGTTAACGCTTATTGATTTGATAAAGGAAACGCATTAGCCCTGCGAAGAGATTTTCGTTAACTTATCTCTCAACGAAAACACGGAGGAAGTACAGATGTCTTTGATTAATACCAAAATTAAACCTTTCAAAAACCAGGCGTTCAAAAACGGTGAGTTCATCGAAGTAACCGAGAAAGATACCGAAGGTCGCTGGAGCGTCTTCTTCTTCTACCCGGCTGACTTTACTTTCGTATGCCCGACCGAACTGGGTGACGTTGCAGACCATTACGAAGAACTGCAGAAACTGGGCGTAGATGTGTATTCCGTTTCTACCGACACCCACTTCACCCACAAAGCATGGCACAGCAGCTCTGAAACCATCGCAAAAATCAAATACGCGATGATCGGCGACCCGACTGGCGCCCTGACCCGTAACTTCGACAACATGCGTGAAGATGAAGGTCTGGCTGACCGCGCAACCTTCGTTGTTGACCCGCAGGGTATCATCCAGGCAATCGAAGTTACTGCTGAAGGTATCGGCCGTGATGCGTCTGACCTGCTGCGTAAAATCAAAGCCGCACAGTACGTCGCTTCCCACCCAGGTGAAGTTTGCCCGGCGAAATGGAAAGAAGGTGAAGCAACCTTAGCGCCATCTCTGGACCTGGTTGGTAAAATCTAAGTCGCGTAGTTTGTAGGCCGGATAAACGTAGTGCATCCGGCATTCCACAGGCGCAAATTTGCGCCTGTTTCATTCCAGCACCATGACGCAAGTTGCATTAATGCAGTCCCGCAAAATCGGCTTGCATGATGATGTTTTCAGAGAGGGAAGAAGAATGCTCGACACAAATATGAAAACCCAGCTCAGGGCTTACCTTGAGAAACTGACCAAACCTGTTGAGCTGATTGCGTCGCTGGACGACAGCGCTAAATCGGCAGAAATCAAGGAACTGCTGACTGAAATTGCTGAACTGTCAGAAAAAGTCACCTTCAAAGAAGACAATACTCTGGCGGTGCGTAAGCCATCGTTCCTGATTACCAATCCCGGTTCTCACCAGGGACCGCGATTTGCCGGTTCTCCGCTGGGTCATGAGTTTACCTCTCTGGTGCTGGCGCTGTTGTGGACCGGTGGTCATCCGTCAAAAGAGGCGCAGACGTTGCTGGAGCAGATCCGCGATCTCGACGGTGATTTTGAATTTGAAACCTATTATTCACTTTCCTGCCATAACTGCCCGGACGTGGTGCAGGCGCTGAACCTGATGGCGGTGCTGAACCCACGTATCAAACATACGGCGATTGACGGCGGTACTTTCCAGAACGAAATCACCGATCGTAACGTGATGGGCGTTCCGGCGGTATTTATGAACGGCAAAGAGTTCGGTCAGGGGCGTATGACGCTGACTGAGATCGTGGCGAAAGTGGATACTGGCGCAGAAAAACGTGCGGCTGAAGAGCTGAATAAGCGCGATGCTTATGACGTATTGATTGTCGGTTCTGGTCCTGCAGGTGCGGCGGCAGCGGTGTACTCTGCACGTAAAGGCATTCGCACCGGTCTGATGGGCGAACGTTTTGGCGGTCAGGTCCTTGATACTGTTGATATTGAAAACTATATCTCAGTACCGAAAACTGAAGGTCAGAAACTGGCAGGCGCGCTGAAAGCACACGTTGATGATTATGATGTCGATGTGATTGACAGCCAGAGCGCGAGCAAACTCATTCCAGCAGCGCAGGAAGGCGGTTTGCATCAGATTGAAACGGCCTCCGGCGCGGTGCTGAAAGCACGTAGCATTATCATCGCCACCGGCGCGAAATGGCGCAACATGAACGTTCCGGGCGAAGATCAGTATCGCACCAAAGGCGTAACCTACTGCCCGCACTGTGATGGCCCGCTGTTTAAAGGCAAGCGTGTTGCGGTGATTGGCGGCGGTAACTCCGGCGTTGAAGCGGCTATCGACCTGGCAGGTATTGTTGAACATGTGACGCTGCTGGAGTTTGCTCCTGAAATGAAGGCCGACCAGGTGCTGCAGAATAAGCTTCGCAGTCTGAAAAACGTCGACATCATTCTGAATGCGCAAACGACAGAAGTGAAAGGCGATGGCAGCAAAGTTACTGGCCTGGAGTATCGTGACCGTGTGAGCGGCGATGTTCACAATGTGGAACTGGCCGGTATTTTTGTTCAGATTGGGCTGCTACCGAACACCAACTGGCTGGAAGGTGCCGTTGAACGTAACCGTATGGGTGAAATCATCATCGATGCCAAGTGCGAAACCAGCGTGAAAGGCGTTTTCGCTGCCGGTGACTGCACCACCGTACCGTATAAGCAGATTATCATCGCGACAGGTGAAGGCGCGAAGGCCTCGTTAAGTTCGTTTGATTATCTGATTCGCACGACAGTAGCATAAAAAAAGTAAGACTCACCTGCACTATAAAAACCCCTGTCAGGCGTTAACCTGGCAGGGGTTTTCTTTAGCAAATCAGTGGCTGTTAACGAACAACCAGCACAGGCAAAGTCGCGTGTCGAACAACGCTGGAAGCGTTTGAGCCGAGCAGATGGGTGCTGATTGATGGGTTACGCGACCCAATGACAACGACATCCGCATTCAACTCTTCACCCAACTCGTTGACCACGTCACGGACGCTGCCAAAGCGGACGTGTTGTTTAATACGGGAAGGATCGATGCTGAAGTGACCGACCATCGTTTGCAGACGGGTTTCCGCTTCGTGTTGCAAATGCTCTTCAAAACGACGGACATCGGCCGCAAAGCGATGCAGGCTTAAGCTCGCTGAGCCTGGCAGCACATGCAGCAGATGAATAACCCCTTTATCCTGGGCCAGAAATTCTGCATGGCGAATAGCCTTGTCGCTCAGTTCCATTTCGAATACATCAACAGGCATTATGATTGTGTTGTACATAAACATTCTCCTTGTCATTACATGAACACATAACAGCATAGTATTAAAAATGATTCTGTCAGTCACGACACAGATTTATGTTTTGCGAACAGGAAAGAAAGCGAGGAGCAGGGAGATCTAACCGGAAAGAGGATGCGGATGCATCCCCTGTAAGATAAAGCGAGTGGCTTTGATAAGACAGAGTTAGCGCAGGTAGTCGCCTGCAGCTTCAGGCTGATACTCAAGCTCGATAACTTCGAGGTGCGTTGAGGTCCCGCCTGGCAGTTCCCAATGAATGGTATCACCCACGCGTAGCCCCAGAAGTGCAGCGCCGACAGGTGCCATTACCGAAAGCTGTGTGTTGCTGTCAGTCATAGTGGCCGGATACACCAAGGTACGCACACGGACTTCGCCATCACTCAGATTGCGGAATTTCACGCGGCTGTTCATGGTCACGACGTCGTGCGGCATGGTTTCTGGAGAACACATTTGGGCACGATCCAGCTCGGCGTTCAGGGCGTCGGCAATCGGTAAACCAGCAAACGCAGGTTGCTCCAACAGGCGGTCAATGCGTTCCGCATCGAGGTCGTTAATGATGATAGTTGGTCTGGACATTTATTACTCCATGTCGTCGATACTGCGGGTGCGCAGGTAAATAATCCCAAAAGAAAACCCTCACCGTCAGGCGGCAAGGGTTTAGCTTTTATGATGATACTGAGACTTACCCCATGTTTGAAGTGATTTAGTTCACATTCAGGTAAATCATCAATATTGTCGCATATGGTGTGATTTTAGCCGAAAAACGTGATCGTTCTCCAATTTGCATTATGCTTTTTAAGCGCTCGCTGCGGGCGCGTCAAACAACTCAGTGTTCCGCGACAGGAGATCTCATGAGCCAGTACGACAAACTTACCTTGAAAGACGGCAGCTATTTGCATTTTAAAGACTGGGGAAGTGGACAACCTATTGTGTTTAGTCACGGTTGGCCGCTGACGGCAGACGCGTTTGAAGATCAGATGCTGTTCCTTGGATCGAAAGGATTTCGTGTGATCGCCCATGACAGGCGCGGACATGGGCGTTCGGCCCAACCCTGGGATGGACATCATATGGATCAGTATGCTGACGACCTGGCTGAACTTACCGCGCATCTCAATCTTAAAGATGCCGTACATGTTGGGCACTCTACCGGCGGTGGGGAAGTGGCTCGTTATATTGGCCGGCATGGGACGCAGCGGGTGGCAAAAGCGGTGTTAATTGGCGCGGTGACGCCCATCATGATCAAGACTGACTTTAACCCAAATGGCGTGCCGAAAGAGGTATTCGATGGCATCCGTGAGGGGGTTTTGAACGATCGCGCCGCCTTTTTCTATGAACTGACCGCTGCATTCTATGGCTACAACCGTCCGGGCGCAAAAGAGTCGAAAGCCGTCAGGGAAAGTTTTGTTGAACAAGGCTTACAAGGTTCCATCAAAGCGTTGTACGACTGTATACACGCGTTTTCGGAAACAGATCTGCGTGAAGACCTCAAAAAGATGACCATCCCGACGCTGGTGATCCACGGTGATGACGATCAGATTGTCCCGTTTGAAACCTGCGGAAAGGTCGCGGCGGAAATACTGCCGGACTCGCAGTTGAAGGTATATGTCGGCGGCTCGCATGGCATTTGCACCACCCATAAGCAACAGATCAACGGTGACCTGCTCAACTTTATTCAGTCGTAATCGTTGGCAGATTGTTCTACGCTGATCTTCTTTTCCCAGGGGGATGAGCGAAGCATAATTTGTGCTGCGCTGACGTTAACTTCAACAGGGAACGCTATGTATTTCTATCAACCGTCACAGGGACACGGCTTACTGCACGACCCGCTAAATGCCATCATTGGACCGCGCCCGATTGGCTGGATTGCGTCGCGTGACGGCAACGGTCGGCACAATCTGGCACCATACAGTTTCTTTAACTGTTTTAACTATCATCCGCCGATTATCGGTTTCGCCAGCAGCGGCTGGAAAGACAGCGTGCAGAATATTATCGAAACTGGTGAATTTGTCTGGAACCTGACGACTCTTGAGCTGGCCACTGCGATGAACGAAACGTCAGCCAGCTTGCCGCACGGTGAGGACGAGTTTTTTGCCGCCGGGCTTAGCAAGGCAGATAGCCGGATAGTCAACGTGCCGCGCGTGGCGCAAAGCCCGGTCAATTTTGAGTGCCGCTTATCGCAAAGCCTGCAACTGACTACCGCTGATGGCTCACCGGTTGAAACCTGGCTGGTGTTGGGGGAAGTGGTAGGCATTCACATAGATGAAACGCTCCTGGAAGACGGCATCTATCAGACGGCGAAAGCGAAGCCGGTACTACGTGCAGGTGGGCCAACAGCGTATTATTCGATCAGTGAAACACACCGTTTTGATTTAGTTCGCCCGGACGCCCGTGCAAAACGCTAAGTTTACGGACCGACGCCAGCTCGCAGCGTCGGTCACAAGTTTCAGTATCCCACTTTGTCGATAATAAACTGTTTACCGCAGCTACCTGGATGCGGTTGCGGTAAGAATGACTGGGCAGATAACGTCTGGTTGATGTTGTCGGCTTTCAGGGATAACTGGATCTCAGTGAGATACGCTGGATTGCCGTGGCAGCTTAGCTTCACCGCTTTGACGTTCTCTTTGCCCCAGCTTTTGGCAACGGCGGCGTCAAATGCGTTACGGCTGACGGTTTTGCCGTAGTTTTCCGCCAGGAATTTGCCCACCTCGCTGTTCTTAACCTCATTATTCAGCCGTACCATCGTGCCGAAGTACGCGTCGGGATCAAAACCGAAACACGCGCCATGTTTGGCATACTCGTAACGTTCCAGACAGGATCTCCCTCCAGCGCCGGGCATTACGGCGCTGAGTTTTGCCGCGCTTTCCAGCGACAGCCCGGTTTCGGGGGCCGCGCATTTACGGCTGGCGCGGGCTTCAGGCAGGTTGGGAATAGGGCGAGTCGCGCAGCCAAAACGCATCCAACGGCGATTGTCTACTCCACGGGCGGCAATGGATTTAGGCAGGCTGGGCCATAAACCGTGAACGGTCAGGAAATCCGCTTTGTCTGCGCTCTCTTTTTGCAAACGACATTCGTCAGGCTCCTGACGATTACGCTCGTGTTGGCTCTGACAAAATCCGGTTTGCCAGGAGAGAGCCAGCACGTAGCTGTCAAAATCAGCGTACTGTTTTGCCTGAAGTTCATCGGCCTGAGCTGCAGAAACTGGCAGCAGGAGTGCTGCCAGCAACGAAGAATAACGCCATGTTGATGTCATGATGATTTCGGACACTTATATAAATTCTGAATATCATCTATTTAATCATAAAAAATGCCAGTCAGGTTTAGCTGACTGGCATCATTTTCATCAGGCGTGAACAGGAATGATTAGCTCCACATTGCCAGAATTGGCCAACCGACCAGCAGAAGCATAGCGATGTAGATAACGCCGAAGATAGCACCCAGACGCCAGTAGTCTTTGGACTTCACATAACCACAGCCGTAGATGATAACGCCTGGGCCTGTTGCATATGGAGTCAGACAGCCCATGATACCGATGGACAGTACCAGCAGGATACACAGGTGTTCCATCGGCACGCCCGGGATACCTTTACCGACGGCCAGAATAACCGGCAGCATGGTGGCGGTGTGAGCGGAAAGGCTGGCAAACAGGTAGTGAGCAAAGTAGAACACCAGCACCAGAACGATCACGGTCGCGTTAGGCGAGAAGCCTTCCAGGTGCGTGCTCATAGTGTTGGCGAACCAGTCGATGAAGCCTGAACGGGTTAAACCATTCGCCATAACGACCAGCGTGGCGAGGTTAACCAGAGTGTTCCATGCGCTGTTATAACGGGTAATGTCTTTCCACGGTACAACGTGCAGCGCCAGCATCAGGGAGACAGCCAGCAGGCCCACTGCGGTTGCATCAATCAGTTTACCACCGAAGACCCACAGGCCCAGGCTGAGCAGTACCAGACCGATCAGCGTTATCTCTTTACGGGTAAGTTTACCCATGCCTTTCAGTTCATCACCGGCCCAAGCGGCAACTTCAGCACTGTGAGTAACTTCTGGTTTGTACAGAACGTATGACAGCCACGGAGCAACGATCAGCAAAATAATACCGACCGGCAGGAAGCTGAGGAACCACTGCAACCAGCTGATTTGAATACCGGCAATTTTGTTGACGAATTCCAGTCCCAGTACGTTTGGCGCAGCGCCGGTCACGAACATCGAGGAGCTCAGGCTGGTACTGATGACCATCATCCACATCAAATATCCACCGATACGGCGCGCGGAAGGATCGTTCGGGAATGATTTAAACAGCGGCGGCAGGTTTTTGATAACCGGGAATACGGTGCCACCGGTACGCGCGGTGTTAGATGGAGTAAACGGTGCCAGCAGAATGTCGATGATAACAATCGCATAGCCCAGCGTCAGGGTACGTTTACCCATGAATTTCACCAGGAACAGCGCGATACGACGACCCAGACCGGTGACTTCATAACCCAGTGCGAAGATAAACGCACCAAACACCAACCACACGGTGGTGCTGGAGAAGCCAGCCAGACCCCATTTCAGCGCTTGCTTACCCGCTTTAAACGCCGGGTCGGCCAGTTCTGAAGCATCAAACAGCAGATAGTTGCTGCCGATAACGCAGATCGTTACGGCGATAAAGCTGATCGCTGTTGCCGGAATTGGCTCCAGGATCATACCGACGATCATCGCCACAAACACGGCAAAGTAGTGCCAGGCCTGTGGAGGCATTCCATCAGGGACGGGGATAAGAAACATGACACCCATGACGACCAGGGGGGCCAATAACTTCCATATTTTATCTTTTGCTAAAGACATGTGTGTGATTCTCCGGAAAGGATCTTTAATTGTGATAATGATGAACTTGTGAAATCTGAGCTAAGAACCAGGTGACGATCAGCAGATCGGCGCAGCCTCCGGGACTGAGGTTGCGTTCAATGCACTGTTGGTCGAACTGGTGTAGATATTCGAGATCGGCAGGGGTACGAATCCCCCCTTGCTGCATCAGGGCGGTGGCCTGCTGCTGTAGCCAACGCAGACCTTCTGCGCCGCCACGTGAAGCCACGTTGGTGTCGCCGTTGATAGACATCAGCAGCAATAATGTGTCGAGTAACGCCAGTTCAGGGTCGCGGCCCTGAGTCAGCAGTGCGCGGTAGTGCGGCAGGGCATGTTGGATGACTAGCGGATATCCCGCTTCGGCTTCGCCCCGTGCGCCGGTTAATCCCAATTGCTGATAAAGACGTTGGCCAGCCGTGAGTTGTTGATTGTTCTGGCGCAGTTCGCGCTCGGTCAGGCCACGGCAAAATGTTGCTGCCGTAGAGCAAATGGTTTCAGCGGTAACAGTGAGTTGGAGCTGGTGCAGGCGGCCAATGGCGGCGCACAGCAGTCCCAGTGAAAAGATGCTCCCTTTATGGGTGTTCACCCCGGCGGTGGCGCGGAACATATCGGCTTCGCAGGCCATGCCCAGCGGGCGCAGTCCTTTCAATACATCTTCAGGCGACAGCTGTGCGCTAAACGCCCCATATTCAATAAAACGTGGCAGCCACGACTGAATCGCTTCAGCGCTGCGATGAAAATCTTCCAGCGCCATATCTTTATGCGCGCCGTTGTTAATACGATCTACCAGACCGGGTTTGGGCGACAGGTTGACTTCAGTCAACATGGCGCGCCACGCAAGCGTTGCGTAAGCATCAGGCAGATCCAGAGGAAGGACTGCGTTATTGGTTGATGTTGCGGGAATCGGCATCATGCAGCAGTGCCTCCATCTGAGTGAGTAAGTCGGAAAGCGCGTGGGTTTTACCCCGCGCACAGTCGGCAGCACTTTGCTCGCACAGCAGACAGCGGCGGGCAGGGAGTGCGAAATGACGCCGGGACAGAATTTCCCCTTCAGGGGTCAGGACATCGATGTCCCATAGCCGTCCCAGCGGGTGTGAATGCTCAAGTTCAATGGTGGCGAGCTTGAGGTCGTGGGCCGGAGCCTCAATCGACAAAAGACCTTCTGGACCGCTGGCAGAAACCAGCGCTGTTTGCTCCCTGACAATCCAGGTGGATTGTTCCGCCAACGCGAGCAAGGCGGTTACGCCGTGATTAAAGATACGACGGGTTAATTCGCTGTCTTTAATCGGTCCCGGTGCGACGACGGTAAACGAGACCAGCGGCGCAGAGTGGCGTGTCAGCCACTCCTGTTGCCTTGCCTGTCTCTCATCGCGGCTGGCGAGCAGCTCGGGAATGGAAACCGCGTGTTGGGTGGCGTATTCAGGGAGCAGGTGCATGGTTTATTCCTTCACCTGATGCACAACGTCAATCACTGAACCATCGCGGTAACGCACAACGGCAATCACGCGGTCAGTGAATTCGATAGCGCGTGGCTGACCGGTGAGCTGCTGTGCACGTTCGCGCAGCCATTCAATGGACACCACTTTCATACCGGCTTCTTTCAGACGTTCTGCCAGTTCCGGACGTGCAGGGTTGACGGCGATACCGTGGTCGGTGACCAGAATGTCAACACTGGAGCCTGGGGTTACGCAGGTCAGCACGTTATCAACCAGGGTCGGGATGCGTCCGCGAACCAGCGGCGCGACGATGATAGACAGCGCAGCGGCAACCGCGGTATCGCAGTGACCACCGGATGCGCCGCGCAGTACGCCGTCTGAACCGGTCAGTACGTTAACGTTGAAGCTGGTATCAACTTCCAGCGCGCTGAGCACCACGACGTCCAGACGATCGACGGATGCGCCTTTTGAGCCCCAGTTGGCATACTGGTTGGCACTGATCTCAATGTGGTTTGGATTGCGGGCCAGCGATTCTGCGGCGTTACGGTCAAAACTCTGAACGTCCAGCAGTTTGCGAATCAGGCCTTTTTCGTGCAGGTCAACGATGGTAGCGGTAATGCCGCCCAGCGCGAAGTCGGCACGGATATCGCGGCTGCGCATTTTGTCTTCCAGGAAACGCGTAACGGCCAGAGAGGCGCCGCCGGTTCCTGTCTGCAGTGAGAAGCCTTCGTTGAAGTAGCCGGAATTAGCAATGACCTCAGCCGCGCTACGGGCGATTAACAGTTCACGCGGGTTGGTGGTCATGCGGGTCGCATCGGCACCAATTTTGTCCGCATCGCCGACCTGATCGATCTGCACGATCAGATCTACCTGATCCTGCGTAATGCTGGCCGGGTTATGCGGATAGGTCAGCAGCTGTTCAGTCAGCAGGACAACCTGTTTCGCATTTTCGGCGTCTACGCGGGCATAGCCCAGTGAGCCGCAGCACGCTTTACCGGTATAACCGTTGGCGTTGCCAAACTGGTCGCAGGACGGCACGCCGAGGAACGCCACATCAATGCTGAGCTCGCCACTTTGCACCAGGTGCACACGGCCACCGTGGGAGTGAATTTGTACCGGTTCGGCTAGCAGGCCACGTGAGATTTCTTCCGCCAGCGGGCCACGCAGACCGGAGGTATAAATGCGGCTAACCACGCCCTGACGGATGTGCTCAACCAGCGGAGCATGGCAGTCGCTCAGAGAGCTGGAGGCCAGCGTCAGATTTTTAAAGCCCATATTGGCGATGGCGTCCATCACCAGGTTAATCGTCAGATCGCCACCACGAAAAGCGTGGTGGAAAGAGATAGTCATACCATCCTGTAAACCTGAACGACGAATAGCGTCTTCCAGGTTAGTGCACAGCTTTTTGTCGCGCGGTTTTTGCGCCTGCAATTCTACTTTTGCGGTGCTCTGATAAGCGGAAAGCTCACTTTCTGCATGACGGCTCCAGGTCGCCACGCGATCCTGGCGTTGAGACTGTTCGATTTTCTGCGTCATTTTTTTGCCTTATTCTTCGCGAATGCCGGAAAGTTCTGCACGGGAGATAACCAGAAGGGCGCGCTCGATAACCGGGCTGTCGACCATTTTGCCGTTCAGGGAAACTACGCCACGACCTTCGCGAGCAGCGGCTTCAGCGGCTTCCACAACCAGACGGGCGTGAGCCAGCTCTTTGCGCGTTGGGGCGTACAGGTTATGCAGGAGTTCGATCTGGCGCGGGTTGATGAGCGATTTGCCGTCAAAACCCAACTGCTTGATGTGTGCGGCTTCGTGCAGGAAACCCGCTTCGTTGTTGGCATCGGAATACACGGTGTCGAACGCCTGAATACCGGCAGAACGTGCAGCCTGCAAAATAGAGCAGCGGGCAAACAGCAGTTCAGTACCTTCCGGGGAGCGCTCAGTGCGCAGGTTACGTACATAGTCTTCCGCACCCAGGGCAATACCGATCAGACGTTCGGAAGCATGGGCAATTTCTACCGCGCGAGTAATGCCTAACGGCGATTCGATGGCGGCTAACAGACCGGTGCTGCCGGGTTCACGGCCACAGGCGTTTTCGATGCGCAGAATTTCGCTTTCGATGTCGATGACATCCTGCGCGGTATCGGTCTTCGGTAAACGTACGATGTCAGCACCGCCACGTACCACGGCTTCAAGGTCGTTGATGCCCCATTCGGAGTCGAGGGCGTTTACACGCACGATGGTTTCAACGTCGTGATACAGCGGATGCTGCAGCGCATGGTACACCATGCGGCGAGCGGTATCTTTTTCACGCAACGCGACGGAGTCTTCCAGGTCGAACATCAGCGCATCTGCCGGGTAGATGAACGAGTTGCTGACCATGGCGGCATTGGCGCCCGGTACGAACAACATGCTGCGGCGAGTACGGGTTTTACGTTGTTGCAAAGATTCGGAAATCACTGGCAATCCTCCCATGGCAGTGCCGGAATACCGCCAGCGCGGGCCAGTAGTGCTTCCAGTCGCGCACGTAAAATGCAGTCCAGTGCGCCTTTATCATCAACATTCAATTGCACGCCGCGTACGTTGTAGCGGGACAGAACGTCCAGAATGGTGGCCCGGATGGCATCACCGAACTGCTTTTCGACGCTACTGTTAACCTGCAGGTCAATATCCTGCGAATCGAGTGGGGCGATGCGAATCATCACATCACCGGACTCGAGTGTGCCTGCGACGGCTGCCTGGTTTATTTTCATTTTTCACCTGTTGCTAATGCGGGGGTATTTTGGCGGACTGTCGCACCCGATGAGGCTCGCTCAACCATGCTTTGCAGATAATGCAGCGTGGCGTCAGGGACCAGGGATGCGATAGCCGTGAGATCTTTTTTAACCAGCAGCTTGCGCACCCAGGAGGCGGAAATCGGCATCTCCTGGAAGCACAGCCGCTCAATTTCCACCAGTTCAATCGGTGGGGCGGGAAGCATTGGGGTCTCCAGCCAGTAACGCATATCGTTGTTATACTGGGAGGTGACGGTGCAATACGGCTCAGTACCGACGAAGCGGTGCGTGACACCGAGAGCCGGAGCCAGATACTGGCGGAAGATTTTCAGGTCTATTTCGGTGTAGCAGTGGTTAATAACGCTCTGCTCTTTGATGAAGTAACATGGGAATGTGGCGCGGGAAATGATGTACTCCGAACCGCGATGCACGGTTAAACGCGGAATGTCTTTTGTTCCTTTAAGCACCAGATCCAGGCGGTCTTCATACGGAAAACGTGAGGTATCTTCTTTCACCAAAAACAGATGCAGCCAGTCACATTGCGCGGCCGCCTGTTGGATCAGAAAACGGTGTCCGTTGGTGAAGGGGTTGGCGTTCATGACGATACAGCCAATTTTTTTCCCATCATGACGCTGTTTTGCCAGTGACTCGGCGTAGCGTTTCAGACGTGTGGTGCTGTTTTCCATCAATACCATAATGCCGGGAACGCTGGTGAGCGTAGAAAAACCGCACTGTTTAAACAGCGATTCGTACTCGGTTTTGGTATAGATGAAGAGGTGCGTACAATGGCGTTCATAGGCAAGGTTGATTAACTCGGTCGCCAGCGTCAGCGCTAAGCCCTCGCCACGGACAGATTCACAGATTGCGACACACTTAATAATATTCCCAGCGATACCACCGCAGGCAATCAGACGGTCGTCACGGGTGACGGTGATAAATACTTCGACGGTCGTATCTACGCTCAAATCATTCTCTTTCAGAAATTGCGCGATAGCCGCCATCTTTTTATTTTCTGAGCGTTTAACTTGCGTGAATATATTATTACCGAACATAGTGAATAGAGCCCCGATGCTATATTTGTTACTGGGTTTCTGTTTTTGTTGCTCTGTTTAGCAACCTGATAACGTTTTGTTTGCAATTGAAGGGAATGGTTTTTTATTACGGAGTATTTCTTTTTTTCCCTGATGCATACATCGTAAGGGGTATTTTGGAGGTAATTTTTGATTTATTTCACAATAAGTTAGAAGGTTTTAATGTGTTTTATGGTTTTAAGTTTTTTAATTAATTTAACCCTAAAATAAGGTGTGGTTTTAATTTGTTTAATTGATTTAAGGTGGGGAATCTGCAACGATCTTGTTTTATAGCATAACGTGTAAATAGAACATTTTAATTACAACTACAATGAGAAATTAGTTTTAGTTAACGTCGGTGAGGAAAAATGTGATGGCAGAACAGAAAAATAAAACACGGTTTCCTTTTTTCCGCAGTCTGGCGTTTCCTTTACGTATCTTTCTGCTCATTCTGGTTGTTTCTGTTTTTATCATTGCCGCCCTGGCACAATACTTCACCGCCAGCTTTGAAGATTATCTGGCAACGCATGTCCGCGATATGGCAATGAATCAGGCCAAAATCATCGCCTCTAACGACAGTATCATCACGGCGGTTAAGCATCGTGATTACAAGCGATTGGCGACGATTGCCGACAAACTGCAGAGCGGAACTGACTTCGACTACGTGGTTATCGGGGATACCAACTCCATTCGTCTATATCATCCGAACCCGGAAAAGATTGGCTATCCGATGCAGTTCACCAAACCCGGTGCGCTGGAAAAAGGGGAGAGCTACTTTATTACCGGTAAAGGCTCCATTGGGATGGCAATGCGCGCTAAAACGCCCATCTTTGATGACGATGGCAAAATCATTGGCGTGGTCTCAATTGGTTATCTGATCAGCAAAATCGATAGCTGGCGATCGGATTTCTTACTGCCAATGGCCGGTGTGTTTATCCTGCTGTTGCTGGTACTTATGCTGCTCTCCTGGTTTTTCGCTGCCCATATTCGTCGGCAGATGTTGGGTATGGAACCGAAACAAATTGCGCGAGTGGTACGTCAGCAGGAAGCGTTGTTCAGCTCGGTATATGAAGGGTTGATTGCCGTGGATCCTGATGGATATATCACCGCAATAAATCGCAGTGCGAGGAAAATGCTGGGGCTGTCTTCACCTGGGAGAAAGTGGCTTGGAAAACCGGTGAGTGAGGTGGTTCAGCCAGCGGACTTTTTCACCCAACAGATTGCGGAAAAACGACAGGACGCGATGGTCAACTTTAATGGACTGAGCGTTATCGCCAACCGTGAGGCGATTCGCTCCGGTGACGAACTGCTTGGGGCAATCATCAGTTTTCGTAGTAAAGATGAAATTGCTACTCTTAATGCGCAGTTAACGCAGATCAAACAGTATGTAGAGAGCCTGAGAACGCTGCGTCATGAGCATCTGAACTGGATGTCGACTATCAATGGTCTGCTGCAAATGAAAGAGTATGACAAGGTTCTGGCCATGGTGCAGGGGGAATCCCAGGCGCAACAGCAACTGATTGACAGCCTGCGCGGCGCGTTTGCCGATCGTCAGGTAGCCGGTCTGTTGTTTGGCAAGGTGCAGCGCGCGCGGGAACTGGGTCTCACCATGACTATTGTTCCGGGCAGCCAACTGCATCAACTCCCCGAGGGGCTGGATAGCACAGAGTTTGCAGCAATTGTTGGCAATCTGCTTGATAATGCATTTGAAGCGAGCTTGCGCACCCAGCAAGGCAATAAGGTCGTCGAACTCTATTTGAGCGATGAAGGGGATGATGTGATCATCGAAGTTGCCGATCAGGGATGCGGTGTGCCGGAAGCATTGCGTGAAAAAATATTTGAACAGGGTGTGAGCACCCGTACCGATGAACCAGGTGAACATGGCATCGGTTTGTATCTTATTGCAAGTTATGTGAGGCGCTGTGACGGGGTGATTACGCTTGAAGATAACTCCCCCTGCGGCACCTTATTTTCTTTATTTCTTCCGAAAGTGAAAAAAAACAATGACGGAACCATTAACGCTATTGATCGTTGAGGATGAAACGCTACTGGCGGAAATGCATGCTGAATATATCCGCCATATACCCGGCTTCAGCCAGATATGGCTGGCGGGTAATCTTGCGCAGGCGAGGATGATGATTGAGCGTTTTAAGCCCGGTTTGATTCTGCTCGATAACTACTTGCCGGACGGCAAGGGAATTACGTTATTGCATGAGCTAACCCAGGCGCGTTATCCGGGCGGTGTGGTGTTTACCACGGCGGCCAGCGACATGGAAACAGTCTCCGAAGCTGTGCGCAGCGGCGCGTTTGATTACCTGGTCAAACCCATTGCTTACGAGCGGCTGGGGCAGACCCTGACGCGTTATCAACAGCGTCGACGCATGTTGGCCGGTAATGATAGCGCCAGTCAAAAGCAGATTGATGAGATGTTTAATGCCTACGCGCGGGGCGAGCCGAAAGGGGATTTACCGACCGGGATTGATGCGTTAACACTGAATGCAGTGTTGAAATTATTTGCCGATCCGACGGTACACCATACAGCAGAAACGATCGCCCAGGCGCTCACCATCAGCCGAACGACTTCCAGACGCTACCTGGAGTACTGTGCCAGCCGTCATTTGATTATTGCGGAGATTATTCACGGTAAGGTGGGTAGGCCGCAGCGTATCTATCACGGCGGCTAAATGCTGATTTCTGACGTAGGCCGGATAAGATGCTTTAGCATCGACATCCGGCAACGTTGCAGTCGAAATGCCGGATGCGGCTTGAATGCCTTATCCGGCCTACATTTCTCTGAGTATCAGCCGCCAACGACGGCTGAAGAAGAGCCTGGTACCATCACTTCAGTTGCGATAATCACAACCAACAGCCCAACCAGAACCGGAACCGAGGTACGTTTCACCACTTCGAACGGAGAAATCTTCGCCATACCCGCAACAGCAACCACCACGCCGGAGACCGGGGAGATTGTGCGTCCAAGGTTTGACGCCTGCAGCATCGGGATAACAAGGTAAGCTGGGTTAATGCCGGAGGAATGCGCCAGCTTAGGGATCATCTCAACGAAGGCATAGAACGGGGCGTTACCGGAACCCGTAGTCATTGCCGCCAGCATAGTCAGGATCACCAGCACCATCATCAGAATAATGCTCGCCGAACCAAACGAGGTAGCGATAGAAATCAGACTCTGAATAAAGCCGATTGTGCTCAGGCCCTGGGCAAAAACACCCGCAGCGACTAACAACATCACCACGTTAGCAAAGGCATCCGCCATGCCACGGTAAGCGACTTCCAGACCAGAGAAAACCTTTTGGGTATTGAACCCACGTACGAACTCCAGAATAGCCGCGATGAGCATGCACAGTACCAGAATCGTAATGATATGCAGCTGTGGACCCCATTTACCATCAAAAATCAGGACGCCAACAATCGGGGTAAACGGCAGAATGGCGTAAAATGACGGGGCAGTCGTGGTGATTTCAGCCACATCTAACATTTCATGAGAAATGTTCTCTTTTTTATCCAGAAAACGCTGCCAGAAAAAGTGGGCAATCGCCATAGCAATGATGGCTGCAATGGAAATTGGCAGCGTGGTTTTAAAGGCGAAATCGATCAGCGGCATTTCCGCAGCTTTTGCCGCCAGCACCACATCACCTGATGTTGGTGAAAGAATAATTGCAGCAGGGGAGGCACAAATGGCCGCTGCGGCGCCACGGCTGATCCCAACGTTAACCATGACCGGGAACAGTGTTGCCATCAGCAATACGCCCAGACCGGTTGCTGAAGAAACCGCCAGTGACATCAGGCAGGCGACAAAATAGGCGGCAATCATTAGCAGGTAAGGAGAGTTGATGTATTGCAGAGGCTTGGAGGCCAGCTTAACGACCATATCGTTCGCGCCAATATGGGTCATATAAGCGGCAAAACCACACAGCATCATGATCATCATGCCGAGATCGCCACCACGGCTCATCAGCAAAATTTTAATATATTCAACAATGTCTGTTGCCGTATAGCCCGTCGATGCCGCGCTGGACGGCAAAACTTTATGCCCCATCAGCGCACTGATAATCAGCAAAACCAGACCGCCAACAAACAGTACGCCTGTCGCGGAATAACCTTTAATGATGTAGCGCGCTACACCCACAATAACCACAACTCCAATAAGGAGTTCAATAAATGTCAACATCGTTTCCCCTGTCGCATTGCTGCCCAGAAAGTAAAAAAACTAAAAAAAGTAAAAAGTGGTGACAGAATGTGCCTAATAAACCGATAACTCTTGCTGATTAAAATCAATAAAAATACGGATTCAAGCGATGGTTAAGCCGTTTTTTCAGCATCGTGGTTAAAAAAAGAATCTCACAATAAGAAACTGTGAAGCGCAGCGCTGATGTGTGTGTTTTGTGGCGATGATGAATATCAATTGTTAATTTATTGTGATGCTATTTAACTTTTTTCGCAGGAAAGAACAATTTATTGGCAATAAAGAGAAAATAGTTCCTATTAGATGGCTCAATAAACTCATGGATAATTATCTTAAAAATTATAGGCTGAGGATTATTCTGATTTTTTAGCTGCGCATTTTTGTTAAGCTAACATTAAGGTTGGGTTTGCTACAATTAATAATAAATCCCAGGATGGTAATTAAGTTGTGATTGTCGCTAAACGATATTTTCTCATTTTTTCATTTCTTTTTATTCAGTTAGCTTTCATTCCCCAGGGCGCTGCTGAAGATAAAGGTTGGTTCGCTACTTTTAAAGACAATGTCAGTGAAACCTGGCAGCAGCCAGAACATTATGATCTGTACGTGCCGGCTATTACCTGGCATGCTCGTTTTGCTTATGATAAAGAAAAAACGGATCGCTACAATGAACGCCCATGGGGGGCGGGCTTTGGTCAATCCCGTTGGGATGATAAAGGTAACTGGCACGGGCTTTATATAATGGCCTTTAAGGATTCCTACAATAAATGGGAACCCATTGGTGGTTATGGCTGGGAAAAAACCTGGCGACCGCTGGCAGATGAAAATTTCCACACAGGTCTCGGTTTTACCGCTGGTTTTACCGCGCGCGATAACTGGAACTACATTCCGGTACCCGTGCTGTTACCGCTGGCATCGATAGGGTATGGTCCGGCAACGTTCCAGATGACCTACATTCCGGGAACGTACAACAACGGTAACGTCTACTTTGCATGGATGCGTTTCCAGTTTTGATGGACTACCTGTATTGTCAGGTGGATTATTAAAAAGTCTTTTAAAAACAATGCGATACTAACTTTAACTGAAAAATAACGCGACATTTATCACTTTTTGATAAAGTTCGACTGGACAAAGTCCACCACAATTGTTGTACTGATACCCGACACAGCATTTGTGTCTATTTTTCATGTAAAGGTAATTTTGATGTCTAAGATTAAAGGTAACGTTAAGTGGTTTAATGAGTCCAAAGGATTCGGTTTCATTACTCCGGAAGATGGCAGCAAAGACGTGTTCGTACACTTCTCTGCAATCCAGACCAATGGTTTTAAAACTCTGGCTGAAGGTCAGCGTGTAGAGTTCGAAATCACTAACGGTGCCAAAGGCCCTTCTGCTGCAAACGTAATCGCTCTGTAAGCATACGACAGCAAGCATTCAAAACCCGCTTAATTGCGGGTTTTTTTTCGCTTCAGTGCGCGGGAGAGGCCGAAACCAGCCAGAATGCCAGGGCGGTCATCGCAAATGATCCCAACAGATTAACCAGTACATTCACCATAGCCCAACCAAAGCGTCCTTCCTGTAGCAAAAACACCACCTCAGCTGAGAAAGTGGAAAACGTTGTCAGTCCCCCGCAAAAGCCAGTGGTAATCAGTACCTTCCACATTGGATCAATGTTTGTCATGCGATTAAACCATGCCAGACCCATACCAATGATAAATGCGCCAAGTAAGTTTGCAGCCAGCGTGCCGAATGGGATGGCCTGATGTAGCGGGTTAAACCTCATGCTCAACATCCATCTTGCTACACTACCTGTACCACCACCGATAAAAACCGCTAAAAGGAGTTGTAACACTGCATAATCCTGCTATTTGATTGTATATAGGATGAGTGTAACGCTGAATAATCGTGGTTGGCGAGCCTAACAACGTTTTCTGGAGGGAATATGTTCGTTGCAGCAGGGCAATTTGCCGTGGGACCTTCATGGGAAAAAAATGCAGAAACCTGCGTCTTATTGATGTCACAGGCTGCAGGAGAGGGGGCGTCGCTGCTGGTATTACCGGAGGCGCTTCTGGCCCGTGACGATCTGGACCCAGACCTGTCAGTGAAATCAGCTCAACTGCTGGAGGGCGGATTTTTGACGCGCTTGCTGCGAGAAAGCGCGCAAAACGAGATGACGACAATCCTGACGATTCATGTTCCTTCTGTGCCAGGCCGGGCGTTTAACATGCTGGTGGCGCTACGGGCAGGTCAGGTCGTGGCCCATTACGCTAAATTACATCTCTATGATGCCTTTTCGATTCAGGAGTCACGAAATGTGGATGCAGGGGACGCCATAGCGCCGCTGCTGGACGTAGATGGGTTAAAAGTAGGGTTAATGACCTGTTATGATCTGCGCTTTCCTGAGTTGGCGCTGGCGCACGCATTGCAGGGAGCGGAAATTCTTGTCTTACCCGCAGCCTGGGTTCGGGGATCGCTTAAAGAACATCACTGGGCTACGCTTTTGGCGGCAAGAGCGTTAGATGCGACGTGTTACTTGATTGCGGCGGGAGAGTGCGGTAACAAGAATATCGGCCAAAGCAGGGTCATCGACCCCTTTGGTGTGACCATTGCTGCTGCGGCAGAAACGCCCACGCTAATTATGGCCGAGGTTTCCGCCGAGCGGGTGAGGCAGGTTAGGGCACAACTCCCGGTGTTAAGTAACCGACGCTTTGCGCCACCGCAATTATTATGACGTTTTTTTAAACAAGGCTTGATTCACCTTGTTACAGATTGCTATTGTGTGCGCGCGTCGAAAGGCCGTTAATATTCTCAGGTTAATATGGCGCTTTATGCAGCCTGGTTTAAGTCAAGAAGGTATCTATGGGTGAGATTAGTATTACCAAACTGCTGGTGGTTGCCGCACTGGTTGTTCTGCTGTTTGGTACCAAGAAGTTACGTACACTGGGTGGAGACCTGGGAACGGCAATCAAGGGCTTCAAGAAAGCAATGAACGACGATAATGCCGATGCTAAGAAAGATGCTGATGGTAGCGTTCAGGCTGAGAAGCTTTCTCATAAAGAGTAATGTCAGGAGCATGATGCTCTTACTGCATACTCTGCATGAAAAAAAACCGGCAATTTGCCGGTTTTTTTATTGCTGATATGTAAGTGAGTATTACACGATTACTTCACTTCCAGCCCTTTGGCCTGCATGTCAGCATGGTATGAAGAGCGAACGAATGGACCGCAGGCTGCATGGGTAAAGCCCATTGCCATAGCTTCGGCTTTCATCTCATCGAACTCATCCGGGCTCACATAGCGTTGAACCGGCAGGTGATGGCGGCTTGGCTGTAAATACTGCCCCAGCGTCAACATGGTTACACCATGACTGCGCAGGTCACGCATGACCTCAATGATTTCCGCATTGGTTTCGCCCAGACCGACCATCAGACCTGATTTAGTCGGAATCTCCGGGTGCGCTTCCTTGAAACGTTCCAGAAGCTTCAGTGACCAGTTGTAGTCAGCTCCTGGACGAACATTGCGATAAATACGTGGTACGTTTTCGAGGTTGTGGTTAAACACATCCGGCGGGGTGGCCGTGAGGATATCCAGCGCACGATCCATACGACCACGGAAGTCAGGCACCAGCGTTTCGATTTTAATCGACGGGCTTTTCTCACGAATAGCGGTGATGCAGTCAGCAAAGTGCTGAGCGCCGCCGTCACGCAGATCGTCGCGGTCAACGGAGGTAATGACGACATAGCGCAGCGCCATGTCAGCAATCGTCTGAGCAAGTTTTAACGGCTCATTAGCATCAGGAGCAACCGGACGGCCATGGGCAACGTCACAGAATGGGCAACGGCGGGTACAGATTGCGCCGAGGATCATAAAGGTTGCAGTTCCGTGATTGAAACATTCAGCCAGGTTAGGGCAGGAAGCTTCTTCGCAGACAGAGTGCAGGCCATTTTTGCGCATTGCCGCTTTGATGCCCTGGATGCGAGTGGAGTCCGCTGGCAGTTTTATTTTCATCCATTCCGGTTTACGCAGCAGGGCTTCACGCTCTGTTGCCACATTTTTTACCGGGATAAGAGCCATCTTATCGGCATCGCGGTATTTAACACCGCGTTCCATCACAATGGGTTTACTCATAGCTTGCGTGTTCCAGTTGCGAATTACGAAGGAAAGCGTTTCAATTCAAGGGAATGTTGCATTTATCAACTATTTTTGAATTAGTGATACGCAGTATATCATTGAAACGGTCAAGAAAGCAGCCTGACAGGCTGGCAAAATGTAAAATAGTTGTTGTTTTGTGCCATTTGCCACAACATATGCCGTGGCAAAGTATGCGCGTATTTTCAGTCCGCGATGTACTCGTGCGGTGGGTTACCCAACAGCGCCAGAATGTTGGCCAGCAGCCTTGGGCGAATGCTCTCGGTCGTGGCGGTGCTATCCCACTGCAATACCTTCGCCATTTCCATTCCGGCATAACCACAAGGATTGATACGCAGGAAAGGCGACAAGTCCATATCCACATTGAGCGCTAAGCCGTGAAATGAACAACCTTTACGAATACGTAACCCCAAAGAGCAGATTTTCTTCTCTCCAACGTATACGCCTGGTGCATCGGCTCGCGGGTGGGCGTCAATACCGATTTCCGCAAGGGTATTCACAACGGTTTGCTCCAGCAGCGTAACCAGTTCGCGAACGCCAAGTTTACGACGCTTCAGGTTCAACAGCACATACATGACCTGCTGGCCCGGCCCGTGATAAGTCACCTGACCGCCACGATCGCTCTGGATCACCGGAATATCTCCCGGCATCAGTACGTGCTCTGCTTTACCTGCCTGACCCTGGGTAAAAACAGGATAATGCTCTACCAGCCAGATTTCGTCATAACTGTTTTCATCGCGGGTATCGGTGAATTCGTGCATGGCCAGAGAAACTGGCTCGTAAGGTTGAAGACCGAGCTGGCGGACCAGAATTTTATCCTGATACAAAACGGCATCTCCGTAGATACTCACATAGAGTAGAGAATATAAAAGAGGGGGAAAAGTATATCACAGGGGGGAGGGGTTACCCGAGCGGGGATGCAGCGGGTAACCAACAGGTTTTTACAGTACCATGCGTACGATATCGATATTGCCTAATTCTTCGTACAGCGTTTCAACCTGCTCAATGTGTGTAGCAGTAATAGTGATTGAGACCGAGTGGTAGTTGCCTTTGCTGCTCGGTTTTACCGTCGGAGAGTAATCACCTGGCGCATGGCGCTGTACCACTTCAACCACCTGATCAACCAGCTCAGGCAACGCCTGCCCCATTACTTTGTAAGTAAATGGAGTAGGGAATTCAAGCAGTTCGTTAAGTTTGGTTTTCATGTCAGCTCCGGCGTTACATCAATAAATAATAACTCCCACAGCGCGTGGGAGTTATCTGGATACCTAGTATATGGGGACGTAAATCACACTTTCAAGTGTTCAATTTTTAGCCAAACCAGTGATGGAACATTAATTTAATGTAATCAATGATTTTCCCAAAGAAGTTGCCTTCAGGGATTTCCTGCAGGACTACCAGCGGGCGCTGCTCAATGGTTTTGCCATCCAACTGGAAGTTGATGGTGCCGACAACCTGGTTTTTCTGCAGCGGTGCGTGCAGTTCTGTGGTGTTCAGCACATAGCTTGCTTTCAGATCTTTCATGCGGCCGCGCGGAATAGTCAGGTAGACATCTTTATCTACGCCTAACGATGCACGATCGGTATTACCAAACCAGGCGGGCTCTGAAGCAAACTCTTTACCGACTTTCAGTGGGTTCACGGTTTCAAAGAAACGGAAGCCCCAGGTAAGCAGTTTTTTACTTTCGGTTTCACGACCTTTATAGGTGCGGCCACCCATGACGGCGGAGATCAGACGCATCTGACCTTCGGTTGCGGATGCAACGAGGTTATAGCCAGCCTTGTCGGTATGACCGGTTTTGATACCGTCGACATTCAGGCTGTTATCCCACAGCAGGCCGTTACGGTTTAACTGACGGATGCCGTTAAAGGTGAACTCTTTTTCTTTATAGATAGAGTATTCGTTAGGCACGTCGCGAATCAGCGCCTGACCAATCATCGCCATGTCGCGAGCCGAGCTGTATTGACCGTCAGCGTCGAGACCATGAACGGTCTGGAAGTGGGTGTTTTTCAGGCCCAGCGCGTTCACATAGCTGTTCATCAGACCGACGAAAGCATCCTGGCTGCCGGCTGCGAAGTCCGCCATTGCTACGCACGCGTCATTACCGGATTGCAGGTTGATACCACGGATAAGCTGAGAAACAGGAACCTGCATGCCAGGTTTCAGGAACATCAATGATGAACCTTTAAAGACCGGGTTACCTGTAGCCCAGGCGTCATTGCCGACGGTGACCAGATCGGTTTCTTTGAATTTCCCGGCTTTCATCGCCTGGCCGATGACGTAGCTGGTCATCATTTTGGTCAGACTGGCGGGATCGCGGCGAGTGTCAGCGTTCTGTTCTGCCAGAACTTTGCCTGAATTGTAATCAATCAGGATATATGACTCCGCATCGATCTGCGGAACACCTGGGATCATGGTTTTAATATTCAGGTCATCGGCATGGGCAGCAGAGAGAGAAGCTGCGCAGAGAGCCGCGGTGAGCGCCATACGCTGCACGAAACGAGCGGAAAAAGTGGTCTTCATGGTCTGAACTACGACGTCCGTGATGAAATTAAAAAAAGTGCCCTACTATAGCAAATGCAAAACGGGCAGGCATCTGACTTTCCGCGTGACTTTGTTAATGTCATTTACAGAAACTGACAGTTCAGATACCTGATTTACGTTATTACACGCCGGTGATGAAGGACTGTAATTGCGCCTCGGCTTGAAGACGCTGCTGCAATGTGGAGGCTTCAGCTTTGCTGGCGAACGGCCCCATCTGGATACGCCAGACTGCGCCGTTTTGTACCACCCGACCTGGGACGCCAAATTGCTGGCTTAAACGTTTTTGATACTGCTGCGCACGCGACTGCTCGCTGACTGCGCCAACCTGAACCACGTAGCGTCCGTTGGCTACTGCCGCTGGCGCAGGTGCTGCGACGGCGGCTGGTGTTGCTGCTGGTGCGGTTGGCGTTACCGGTGCGGTGGTGGTCGGTTGCGGAGCCGGAGTCGGCTCGCTACCTTCCAGCACGCCTGCAGCGAGCGTGGTCGGCGCACCGAGGAATCCACTGCTGTTCACTGGCGCACCGGTTGTATCATCGCTTTTCAACGTGGAATTGCTGATCGGACGAATATCGCCTTGCGGCTGACCCGCATCCGATGGCGCAGGCATGCTGCCCATATTGCCACCGCCGCTTAAATCAGGACGCGCGGGCAGGGCATAGGTTTGTTTCGCTACCGTGGTACAAGCCATTCCCGGCCCGGACAAGGAACCATCCTGGGCGACGATGATCGGGTCGATACGTACTTTGGTATTGTTGGAGGTATTCAGACGGTCGGCTGCTGCACGTGAAAGTGAAATCACGCGATCGTTGCCATAAGGGCCGCGATCGTTAATGCGCACGACAATCATCCTGCCATTAGCCAGGTTAGTTATTCTGGCATAGCTTGGGACTGGCAGCGTCGGATGCGCTGCGGTTAACTGCATCGGGTCGAACGCTTCACCAGACGCGGTTAAGTTGCTTCCGGGTTCCGCATCATAGATAGCGGCAAGCCCTGCCTGGCTAAAGCGGGAAGGGTCCTGGACGATTTTGTAGCTCTTACCATCACGCTGATAGTCCTGATTCGCCGTTGGGTTCAGGGGTTCAAAGCGCGGATCAGCCCCGCTGATTTCAACAATCGGACCATTACACACCGCAGGCTGCGGCGCGACAGCACCCTGTTGCTGACCATCATCACTCGAACACGCCGCGAGCATTCCTGCTGCGATGCAGATACCAAGCCACTGCTTACGCATTGCGTACCCCTTACACGCTTTTCGACAACATTTTTCTATGGGTATGGATCGACATAACAATCCCGAACCCAGCCATCAGCACGATAAGTGCCGAGCCTCCGTAACTGACCAGTGGGAGAGGAACGCCAACCACGGGCAGAATACCGCTCACCATACCAATATTTACGAAGACATAAACGAATAATATCAACATTAAACCACCCGCCATGACGCGACCAAAGGTGGTTTGCGCGTGGGCAGCGATCCATAATCCGCGCATAATCAGCAAAATGTACAGCGCCAGCAGAATTAAGATCCCTACCAGACCCAGTTCTTCCGCTAATACCGCGAAGATAAAATCTGTATGGCGTTCGGGTAAAAACTCAAGCTGCGACTGCGTACCGTGTAGCCAGCCCTTACCACGTAGACCGCCGGAGCCAATAGCAATTTTAGACTGAATGATGTGATAACCCGCACCCAGCGGATCGGTTTCCGGATCGAGTAACATCATGACGCGCTGACGTTGATAATCATGCATCAGGAAGAACCACAGTATCGGGATAAACGCCGCAACCAGGACCACCGCAACACCGATTAAACGCCAGCTCAAACCAGAAAGGAACAGAACAAACAGACCGGAAAGGGCGACCAGAATTGAAGTTCCGAGGTCTGGCTGGGCGGCCACCAGCAGGGTGGGCATAAATATCAGCACCAACGCAATGGCGGTATTTTTTAGCGATGGCGGGCAAACATCACGGTTGATGAAGCGCGCGACCATCAGCGGCACGGCAATCTTGGCGATTTCGGAAGGCTGAAAACGCACAATCCCCAAATCCAGCCAGCGCTGCGCGCCTTTGGAGATAGCGCCGAAGGCATCTACTGCCACCAACAAAATGATGCAAAAGATGTAGAGATAGGGAGCCCAGCCCTCATAAACCCTGGGCGGGATTTGCGCCATCACCACCATGATGACCAGGCCCATCGCGATCTGACCGACCTTGCGCTCCATCATGCCAATATCCTGGCCGCTGGCGCTCCAGATGACCAGCGAGCTGTAAACCAGCAGCGCCAGCAAAATAAGCAACATCGTGGGATCGATGTGGATTTTGTCCCAGAATGTTTTTTTGTTCGGATTATCCGTCACGATTATTGGTCCTCCGCTGCTGCAACCGCGGGGTTTTCTGCAGGCAGATTGGTGTTATTGTCGCCCAACATAATGTGGTCAAGGATCTGGCGCATAATGGTACCCACAGCCGGGCCCGCGCCACCGTTTTCAAGGATTATGGCGACAGCAACCTGGGGCTTATCATAGGGTGCGAAGGCCGTCATCAGCTTGTGGTCACGTAAGCGCTCGGCGATCTTATGTGCGTTATAGGTTTCATTGGCTTTCAGGCCAAAGACCTGTGCAGTACCGGATTTCGCCGCAATTTTGTAAGGTGCGCCAGCGAAATATTTGTGTGCAGTACCGTTAGGACGGTTGGCTACACCGTACATGCCGTCTTTTGCGATTTCCCAATAACCGGAATGAATGTCACCAACGGGTGGTTCGTGCGGCTGAATCCACGGCACTTGCTTGCCGTTTTCTGCCGTACTCATCAGCAGATGCGGAACTTTTACCAAACCGTCGTTGATAAGGATCATCAGCGCTTTACTCATCTGGATAGGGGTTGCCGTCCAGTAACCCTGACCGATGCCGACCGGAATGGTATCACCCTGGTACCATGGCTTTTTAAACCGTTTTTGCTTCCACTCGCGGGTTGGCATGTTTCCGGCGCGCTCTTCGGCAAGATCGATACCCGTATATTGGCCGTAGCCAAACTTGCTCATCCATTCTGAAAGGCGGTCTATCCCCATATCATAGGCGATTTGATAGAAAAACGTATCCGCCGACTCTTCCAGAGAACGGGTGATGTTCAGATGGCCGTGCCCCCATTTTTTCCAGTCGCGGTAACGTTTTTCAGAGCCCGGTAATTGCCACCAACCCGGATCGAACAGACCAGTATTGCGGGTGATGACGCCTGCACTTAATGCAGAAACCGCGACGTAAGGTTTAACCGTCGAAGCAGGGGGGTAGACACCCTGAGTCGCGCGGTTAACCAACGGGGTATTCGGGTCATTGAGCAACCCGGAGTAATCTTTACTCGAGATACCATCGACAAACAGGTTCGGGTCGTAGCTCGGCATGGACACCAGTGCGAGAACGCCACCGGTACGCGGGTCGGTGACTACCACCGCGGCACGACTGCCCGCCAGCAGCGTTTCGATGTACTGCTGGAGTTTCAGGTCAAGGGTGAGATAGATATCGTGCCCGGCCTGCGGCGCCACTTCTTTCAGTTGGCGAATGACGCGGCCACGGTTGTTCACTTCAACTTCTTCATAACCAGTCTGGCCGTGAAGTACGTCTTCATAATAGCGTTCAATACCCAATTTACCGATGTCGTGCGTCGCCGCGTAGTTGGCCAGCTTGCCGTCTTTGTCCAGGCGGTCCACGTCTTTATCGTTGATCTTCGATACGTAGCCAATGACGTGGGTCAGCGCAGAGCCGTAGGGGTAATAGCGGCGTTTATAGCCTTTAACTTCGACGCCGGGAAAGCGATATTGATTAACGGCGAACCGTGCCACCTGAACTTCACTCAGGTTAGTTTTTACCGGAATGGAGGTGAAGCGGTGTGAACGGGCGCGCTCTTTTTTAAAGGCGGCAATGTCGTCGTCCGTCAGGTCTACGACGTTACGCAGCGCGTCGAGGGTATCCTGAACGTTGTCGACCTTTTCCGGCATCATTTCTATCTGATAAATGGTGCGGTTAAGGGCGAGCGGAATTCCGTTACGGTCATAAATGATGCCGCGACTGGGGGCGATAGGCACCAGTTTGATGCGGTTTTCGTTCGAGCGAGTCTGATAATCAGTAAAGCGAACGATTTGCAGATTATAAAGGTTGGCGATCAGCACGCCGGTGAGCAGCAAAATCCCCAAAAAAGCGACCAGCGCCCGGCGCACAAACAGCGCGGACTCAGCCGAATAGTCGCGAAAAGAATTCTGTAGTTTCATCCGCTGCTTAATCTACTCAAGAATCAATGATCACTCACGGTGATAAGGATGGTTGGTGGTGATGCTCCACGCCCTGTACAGACTCTCCGCGACCAGAACCCGAACAAGAGGGTGAGGAAGGGTTAACGCAGAGAGTGACCAGCTTTGTTCCGCTGCCGCTTTACAGGCAGGAGAGAGACCTTCCGGCCCGCCAATCAACAGACTGACGTCACGACCGTCCAGTTTCCAGCGTTCCAGTTCAGTCGCCAGCTGCGGCGTGTCCCAGGGTTTACCAGGGATATCAAGGGTGACGATGCGGTTTTTGCCTGCGGCAGCCAGCATCTGCTCACCCTCTTTGTCGAGAATGCGTTTAATATCCGCGTTCTTGCCGCGTTTTCCTGCCGGGATTTCGATCAGCTCAAAGGGCATATCTTTCGGAAACCGACGGAGATACTCCGTAAACCCGGTTTGCACCCAGTCAGGCATTTTCGTACCCACAGCGACAAGTTGCAGCTTCACGCATTAACTCCAGAGTTTTTCCAGTTCATACAGGCGACGGCTTTCTTCCTGCATCACGTGGACAATCACATCACCGAGGTCAACGACGATCCAGTCTGCAACGTTCTCGCCTTCTACGCCGAGCGGCAGCAGACCAGCAGTGCGGGACTCCTGAACAACGTGGTCTGCGATAGACATTACATGGCGGCTGGACGTGCCGGTGCAGATAATCATGCAATCAGTGATGCTGGATTTGCCCTGAACGTCTAAGGCGATGATGTCTTGACCTTTCAGGTCATCAATTTTGTCGATTACAAAATCCTGAAGTGCTTTACCCTGCAAGTGTTCCCCCTGGGTGAAAAGAGTTAAAAACGTCTGTTAGTATACCTGAACCAGAGGCGATATCGGGACAAATGTCTCCGAAAGCGCTTTTGAAGTGCGCTATCATCCCACCCCACGCCGCAGAATGCATCGCCATTTTTGTAAAACAATTTCTGCAAAGCTCTGAAGGGCGGGAAAAGTCAGGTTGCGGAGAATAACAGCCTGTCATGGGGTGTCAATGGGAGAGAAGCCCTTCGGCAGAAAAAACAGTGCGTTCACTCCCCGTCGTGCCATACAGCCCGGCTGTTGAGCACTTTCAGAACCGCAAAATTGTCGCAAAAATCAATTGCGCTCCAGCAACCTTGTTCGACGCGAAAATGCCACATTGCTGCAGCCGGCATGGACAGCAGACGGGCGATCAACACGCTCAGAACACCCTGATGGCTCACCACCAGCAGGTTTTGGCACGTTTTGTAATCAGCGAGCTGAGCAATAAAGCGTTCCACGCGCTGGGAAAACGCCTGAAAGCCTTCACCATTGGTTGGTGTCGCATTCTGCCAGTCGTTACACCACACGGCGTAGTTTTCGGCGTCTTCTCGCGCCAGATCGCGATGATGGCGCATTTCCCAGTCACCAAAAAACATCTCATTGAGCTCAGGCATGTTGCGCACAGGGACCTCACGATCGCCTAAGATCAACTGCGTTGTATGGCGGGCACGTTCCAACTCGCTGCACAGAACGTTGTCGACAGGCACATTGCGTAACAGCGTACCCAGTGTTTGCGCCTGAGCGATACCCCGTTCCGTTAGCGGTGTGGGGGCATGGCCGCTGTATAAACCAGCGACATTGGCTTCAGTTTCTCCATGACGTACTAACCAGAGTCTCATTTTTTCCTCTTGAGGTTATTCGCACAAAACATGATGTTTGCCCTGATTGCGCAGAGATTTTTCACTAAAATACCTTTTTTTGCGTGGAGCGGCACGATGTCTTTATTGAAGAGCGCGCATGGTGGCAATACGCGAGAAGCCGCCGAACTGTTGGGCATCTCGCCTGAACAATTGTTGGATTTTAGCGCGAATATTAATCCGCTGGGTATGCCGGCAAGTTTAAAACGCGCGATCCTCGACAACCTGGACTGCGCGGAGCGTTACCCGGATGTTGATTACGCTAAACTGCATGCGGCGCTGGCGGAGCATCATCAGATTCCTGCCTCATGGATACTTGCCGGAAACGGCGAGACTGAGTCGATTTTCACTTTGGTGCAAGGTCTTAAACCACGTCATGCGATGATCGTGACGCCCGGGTTTGCTGAATATCGTCGGGCGCTGCAATGGGGAGACTGTACGATCCATGAGTTTGCGCTGTGCGAAGACGATGGCTGGCAGCTTACCGATGCAATCCTCGATGCGTTATCCTCAGAGCTGGACTGCCTGTTTCTCTGTACGCCCAACAACCCCACTGGCTTGCTGCCCGATAACCGCCTGCTGCGCGAAATAGCCGCGCGTTGTGAGTTGCTTGGGATCAATCTGATCCTTGATGAAGCGTTTATCGATTTTATTGCCGGGGAGCCGGGGTTTATTCCGCTGCTTCGTGATAACCCGCATATTTGGGTGCTGCGCTCTCTCACCAAGTTCTATGCGATACCGGGGCTGCGGTTAGGGTATCTGGTCAACAGTAATGAACAGGCTGTGGCACAGATGCGCCGTCGACAAATGCCGTGGTCAATTAACGCATTTGCTGCACTGGCAGGCGAGATTATTTTACACGACAGCGCATATCAGCAGGCAACGTGGAAGTGGCTGGAGCAAGAGGGCGCGAGGTTTGATCGGCAGTTGAAAGAACTGCCCGGCCTGACGGTGTATCCTGGCAGGGCAAATTATCGCTTATTGCGCTGCGAGCGGGCGAATTTTGATCTGCAACGCGCAATGCTGGAACAACATGTCTTGATTCGCAGTTGTGCTAATTATCCGGGGCTGGATGCGCGCTATTATCGGGTAGCCGTTCGCAGTCAGGAAGAGAATGACAGCCTGTTGGCGGCTCTACGCAAGGTGCTTAGCGGTACAACCCCTGCTGATTGATATAGTCAAGCACTGCAGCTGGCATCAGGTCGTCGCACGGCTCGCCTTTTTCCAGACGCTCACGGATGAGCGTGGCGGAGATGTTAAACCACGGCGTTTCAGCCAGATAAATTTTCCCGCAAGGCAAGTTGTGCAGGTCATCTGGCGAATGGGTCAGATGATCCTCCAGCCACTGCTGGTGCTTTTCCTGCGCCATTTCGAGCGGATAGCCCGGACGTCGGCAGACAATGAGGTGGGTGTTACCCAGTATCGTGTGGTAGTCATGCCAGGACGGAAAGGTAAGCAGTGAGTCCTGGCCAATAATAAACGCTAATGGTACGTCCGGTCCTTGCTCCTCGCGCCACTCTTTGAGCGTTTGCGCAGTGTAGGAGGCAGTATCACGTTTCAGTTCGCGTTCATCAAGGGAGAACAGCGGCTTATCGGCAATGGCCAGTTCAACCATGCGTTGACGTTGTTCGCCGGACGCTTCGGGTTGCGCACGATGCGGCGGCACGTTATTGGGCATGATAATGACCCGGGAAAGGCCAATCAGATTCGCCAGAATTTCAACCGGTTTAAGATGACCATAATGCACCGGATCAAAGGTGCCACCGAACAGAGCCTGCAATGATTTCATATCAACCATCAATAAAAACATCGGCCAGCGATTTATGGCAGAGTAACAGGGAAAGCCCCTCAAGTTCCGCCCACACTGACTGACCATAGTCTTGTTTAAGCGTAATTTCCGTACGCGTTAACAGCGTTACCGCCTGACGCAACTGCGCAGGATTCAGCCGGTTTAGCGCGTCTCCCATCATACCCCGGCGATTTTGCCACACCCGGTGTTTATCAAACAACGTGCGTAAAGGCGTATGGGCTGACTGCCGTTTTAAGTTGACCAACAGCAGTAATTCACGCTGTATCGTACGTAGCAAAATAACCGGCTCACTGCCTTCCAGACGTAACTGTTGCAGAATGTGCAGCGCGCGTTTGCTTTTGCCCATCAGCAGCGCATCCACCCAATGGAACGGGGTAAAGTGCGCGGCATCGTTAACGGCTTTCTCCACGCGAGGCAGCGTTAGTTTGCCATCAGGCCAAAGCAATGCTAGCCGTTCCAGCGCTTGCGCCAGTGCTAACAGATTACCTTCATAGCAATAGCACAACAGCTGATTGGCTGCGTCATCCAGTTGTAGATTGTTAAGCTTCGCTCTGGCGGCGACCCAACGAGGAAGCTGTGCTTGCTCCGGCGTCTGGCAGCTTACCTGCACCGCATTATTGGCAAGTCCGGTATACCATGCGGCGTTTTCCTGCGCTTTAGTCAGTTTGTTGCCGCGAACAATCAGCAGCAGGTCGTTATGTAGCAGTGTGACGAGTGAAGCGAGCTGTTCGTTAATGGCGGCATTGGGGCCATTTTCTGGCAACTGCAGGAGCAGGGTTTGACGGCTGGCAAACAGGCTCATCGCCTGGCAGAGTGAAAAAATCTCTCCCCAGTCGGTGCTGTTGTCCAGGGTGAAAGCGTGGTGTTCTTCGAATCCTTGCGTTGCTGCTGCCTGACGGATAGCGTCCTGGCTTTCCTGCAATAAGAGAGGATCGTTACCTAAGAGCAAATACGCCGCGCGCAGCCCTTCATTGAGCTGTGCGCGGAGTTGTTCAGGGTACAACTTGAGCATCAGTTACCCAGCGTGGTGGAAACACGCGCCGGAGATGACGCAGGCTCTGCGGCTTTTGTCGCCGCTGGCTTAGCATCATCATCAGCATTGGATGACAGAGTATCGGCCAGATGTACGCTCGGCAGCTTACGAATTAACTGTTCAGCCGCTTTGTCATACATCTCTTTGATGATCATGTCCTGCTCGTTATCCTTCGCCAGTGCAGCCTGTGGGTTGTCAAAGAACGAACGATAAACTTTGGCGCTGATTGGATAAATATCATGACCTGGGATCAGCACGGATGCACTCACGGACATCACCATCTGGTATTCAGCCGTTTGACCGTTCTGGAATACCGACGCCGTATCCTGCGAAATGCTGACCGCGCCAAGACGCAAGGACGTCACATCTTTACGCATTGTACCGTCTTCAAGCAGCGTAACGCCGTTCAGACGCAGCTGATTACGAACCGCGCGGCTTAATGGGCCGTTCGGATCACCAGAGTTCAGGATCATGGTTTTCATTGAGGGTGGGACCTGCGTAGTATTACGCAGATGCCAGCCACACCCGGCGGTGACAAGCACCGCCAGAGATAACAACAATGTTGTCAGAAGTCGCACGCTTCCTCCCGCGCTTAGCCAACGACCAGATTGAGGAGTTTACCCGGTACATAAATCACTTTACGTACGGTAACGCCATCAAGATATTTTGCCACCAGATGCTCCTGGCCAGCACGTTCACGAACCTGTTCTTCTGTCGCATTTACCGGAACGGTAATTTTGCCACGGACCTTACCGTTCACCTGAACTACAACCAGCGTCGAGTCTTCAACCATTGCGGCTTCGTCCGCCACCGGCCACGGTGCGTTGTCGATATCGCCTTCGCCTTTCAGTGCTTCCCACATCGTGAAACAAACATGTGGGGTGAACGGGTTCAGCATGCGAACGACGGCCAGTAACGCTTCCTGCATCAGGGCTCTGTCTTGTTCGTCTTCCTGCGGTGCTTTCGCCAGCTTGTTCATCAGCTCCATAATCGCCGCAATTGCGGTGTTAAAGGTCTGACGACGACCGATATCATCGGTAACTTTAGCAATGGTTTTATGTACGTCGCGACGCAGCGCTTTTTGGTCTTCGCTCAACGCATCAACGTTCAGGGCAGCTACATCGCCTTTGGAAGTATGTTCGTAAACCAGCTTCCATACACGTTTCAGGAAGCGGTTCGCCCCTTCAACGCCGGATTCCTGCCATTCCAGCGTCATATCAGCCGGAGAAGCGAACATCATGAACAGACGTACCGTGTCAGCGCCGTAACGCTCAACCATCACCTGCGGGTCGATACCGTTATTTTTCGACTTGGACATTTTGCTCATGCCGGTATAGACCAGTTCATGGCCTTCTGCGTCCTGAGCTTTGACGATACGACCTTTTTCGTCGCGCTCAACGATGGCATCAACCGGAGAAACCCAGTTACGCTCGCCGTTTGCACCAACGTAATAGAACGCATCAGCCAGCACCATACCCTGGCACAGCAGCTGTTTGGCCGGTTCGTCAGAGTTGACCATGCCCGCATCGCGCATCAGCTTGTGGAAGAAGCGGAAGTAGAGCAGGTGCATGATGGCGTGTTCAATACCACCAATGTAGATATCAACTGGCAGCCAGTAGTTTGCGGCTTCTGGATCCAGCATCCCTTCGTTGTACTGCGGGCAGGTGTAGCGCGCGTAGTACCAGGAGGATTCCATAAAGGTATCGAAGGTGTCGGTTTCGCGCAGCGCAGGCATGCCGTTAACGGTGGTTTTTGCCCACTCCGGATCGGCTTTGATTGGGCTGGTGATGCCGTCCATAACCACGTCTTCCGGCAGAATAACCGGCAACTGATCTTCTGGCGTCGGCAGCACGGTACCGTCTTCCAACGTCACCATCGGAATTGGCGCACCCCAGTAACGCTGACGGGAAACACCCCAGTCACGCAGACGGTAGTTCACTTTACGCTCACCCACGCCTTTCGCTACCAGCTTGTCAGCAATGGCGTTGAAGGCAGCTTCGAAGTCGAGACCGTCAAACTCGCCGGAGTTAAACAGCACGCCTTTTTCGGTCAGAGCTTGTTCGGACAGATCCGGCTCTGCGCCTTCAGCGGTCAGAATTACTGGCTTGATGGTCAGGCCATATTTTGTCGCAAACTCGTAATCGCGCTGATCGTGGCCCGGAACGGCCATGACTGCGCCCGTACCGTATTCCATCAGGACGAAGTTTGCTGCCCAAACGGGGATTTCTTCGCCAGTCAGCGGGTGAACGGCTTTAAAGCCCGTGTCGACGCCTTTCTTCTCCATGGTTGCCATTTCGGCTTCAGCAACCTTGGTGTTGCGGCATTCGTCAATGAAGGCGGCCAGTTCTGGGTTATTTGCAGCAGCTTTCTGCGCCAGCGGGTGACCTGCGGCAACGGCCAGATAGGTCGCACCCATAAAGGTGTCCGGGCGGGTGGTGTAAACGGTTAGCGTGTTGTCGTAACCGTTCACATCGAAGGTGATTTCCACGCCTTCAGAACGGCCAATCCAGTTGCGCTGCATCGTTTTCACGGTGTCAGGCCAGTGATCCAGGTTATCCAGGTCACGCAGCAGTTCGTCAGCGTAAGCGGTAATTTTGATGAACCACTGTGGGATCTCTTTACGCTCGACTTTGGTATCGCAACGCCAGCAGCAGCCGTCGATAACCTGTTCGTTCGCCAGTACGGTCTGGTCGTTCGGGCACCAGTTGACCGCAGACGTTTTCTTGTACACCAGGCCTTTTTTGTACAGCTCGGTGAAGAATTTCTGTTCCCAACGGTAGTATTCCGGGGTGCAGGTCGCCAGCTCACGGCTCCAGTCGTAACCGAAACCCAGCATTTTGAGCTGGTTTTTCATGTATGCGATGTTGTCGTACGTCCACGGTGCTGGCGCGGTATTGTTTTTAACCGCAGCACCTTCTGCAGGCAGACCGAACGCATCCCAGCCAATTGGCTGCAGTACGTTTTTGCCCAGCATGCGCTGGTAGCGGGCGATCACGTCACCGATGGTGTAGTTACGTACGTGGCCCATGTGTAGTCGACCAGAAGGATAGGGAAGCATAGACAGGCAGTAATACTTCTCTTTGCTCTCGTCTTCGGTAACTTCAAATGTGCGCTTCTCATCCCAGTGAAGCTGTACTTTGGATTCTATCTCTTCCGGGCGGTATTGCTCTTGCATGGCAGCCAGTGGTCCTGTTTTCAATACAGCTACAAACGTAGCTCTAGATGTGGTGTTTCAGATCCGCATAGCATAGCCCAAACGCCCGCGCCAAAACAGCCTTTCGCGCATTCAGCGTTGAATTCCCGCAAGGATAATTCTTGCACGAATTTACACACTCTGTGGACAGTCTTGCAAAGCGTAGCGTAAATAACGTCTATTATTATAGACAGTTAACGACCCAGGAGGCGAAGCGATGAACAAGGTTGCTCAATATTACCGTGAACTGGTGGCTTCACTGAGCGAACGTCTGCGTAATGGCGAACGCGATATTGATGCGTTGGTGGAGCAGGCGCGTCAACGAGTTATGCAGACCGGGGAGTTAACGCGAACCGAGGTGGAAGAGCTCACCCGGGCCGTCAGACGCGACCTGGAAGAGTTTGCTCTGAGCTATGAAGAAAGTCTCGATGAGGAGACAGACAGCGTCTTTATGCGGGTTATCAAGGAGAGTATCTGGCAGGAACTGGCCGATATTACAGATAAAACCCAGCTCGAATGGCGCGAGGTGTTCCAGGACCTCAGTCATCACGGGGTTTATCACAGCGGCGAGGTGGTCGGATTAGGTAATCTGGTCTGCGAGAAGTGCCACTTCCATTTAGCGGTTTACACCCCGGATGTGCTGCCGCTGTGTCCGAAATGCGGACACGATCAGTTCCAGCGCCGACCGTTTGAGCCGTGATGATTAGGCGTGCCAGAAGTTATTTGTAGGCCTGATAAGATGCGCCAGCATCGCCATCAGGCAATATGCCGGATGGCGATGCTGGCGCCTTATCCGGCCTACAGTTTTACGCGTAATATCTTAAACGTTCTGCCAGCAAATCGACAAACCCTTCGCGATCCACGTCTACCATTACGGTGGCGTTTGGCTTATTGCCGCTCAGGAAGTAGTAATCCACCACGGTCATTCCCTGGGTATATTTACCCTGAGTTTCCACGCCGACCCAGCGTTCAACGGTGGTAAACAGTTCAGGTTTCAGCAGCCAGGCAATGGTGCATGGATCATGCAGTGGCGCGCCGATGAATCCCCATTTTTCATCTTTATGATACTCAAAGAAGAAGTCGAGTAGTTCAGCCACGATCGTCGAAACAGGGTTGCCGATAGCGCGGAATCGTTCGGTATCTTCGCGATGTATTTGCGCTTTATGCGTGACGTCCAGACCAGCCATCACCACTGGAATGCCAGACTGGAATACGATTTCAGCGGCTTCAGGATCCACGAAAATATTGAACTCGGCGGCGGGCGTCCAGTTTCCGAGTCCCATCGCGCCACCCATGATCACGATACGGGCGATTTTGGCGTGCAGCTCAGGATGGCTATTCAGGAGCAATGCGACGTTAGTTTGCGGCCCGGTGGAGACAATCGTCATCGGTTCCGGGCTTTCACGCAGGGTTTTCGCCATCAGTTCCACGGCGGTACAGTCTTGTGGCGCAAAAGCGGGTTCCGGCAGCGCCGGGCCATCCAGCCCACTCTCGCCGTGAACGTTATCGGCGATAATCAGATCGCGCATCAGTGGTTTCACTGCGCCACCAGCCACTGGGATATCCGTACGGTTGAGCAACGTTAACATGCGCAACACGTTACGCAGCGTTTTGTCAGGTGTCTGGTTACCGGCTGATGAGGTTATCGCTTTCACATCCAGTTCTGGTGAGGCGAGGGCGAGCACAATTGCGATAGCGTCGTCATGACCCGGATCGCAATCAAACAGGATAGGAAGTGCCATTGTTGCTCCTTGTAAGTGGGACTTTGTGACAAGGTTAACGCTGGGCTGTATGTGTTTCGAGAGGCGAAGGGATAAAGCGTGAGGTGGCGCGCACATGGAGATGCGCGCCAGCAAGATTAGTGCAGTATTTTCGCGAGGAAGTCTTTGGCGCGGTCCGATTTCGGATTAGCGAAAAACTCTTCTTTCGGTGAGTCTTCAACAATTTTCCCTTCATCCATGAAGATCACCCGGTTCGCCACTTTACGCGCAAAGCCCATTTCGTGGGTTACCACCATCATGGTCATCCCTTCATTGGCCAGTTCAACCATAACATCCAGTACTTCGTTGATCATTTCAGGATCAAGCGCCGACGTCGGTTCGTCAAACAGCATGGCGATAGGATCCATGCACAGCGCCCGGGCGATAGCGACACGCTGTTGCTGGCCCCCTGAGAGCTGAGCTGGAAACTTCTCCGCATGTGCTGATAGACCAACGCGTTCCAGTAACTTTTGCGCTTTGTCGCGGGCCGGTTTTTTATCGCGCTTGAGCACTTTTACCTGCGCCAGAGTCAGGTTCTCAATGATCGACAGGTGGGGGAACAGTTCAAAGTGCTGGAACACCATACCAACGCGAGAGCGCAGTTTGGCCAGATCGGTTTTTTTGTCGTTCACCACGGTACCATCAACGGTGATGACGCCTTGTTGTACCGGCTCCAGCCCGTTCACAGTTTTGATAAGCGTTGATTTACCTGAACCTGACGGGCCGCAGACCACAACCACTTCCCCTTTTTTCACTTCCGTGGAGCAGTCGGTCAGCACCTGAAAGTGACCATACCATTTAGAAACATTTTTCAGGGTAATCATTAAACTGTCCTTTTCTTCAAATAGCTGACCAATAACGATGCGCTCAGACTGAATACAAAATAAACGGCGCCAGCAAACAGGATCATTTCAACCTGTGTGCCGTCACGCTCGCCAATGGTGGAGGCGGTACGGAAGAAGTCTGCCAGACTTAATACATAGACCAGCGAGGTATCCTGGAAGAGTACGATGCCCTGGGTTAGCAGCAGCGGTACCATCGCGCGGAATGCCTGCGGCAGAATAATGAGCTTCATCGACTGCCAGTGGGTCATCCCTAGCGCCAGCGCGGCGCTGGATTGCCCACGAGAAATACTCTGGATACCGGCACGGATAATCTCGGAATAGTACGCGGCTTCAAACATCGAAAACGCGACCATTGCTGAGATCAGGCGAATATCGGTTTTTGGCGACAGACCCAGTACGTTTTGCAGGAAGCCGGGCACAATCAGGTAGAACCACAGCAGCACCATGACCAGCGGAATAGAACGAAATACGTTGACGTAGCCTTTCGCAAACCAGGCAATCGGCGCGAAGCTGGACAGGCGCATTACTGCAAGGATGGTTCCCCAGACAATACCAATGACGACCGCCGTGACGGTAATTTTCAGCGTGATCATCAGCCCGTCCAGCAGATACGGCAGGGAAGGGATGATAGAACTCCAGTCAAATTCGTACATTATTTGCCTCCCAAATTGCCAGGCAGGCGGATTTTACGTTCAACGAGATTCATCACCAGCATGATGACGGCGTTAATCAGGACGTAAGCCAGAGTGATAGCGGTAAACGATTCCCATGCGTGGGCGGAGTAATCCAGCAGTTTGCCCGCCTGTGCCGCCATATCGACCAGGCCGATGGTGGAGGCGATCGCGGAGTTCTTCACCAGGTTCATCATCTCTGAGGTCATTGGCGGAACAATCACGCGGTAGGCGTTTGGCAACAGAACATAGCGGTAGGCCTGAGGCAACGTCAGCCCCATTGCCAGAGCTGCGTTTTTCTGCCCACGAGGCAGAGACTGAATAGCGGCGCGAACCTGTTCGCAGACGCGCGCGGCGGTAAACAGCCCCAGACAAAGCATCGATGAAAGGAAGAACTGGATGTTGGGATCCAACTCAGCCTTGAACCACATCCCAATGTTTTCCGGCAGCAGTTCAGGAATAACCAGATACCAGGTAAAAAACTGGACGATGAGCGGAACGTTACGAAACAGCTCAACGTACAGCGTGCCGATCCCAGAAAGGAAACGATTTGGAACGGTACGTAAGATGCCGAATAAAGAGCCTATGAGGAAAGCGATAATCCATGCGGTGATGGATAACGCGACAGTGACCTGGAAACCACTCCAGAGCCAGCCGAGATAGGTGGTGTTGCCGAACGGGGCTTGTTGTAAAAAAATACCCCAGTTCCAGTCTATAGACATAAATCTACTCCAGAAAAAAAAGGGTAGCAGCGCTACCCTCGAAGATTGTTATTCGGCGTTTTGCGGTTTTCAGGCCTGATGGGGAACGACCATCAGGCTTATAGTCTGTCCGTGCCGAGTAACAATCGAGAGGGAGGGGAAGCCTCCCATTTATTTTAGTTAGTTAAGCGCTTTATCATTCGGTTCTTTGAACAGGGCTTTCATCTCGTCTGACAGTTCGAAATTCATGTTCAGGTTCTTCGGCGGAATTGGATTTTTAAACCACTTATCAAACCATTTCTCAGCTTCGCCTGAGGTTTGCGCCTTGGCGATAGTGTCGTCCATCAGCTTTTTGAACTCAGGATCATCTTTGCGCAACATACAGCCGTAGGCTTCCTGAGACTGTGGCTTGCCGACGATCTCCCAGTTGTCTGGTTTCTTCGCTTTTGCGCGCTCGCCAGCCAGCAGGGCATCATCCATCATAAAGGCAACGGCGCGACCGCTTTCCAGAGTACGGAAAGAGTCACCGTGGTCTTTCGCGCTGATGATGCGCATATCCATTTTTTGTTCTTCATTCAGCTTGTGCAGCAGAACTTCGGAGGTGGTACCTGAAGTCACGACTACGGCTTTACCTTTCAGATCGGCGAAATCTTTAACGTCGCCGCCTTTTTTCGCTAGCAGACGGGTGCCGACAACGAAAATGGTGTCAGAGAAAGCCGCTTGTTTTTGGCGCTCGACGTTGTTGGTGGTGGATCCACATTCAAAATCGAAGGTGCCGTTTTGCAGCAGCGGGATACGGTTTTGTGAAGTAATCGGGATCAGTTTTACCTGCAGATCAGGCTTGTTCAGCTTTTTCTTCACGGCTTCAACGATCGCGTTGGAGTAATCCTGTGAATAACCGACCACTTTTTGCTGATTATCGTAGTAAGAAAACGGTACTGATGATTCACGGTGGCCGACAACGATCACGCCATTTTTGGCGATCTTATCCAGCGTGCTGCCTGCCGCTGGTGCTGCGTCTTCTGCGTGCGCCAGACCGGCGGACATTCCCATGACCAGCATGGCAGTGGCGAGCTTACGTAATTGCATATCCAACTCCTTTATCGTCTGCGCCAGGGACGCATTGATACCCATTGTGATGTTGTTATTGTTTGCTACTAAAACGTGCAGTCTTGTATGTGTTTGTTAACATTTAGTTTGGATGAATGTAAAGAATTTGCTGTGTTATTGTTTATTTTTGCGAAGTGCGCCGCACCATTTGGGGGCAAAAATATCTTGTTGCACTTTTCAGGTGCTACCGGCGCTCAACTTTGGTGCGACCAGGTTGCACATTCAGCCAAAACAGCGTTTGCCTTGTAGAACAAAGCAATAGACGTGCCAGAATGGGAAGGGATACATATTTTGGGGGCCGGATAAACGAGGCGTTATCCGGCCTGGGGAGGTGGGTTACTTACGACGTTGGCGCAGACTCATTACCACTGCGCCAAAGCCAAACAGCGCGGTTAGCAGCCAGAGCGGCCAGTTTCCGGTACGGGCATAAGGGGATAAGCCCGTCGTTGGCGTCACGCTGGTGGTCAGCACCTGACGGGTAAACTGCGGGATCATCGCCTGAACTTCGCCCTGTGGACCAATCACCGCCGTAATACCGTTGTTTGTGCTACGCAGCAGAGGTCGCGCCAGCTCCAGGGAACGCATACGCGCCATCTGGAAGTGCTGCCACGGGCCAATAGATTTACCAAACCATGCATCGTTAGAGATAGTCAGCAGGTAGTCCGTATCCGGGCGGAAGTTATCCCGTACCTGTTCGCCAAGAATGATTTCGTAGCAGATGGCAGCGGTCAGCTTAAAGCCGTGTGCATGCAACTGTGGCTGTACATAAGGACCGCGGCTGAACGAAGACATTGGCAGATCAAAGAATGGCGCTAGCGGGCGCAGGATAGATTCCAGCGGGACAAATTCGCCAAACGGTACCAGATGGTTTTTGTTGTAGCGGTTGCTGGAGTCGTAGCTGTATGGGCTGTCTTTACCTAGTGTGATGATGGTGTTGTAGGTGTCGTAACGATTCTGCTTGTTCAGACGCGCGTCTACAATACCGGTAATCAGCGTGCTGTTTTTCGATTTCAGCAGGTCATCCATCATGCTCAGAAAACGCTGCTGGTTAATTTCCAGGTCCGGAATAGCGGATTCTGGCCAGATGATGAGCTGTGATTTGCCCATCTCAGGCTGGGTGGCGTCGAGATAAATCTTCAGGGTGTTGAGTAACTGGCCTTCATCCCATTTGAGCGACTGCGGGATGTCACCCTGCACCATCGAGACCTGGGTGGTTTTTTCCGGCTCCAGCGTGTACCACTGAATATAACGTAGCGGGAAGGGCAGAGCGAAAAGCACCACGGCGGCAGCCAGCGGCTTCCAGTTACGCGTTACCAGCGCAAGTGCCAACAGGCCGCTAACCATCATCAGCAGGAAGTTAATCGCCTCAACGCCCATTACCGGCGCCAGCCCTTTTAACGGACCGTCGATCTGGCTGTAGCCGAATTGCAACCACGGAAAACCGGTCAGTACCCAGCCGCGTAGAAATTCAGTGATTTGCCAGACTACCGGCGCGGCAATCGTTACACGTATCCAGGTAGTTTTCGGCCACAGACGCGCCAAAACGCCGGCAAACAGGCCAGTGTAGAGGGAAAGGTAAGCAGCAAGCAGAACCACGAGGAAGACGTTAACGGGGCCCGGCATACCGCCAAACTGCGCGATACTGACGTAAACCCAGTTGATGCCTGAGCCAAACAGTCCCAGTCCCCAGAAGTAGCCGATAGCGGCAGACTGGAGCGGACGGCGGTTGAAGGTGAGAGCCTGCAGACCCATCAGCGAAACAATCGCAGCGGGCCAGATGTCATACGGTGAGAAAGCCAGTGTCCCGCAGGCACCGAATAATAACGCCAGCAGCAGGCGAATGCGCTGGCGTTCAATTAAAGGGGCAAATGCCATGTAGTCTTAGATCCAGTTTCGGGTTTATTCGTCCAGTTTGGGCTGGGGTGAGTCGTCCGGAATTCTGACATGAACCTGAATAATACGACGGCTGTCGGCCATTGCCACTTTGAACTGGTAACCATCAATGTCGATGGTCTCTCCACGCGCGGGCAGATGACCGAAGGCCTGCATGACCAACCCGCCAATGGTATCCACTTCTTCATCGCTGAAATGCGTGCCGAAAGCTTCGTTGAAGTCTTCAATTGGCGCCAGCGCGCGAATAGTCCAGGTGTGGCGACTGAGCTGACGGAAATCAATATCGTCTTCTTCGTCGTACTCATCTTCAATTTCACCGACAATCAGTTCAAGGATGTCCTCAATGGTCACCAGACCTGAGACACCGCCGAACTCGTCGATGACGATAGCCATATGATAACGCTGGGAGCGGAACTCTTTCAGCATGCGGTCAACCCGCTTGCTTTCAGGGACGACAACCGCCTGGCGTAACACTTTCTCCATGCTGAAGGCTTCGGCATCGCTACGCATAAATGGCAGCAGATCTTTGGCCATCAGAATCCCTTCAATGTGATCCTTGTCTTCGCTAATTACCGGGAAACGCGAGTGGGCAGACTCGATAATGACATCGAGGCATTCGTCCAGAGTTTGGTTGCGTTTCAGGGTAATCATCTGGGAGCGAGGGATCATGATGTCGCGAACGCGTTGGTCCGCAATATCCATTACCCCTTCGAGCATATCGCGCGTATCTTCATCGATAAGGTCGTTTTGCCCGGAATCACGGATCAGCTCCAACAGTTCGTCGCGGTTTTTCGGTTCACCGTGGAAAAGTTGGCTCAGTAACAGGGAAAAAAATCCCTTTTTGCTGTTTAAGGTGTCACTACTGTGTGAATTGTCGTCGCTCATGGCGTCGTATGGGTTCTCATGTTAGTTAATACAAAGCGCGTCATGCGTTTACTCAGCTGTTGACGGCATGTTTTGCCTGATGGCGCTACGCTTATCAGGCCTACGAAAGGCATGAATGTAGGCCGGATTAGGCGCAAGCGCCGCCATCCGGCAAGCTACTATTCTGCAATCTTCTCGGCAATGTACGGATCCTCATAGCCCAGAGCAAGCATAATCTCTGTTTCGAGGGATTCCATCTCTTCCGCTTCATCGTCTTCAATATGGTCGTAGCCGAGTAAATGCAGGCTACCGTGCACCACCATGTGCGCCCAGTGGGCCTCAAGCGGTTTGCCTTGCTCCTGCGCTTCTTTCTCAACCACCTGACGGCAGATGATCAAATCGCCCAGCAGCGGCATCTCAATGCCCGGCGGAGCCTCAAACGGGAAAGAGAGCACGTTGGTGGATTTGTCTTTCCCGCGATAGGTCAGGTTCAGGTCGTGGCTTTCCGCGTCATCGACCAGACGAATCGTCACTTCAGACTCTTCCTGAAACTGCGGGATCACCGCATCCAGCCAGCCCTGAAACTGACTTTCTGTTGGCAAACCGGATTCGTCTTCACATGCCAGCTGTAAATCGAGGATAACCTGACTCATTTTTGTTCCTGCTCCTGAGCTTCGCGCTTGCGTTCTGCAGCCTGCTCGGCTTTGCGTTTCTGTTCTGCTTCTTCCCAGGCTTCATACGCCGTGACGATACGGGCAACCACCGGGTGGCGCACCACGTCTTCGCTATGGAAGAAATTAAAACTAATTTCGTCGACTTCAGCCAGCACTTCAATGGCATGACGCAGTCCGGATTTGGTGCTACGCGGCAGGTCAATCTGGGTGATATCGCCAGTGATGACCGCTTTGGAGTTAAAGCCGATACGGGTCAGGAACATTTTCATCTGTTCGATGGTGGTGTTCTGGCTTTCATCAAGAATGATGAACGCATCGTTCAACGTACGACCGCGCATGTAGGCCAGGGGCGCAACTTCAATGACGTTACGCTCAATCAGCTTTTCAACCTTTTCAAAGCCGAGCATTTCGAAAAGCGCGTCATACAGCGGTCGTAAATACGGATCGACTTTCTGGCTGAGATCTCCTGGCAGGAATCCCAGTTTTTCGCCCGCTTCCACTGCCGGACGGGTCAGCAGAATGCGACGGATCTCCTGACGCTCAAGCGCATCAACCGCAGCGGCAACCGCGAGATACGTTTTACCCGTACCCGCAGGGCCAACGCCAAATGTGATGTCGTGGTCGAGGATATTCGCAATGTACTGTGCCTGGTTCGGCGTGCGCGGCTTAATTACTCCACGCTTGGTTTTGATGTTCACCGCTTTGCCAAATTCAGGCACGCTGTCTGCGCTTTGTTCAAGCACACGCGCTTCTTTGATCGCCAGATGAATTTGTTCAGGCTCGATGTCCTGCGTCTGACCGCGCATTGGGGCGGTATCGACGTACAGGCTACGTAAAATATCTGCCGCAGCGGTGACGCAAATTGGACGACCGGTCAGTTTAAAGTGGTTATCACGGCGGTTAATTTCGATGCCGAGGCGACGTTCCAGCTGTTTGATGTTGTCATCAAATGGGCCGCAAAGGCTCAACAGGCGGGCGTTGTCTGCGGGTTCAAGGGTGATTTCGCGAGTGTCTATGTTCAAACTGTTCCTCTTATGCATGTCTCGCCGGACGCTGAACATTTACCGGCATCTAAGGAAATTATTCACGCCATGGGGGAAAGGCGCAAGCATTGCAGCAAATATGGGGATGATAGGGCAGATTACAAGACCCGCCGGGACAGCGAGCCCAGGATTGTAGGCCCGATAAGTGTAGCGGTATCGGGCCTTTTTTACGTTTTTCAGCAGGATTAAGGCTGATAAATACCGACGCCCAGATCGTTTTCTTTGCGGGTACGCGCAATGACCGATTCAGGGGATTCTGCGATACGCAGACCCATTTCGTCCTCGGTACGCACCACTTTACCGCGCAGGGAGTTAGTCCAGACATCGGTAATTTCTACGTCTACGAACTTACCGACCATATCCGGGTTGCCTTCAAAGTTCACCACACGGTTATTTTCGGTACGGCCTGACAGTTCCATGATGCTCTTACGCGATGTGCCTTCAACCAGAATGCGCTGGGTCGTGCCGACCATACGGCGGCTCCAGGCCATAGCTTGCTGGTTGATACGCTCCTGTAGAATGTACAGACGCTGTTTCTTCTCTTCTTCCGGTACGTCGTCAACCATATCGGCGGCAGGGGTGCCAGGACGCGCAGAGAAAATAAAGCTGTAGCTCATGTCAAAATTGACGTCAGCAATCAGCTTCATGGTCTGCTCGAAATCCTGCGTGGTTTCACCCGGGAAGCCAACGATGAAGTCGGAGCTAATCTGGATATCCGGACGCGCAGCGCGCAGTTTGCGGATGATTGCTTTGTATTCCAGCGCGGTATGGGTGCGCCCCATCAGGTTCAGTACGCGGTCTGAACCGCTCTGTACCGGCAGATGCAGGAAGCTCACCAACTCTGGCGTATCGCGATAAACTTCAACGATATCATCGGTGAATTCGATCGGATGGCTGGTGGTGAAGCGGATACGATCAATACCGTCGATCGCAGCGACCAGACGTAACAGATCGGCAAAAGATCCGATCGTGCCGTCGTAGTTCTCACCACGCCATGCGTTCACGTTTTGCCCCAGCAGGTTCACTTCACGCACGCCTTGGGCTGCAAGCTGGGCGATTTCAAACAGAATATCATCCGCCGGACGGCTGACTTCCTCACCGCGGGTGTAGGGCACCACGCAGTAAGTACAATATTTATTACAACCTTCCATGATGGACACAAACGCGCTTGGACCTTCAGCACGCGGTTCCGGCAGGCGGTCGAACTTTTCGATCTCCGGGAAACTGATATCAACCACCGGGCTACGGGTCGTGCTTCCACGCACTTTGTTGATCATTTCCGGCAGGCGGTGCAGCGTTTGCGGCCCAAAAATAATATCGACGTAATGCGCGCGCTGGCGAATATGATCGCCTTCCTGAGACGCAACACAGCCACCGACCCCAATGATGAGCTTGGGGTTTTTCTCTTTTAACAGTTTCCAGCGGCCCAGTTGATGGAACACTTTTTCCTGAGCCTTCTCACGGATTGAGCAGGTATTCAGCAGCAGCACATCCGCTTCTTCCGCCACGTCAGTCAGTTGATACCCATGAGTGGCATCCAGCAGATCGGCCATCTTCGATGAATCGTATTCGTTCATCTGACAGCCCCAGGTTTTAATATGGAGTTTTTTGGTCATCGACTTGCTCTTGCGAAATTGTGGCTGAAATGCAGGGCGCATAGTGTACTGCTTTGGCGCGGTTGTGACCAGTATGACGGATGTCAGCCTCAAGGGGTAAAAAATCCTGTAAACTTACACAATACATGTAACTGGATAATTGACCATGACAAATCAACCAACGGAAATTGCCATTGTCGGCGGGGGGATGGTCGGCGGCGCGCTGGCGCTTGGACTGGCGCAGCATGGATTTACGGTAACGGTCATCGAGCATGCCGTTCCCGCGCCGTTTGTGGCTGACGGACAGCCTGATGTCAGAATTTCTGCCATTAGTTCCGCGTCGGTGTCGTTGCTAAAAGGGCTGGGCGTCTGGGATACGGTGCAGGGGATGCGCAGCCATCCTTATCGTCGACTGGAAACGTGGGAGTGGGAAAATGCCCATGTGATGTTTGATGCCGCCGAGCTTAAGCTGCCTCTGTTGGGCTATATGGTGGAAAACACGGTCCTGCAACAGGCGCTCTGGCAGGCGCTGCAAGCTCACCCTAAAGTCACGCTGCGCGTACCGGCGTCCCTGATTTCTTTGCATCAACATAACGATCGACATGAGCTTGAGCTGGCAGGTGGCGAAACTATTAGCGCGAAGCTGGTCATCGGCGCCGATGGTGCCAACTCTCAGGTGCGAAAAATGGCCGGGATTGGTATCCATGCCTGGCAGTACGCGCAGTCCTGTATGTTGATAACCGTGCAATGCGAAAATTCACCGGGAGACAGCACCTGGCAGCAATTTACGCCTGACGGCCCGCGCGCGTTTTTACCGCTGTTTGATAACTGGGCCTCGTTGGTGTGGTACGACTCACCGGCTCGCATCCGCCAATTGCAAGCGCTGAATATGCCGCAATTGCAGACGGAGATTGCTAAACATTTTCCATCGCGACTCGGTAAGGTGATGCCAGTGGCTGCGGGGGCGTTCCCGCTTACGCGTCGTCATGCGCTGCAATATGTGCAACCGGGGCTGGCGCTGGTAGGTGATGCCGCGCATACCATTCATCCGCTGGCGGGGCAGGGCGTTAATCTGGGCTTTCGTGATGTCGATGCGTTGATTGATGTGCTGGTGAACGCGCGCAGCTACGGTGAATCCTGGGCCAGTCAGCCGGTGCTCAAGCGCTATCAGAATCGCCGTATGACTGACAATTTCATCATGCAAAGCGGTATGGATCTGTTCTATGCCGGATTCAGCAATAACCTGCAGCCGCTGCGCATCATGCGTAATCTCGGGCTCATGGCCGCAGAGCGCGCTGGCGTACTGAAACGTCAGGCACTGAAGTATGCGTTAGGGTTGTAATTCAGGCAGGCCTACGGGGAAAATACGTAGGCCTGATAAGCGGAGCGCCATCAGGCGATAAATGCAGAAAAGCAAAAAGCTCGCCGAGGCGAGCTTTTTTAATATGGCTGGGGTACGAGGATTCGAACCTCGGAATGCTGGTATCAGAAACCAGAGCCTTACCGCTTGGCGATACCCCAACGGGTGCACCCACAGAGTGGACGACTTTTTGAAATTGGCTGGGGTACGAGGATTCGAACCTCGGAATGCTGGTATCAGAAACCAGAGCCTTACCGCTTGGCGATACCCCAACAATTTTTTGGATTTACCGAACGAGTCGATATGTCCTTAATATGGTGGCTACGACGGGATTCGAACCTGTGACCCCATCATTATGAGTGATGTGCTCTAACCAGCTGAGCTACGTAGCCAAATACTAACATTTTCTTCGATGGCTGGGGTACCTGGATTCGAACCAGGGAATGCCGGTATCAAAAACCGGTGCCTTACCGCTTGGCGATACCCCAATGACCGTTGCGGTGAACCGCTATATCGAAGAAAAAATGGCTGGGGTACCTGGATTCGAACCAGGGAATGCCGGTATCAAAAACCGGTGCCTTACCGCTTGGCGATACCCCATCCGTGCAACGCTTACGGGTGAATGGTGCGGGAGGCGAGACTTGAACTCGCACACCTTGCGGCGCCAGAACCTAAATCTGGTGCGTCTACCAATTTCGCCACTCCCGCAAAAAAGATGGTGGCTACGACGGGATTCGAACCTGTGACCCCATCATTATGAGTGATGTGCTCTAACCAGCTGAGCTACGTAGCCATCTTTTTTTCGCGTAACCTTATCGGCGTTGCGGGGCGCATTATGCGTATTGAGCCTTGAAGCGTCAACCCCTTTTTCATTGAAAATAGCTGGAATGTGACTGTTTGGTTAGGTTGCGAACAGCATGACGCAATATTCGGCAATTATTAGTTATTAATTGTTTTTTTGCACAGAAAACAAACATAAAAAAAGAGCCCCGCAGGGCTCTTATCTAAGGATTAACTTATTTATAAGCGGACTGATGTACGCCAACGGCACGGCCAGACGGATCGTTCATGGTTTTAAACGCCTCATCCCATTCAATCGCCTTAGCAGAAGAACAGGCAACCGACGGCCCGCCCGGCACACATTCGGCAGCGCTTGCTACCGGGAACAACTCTTCGAAAATCTCACGGTACAAATACGCTTCTTTAGACGATGGCGTGTTGTACGGGAAACGGAAGCTGGCAGTTTCCAGTTGTTGGTCAGAAACTTGTTCTGCAGCCACCTCTTTCAGAGTGTCAATCCAGCTGTAACCGACACCGTCAGAGAACTGCTCTTTCTGACGCCATGCGACGCTTGCCGGCAGGTAGGACTCAAAACATTCGCGCAGAACGTGTTTTTCCATTTTGCCGTTGCCGCACATTTTGTCCTGTGGGTTGATGCGCATCGCCACATCAAGGAATTTCTTATCCAGGAAGGGCACGCGGGCTTCTACACCCCAGGCCGACATGGCTTTGTTGGCACGGGCGCAGTCGAACATATGCAGCGCTTGCAGCTTGCGCACGGTTTCTTCGTGCAGTTCTTTTGCATCTGGCGCTTTGTGGAAATAGAGATAGCCGCCAAACACTTCGTCCGAACCTTCACCCGACAACACCATTTTAATGCCCATCGCTTTAATTTTACGCGACATTAAGTACATTGGCGTCGAGGCGCGAATCGTCGTGACATCGTAAGTTTCGATGTGGTAAATCACGTCACGGATCGCATCCAGACCTTCCTGCACGGTGAAGTGGATCTCATGGTGCACGGTCCCCAGATGGTTCGCCACCTCTTGCGCAGCTTTCAGATCCGGAGCGCCTTCCAGGCCGACGGCGAAGGAGTGTAGCTGTGGCCACCAGGCTTCGCTACGTTCCTGATCTTCAACACGGCGTGCCGCGTATTTTTTAGTTATCGCGGAAATTACGGAAGAATCCAGACCGCCGGACAGCAGTACGCCATAAGGAACATCTGACATCAGGTGGCTTTTCACCGCATCTTCCAGCGCCTGGCGCAGCTCGTTTTTATCAGTAACGTTGTCTTTGACTGCATCGTATTCAAACCAGTCGCGCTGGTAGTACTGACGAATTTCACCGTCTTTACTCCACAAATAGCTACCGGCCGGGAATTCTTTGATTGTGCGGCAGACGGGAACCAGCGCTTTCATTTCAGACGCAACGTAGAAGTTACCGTGCTCGTCGTAACCCATATACAGCGGGATGATCCCGATATGATCACGACCGATCAGGTAGGCGTCCTGCTCGCTGTCGTACAGGGCAAAAGCGAACATCCCTTGCAGGTCATCGAGGAACGCGGGTCCTTTTTCCTGATACAGGGCGAGGATAACTTCGCAGTCGGAACCGGTCTGGAACTGGTAGCGATCGCCGTATTCAGCACGCAGTGTCTGGTGGTTATAAATTTCACCGTTAACCGCCAGGATATGTGTCTTCTTCACGTTGTACAGCGGCTGAGCACCGGCATTGACGTCGACGATGGACAGACGTTCGTGCGCCAGAATGGCGTTATCACAGGCGTAAATACCTGACCAGTCCGGGCCGCGGTGGCGCATCAGACGAGACAGTTCCAGGGCTTTTTTACGCAGTTCAACTGCGTCAGTTTTAATATCGAATACGCCAAAAATAGAACACATAACCTTCTCCGTTAACCTGTTGCGTGATGCTTTTTATGTTTGCTTGATAAAGAAAATGCCGCAAAGCTGGAGAGGGCGCAAGCGAATTACGGGTCAGAAAATAAAAAACGCAATGGTCATTGCTGATTGATGAAAAAAGATTATGTAATGAACGCTATTATTGATGAATCAACAGTGAAGTGGTGATTTTATTGAATGGATGTATTTTTCAGGCCGGATAACTTGCAGATGTTGTTATCCGGCTAAAGAGATTAAATGACGTCTATTTCAGCAACGGACGGGTAAATCCAGCTTGGTCTGAACGGCATGTTGTCAATATCATCAAGCTTGGATACGCCAGACAGTACCAGGATAGTTTCCAGACCCGCCTGAAAACCTGCCAGAATATCGGTACGCAGGTTGTCACCAACGATAACGGTTTCTTCCGAGTGCGCCTGCATTTTGTTGAGAGCCGCGCGAATAATCCACGGGCTGGGTTTGCCGACATAAAACGGTTTACGACCTGAGATCTTCTCAATACCGGCACAGAGTGCTCCACAGGCGGGATAAAAGCCGCGACCGTGGGTATCCGGGTTAGTGGCGATAAAACGCGCGCCGTTGGCGACAAAATAGGCTGCTTTATGCATCATGTCCCAGTTATAGGAACGTGTCTCGCCAACAATCACAAAATCGGGGTTCACGTCGGTAATGGTAAATCCAGCTTTATACAGTTCGTGAATTAACGCGCCTTCACCCACCACGTAGGCCTTTTTCCCTTCCTGGCGACGAAGAAAATCAGCGGTAGCCATCGCGGAAGTATAAAAGACGCTATCAGGGACATTCACACCCGCGGTGGCGAAGCGGTTTGCCAGATCTTGCCCGGTTTGCGAAGGGTAGTTAGTCAGCAGGACTAACGGCAAACCTTTTTCCAGGATCCCAGTCAAAAATTCTGCCGCACCCGGTACAGCAACATTGTCGTGCATCAGCACGCCGTCGATATCACAAATTACATTCTTAATGGCCATGGACTACCCAGGGAATTCGTTATGAGTCTGATAGTAATCGACTACTATATGAGAGCATTAGCTTTCCAGCAAACGTTGCAGCAATGTCCCGTTGAGCATTGCGCGCTTCACCAGCGCAAAGGCGCCAATGGCGGAGCGGTGATCCAGCGTGGACCGAACCACCGGTAAATTATGGCGAAACGCTTTCAACGCCTGCGTGTTGATACAGCTTTCTATTGCAGGCAGCAGCACCTTATCCGCCTCGGTAATTTCGCCCGCAATGACGATTTTTTGCGGGTTAAACAGGTTGATGGCAATGGCGATAGTTTTACCCAGATGGCGACCAACGTGCTCAATAACTTCTGCTGCCAGATTATCGCCTTTATTCGCGGCCTTACAGATGGCTTTGATGCTGCAATCATCCAGCGTGAGTCGACTTGGATAACCCTGCTTCAGTAAGTTCTGCACGCGATGTTCAATAGAAGCATTGGCGGCAATGGTTTCCAGGCAGCCGAAATTACCGCAGTGACAGCGCTCACCCAGCGGCTCTACCTGAATATGACCAATCTCGCCGACGTTGCCATTGCGACCGATGAAAATTCGGCCATTGGAGATGATACCCGCGCCGGTTCCACGGTGCACTCGCACCAAAATGGAGTCTTCGCAATCCTGGCTTGCCCCGAAATAGTGCTCAGCCAGCGCCAGGCTGCGAATATCATGACCAACAAAGCAGGTGACTTTGAAGCGTTTTTCGAGCGCTTCGACCAGTCCCCAGTTTTCGACCTGAATGTGTGGCATATAGCGGATGACGCCGCTTTCAGGATCGACAAGGCCTGGCAGGATGACAGAAATTGCGATCAGCTCACGGATTTTCCGCTGGCAGCTCTCAATAAAGATGGCAATGGTGTTGAGCAGCGCATATTCCAGCGTTTCCTGGGTGCGCTCCGGGAGGGGGTAATGCTCTTCGGCGACAACTTTACTGCTCATATCATAGAGCGTGAGCGTTGTGTCGTGGCGACCCAGTCGTACGCCAATGGCGTGGAAATTGCGAGTTTCTGTGACGATAGAGATAGCGCGGCGGCCCCCGGTGGAGGCCTGCTGATCGACTTCTTTGATCAGCCCGCGTTCGATCAACTGACGCGTAATTTTGGTTACGCTGGCGGGGGCAAGCTGGCTTTGCTCGGCAATTTGAATTCGCGAGATTGGCCCATGCTGGTCAATCAGGCGATAAACCGCCGCGCTGTTAAGCTGTTTTACGAGATCAACATTACCTATTTGAGCTTGTCCGCCTGGTGTCATTCTTTCTCTTACTCAGTAACGACCTCGTTGCCATTAACGATGGTCTTGATAATTTTAAAGTCGTGCGTGAACGCAGTCAGGTTGGCTACTTTGCCTGGCGCGATGCTGCCGAGTTGTTTGTCGACGCCGATGGCGCGAGCAGGGTAGAGCGTTGCCATGCGTAAGACTTCGTCGAGGGCGATATTTGCATGCTCGACCAGATTGCGTACGCCTTCAATCATGGTTAATGATGAACCGCTCAACGTGCCGTTCTCATCAACACACAGTCCATTGCGGTAGTATATTGTTTTACCAGCGAAAATGAACTGTTCAATGTTTGCACCTGCTGGCGCTGTCGCGTCAGTGACCAGGCACAGCTTGTCGCCTTTCAGGCGCTTAGCATTACGAATGTTAACGTAGTCAACGTGCAGGCCATCGGCGATGATACCGCAGTAGATATCGGCTTCATCCAAAATAGCGCCCGCCAGACCGGGTTCGCGGCCGGTAATGTACGGCATCGCGTTGAACAGATGCGTTGCAAAGGTAATACCTGCACGGAATCCGATTTTTGCTTCTTTTACCGTTGCATTGGAATGACCCGCAGAAACCACGATACCCGCATTCACCAGTTTGGTGATGACCTCTACCGGGACCATTTCTGGTGCCAGTGTGACTTTGGTGATCACATCCGCATTATCGCACAGGAAATCAACCAGTGCAGCGTCCGGCTGACGGACAAATCCCGGATTATGGGTACCTTTTTTCACCAGGTTCAGCCACGGGCCTTCAAGATGAAGTCCTAATGCCTGATTCGGGTGTTTCGCCAGGTATTCACGCATCACGCGAACACCCTGTTTCATCAGATCATCGCTGGTGGTGATAAGCGTTGGCAAATAGTTGGTGCAGCCAGATTTTTCATTGGCTTTTTGCATGATTTCCAGCGTTTCAACGGTTACGGCTTCTGCCGTATCGTTAAACTGCACGCCGCCGCAGCCGTTCAGCTGTACATCAATAAAACCGGGGGAAACAATGGCCCCATTCAGTGAGCGCTGTTCAATCCCTGACGGTAATTCAGCCAGTGGGCAAACGCTGTCGATCAGGCCATTGGCGACAACAATCGCATGGTCATCAAGAATTTCGTGACCGGTAAAGATCCGGCCCTGGGTTAAAGCATACATTCCGACCCCCGATTTCAAAAAATGCCGCCCTGCAACTTATCGACAGGGCGGAGACATCAATTACAGACCTTTAATATTTTCCGCTTCTAACTCGTTGAAGTATTTCAGCGTCTTCACTTTCAGTTCCATGGTGGAAGGCTCATCGCAGACCACAACGGCTTTTGGATGCAACTGCAGGCAGCTGATGGTCCACATGTGGTTAACGTTGCCTTCAACGGCAGCTTGCAGCGCCTGTGCTTTCTGGTGGCCCAGAACCAGGATCATCACTTCTTCAGCATCCAGCAGGGTGCCCACGCCAACGGTCAGCGCATATTTAGGCACCTGGCTTACGTCGCCGTCAAAGAAGCGTGAGTTAGCAACACGTGTGTCGTGAGTCAGCGTTTTGATGCGGGTACGGGAAGCCAAAGAGGAAGCGGGTTCGTTGAACGCGATGTGACCATCGTTGCCTACACCGCCCATAAACAGGTGGATTTTACCGTAAGAACGGATTTTTTCTTCATACTGACGGCATTCTGCATCAATATCCGGCGCGTTACCATTGAGGAGGTTGATGTTTTCTGCTGGAATATCAACGTGATCAAAGAAATTGCGGTGCATAAAGCTGTGGTAGCTTTCCGGATGCTCTTTCGGCAGGCCAACATATTCGTCCATGTTGAACGTAACAACATGCTTGAAGCTCACCTGGCCCGCTTTGTGCATTTCAACCAATGCTTTATAAGCTGTCAGCGGAGTACCGCCAGTCGGCAGGCCCAGAACGAACGGACGATCTGCCGTTGGTTTGAACGCGTTAATACGGTTAACGATATGGCGAGCAGCCCATTTGCCGACTTGTTCAGCGGTATTCAGGGGGATCAGTCTCATTCTTCACCTCAAAAGTAAAAGTAAGCAGTTGGCGGATTGAGTCTCTGTGCAGTATTAAGCGTAACCTGGTTTTGCATCGGTAAGGATCAATCCGTTTCGATTTTTTGAATGATAAAATAAGTTTTCGTAGTTAGCCAGTGAAAGGGAGGGTTAATAACGATATTTGGTGACTGGAATCACAAAAAACACGCGTTTAATTTGCGATACGAATTAATTTTTCACACACTCTGAATGTAGATGAATGGTTAATATCGTTGTTCCAGAATCTTGCTGTCAGGAATGGTCGCACAATAAAAATATGGCTTCAAAGAAGCCTAATCGGGGTCTCGTAGGGGGAATAAAATGAATATTTTAGGTTTTTTCCAGCGGCTGGGTAGGGCGTTACAGCTCCCCATCGCTGTGCTGCCAGTCGCGGCACTGCTGCTGCGATTCGGCCAACCAGATTTACTTAACGTACCCTTCATCGCGCAAGCGGGTGGGGCCATCTTTGATAACCTCGCGTTAATTTTTGCGATCGGTGTTGCTTCCAGCTGGTCAAAAGACAGCGCAGGTGCAGCAGCGCTGGCAGGTGCGGTCGGTTATTTCATATTGACCAAAGCAATGGTTACCATTAACCCTGCAATCAATATGGGCGTGCTGGCTGGTATCATCACCGGTCTGGTCGGCGGTGCCGTGTATAACCGCTGGTCTGGTATCAAACTGCCTGACTTCCTGAGCTTCTTTGGCGGCAAACGCTTTGTGCCGATCGCCACTGGCTTCTTCTGTCTGGTGCTGGCTGCTATCTTCGGTTACGTATGGCCGCCGGTACAGAACGCCATCCATGCGGGTGGTGAGTGGATCGTGGGCGCTGGCGCGCTGGGTTCCGGTATCTTTGGTTTCATCAACCGTCTGCTGATCCCAACCGGTCTGCATCAGGTGCTGAACACCATCGCCTGGTTCCAGATTGGCGAATTTACTAACGCTGCAGGTACCGTATTCCACGGTGACATCAACCGCTTCTACGCGGGTGACGGCACTGCGGGTATGTTCATGTCTGGCTTCTTCCCAATCATGATGTTTGGTCTGCCGGGTGCGGCGCTGGCAATGTACTTCGCGGCTCCGAAAGCACGTCGTCCGATGGTGGGCGGTATGCTGCTGTCCGTTGCGATTACCGCGTTCCTGACCGGTGTTACCGAGCCGCTGGAATTCCTGTTCATGTTCCTGGCTCCACTGCTGTATCTCCTGCACGCACTGTTAACGGGTATCAGCCTGTTCGTTGCAACACTGCTGGGGATCCACGCAGGCTTCTCCTTCTCCGCAGGAGCTATCGACTACGTGTTGATGTACAACCTGCCGGCAGCAAGCCAGAACGTCTGGATGCTGGTAGTGATGGGGCTGGTGTTCTTCGTTATCTACTTTGTGCTGTTCAGCGCGGTTATTCGTATGTTTAACCTGAAAACGCCGGGCCGCGAAGATAAAGAAGACGATATCGTTACTGAAGAAGCCAACAGCAACACTGAAGAAGGTTTGGCTCAACTTGCAACCAACTACATTGCAGCGGTTGGTGGTACTGATAACCTGAAAGCGATTGATGCCTGTATCACTCGTCTGCGTCTGACCGTTGCCGACTCCGGTCGCGTTAACGATGCGATGTGTAAGCGTTTAGGCGCATCTGGGGTAGTTAAGCTGAACAAGCAAACTATCCAGGTCATCGTGGGGGCGAAAGCCGAATCCATCGGCGACGAAATGAAGAAAGTTGTCGCGCGTGGCCCGGTGGCAGCAGCATCTGGTGAAAGTGCGCCAGCAGCAGCGGCCCCAGTAGCAAAACCGCAGGCTGTAGCGAATGCAGTCACCGTTGAAGCGCTGGTTTCTCCGATTACTGGTGACGTAGTTGCTCTGGAGCAGGTTCCTGATGAAGCCTTCGCCAGCAAAGCAGTAGGCGACGGCGTGGCAGTGAAACCAACGGATAAAATCGTGGTTGCTCCGGCTGCGGGCACCATCGTGAAAATCTTCAACACTAACCATGCGTTCTGCCTGGAAACTGTTAAAGGCGCGGAAATCGTGGTCCATATGGGCATCGATACCGTAGCGCTGGAAGGCAAAGGCTTTAAGCGTCTGGTTGAAGAAGGTGCGGAAGTTACTGCAGGCCAACCGATTCTGGAAATGGATCTGGAGTTCCTGAACGCTAACGCACGTTCCATGATAAGCCCGGTTGTGTGCAGCAACAGCGATGATTTCGGCGCTCTGGTTATTAAAGCCGAAGGTCATGTGGTTGCCGGTCAAACACCACTGTATGAAATTAAAGGTAAATAACTGCTCCTGAGTAAAGTGAGTTAAGTGCCTTAAGCGGCGGGGGATATTCCTCCGCCGCTTTTTTTTGCAGCAAATGCCCTCATATATCCTGTTGAAACACCTTTTTTGTGCAACTAATAGTTGTCTCCTGACGTCGCTTATAAGATCATACTCCGTTATACGTTGTTTACGCTTTGAGGAATCCACGATGAGTGAGGCTGAAGCCCGCCCGAGTAACTTTATTCGTCAGATCATCGATGAAGATCTGGCCAGTGGTAAGCACACCACTATCCATACCCGTTTTCCGCCGGAGCCAAATGGCTATCTGCACATTGGCCACGCGAAATCCATTTGTCTGAACTTTGGCATTGCGCAAGATTACCAGGGCCAGTGCAACCTGCGTTTTGATGATACGAACCCGGTTAAAGAAGATATCGAGTACGTTGAGTCGATTAAAAACGACGTTGAATGGTTAGGTTTCCACTGGACTGGCGACATTCGCTACTCTTCGGATTACTTCGATCAGCTTCACGCCTATGCGGTAGAGCTTATTAATAAAGGCCTGGCGTACGTTGACGAACTGTCAGCGGATGAAATCCGTGAATACCGCGGCACGCTGACTCAGCCTGGCAAAAATAGCCCGTACCGCGATCGTAGCGTCGAAGAGAACCTGGCGCTGTTCGAAAAAATGCGTGCCGGTGGTTTTGAAGAAGGTAAAGCCTGCCTGCGTGCGAAAATCGACATGGCGTCGCCGTTTATCGTGATGCGCGATCCGGTGCTGTACCGTATTAAGTTCGCCGAACACCACCAGACCGGCAACAAGTGGTGCATCTACCCGATGTACGACTTTACCCACTGCATCAGCGATGCGCTGGAAGGCATTACGCATTCCCTGTGTACGCTGGAGTTCCAGGATAACCGTCGTCTGTACGACTGGGTGCTGGACAACATCACCATTCCGGTTCATCCGCGTCAGTACGAATTCTCGCGCCTGAATCTGGAATATACCGTGATGTCCAAGCGTAAGCTGAATCTGCTGGTGACCGACAAGCACGTTGAAGGCTGGGACGATCCGCGTATGCCGACGATTTCTGGCCTGCGTCGTCGCGGTTACACTGCTGCCGCGATCCGTGAGTTCTGTAAACGCATTGGCGTGACCAAGCAAGACAACACCATTGAGATCGCTTCTCTGGAATCCTGTATCCGCGAAGATCTGAACGAAAACGCCCCTCGCGCGATGGCGGTTATCGATCCGGTTAAACTGGTTATCGAAAACTATCCGCAGGGCGAAAGCGAATTGGTCACCATGCCTAACCATCCGAACAAACCGGAAATGGGCAGCCGCGAAGTGCCATTTAGCGGTGAAATTTGGATCGATCGCGCAGACTTCCGTGAAGAAGCGAACAAGCAGTACAAGCGTCTGGTGATGGGCAAAGAAGTACGTCTGCGTAATGCTTATGTGATCAAGGCCGAACGTGTTGAGAAAGATGCGGAAGGGAATATCACCACCATTTTCTGCACCTACGATGCCGACACCCTGAGCAAAGACCCGGCCGATGGTCGTAAAGTCAAAGGCGTTATTCACTGGGTGAGCGCGTCCCATGCGCTGCCGATTGAAATCCGCTTGTACGATCGTCTGTTTAGCGTGCCAAATCCAGGCGCGGCGGAAGACTTCCTGTCCGTTATTAACCCGGAATCGCTGGTCATTAAGCAGGGTTACGGTGAGCCGTCGCTGAAGGCAGCGGTTGCAGGTAAAGCGTTCCAGTTTGAGCGTGAAGGTTACTTCTGCCTGGACAGTCGTTATGCAACGGCTGACAAGCTGGTGTTTAACCGTACCGTTGGTCTACGTGACACGTGGGCTAAAGCGGGCGAATAAGCCGCAACACATCCTCTCTAAACGCCGCTTCATGCGGCGTTTTTTTTCGCAAAAAAAACGTGTTCCAGGCTCCGTTTGCGGAGCGAATTAATTACATGTCCGTAATAATGGGCTGGGCGAATGTTTTTACGTTTAAATAACTTACCTCAATATGAAATGGGCTGAAACCGATTTCATCTCCATGGAAAACAAGCGATTTTTTAATTTTTTCAACGCTTTTTTATCTTCCGATGAAAATGTAACAGAAAGCAATCAAATATGTGCGGTTGCTCATACTATTACATACTCGTTACAGAAAGAGATTGATAATTCGCGTCGCGAAAAATAGTCTATTCATTGTAGTCACTGAGGTTTTCTTAGCGCTACTTTTTTATTTTTTGTTTTTTCGCTGTCCGCTTTTGTCGGCAGCATTTTATATGTCAAAGAGGATTAACATATGCGTACGTTTAGTGGCAAACGTAGTACGCTGGCGCTGGCTATCGCCGGTATCACAGCAATGTCGGGTTTTGTTGTCGCTCCGCAGGTACACGCCGAAGGATTTATTGATGACTCAACCTTAACAGGTGGCATCTATTACTGGCAGCGTGAGCGTGACCGTAAAGATGTGACCGATCATGACAAATATAAAACCAACCTTTCTCACTCCACCTGGAACGCTAACCTCGACTTCCAGTCCGGTTATGCGGCCGATATGTTTGGTATTGATATCGCAGCATTTACCGCTATTGAAATGAACGAAAGTAGCGAAAGCGGCCATCCAAACGAAATCGCATTTTCTTCCAAAAATAAAGGCTATGACGAGGATTACTCCGGCGATAAGAGCGGGATTAGCCTTTATAAAGCAGCAGCCAAATTTAAATACGGCCCAACCTGGGCGCGCGCCGGTTACATTCAACCAACCGGGCAGACTCTGCTGGCACCGCACTGGAGTTTTATGCCAGGTACCTATCAGGGTGCTGAAGCCGGTGCCAACTTCGATTACGGTGATGCTGGCGCACTGAGTGTCTCCTATATGTGGGCTAACGAATATAAAGCACCGTGGCACACCGAAGTCGATAAATTCTATCAGGCTGATAAAAAGACCAGCGTTGATTACCTGCACTCAATTGGCGCGAAATATGACTTCAAAAATAACCTGTTGCTGGAAGCGGCATTTGGTCAGTCTGAAGGTTATGTCGATCAGTACTTCGCAAAAGCCAGCTACAAATTCGATTTAGGCGGTAACCCATTTACCACCAGCTACCAGTTCTACGGTGCACGCGACAAGGTTGATGATCGTACCGTGAACGATATTTATGATGGCACTGCCTGGTTGCAGGCGTTGACCTTTGGCTACAAAGTGGCAGAAGTCGTTGACCTTCGTCTGGAAGGGACCTGGGTTAAAGCGGACGGCCAGCAGGGTTACTTCCTGCAGCGTATGACCCCAACCTACGCCTCTTCAAACGGTCGTCTGGATGTCTGGTGGGATAACCGTTCTGACTTCAACGCCAACGGTGAAAAGGCAGTCTTCTTCGGCGCAATGTATGACCTGAAGAACTGGAATCTGCCGGGCTGGGCGGTAGGCGCGTCCTACGTTTACGCATGGGATGCTAAGCCATCAACCTGGCAGCTCAACCCGGATGCGTACTACGACAAAAACCGGACTATCGAAGAATCTTCTTACAGCCTGGATGCGGTCTACACCCTGCAGGAAGGTCGTGCGAAGGGCACCATGTTTAAGCTGCACTTCACTCAATACGACAACCATTCAGACATTCCGAGCTGGGGCGGTGGCTACGGCAACATGTTCCAGGATGAGCGCGACGTGAAGTTCATCGTTATTGCTCCGTTCACCATCTTCTAATGCCAACAGCGGCAGGCCGGGTGCCTGCCGCATCGTTGAGGAAAGTGCTATGAAAAAACTGATACTCATCGCCGTTATGGCATCAGGGCTGGTGGCGTGTGCGCAATCTCCTGCGCCGAAAGAGGACAGCCGTCTGAAAGAAGCCTACAGCGCGTGTATTAATACCGCGCAGGGATCGCCGGAGAAAATTGAAGCCTGCCAAAGCGTGTTGAATGTGCTGAAGAAAGAAAAACAGCACCAACAGTTTGCCAATGAAGAAAGCGTACGCGTGCTGGATTATCAGCAGTGTATCCAGGCCACGCACACGGGTAACGGTCAGTCCGTTAATGCTGATTGTGACAAGGTCTGGCAGGAAATACGCAGTAAGAATACTGCACAGTAAATCGAAAAATGAAAATACAACGGGCGGAGAATTCTCCGCCCGTTTGCATGTCAGAGTTTCTGTTCGGCCGGTTGATAATGACGACTCAGGCGGACAAACAGCATTGCCGTGGCGGCGAGTCCGCAAAGTGCCGCGCACATCAGCCACCATCCCGGCGAGCTTTTATCTCCGGTTAGCTGGACCAGCGCCGTGGATATGACGGGTGTCAGACCGCCAAAAATCGCCGTAGCCAGACTGAAGGCCAGTGAAAAACCCACCGTACGGACATAGACAGGCATCACCTCGGTGAGTGCGGCGACCATTGCCCCGTTGTACATGCCAAAAAAGAACGAGAACCAAAGCAGGACCAGCGTCATACGCGTAAAATCTGGTGCGGCGGTGAGCCAGTGCATTACCGGCCAGGTGGTGAGTAGTGCGAGTACGGTAATCCCCATCAATACCGGACGACGACCAATTCGGTCAGAAATCGCCCCGCCAATCGGCAGCCAGATAAAGTTAGAAATACCGACCAGCATGGTGACTATCAGGCTATCGCGCGCGCTCAGGTGGAGTACAGCCCTGCCGTAGGTCGGGGTATAGACGGTTATGAAGTAAAACGTCGTTGTGGTCATCGCTACCAGCAGCGTACCTGCTGAGATAAGACGCCAGTTTTTGAGGATAGTGGTGAAAATCTCCCTGGTGTCGGGACGGTGCGTACGTTGTAAAAATGCGTCCGTTTCCTGAAGCGAGCGGCGCAGGACGAAGATCAACGGAATAATCATACAACCAATAAAGAACGGAATGCGCCAGCCCCATTCAGAGATTTCATCGTGCCCCAGCGTGGCATTCAGGCCGTAGCCAATCAGCGCTGCCACCACAATGGCAACCTGTTGGCTGGCGGACTGCCAGCTGGTGTAGAAACCTTTATTGCCAGGCGTGGCGATTTCAGAAAGATAAACCGAAACGCCTCCCAGTTCCACGCCCGCAGAGAATCCCTGCAATAATCGACCGACTAATACCAGCACAGGAGCCAGCAGGCCAATACTTTGATAACCGGGAACCAGGGCAATCAGCAGGGTCCCGCAGCCCATGATCGCCAGCGTCACCATCAGTCCTTTGCGGCGACCAATTCTGTCGATATAAGCACCCAGCACGATTGCGCCAACGGGCCGCATTAAAAAACCCGAACCGAAAACCGCAAAGGTCAACATGAGCCCGGCAAACTCACTCTCAGCGGGGAAGAACGTCTTTGCAATATAGGTGGCGTAAAACCCGAACAGAAAAAAGTCGAACTGTTCGAGAAAATTACCGCTGGTTACCCGCAGTATTGCGCCGAAAGTTCCGGTGCGCGATGGTTGTTGTGTCATTGGGTTTGCTCCACTGTCTTATCATAATATTTATAGAGGTAAGAGTTTGCGGGTTAGTCGCCTGAGACTCCCGCCTGTTTGCCGCGCCGTTTCTCAATCGCCCACTTGAGTAAGGCTGCGCAGCGGTAAAATCCGTGGGCAAATTTTCCGTAAGGAATGGTCAGAAAAAGCGCCATGACCACACCGAGATGAATGGCCAGTAAAATAGCCATCCATGAAGTGTCCCTTCCCGCCAGCAGCGCCAGACCAGTCAGACTGGTCAGCAGCAGCAGCAAAATAAAACCGCGATCCATCGGTTTTTGCCGTGCGTCGCCATGTAGCGGTGAGCGCTTAAGATTCAGCCATAGCAGGCCAGCCGGGCCGATAACCAGACCAATGCCGCCCAATGTACCCAGCATGACCGGAACGCTGAAGAACGGGTAGGGCGCTTCTATGCCTGCAAAGTAGTGATAGCCTGTTGCCACCACGGTGGCGGCAAAGCAGAGCATAAAACCGTAGAAGGTAAAGTGGTGGAAACGGCGGCGCATCAGGGTGAAGGCATCATCCGCTTCGTTACAACCTTTGCCGTGGCCACCATCGAGATATTTCAGCGTCAGCGCATCGTGTGAGGCTTCAGCAATCTCGGCGGAACGCGGCATACCCGGAGAGATCTCGCGCCAGAAGCGGATCACGCCCGCCATCAGCAAACCGATCGCCAGAATAAACACCGAACCAAACATCCAGGCCAGCAGGTTATGCGGGAAAATTTGATAGAAATCCCCGGCCAGTGGAGGATGGAATAATGAACCTTTCAAACCTATAGCGAGGAGTAAAAACAGGATCAGACCGAAAACCAGCGCCAGCGTCACGGTTACGCCTGCGCGACGATAAAGCGTGCCAAAGGCGGCGGGTTGCGCGTAATGCTGATAGGTTTCGAGCCGGACTTCCGCCATCGCTTTCGGCACGTTGATGGCAAATTCATGAGGCGGGGCATACTGACACGCGTGCAGGCAAGCGCCGCAGTTATGGCACAAGTTTGCCAGATAATTGATATCCGCTTTACCGAATTCCAGACGCTGCGTCATGGCCGGGAACACGGCGCAAAAGCCTTCACAATAGCGACAGGCATTGCACACCTGCATTACACGTTCAACTTCCGCTTCCGGTTCGGTGATAATTTGTGCTTCGATGATCAGTTTCTCAAGCTGCTTCATGACGTGTCTCCTTACGTGCGGCCAGCGCGGCTTCTTTTCCGGCAATGCGGCCAAAGGTGGTGCCGATCGACATCCCCACGCCTGCGGTGTAACCCTTGCCCAGCACGTTGCCCGCCATCATCTCTCCGGCGACGAACAGGTTGCGGCTTGGAAGCCCGGCAAATTGCACAGCGGCGCGTTCGTTCACTTTTAACCCAAGATAAGTGAAGGTGATCCCTGGCCGCAGGGCATAGCCGTAGTAAGGCGGTTGATCCAGCGGTCGCGCCCAATGCGTTTTCGCGGGTAGCAAATCTTTAGTGGCGCAGTTATCCAGAACGGTATGGTCGAACTGACCTGGCTGGCAGGCGTTGTTGTACTCTGTCACGGTGTGGGTAAAGCGTTCGGCATCCAGTCCTAACTGAAAGGCCAGTTCTGCCAACGTATTGGCCTGCGCGCCAGGAAAGACCGGAGGCATGAAGTGTCCGATAGCTTTACTGTCGATGATGGAGTAGCCAATCTGTCCTGGCTGTTGAGCGACCAGACGTCCCCAGATGGCGTAGCGTTTGGGCCAGAAATCTTCGCCTTCATCATAAAAACGATCTGCGTCACGGTTTACCATTATGCCCAGCGAGACGCAGTCCACGCGGGTGCAAATTCCGCCATCATATAATGGTGCTCTGGCATCAATAGCCACACAGTGTGACTGGGAGGGATCGCCGATAATGTCTGCGCCAGCATCCATCATAAATTTGAGCAGTACGCCCTGATTAAAACGCGTGCCGCGAATCAGAAAGTTATCCGCAGGCCACTCGCCGCGGGCATTTTCCCCCCAGGCTTCGCGCAACCACTCCCGGTTAGATTCGAATCCGCCAGCGGCAAGCACGCAGGACTTAGCGGTGATGCGCTCTTCGCCTGCCAACGCCGCCACGAACTCGCCATTACGCAGTTCAAGCGCCTGAACGGGGGTGTTATAGCGAATTTGAACGCCCAGCTTTTCTGCGCTGCGATAATAGGCATTCACCAGGGCCTTTCCACCGCCCATAAAAAAGGCGTTGGTTCGCGCCACGTGCAAAGCGCCGGAGAGAGGAGGTTGAAAGTTAACGCCGTGCTGACGCATCCAGTCACGGCATTGTGAAGAGGTACGGATCACCAGACGCGCCAGCGCTTCGTTGGTATTCCCTTCCGTGACGCGCCACAGATCCTGCCAGAACTCCTCTTCCGGATAGCTTTCCACCAGCACATCCTGCGGCGCGTCATGCATACAACGTAAATTACGTGTGTGTTGGGAGTTTCCTCCGCGCCATTCACGGGGAGCCGCTTCGAGCAGGAGTACCGAAGCTCCTTGCTCGCGGGCAGACAAGGCAGCGCATAACGCGGCATTGCCACCACCAATCACCAGAACATCAACCATCGTATACTCCATTACCATTTAACCATTTGTTAAATTTGTAATTGAAATGTATACGCACGGCTTGTGCGGGCGCTATGACGTGGTGCTAAACGGTACTTTAGTTATTGTAAAGGATGGCGCCAGGCCAGCTTCCTGCTTCCACCAGTTGATGCATCACTTTCGTCAGCACCACGCGGGCCGCGAGGCCTGCCGGGGTGAGTTCATCGTCTGAGAGACTCACCAGAAAGTTGGGGCGGCTAAGTATTGGATTGTGGACGCCGATCACTCTTAGCGTCTCTTTATCGAGATGGGAAATTGCCGCGCCGGGCTGGAGAGTGGCACCAATGCCACTGCGCACGGCGCGCATGAGTAGCGCCAGACCATCAATTTCCGTGGCGATCTCAATGTTCAGAGCGTGTTCCTGACAAATCGCTTCCAGCCTGCCGCGCAGACCGTGGCCCGGGCTTGGCATTATCAATGGGATACTTGCCAGCTGGGCTGGAGCAATATTGTCATCGGCAATATCAGCCAGTAAGGCATGAGTCCCAATCAAAAACAGCCGCTCTTCGAGAATCGGTATGGCGCTCCAGCGCAGGATCTTTTCTTTCTGAAACACGACAGCCAGATCAATCTGGCGGGTATTAATCATCCGCTCCAGATTGCCAGAGAGGCTTTCCACCACATGCAGACGGACATCACTGTAGCTTTCCCGCATGGCGTTGATAAACGGCATTCCGAGAACGGAAGCGGTACTGGGAGCCATGCCGACGCTGACGTGCCCGGAAAGCCGGGACTCGCGTGCGGCGAGGATCGCGTCGTCTGCGTGACGAAGCGCCAGCTGCGCCTGGGAGTAAAAAGCCAGCCCGGCGCTGGTGGGCGTCACACCGCGCGAGGTGCGCTGCAGCAGGCGAATAGCGAGTTCGCTTTCCAGACGCGACATTTGCTGGCTGAGTGCCGAAACCCCGATATTGAGATCGAGTGCCGCGCTACCCATGCTGCCGGTTTCTACAATGCGCACAAAATAGCGTAGCTGGCGAAGTTCCATTTCGACTCTCCGGAAGGGGCAATTGATTTTTACATTAAAGCAACACAGGAGCGGAGGGAAGGGGAAAAGGGCAGGTAATGCCCATAAAAAAAGCCAACCGGAAGGTTGGCTTTTCAAAAAGCATTACATTATTTGCCGTCGTGGGCATGCTCATCTTCGCGGCAATCGCCTTCAGCGCAGTGGCCGTAGAGATAGAGACTATGGTTGGTTAAACGAATACCATGTTTAGCCGCGATCTCACGCTGGCGCGCTTCGATGGAATCATCGCTGAACTCGACTACTTTACCGCAGTCGAGACAGATGAGGTGATCGTGATGATGCTGTTGAGTCAGCTCGAAGACGGATTTACCACCTTCAAAATTATGGCGGGTCACGATACCGGCATCATCAAACTGGTTCAGCACACGATACACGGTCGCCAGACCAATTTCTTCACCCATATCGATCAGGCGTTTGTATAAATCTTCCGCACTGACGTGATGGTTATCCGGTTCCTGAAGAACTTCCAGAATTTTTAAACGAGGAAGCGTTACTTTCAGGCCAGCCTTCTTTAATGCGGTATTGTTGTCAGTCATGCGGAATCTGTCCTGTAGCTAAACGATTCACTTCATTAACAGAAGTGACAGAAATTGCACTTGAGATAATGCGTATCATTATAGAACTGCCATGGCTAAATGAAAACTGCAAGTCTCTGGCATATATTGTTAATCAAAACGTGGTATCGCCGACAAACACACTGTGCAACACCCGATTGGCATCCAGCCATTGTACAGGGTCAGACGAAAAAGTTACAAATTTGTAGCAATTATTTTGATTGGTTTTATCTATTGATGCGGCGCAGATGGAAATCTACGCCGCACGAAATCAGGCATTAATGATTTCGTCGAGGTGCAGCTCTTCAGAGATCTGCTTAACCCATTTTTCTACGCGTTCTGCTGTCAGTTCTGGCTGGCGATCTTCATCGATAGCCAGACCGACAAAGTGGTCGTCGTCAGCCAGGCCTTTAGACGCTTCAAAGTGATAACCCGCCGTCGGCCAGTGACCAACGATGGTTGCGCCGCGCGGTTCGATGATGTCGCGAATGGTCCCTAACGCATCGCAGAAATATTCTGCGTAATCTTCCTGGTCGCCGCAGCCGAACAATGCAACCAGTTTGCCATTAAAATCAATGTCTTCGAGGGTAGGGAAGAAGTCGTCCCAGTCACACTGCGCTTCACCGTAGTACCAGGTTGGGATGCCTAGCAGCAGAATGTCATAACCTTCGAGGTCTTCTTTGCTGCTTTTTGCAATGTCATGAACATCGGCAACGTCTTTACCAAGCTGTTTTTGAATCATTTTTGCGATGTTTTCGGTATTACCGGTGTCGCTGCCGAAAAAGATGCCAGTGATTGCCATGAGTTAAATAACCTCTTGAAACTTATTGAAATGGTGGTGGCGCATTGCCCACGGATAAGGGCAATCATAGCAGAACAGTCAGGCATGCGGAAACAGCAAACACGCAGGACTGCACTCTGTGCTACACGATTTATGATTTAGAGCAGAAATTCAGACTATGCCTGACCGCGCAATGTGCTGAGTTGGGTCATCAGCATCTCTTCGATGAGTTCACTGCGACTCATGTTGCGCGCCTCGGCCAGCTCGTTCAGAGCGTCAACGGCATCAGCGTTCAGTTTCAGTTCGACACGCTTAAGCCCGCGAACTTTGTCACGCTTAAGCTGATTACGTTTATTAATACGTAACTGTTCATCACGCGAGAGCGGATTAGTTTTGGGTCGTCCCGGGCGACGCTCCTGCGCGAACAGATCTAATGTCGTACGGTCCGTTTGTTCTTTGGCCATGATCTTGGTGACTTCGGGGAAACAATCAGCCAGGCGTCTGCCCGGATGGATAGCGCGCCATAATACATCAGCAGGGGTGACACGCCAACGCCCACGCGCGTAATCGCGCGCAGACGCTGAGTTTTTAATCAGTTAGCCTGTTCGTTCAGATAACGACGGATGGCGCGCAGCACCGCCTCCGGTTTTTCCGCATGCACCCAATGACCGGCTCCTGCAATAACATGCGCCCGAGCCTGTGGGAATTGCGCCAGCAGTTGTTCGCGATACGCTTCGGTAACATACGGTGAGTTGCCGCCAGGGATAAACAGCGCCGGGTGCTCCCACGCAGGAATGGTTTCCCAACCGACGATATGAGGATACTGATCCCACAGCACGGGAACGTTAAAACGCCATTCGCCGTCGACGAACGATTTCAGCAGAAACTGGATTACGCCTTCCTCATGCAGATGTTGACGCATGACGCTGGCCGCCTGCTGACGCGAAGTGGCCTGGGCATCGGTTACGGCATTAATAGCGGTAAAGATCGCATCGTGACGGCGAACATGATAGTCGACCGGAGCAATATCAATGGCCACCAGTCGATCGATACGATCAGGAGCCAGTGCGGTTAACGCCATGACGGCTTTCCCCCCCATCGAGTGACCAATAAAGGTCGCCTTTTCTATTTGCTGAGCGTCCAGCGTATCCAGCAAATCTTGCGCCATGGCCGGATAATTCATCTCAGGGGAGCGAGGGGAGAGGCCATGATTTCGCATATCAACCTGGATGATATCGTGATCGACCACCAGATCGCGCGCCAGGATCCCCAGGTTATCAAGACTGCCAAACAGGCCGTGAACCAGGACGATGGGAGAATTATTGTGCAGGTTTTGCGCAGATTGCGCTCGGATATTCAATTTCATGGCAAAGTTCTTTTTTTCACACTCACGGGTTAGGGTATCATGTTGACCATTCTGCCACATGGCTGCAACAACTACGGTTACTCTGAGTTTTGCTGGCCACCAGGCTTGACGCTATCCGCTGTTGGGATTTGCCTTTACACTACGTGTGTTTACCCCGACAACTTGTATTCAGCTAAACACTGCACTGGATTAAGATGAAAACGATTGAAGTTGATGATGAACTCTATAGCTATATTGCCAGCCACACCAAGCATATTGGCGAGAGCGCATCCGACATTTTACGGCGTATGTTGAAATTTTCCGCCGCATCACAGCCTGTCACTCCGGTAGTCAAAGAAGTCCGCGCTGTGCAACCTGTCGTGGAAGCTAAGCCGGTTAACCCCGTAAAAGATAAAGTGCGCGCGATGCGTGAACTGCTGCTGTCCGACGAATACGCGGAACAGAAGAAAGCAGTAAATCGCTTTATGCTGGTGCTGTCTACACTCTATTCACTGGATCAAAACGCGTTCGCCGAAGCAACGGAATCGTTGCATGGCCGTACGCGCGTTTATTTTGCAGCGGATGAACAGACGCTGCTGAAAAATGGTAATCAAACCAAACCGAAACACGTGCCAGGCACGCCGTACTGGGTGATCACCAACACCAATACCGGCCGTAAATGCAGCATGGTTGAACACATCATGCAGTCAATGCAATTCCCTGCGGAATTGATTGAAAAGGTTTGCGGAACAATTTAATCCTTGCATTAGAAGGACCAGGCAATGGCAATCCACAACCGTGCAGGTCAACCTGCGCAACAGAGTGATTTGATTAACGTCGCCCAACTGACGGCACAGTACTATGTACTGAAACCAACAGCAGGGAACGCTGAGCACGCCGTTAAGTTCGGTACGTCCGGACATCGTGGCAGTGCAGGTCGTCATAGTTTTAACGAGCCGCATATTCTGGCTATCGCTCAGGCGATTGCTGAAGAACGTGCGAAAAACGGGATTACTGGCCCGTGCTATGTGGGCAAGGATACCCACGCGCTGTCTGAACCGGCTTTTATCTCTGTACTGGAAGTGCTGGCGGCGAACGGCGTTGACGTCATCGTGCAGGAAAATAACGGCTTTACGCCAACCCCTGCTGTGTCGAATGCTATCCTGGTCCACAACAAAAAAGGCGGCCCGCTGGCTGACGGCATTGTGATCACGCCGTCCCACAACCCGCCGGAAGATGGCGGCATTAAATATAACCCGCCAAACGGTGGTCCGGCAGATACCAACGTCACCAAAGTGGTGGAAGACAGAGCCAACGCGCTGCTGGCTGACGGTCTGCAAGGCGTGAAGCGCATGTCGCTGGATGCTGCGCTGGCATCTGGTCATGTAACAGAGCAGGATCTGGTTCAGCCGTTTGTTGAAGGACTGGCTGACATCGTCGACATGGCAGCGATCCAAAAAGCGGGTCTGACACTGGGTGTCGATCCGCTGGGCGGTTCCGGTATCGAATACTGGAAGCGTATTGCTAAGCACTACAACCTGAACCTGACTATCGTTAACGATCACGTTGATCAGACTTTCCGTTTCATGCATCTCGACAAAGATGGCGCAATCCGCATGGACTGCTCCTCCGAGTGCGCGATGGCGGGCCTGCTGGCGCTGCGCGACAAGTTCGATCTGGCCTTTGCCAACGACCCAGACTACGACCGTCACGGTATCGTCACCCCGGCAGGGCTGATGAATCCGAACCACTATCTGGCGGTGGCGATCAACTACCTGTTCCAGCATCGTCCGCAGTGGGGCAAAGATGTTGCCGTTGGTAAGACGCTGGTGTCCTCGGCAATGATTGACCGCGTGGTGAATGATTTAGGGCGTAAACTGGTCGAAGTGCCGGTTGGCTTTAAATGGTTTGTTGACGGTCTGTTCGACGGCAGCTTTGGCTTTGGTGGTGAAGAGAGTGCGGGGGCATCTTTCCTGCGTTTCGACGGTACACCGTGGTCGACCGACAAAGACGGCATCATCATGTGCCTGTTGGCGGCAGAAATTACCGCAGTGACCGGTAAGAATCCGCAGGAGCACTACAACGAACTGGCTGCCCGCTTTGGTGCGCCGAGCTACAACCGCCTGCAGGCAAGTGCGACCTCCGCACAGAAAGCGGCGCTGTCTAAGCTGTCTCCGGAAATGGTGAGTGCCAGCACGCTGGCGGGCGACCCGATCACCGCTCGTCTGACGGCGGCACCGGGCAACGGTGCTTCTATCGGCGGTCTGAAAGTGATGACTGACAACGGCTGGTTTGCCGCTCGTCCGTCCGGCACCGAAGACGCTTATAAAATCTACTGCGAGAGCTTCCTCGGTGAAGAACACCGCAAGCAGATCGAAAAAGAAGCGGTTGAGATCGTCAGCGAAGTGCTGAAGAACGCGTAAACCGTAGGCCGGATAAGACGCTAGCGTCGCTATCTGGCATGAATTAAAAAGCCGGATAGCTTTGCGCTGATCCGGCTTTTTTTATTCGGCTTAGATTCACGGCATAAACCGATAACCAATCCCGGTTTCGGTCAGAAAATGACGCGGACGCGCCGGGTCCTGTTCCAGCTTCTGGCGCAGGTGTCCCATGTAAATTCGCAGATAGTGACTGTGTTCGACGGCATTCGGTCCCCAAACCTGATTTAACAGCTGGCGTTGCGTTAGTACCTTTCCGGCATTATTCAGCAGTACCGCTAACAGGCGAAATTCAATCGGCGTCAGATGAATCTCTTCATCACCACGATGTACGAGCCGGGCGGCGATATCTACTTTTACGTTGGAAAAATGCACCACCGGCTCGGGAGACGCGCCGCTGGCGTGGCGGCGCAATGCCACGCGTAATCGCGCCTGTAGCTCGCCAATACCAAAGGGTTTACTGAGATAGTCATCGGCACCGGCATCCAGGGCAGCGATTTTATCGCTTTCTTCGCTGCGGGCTGAGAGCACAATTACCGGTATCGCGCTCCATTGTCGCAGGTCACGAATAAAATCAATGCCGTCACCGTCCGGCAGACCGAGATCGAGAATGATGAGATCGGGTTTTCGCGTGGCGGCTTCCAGCAGACCACGTTGCAGCGTTTCCGCTTCATATACACGCAGACCATCGGCTTCCAGCGCGGTGCGCAGAAAGCGACGGATAGCCTGTTCATCTTCAACAATCAGTACGTTCGTCACATATCCTCATGAAAATCTTCAAGTTCAGGGGGGATTTCCTGGGGCAGTGTAACACGGAAACATGCTCCTCCCTGTGCGCGATTGTGGACGGAAATCGTACCGCCGTGCACGTCCACAATGGCCTGACAGATTGCCAGCCCCAGCCCAACGCCTGGTACCGATGACTCTTTGTTTCCCCGGGAAAACTTGTCAAAAACTCGCTGCTCCATACCCGATGGAATGCCGGGGCCATTATCCCAGACGTCTAGTTGCAGGTGTTCGCCATCGACGCTGGCATCAATACCGATTTGCGCCGCTGGACCTGCGTATTTAACGGCGTTTTCCAGCAGATTAATCAGCACCCGTTCAAAGAGTGGGCCATCGACGTGGATCAGCGTTAACGGTGCTGGTAGCGACAAATTAATAGGAGCAGAGAGTCCTGGCTCCAGCATCTGCAGGGCGCTGCCGACCACCTCTTCCAGTGTTAACCACTCCTTCTTAAGATTAAAGCCGCCAGACTGAATTCGCGCCATATCCAGCAGGTTATTAACCAGTCGGGTCGTATTCAGGACGTGCTGGCGAATCTCGCTGGCCTGGCGCGCATGCGGCGATCCTTCGCTGGCCAGATCCAGCGTTAAAATCTCTGCCTGACCGAACAGCACCGTTAGCGGTGTACGTAAATCGTGGGAAAGGGCGGCGAGCAGCGCGTTGCGAATGCTTTCACGCTCGCTGGCAAACCGGGCCTGCTCTTCGCTGGCGGTTAGCGTCAGACGCTCCAGCGCACTGGCGACCAGTAAAGTGAAAGTTTCCAGCAGGCGTTGCTGTTCGGGGATCATCAGCTGGCGTAAATTTCCCGGTTCCACAACCAGCAGCCCATGCGTTTTGTCGGCACTTTTTAACGGTAATATTTGATACGGCACACCTGGCAACGTGTCAGTACCTGCGCCAGCCGGTTGCCCTTTATCAAAGCTCCATTGGGCAATGGCATCATCCCACGGCGTCATGCCCTGTTGATGGGTGAGAGGGGCCAGCTTACCGTTCTCACCGGGCAGTAAAACCTGGCTGCGGGCCTGGAACGTTGAGGCAATAAACTGTTCGCTGGTGGCGGCGATATCTTTCTGACTCCGTCCGACGGCCAGCGCTTTCGACATCTCATACAAATGGCGCGTACGTTGTTCACGATAACGGGCTACCCGCGCCTGATAACGCACTCCGGCGGTAAGATTACCGATTACCAGTCCTACCGTTAGCATCACGGTGAAGGTGAGCAGGTACTGGACATCGGAAACGGCCAGCGTGCCACGCGGAGCAATAAAGAAGAGATCGAAGCTGGCGACGTTAATAAAAGTTGCCAGCACCGACGGCCAGCGTCCATAAAAGAGGGCGATAACCACCACGCCCAATAAATAGATCATCACCAGGTTGGCGGCGTCAAAGGCCATCAACCACTGCATGGCAATCAACGTAATGATGGCGCACAGCGCGACGGCAACCACACAACCCTGAATTTGTACCCGCCATTTATCCTTAAAGGTGCGGTTATCTGCAGTTGGTAGCACAGGGCGCGAAGGTGGCTCATCGAGCGCAACAATCATCAGGTCGAGATCCGGTGCGCGATGGGCCAGTTTGTCAGCAAAAGAATCACTGCGCCACCAGCGTCGCGTAGTCGGACGTCCTAGGACAATTTTTCCCAGATTATGCTCACGGGCGTAGCGGATTACAGCCTTGTCTTCAGCGGGATCGGAAAGGGTGGCGGTTTCTGCACCCAGCTCCTGGGCTAACCGCAGAGCGCTTAGGATTGCCCGGCGCTGTTTTTCGGGCAGTCGGTGCAGCGCTGGCGTTTCGACATACACTGCATGCCAGACGCTGCCGAGGCGCGCTGCCAGACGCGCGGCAGCACGCACCAGCTTTTCGCTGCCGGTATTGTGTCCAATGCACAGTAAAATGGCGTCACGGGTATGCCAGACTTTTTCTTCCCCCGGACGCCCTCGCCAGGCACGCATCTGATCGTCAACCCGATCGGCCGTGCGGCGCAGGGCCAGCTCACGTAGCGCGATCAAGTTCCCTTTGCGAAAGAAATGCTCGATGGCTCTTTCCGCCTGACCGGCGATATAGACCTTGCCTTCGTTCAGGCGTTGGCGCAAATCGTCGGGGGGAAGATCGACCAGCACCACATCGTCGGCGGCATCGAAAAAAGGATCGGGGACGGTTTCGCGAACCTGAATGCCTGTGACGCCGCTGACCACATCATTGAGGCTTTCCAGATGCTGCACGTTGACGGTAGTAAAAACGTCAATACCGGCTTCGAGCAGTTCTTCAATATCTTGCCAACGCTTAGGGTGGCGTGAGCCAGGCGCATTACTGTGCGCCAGTTCATCCATCAAAATGAGCGCCGGACGGCGGGCCAGCGCCGCGTCGAGATCGAACTCGCTGATATGACGACCATGGCGCGCCTGTCGCTTTAGCGGCAGGATGCTGAGACCGTCCAGCAGCGCGGCGGTCTCTTTGCGTCCGTGGGTTTCCACCACGCCAATCAGCACATCTAACCCCTGCGCCCGCAGCCGCTGGGCCTCTGCCAGCATGGCCCAGGTTTTACCGACGCCTGCACACGCGCCGAAGAAAATTTTCAGTTTTCCGCGGTGCGGGGCAGCGGTCTGCTCCAGCAGGCGATCGGGGTCGGGGCGTAAGGGTTCGTTATGCATGTCCTTTTTCTCAGTGCTTATCCAGCGCTAAATTAAGTTCTACCAGGTTCACCACCGGCTGGCCGATAAAACTGACCAACGGCTTTTGCGTGTATTGTGCAACCAGGCGCGTGACTTCTTCAACGCTGAGGTTGCGAGCCTGCGCCACGCGGGGGATTTGCCAGGCCACCGCGGCGGGTGTCAGGTTGTTGTCCAGTCCGCTGGCAGAAGCCGTTACCAGCTCTACCGGAACGGCAGGATTTGCCTGCGGGTTGGCGGCACGCAGCGCGGCTATCCGGCTTTGCAGCTGTTTATCCAGTTCCGGGTTGCTGGCTGCCAGATTGCTGCCGCCTGAAGCCATTGGATTATAGGGCATTTCTGCTGTAGCAGACGGGCGTCCCTGAAAATAACCGGCCGCGGTAAAATGTTGCCCAATGAGCGCAGAGCCGCGAACGACCTGACCTTCACGCAGAAGCGAGCCGTTAGCCTGGTGGGGAAACCACCACTGCCCCAACGCGGTGGTCAACAACGGGTAAGCCCCGCCGGTGATAAGCATCAGGAAAATCAATGTTGATAATGCAGGACGTAATCCACTCATCTGAAACCTCACACCAGACCCAGCAGGGTCAGCAGTAAATCAATTGCTTTGATACCGATAAACGGCACAACCAGACCACCCAGACCATAGATCCACAAATTACGGCGCAGCATTGCGGATGCGGATAACGGTTTGTAGCTCACGCCTTTAAGCGCCAGCGGGATCAGAAAGACGATAACCAGCGCATTAAAGATAACCGCGCTGAGGATCGCCGAGTCCGGCGAATGCAGCCCCATCACGTTAAGCGCATTGAGCTGCGGGTAGGTGGCGGCAAACGCGGCCGGGATAATGGCGAAATACTTCGCCACATCGTTGGCGATACTGAAGGTGGTCAGCGAACCACGCGTCATCAGCATCTGTTTACCAATGTGCACCACTTCAATCAGCTTGGTGGGGTTAGAGTCGAGATCCACCATGTTGCCCGCTTCCTTCGCTGCCTGGGTCCCGGAGTTCATGGCGACCGCCACGTCGGCTTGCGCCAGCGCCGGGGCGTCATTGGTTCCGTCGCCGGTCATCGCCACCAGACGACCTTCCGCCTGATACTGACGAATCAGCGCCAGCTTGGCTTCCGGCGTGGCTTCAGCTAAGAAGTCATCTACCCCGGCTTCTGCCGCAATCGCGGCGGCGGTTAAACGGTTATCGCCGGTGATCATCACCGTTTTGATGCCCATTTTGCGTAGTTGGGCAAAACGTTCTTTGATTCCGCCTTTTACGATATCTTTCAGGGCAATCACGCCCAGTACGTGGGAGCCTTCGGCAACCACCAGCGGTGTAGCGCCTAGGCGTGCGACGTTTTCGACCTTCTGCTCCACGTCGGCAGGGAAGTGGCCGCCGTTGGCTTCGACGTGACGACGAATAGCATCGACCGACCCTTTGCGGATCATGCGGTTGTCGATGTTGATCCCGCTCATCCGACTTTGGGCGGTAAACGGTACAAAGGTGGCGTGTAGCGATTGCACGTCGCGAATACGCAGATTAAAGCGCTGTTTTGCCAGAATCACGATACTGCGGCCTTCAGGGGTTTCATCGGCCAGAGATGAAAGCTGCGCGGCGTCGGCCAGCGTTTTTTCGTCCACGCCCTGGGCGGGCAGGAAATCTGAAGCCTGGCGGTTACCCAGCGTAATGGTGCCGGTTTTGTCCAGCAGCAGTACGTCCACGTCACCCGCAGCTTCTACTGCACGTCCGCTGGTGGCGATGACGTTCGCGCCCAGCATGCGGCTCATCCCGGCGACGCCAATTGCAGAGAGCAACCCACCGATGGTGGTGGGGATCAGACACACCAGCAGGGCAACCAGTACCGTGACGCTAACCGCGCTACCACCCCAGGCGGAAAATGGCCACAGCGTGGCGGTCGCCAGCAGAAAAACGATGGTCAGGGCTATCAACAGGATCGTCAGGGCGATTTCATTCGGCGTTTTACGCCGCTGCGCGCCTTCAACCATGGCGATCATCCGGTCGAGGAACGTTTCACCAGGGTTCACGCTACATTCGATCACCAGCCAGTCGGAGAGGATGCGGGTCCCGCCGGTGACGGAGGCGAAATCACCACCGGATTCACGAATGACCGGCGCGGATTCACCGGTAATGGCGCTTTCATCTACCGATGCGCCACCTTCGATGACCTCGCCGTCACACGGGATAATATCGCCCGCTTCTACTAACACGATATCTCCTTTGCGTAAATCCTCCGCCGGCACGTGATCCATGGCGGCACCGTATTTCGGTTCGCGGAGTTTGCGAGCAAAAGCGGTTTTTTTCACTCCTTTCAGACTGTTAGCCTGAGCCTTACTGCGTCCTTCCGCCAGCGCTTCGGCAAAGTTGGCGAACAGAACGGTGACCCACAGCCACAGACTTATCGCGCCGGTAAACCACGGATTGCCTTGCATATGGCCTGTGGCCATTGCCAGCGTTAACAGGGTTGTCAGCAGACTGCCCAGCCAGACGATAAACATCACCGGATTGCGCCACTGGGTATGTGGGCTTAATTTTTTCACGGCGTCCATCAGCGCCTGTGCGACCAGAGAGGGTTCGAACAGCGCCAGTTGCTTACGACTCATAGTCATGTGCTCCGCATCACTCAGTGTAATGACAGGTATTCTGCGACCGGGCCAAGCGCCAGGGCAGGAACAAAGGTGAGGGCGCCAACCAGTAACACCGTACCGATTAACAACCCGACAAACAGTGCACCGTGGGTAGGCAGCGTGCCTGGACTTGCTGGCTGGATCTTTTTACTGACCAGCGATCCGGCAATTGCCATCACGGGGATGATCACGCCGAAACGGCCGAAGAACATGCACAGGGCCAGCAGACAGTTCCAGAACGGGCTGTTGGCGCTTAATCCGGCGAAGGCGCTGCCGTTGTTGTTCGCGGCAGACGATACGGCGTACAACACCTCACTAAAGCCATGTGGACCAGGATTGAGCATGGCGCTGCGTCCGGCATCGCTCATCATCGCTATCGCCGTACCGAGCAGGACCAGCGCAGGGGTGACCAGAATCGCCAGCGCGGTCATTTTCATTTCACGCACGTCTATTTTCTTACCCAGATATTCCGGCGTGCGACCAATCATCAGGCCCGCGATAAACACCGCCAACAACACGAACAGCAGCATGCCGTACAGGCCCGAACCGACACCACCGAAGACCACTTCGCCAATCTGCATTAGCCACATCGGCACCATCCCGCCCAGCGCGGTGAAGGAGTCATGCATCGCATCGACAGCGCCGCAAGATGCCGCTGTCGTCACGACGGAAAAAAGACTCGTAGCCAGCACGCCAAAGCGGCTTTCTTTGCCTTCCATGTTGATATTACTGTCTGCACCGAATGCCATCAGGTGCGGGTTGCCTTGAACTTCGGCCCACATCACCACGGCTACGCAGACTACAAATATCAGCGACATGGCCCACAGCAGGGTCCGCCCCTGGCGACGATCGCCAACCACATCACCAAAGGCAAAACACAGCGCGGTAGGAATTAAGAAAATGGCCAGCATCTGTACCAGATTGGTCAACGCGGTAGGGTTTTCAAACGGATGTGATGAGTTAGCGTTAAAGAAACCGCCCCCGTTAGTGCCAAGCATCTTAATCGCTTCCTGTGAGGCGACGGGCCCCATAGGCAGCAGCTGTTTCACCCCTTCAAGGGTAGTCATGGGCTGATAGGGCAACACGTTTTGCAGCACACCTTGCTGAATGAAGAACAACGCAATGAGCAATGCAATGGGGAGCAGGATCCACAATGTAATGCGAACCAGATCGACCCAGGCATTGCCCAGCGTGTTCATGCTCTGGCGAGTAAAGGCACGGGCCAGGGCAAAAATCACCGCAATCCCGGTTGCCGCTGACAGGAAGTTCTGCACGGTCAGCCCGACCATTTGGCTGAAGTAGCTTAAGGTGGTTTCGCCAGCATAGGATTGCCAGTTGGTATTAGTGACAAAACTCACCGCTGTGTTGAGCGCTAAATCCCACGAAAGCCCAGGTAGCTGTTGCGGATTTAGCGGCAGCAGGTTTTGCGCCATCAGCATTGAAAACAGGACTAGCAAACCCAGCACATTGAGCACGAGGATCGCCAACAGATACTGCCGCCAGTTCATCTCCTGCTGCGAGATGCCCAGACCGCGCCAGAGCAGATGTTCCACGCCAGCCAGACCCGGCAGGGACGTATTATTGATCAGCCGAGCCAAGCCAAAACCCAGCGGTCTGGCGATGATAAACAGTACCAGCAAGAAACTGGCAATGAGTAAAAATCCTTGGGCCGCCATCAGAACGCCTCCGCATTAATCAGGGCATACACCAGATAACCTAATAATAAAAAGACCAGCACAATGCCGGTTATCACGCCTGCACTCACGGTGCACCTCCAGTGGCATAAATGTGATAACCAGAGCGTAGATTTTTGCTTGCAAAGATTTCGCAAAAATCAGTGGGAGGGGTGTAAAAAAAGTATAAAAATGGCAAAGACCATTATTTAACTAATGATTAGTATTAATTTAACCTTTATGTAACTTAATTACGGTTTTTAGCTAAACGGAGCATCAATAGATAAAAATAAGTGGTCGGATGAGTAGCAAAATTACACACAAGGCGGTATTATTTTCATCAGTTAACCAAGTTTATTTTTCCGGTGCGATTCACCGAACAGATATATGGGAGAGGATTATGGACTTTTATAAAGAATATCCAGCACACATTGTTTTCTTGCGCCGTACCTTTGCCGTTGTGGCGGGCGTGCTGGCGCTGCCGGTCATGTTGTTCTGGAAAGACCGCGCCCGTTTTTACAGCTATCTGCACCGCGTCTGGTCCAAAACCAGTGATAAACCGGTGTGGATGGAGCAGGCTGAAAAAGCCACCTGCGACTTCTATTAAGTTGTCGTTATTGTTCAAGAAAACCGCCAACAGCAATGTGGCGGTTTTTTTATACGCCGACGTCTACACTTATCTGAGTAACGGATAAGGAGTGGCGATGAGCACGAGAATTCCTGTTGGTATCCGCACCTGTCTGACCACAGAAGCGAGTGAGGCACCTCAGTTCGACGAAAATACATTAATACGTGTTTACGCTTTGCATGAATTGCACCGCCTGCGTCAGCGAAAATTAACGCGGGGCGCATTAATTGACTATCATACCCGCTACAAACTGGTACTACTGGCGCATTCCCAGCCAGAGTATCGGGAGCTTGGCCCCTTCGTTGCCGCAATCCATGAATGGCAAGATCTCGATGCTTTTTTTACCGAGTATCGCCTACGATTGATCCATCTGTTATTAAATCCTGCTACCCGGCGTAACCATACCAATGTATTGATGCACGTACAGGGCTATTTCCGTAATCAGCTCGATCTGCGTCAACGTCAGGAATTGACCTCGATAATCGATAACTATCGACGCGAGGCGCAGCCGCTACTTGCACCCTTAATGCTCCTCAAACACTATATGGCTGAGCACCCGAACACCTGGTTGTCCGGGCAACGTTATTTTGAACTCTGGCCTGCGATTTGGCGTTTACAGGGCAATGATTAATTTTTATCAGGGAGTTTTATGACCACGCATTTGGTCTGGTTTCGGCGTGATTTACGTCTGCATGACAATCTCGCGCTGGCGGCGGCTTGTCGGGATCGTTCTGCACATGTACTCGCGCTCTATATCTCCACGCCTGAACAGTGGAAGGCGCATGATATGGCCCCACGTCAGGCTGCATTGGTTAATGCGCAGCTGAACGCGTTGCAAACGGCGCTGGCAGAAAAGGGCATCCCGCTTCTGTTTCATGAAGTTGCTGATTTTGCGACCAGTGTGGAAACCGTCAAAAACGTCTGCGTACAGCATGGCGTCAGTCGAATATTTTATAACTATCAATATGAAATAAACGAACGCCAGCGTGATACTGCCGTCGAAAAGTCATTACCTCAGGTGGTGTGCGAAGGGTTTGACGACAGCGTGATCCTGCCTCCGGGGGCGGTCATGACCGGTAATCACGAGATGTATAAAGTCTTTACGCCGTTTAAAAATGCCTGGCTGAAGCGGATAAAAGACGGGATCCCGGAATGTGTCAGTGCGCCGAAGGTGAGAGAAAGCGGTGCTCTTGACTCTCCATTAACATCCATCGCGCTGAGCTACCCGCAGCAGGATTTTGATACGCAGCAATTTCCGGCAGAAGAAAAATTGGCCATCGCGCAGTTACGCCATTTTTGCCAGCAGGCCGCCGGAGAATATGAACAACTGCGTGACTTTCCGGCGATTGATGGAACCAGTCGATTATCCGCGAGCCTGGCGACAGGAGGACTATCACCGCGCCAGTGCCTGAATCGACTGCTCGTGGAGCAGCCGCAGGCGCTTGAGGATGGGGCAGGCAGCGTTTGGTTGAATGAGCTTATTTGGCGCGAATTTTATCGTCATCTGATGACTTACCATCCGGCGCTATGTCGGTATCAACCTTTTATTCGCTGGACCGAACGCGTGCAATGGCAGAATAATCCGACGCATTTCCAGGCCTGGAAAACAGGGAATACAGGCTACCCCATTGTGGATGCGGCCATGCGTCAGCTCAACGCCATGGGCTGGATGCATAATCGTTTACGCATGATTACCGCCAGTTTTTTAGTGAAAGACCTGCTGATCGACTGGCGTAAAGGCGAACAATATTTCATGTCGCAACTGATCGATGGCGACCTGGCGGCCAATAACGGCGGCTGGCAGTGGGCAGCCTCAACCGGAACCGACGCCGCACCGTATTTCCGTATCTTTAACCCCACGACGCAGGGCGAAAAATTCGACCGTGACGGTGAGTTTATCCGCCAGTGGCTGCCGGAACTGCGCGATGTGCCGGGTAAAGCTATTCATGAACCGTGGTCATGGGCTGAAAAAGCGCAGGTGACGCTTAACTATCCTCGTCAGATTGTCGATCATAAACAGGCAAGGCTGGCGACGCTGGCGGCATATGAGGCGGCGCGTAAGGGATAAGCGCGCAGCGGATTTCTGCGTAAGACCTTCCAGTAGAATGAATATGTTGCAGTGGTGGGGGCATTTAGCGCTGAAGCGTGTACGCAAGGCTGCTAATGCCTTGATGAAGATGTTTTCCGCCAGCAGTAAAGTGCCGTCATCTTCATTCAGGTGACGGAATTTGATGACAACACCAACGACATCTACACCGCACGATGCGGTATTTAAAACGTTTTTACATCATCCAGAAACAGCTCGGGACTTCCTCGAAATTCATCTACCCGCAGATCTGCAAACGCTTTGCGATTTAAATACGCTGAAGCTGGAGTCAGAAAGCTTTATTGAAGCGGATTTACGTACCCGCTACTCCGACGTGCTCTGGTCTGTGCATACGCACGATGGTGAAGGTTATGTATACGTGGTTATAGAACACCAGAGTTCAGCCGATCCGCATATGGCTTTTCGTCTGCTGCGTTACGCAATAGCGGCGATGCAGCGTCATTTGGATGCCGGGCACAAAGAACTGCCGATTGTGATACCCATGCTGTTTTATCATGGCTGTCGAAGTCCGTATCCGTACTCACTGTGCTGGCTTGATGCGTTTACCGATCCTGTAACGGCACGGCAACTTTATGCCAGCGCATTTCCATTGGTGGATATCACAGTGGTGCCCGATGACGAAATCATGGCTCACAGGCGAATGGCACTGCTGGAATTAATGCAAAAACATATCCGTCAGCGGGATTTGATGGGGCTGGTAGATCAACTGGCCACGCTGTTACTTACAGGGTGCGCTAATGACACGCAACTACAGGCGATGTTTAATTACATCCTGCAATCCGGCGATGAATCTCGCTTTAATGAATTTATACAAGAGATGGCGCAACGGATCCCCCAACATAAGGAGAAGCTGATGACGATTGCCGAGCGGTTACGCTTAGATGGATTACAGGAAGGGTTGCAGCGAGGCAAACGAGAAGCCGCATTACGTATAGCGCAAACTATGTTGGAGCAGGGAATAGATCGCAACATGGTGCTTCTGGTTACAGGTCTTTCTGAAGAGGAGTTGACTGCCAGCTATGCGTAATTCCTGAAAAAAAGCCCGAATCAGATTACATCATCGGGCCCCTACACTCAGGATTCTACCACCAGCGGACGGTTTCTGAACTTAAGCGACTGGTACAGCCAAATCAGCAGCACCAGCACCACACAGGCCAGCGCGCCCCAGGTAATTTCACTAAAGACATCAATGTATGCATTGATGGAGTAGTTGATAGCGCCCGCAGCATCAAACGAACCTTGCGAGGTCTGATCGGCGATAACACCAGCCAGGTAGTTGGCGATGGCACCGGAAAGCAGCATATAAATGCCGGTTAATACGCCGGTAACACCAGGGATCTCAATACGCGTAATTTGTGACATTGCCACCGGGTCAATAAACAGTTCGGCAAAGCCCATGACCGCCAACCCAAGTACCATCAGCGGCATGGAAGAGTGGCCGTAAGCAGCGGACCAGCGAGCGCTCAAGGTTAGAATACAGAATCCAGCGCTCATTAAGCCGAGGCCAAGGGCAAATTTACCCCAGATACGTACGGTACGATTGCCACTTACGCTTTCTTTGACTACCCACGCCAGTACGATACCGCACAGCATAACGGCAAAAGCGTTAACCGACTGGAACATCGCGGTAGGGACGGAATACCCCAGAATATCGCGGTTAACGAAGCGGTCGATATACAGGCTGATCGAACTGCCGCCCTGTTGAGCAAAGGCCCAAAACAACAGGCTAAAGAAGGTCAGTGTGACGATAAGCCCCAGCTCTTTGCGCTGTTTCTGCGTCTGTGCCTGGCGATAAATCTTCGCCAGAACTGCCAGACCAATAACAGTGGCAACAATCAGTGCATAAACGGACCACTCTTTCCAGAACAGCACGGTAATCAGCAGCGGTGCGGCAACCAACAAAACTAACAGCCAGGCCCAGTTTGGCAGAATAAAGGTTTTAGCACACAGAACGGCCTTGTTGACGCCGGTGGTGTGGGCGAAATGGCGATTACCACATAAGAATATCACCAGCCCTGCCAGCATGCCGATGGCAGCCAGCGCAAAGCCCATCGCCCAGCTGTATTCTTCCTGCACGTAGCCACAGGCAATAGGGGCAATAATCGAACCGATGTTACCGGCGGCGTAGAGCAGAGAGAATCCACCGTCGCGACGCGGGTCTTCAGGTTGATATAACTCGCCCAGCAGGCAACTGATATTTGATTTAAACAGACCGTAACCGCAGACAATTATCGCCAGCGACAAATAGAGGAACGCCGGAGCCATTTCACTGGCACCTAATACCAGATGTCCCACCGCCATTAAAAATGCGCCGATCATCACCGCCATTCGATTGCCGAGCACTTTATCGGCCAGGTATCCCCCGAGAATAGGGGTGACATAGACCAGCGAGCAGTAGGCGCTGAACAGTTCATATGCGTGATTATCGTCGTACTTAAGCTGGTTAGTGAGATACAGGATCAGCAGCGCACGCATACCGTAAAAACTGAAGTATTCCCAGATTTGTAGCGCGACAACGTAGTATATCGCCCGTGGTTGAGATGCTTGTTTATTCATTATTTTCTCGAAGTAAATGCCTCGCGACTGGCTGAACGTGCTGCGCGAGTGTGTTTCCTTAAAGTTGTAACTTTGATACAGATCTGATTATTTTTGCAATATGCTGTCTGATTGCATAAATATACATGAATTAGATCGCGTAGTGGTAAGCAAATCACGTTCAAAGCGGGTGTGATTGTTTCTTTATGTGTCAGTGAAATGGCTATCGACGAACGCAGGCGGGGACGCTATTTTAACCTAAGCTGTGTTGCTGATTGAGCAGGCAGAAATGATGACTACGAGGACGATGATGAAAAACACCGAACTGGAACAACTGATCAACGACAAACTAAACAGCGCCGCCATTAGCGATTATGCGCCGAATGGTTTGCAGGTTGAGGGCAAAGAGACGGTGCATAAAATCGTGACCGGTGTGACTGCAAGCCAGGCATTGCTGGACGAGGCGGTACGCCAGCAAGCGGATGCGGTTATTGTTCACCACGGCTATTTCTGGAAAGGCGAATCTCCGGTTATTCGCGGCATGAAGCGCAATCGTCTGAAAACGCTGTTAGAAAATGATATCAACCTGTATGGCTGGCACTTGCCGCTGGATGCACACCCGGAATTGGGGAATAACGCGCAGTTGGCCGCGCTGTTGGGAATCACCGTTATGGGGGAAATTGAACCGCTGGTGCCATGGGGAGAACTCTCCATGCCTGTTCCGGGGCTGGAGCTGGCATCGTGGATTGAAGCGCGTTTAGGTCGTAAACCGTTATGGTGCGGTGATACCGGGCCGGAGAAAGTTCAGCGCGTTGCCTGGTGTACCGGGGGCGGTCAAAGTTTTATTGATAGCGCAGCCCGATTTGGTGTCGACGCCTTTATTACCGGTGAAGTCTCTGAGCAAACCATTCACTCAGCCCGCGAGCAGGGGCTGCATTTTTATGCTGCCGGTCACCATGCGACCGAACGCGGCGGCATTCGCGCATTAAGCGAATGGCTGAATGAAAATACCGATCTGGACGTAACCTTTATCGATATACCTAATCCAGCGTAATAAAGAGGGATGAAAGTGCAGCGAGCGCGTTGTTATCTGTTAGGTGAAACGGCGGTGGTTCTCGAACTGGAGCCCCCCATCACGCTGGCGACTCAGAAACGCATCTGGCGTCTGGCTCAGCGTTTAGTTGACGCCCCGAATGTGCTTGAAGCTATTCCGGGAATGAACAATATCACGGTTACTCTACGCGACCCGCAAACGCTGGCGCTGGATGCGATTGAACGCCTGCAGCGCTGGTGGGAAGAGAGCGAAGCACTGGAGCCGGATTCACGTTTTATTGAAATACCTGTGACCTATGGTGGTGAGTTTGGCCCTGATCTGGCAGAGGTCGCCCGACACAGTGGATTAAGCGACAAGCAGGTCGTCGAACTTCATGCGTCAGTTGACTATGTGGTGTGGTTTATCGGTTTTCAGCCGGGATTTCCCTATCTCGGGAGCTTACCTGAACAGCTGCATACCCCCAGACGTGCGGAACCGCGTTTGCTTGTTCCGGCAGGTTCTGTCGGTATCGGTGGATCTCAAACGGGGATCTACCCGCTTGCCACACCCGGTGGATGGCAATTGATTGGGCGTACCTCCGTTTCGTTATTTGATCCAAAACGGGAGGAGCCGATTCTGTTACGGGCTGGCGATACCGTGCGTTTTGTCCCGCAGAAGGAGGGGATATGTTAAACATCATCCGCGCTGGCATGTACACCTCAGTACAGGACGGGGGACGCCATAGTTTTCGTCAATCCGGAATTAGTCACTGTGGCGCGCTGGATAAACCGGCGCTGAACGTGGCTAACCTGCTGGTGGGTAATGATGCGAATGCCGCAGCGCTGGAAATCACGCTGGGGCAACTGGTGGTGGAGTTTGAAGCCGATGGCTGGTTTGCCCTGACCGGTGCCGGATGCGAAGCGCATCTGGATCGAACTCCAGTATGGAGCGGATGGCGGTTACCAGTAAAAGCCGGGCAGCGCCTGACGCTAAAACGACCTCTTCATGGTATGCGCAGTTATCTGGCAGTAGCAGGCGGTATTGATGTTCCCGAAGTGATGGGTTCGCGTAGTACCGATCTGAAAGTGGGCATTGGTGGGTTTGAAGGACGTCTGCTGCGTGATGGCGATCGACTGGCGATTGGCATATCTGTCCGGCAATTCAGCGGGCCACAAGGTGTAAAACAACTGATGTGGGGTAATCTCATTCGCGCACTGCCCGGCCCTGAATATCAGGAGTTTGATGAGGTATCGCAGGCCTCTTTCTGGCGCTCGCCGTGGCAGCTTAGCCCGCAAAGTAACCGTATGGGGTATCGTCTTCAGGGGCAGCCGCTGACGCGCACGACCGATCGCGAGCTGCTGTCGCATGGTTTGCTCCCCGGCGTGGTGCAGGTTCCGCATAATGGCCAGCCAATCGTGCTGATGAACGATGCTCAGACGACGGGTGGCTATCCGCGCATCGCCTGTATTATCGAGGCAGATATGTATCATCTGGCGCAGATCCCGCTCGGTCAGCCGATTCATTTTGTGCAGTGTTCGCTGGAGGAAGCGCTTAAGGCGCGACAGGAACGGCAGCGTTACCTGGAACAATTAACATGGCGACTTAACAATGAAAATTGATCTCAACGCGGACCTCGGTGAGGGATGCGCTAACGATGCGGCGCTGCTGCAACTGGTGTCTTCAGCCAATATTGCCTGTGGGTTTCACGCCGGCGATGCGCAAACTATGCTCTCAAGCGTGCGCGAGGCGTTAAAAAATGGTGTGGCGGTAGGCGCACACCCCAGCTTTCCGGATCGGGAAAATTTTGGTCGTAGCGCCATGACCCTGCCTGCACAAACGGTGTATGCGCAGACGCTGTATCAAATTGGCGCGCTGGCTGCCATCACGCGGGCAGAAGGCGGCGTGATGCGCCATGTCAAACCGCATGGCATGCTCTATAACCAGGCGGCGAAAGATCCTCAATTGGCTGATGCGATTGCGAAAGCGGTTCATGCCTGTGATCCGTCGCTGGTTCTGGTCGGGCTGGCGGGAAGCGAACTGATTCGCGCTGGAGAACACTATGGCTTGATAACGCGTCAGGAGGTTTTTGCCGATCGGGGTTATCAGGCCGATGGCAGTCTGGTGCCACGTAACCAGCCGGGCGCACTGATTGAGGATGAAGAGCAGGCGCTGGCGCAAACGTTAGAAATGGTGCAATCCGGCAGAGTAAAAAGCCAAAGTGGAACATGGGCAAGCGTGACCGCCCAGACGGTATGCATTCATGGGGATGGCGAGCACGCACTCGCTTTTGCCCGTCGCTTGCGTAGCGCCTTTAATGCATGCAATATTGAAATTGGTGCATAAGATTTACCATACAAAACAACAATATATTACACAACAACATTTACGGGAATGAATTATGGGAGAGGTAATTTCTCTCTGGCCATTGACGGGGATCGCCGTCATCGTGGTCGGATTTCTTTTACGTTTTAATCCGGTATTGGTGGTTATTATTGCCGGGATCGTCACGGGACTGGCGGCGCATATGCCGATCGCCACCATCCTCGAGAAGCTGGGTGAAGGTTTTCTTAACACCCGCAACCTGCCGTTTATCCTGCTGATCCCGCTGGCGGTTATTGGCCTGCTGGAACGTCACGGACTCAAAGAGCGTGCTCAGGCGTGGATTGCGAAAATCCGCAGTGCCACCAGTGGCCGCCTGCTTATTGTCTATCTGTTCATTCGCGAAGCGACCGCTGCGTTAGGGTTGACCAGTCTGGGGGGGCATCCGCAGATGGTGCGCCCGCTGCTGGCGCCAATGGCGGAAGGGGCCGCCGAGAAAAATCACGGAGAGATACCCGGCGCGGTTCGCTATCGCCTGCGCGCAATGTCAGCGGCGACCGATAACGTCGGGCTGTTTTTCGGTGAAGATATCTTTGTTGCCTTCGGCGCGATCATATTCATGCACAACTTTATGCTGGAGTCTGGAGGGATCCAGACCGAACCTCTGCATATCGCCTTGTGGGGGATCCCAACGGCAATTTGTGCTTTCCTGATCCACGGCACGCGTTTGTGGCGTCTGGATAGCTATTTGCAACGTGAGGTGGCGAAAGCAAATGCCGCAGCGAAAGGGGAAGCGAAATGAATTTTCAACAAAGCTATCTCTACTGGCTGGCAGGTGCGGTATTACTGATTGTGGCGCTGATGTCCTGGCAGGACAAAGCAAACCCGCGCCGTTTCACCACAGGTCTTTTTTGGGGCATATATGGCGTACTGTTTCTGCTTGGTGACTGGACATACTCGCTGTTTGGCGATAAACGCGCAGTGCATATTGCCGTCGGCGTTGCGGTGGTCGTGCTGGCCCTGATCGCGGGTTTTGGCGGTGTGAAGCTGGGAAGCTACCATCAACGCACGCAGCAACAGCGCGAAGAAAGCGCCAGCCGCCTGGGCAACCGCCTGTTTTTCCCAGCGTTGGCGATCCCGGTGGTAACGGTCATTGGCGTACTGATGTTCAACCATATTCCGGGCTTACAGGATGCGCTGTTCGGGCCGGGTAATCACGCCACTCTGGTGACGCTCTTTTCAATGACAGCGGGTTCGTTGATTGGTCTGGCGATGGCGATAAAAATGACCCATGAGCGGGTGCATCAACCGATTCAGGAGGCACGCCGTCTGCTGGACTCCATTGGCTGGGCGTTCATTTTGCCGCAGATTCTGGCTACGCTTGGGCTGCTGTTTACAGCGGCGGGTGTCGGTAGCGGCATTTCATACCTGACGCAGGAATATCTGGCGGTGGATAGTCGCTTTATCGCGGTGGCGGTGTACACCATCGGCATGGCATTGTTGACCATGGTTATGGGTAATGCGTTTGCTGCTTTCCCGATCGTGACCGCTGGGATTGGCATTCCGATCCTCGTACTGCAACACGGCGGCAACCCAGCGGTAATGGCGGCGATAGGTATGTTCTCCGGCTATTGTGGGACGCTGATGACGCCGATGGCGGCGAACTTTAATATTGTTCCTGCAGCGTTGCTGGAACTACCGGACAAAAATGCGGTGATTAAAGCGCAGGTGCCAACCGGCATACTGCTGCTGCTGGTCAACGTGTTCCTGATGTATTTCCTGATGTTCCTGTAAGGAGGAAGGATGAAAACAGTACTCATCACGGGATTTGAACCCTTTGGCGGCGAGTCAGTTAACCCTTCCTGGGAAGTGGTCTCGAGCCTCGACAATGCTATTATCGGTGGATGCCGCGTAATAGCCCGCCAACTACCGTGTGTCTTTGGCGAGTCTCTCGCTGTACTCAATGCCGCGATTGACGCGTTGTCGCCATCACTGGTGCTGGCGGTGGGGCAGGCGGGTGGTCGCACGGATATCACCGTGGAACGCGTGGCGATTAACGTTGACGATGCGCGTATTGCGGATAACCAGGGGCAACAGCCGGTCGATGTGCCGATTGTAGTCGATGGCCCGGCGGCATGGTTTAGTACGTTGCCGATTAAAGCGATGGTTGTCGCCATGCGCAACGCGGGAATTCCGGCCTCGGTTTCCCAGACTGCGGGTACTTTCGTGTGTAACCACGTGATGTATGGCCTGCTGCATAAACTACGCGACGTACCGGCGGTGAAGGGCGGTTTTATTCATATCCCTTATTTGCCGCAACAGGCTGCACAGCATCCCGGGGCGCCAAGTATGGCGACAGAAACGGTGCGCCGTGCGCTGGAGATTGCGATTGCCACCGCCTTGCAGGTAGAAAGCGATATTGCAGTGACGGGCGGCGCAACACATTAACAAAGGACAGTATTATGCCTGAAGGCCCGGAGATCCGCCGCGCGGCGGATAACCTGGAGGCGGCAGTCAAAGGCAAACCCCTGACGGATGTCTGGTTTGCCTTTGAGCAGTTAAAACCGTATCAATCTCAACTGATTGGGCAACGTGTTACCCAGCTTGAAACGCGGGGGAAAGCATTACTGACCCATTTTTCTAATGGCCTGACGCTGTACAGTCACAATCAGCTCTATGGCGTGTGGCGAGTGGTGGATACCGGCAAAATTCCGCAAACTTCGCGGGTACTGCGTGTCAGGCTGCAGACACACGACAAAACTATCCTGCTCTATAGCGCGTCTGATATCGAAATGCTGACGCCAGAACAGCTCTCCACCCATCCGTTCCTGCAACGGGTAGGGCCAGATGTACTGGATTTACGTTTAACGCCCGATGAGGTTAAAGCGCGTCTGTTATCTCCGCGTTTTCGCAATCGCCAGTTTTCTGGTCTGCTACTGGACCAGGCGTTTCTGGCTGGATTAGGTAACTACCTGCGGGTAGAGATCCTTTGGCAGGTTGGGTTGACCGGGCAGCATAAAGCGTCGCAGCTTAGTGATGAGCAACTGGATAAACTGGCACATGCGCTGCTTGATATTCCGCGGCTGTCTTATACTACCCGCGGCCTGGTCGATGAGAATAAACATCACGGTGCGTTGTTTCGCTTTAAGGTCTTTCATCGGGATGGCGAAACCTGTGAGCGTTGTGGTGGCATAATCGAGAAAACGATGCTCTCTTCGCGCCCCTTTTACTGGTGCCCGGGTTGTCAGCACTAAGCGGGTTGTTTTGGTGCGTGCACCGAAATAAACCGCGCGACTGCGGGGCCAGTTAACAAAATGCTGAACAGTCGCAGGGTTTGCATCGCCATGATGAGCGCCATATCAGCGTGGCTTCCTGCGGCGATCACCGCAACAGAATCCACTCCTCCAGGACTGGTTGCCAGATAGGCAGTGAGAAAGTCGATCTGCATGTAATGCGCCAGTCCCCAGGCCATGGCTGCGCAGATCGCCATCAGTGAAAAAATGGACAACAGGATCTGTGGCAGTGGTCGTAATGCCATCAAAAAGATCTGCTTGTCAAAGCCAAGACCGATTTGCCAGCCAATTGACATGTAGGCTATAGCCAGTAGCCATTCCGGCAGTTCAATCACCATCACTCCGCTTGCATTCAGCATGGCACCCACCAGCATTGGCAATAGCATAACGCCAGAGGGAATACGCAGTAGGCGTCCAGCCGTGCCGGCAACGGCGGCCAGCATCAGAGTGCTGAAAAGATTGCCGCTTAGCGGCGGAAACCAGATGATTTGTTCACTGATTGTTTGGGCCTGGCCGCCCATCACCAGCCGGGTGACCAGCGCTGCCGCGCCGACCACCAACAGTACGCGCAGATACTGCATAAACGCCACCAGCCGGATGTCGGCGCCATAATCCTGGGCCATTGCGACCATTGCCGCTGCACCGCCTGGTGACGAGCCCCACGCACCGGTATTCCCCGGTAGATTACTATAGCGAACCAGCAGCCAGCCGATTATCGCGCTGCTGATAAGGGTTGCCAGCAGGATAACAATCACCATCGGCCAGTGGGCTGCAAGGGTTGTAAAGATTGAACCAGTCAGATTTTGGGCAATCATACAGCCGAGAATCGCCTGTGCGCCAAGAAATGTGCAGCGAGGAGGATGCAGCGAGATGCCGCGCATACTGAAGATGATGCCGACGATCATCGAACCGAGCAGCAAGGGGCCTGGAAGATGGATAAACAGAAAGAGCAGGGAAAGAAGGAGCGATAGCACAAACAACAGGCTCCACTGCAAAACAGGCATCCCATGCTCCTGAGTAAAATGTGAGAAATCTCAGTAAATCATAGAGAAAGCACGATAAGAATAAAATAATGTGGATCAAATAAAAACAGGCCGGACATAGGCATCACTGCTTTATCCGGCCTGGGAGCGTTTATAACTTTAAGCCGGACAAGCGCTAGCGCCATCCGGCAGACAATTAACGCTTAATATCAGACTTAAAATCGCGCTTGTCGTAGCCGGTGTACAGCTGACGAGGACGGGCGATTTTCATGCCGTCGGTGTGCATCTCGTTCCAGTGTGCAATCCAGCCAACGGTACGTGCCATGGCGAAGATAACGGTGAACATGGAGGACGGAATACCCATCGCTTTCAGGATGATGCCGGAGTAGAAGTCTACGTTCGGGTAGAGTTTCTTCTCGATGAAGTACGGGTCGTTGAGCGCAATGTGCTCAAGTTCCATCGCCACTTCCAGCAGATCATCTTTGGTGCCCAGTTCTTTCAGTACTTCATGGCAGGTTTCACGCATGACGGTAGCGCGCGGGTCATAGTTTTTATAAACACGGTGACCAAAGCCCATCAGGCGGAAGGAATCATTCTTATCTTTCGCGCGGCGAACAAATTCCGGAATGTGTTTAACAGAGCTGATTTCTTCCAGCATTTTCAGCGCAGCTTCGTTTGCGCCGCCGTGTGCCGGTCCCCACAGGGAAGCGATACCAGCCGCGATGCAGGCAAACGGGTTAGCGCCAGAAGAACCCGCGGTACGTACGGTAGAGGTTGAGGCGTTCTGTTCGTGGTCAGCGTGCAGGATTAAGATACGGTCCATTGCGCGTTCCAGAATCGGATTCACTTCGTATTTTTCGCACGGCGTAGAGAACATCATGTTCAGGAAGTTACCGGCGTAGGAGAGATCGTTACGTGGGTACACGAACGGCTGCCCGATGGAATATTTGTAGCACATCGCTGCCATGGTTGGCATTTTGGACAGCAGGCGGAAGGCGGCGATTTCACGGTGACGTGCGTTGTTTACATCCAGCGAGTCATGATAGAACGCTGCCAGCGCTCCGGTAACACCGCACATAACGGCCATCGGGTGAGAGTCGCGGCGGAAACCGTGGAACAGACGGGTGATCTGCTCGTGGATCATGGTATGGCGAGTGACTGTGGTTTTGAACTCGTCGTACTCTTCCTGCGTTGGTTTTTCGCCGTACAGCAGGATATAACACACTTCCAGATAGTTGGACTCGGTCGCCAGTTGGTCAATCGGGAAGCCGCGATGCAGCAAAATACCTTCGTCACCGTCGATGAAAGTAATTTTGGATTCGCAGGATGCGGTAGAGGTGAAACCTGGGTCAAAAGTAAACATCCCTTTTGAGCCGAGGCTACGAATATCAATAACATCTTGACCGAGCGTACCTTTCAGCACATCCAGTTCAATAGCAGCGTCACCGTTTAGAGTGAGTTTTGCTTTAGTATCAGCCATTTACGGTCTCCTTAGCGCCTTATTGCTTAAGACTGCCGGAACTTAAATTTGCCTTCGTGCATCAATAAACCGTTACCAGTTTGTTATTTGGCTCGCCGCTCTGCGAAAGAGGGGATGACCTGGGTACAGAGCTATGGGCGCTTGCAGGTAAAACGGTCTTTTCATGGCGAATAAACTGCAAATCAAGAACTTAGCAATCCGAATTATTTAACCTGTCTATCACTAATAACTGTCCTGAAGGTATTGGTCAATACTTCCACACTGTTACATAACTAAATCTCCGGTGAAAGAGTGACCCCATAACTTTTACGCATTATATGCTTTTTCTGGTGTCGTTTGTAACAACTTTGTTTAATGATTGTCAAATCAGATGATTAAAAATTAAAATAATGTTGTTATCGTGACCTATGTCACTGTTCGGGATAAAACCCGACAAACTATATGTAGGTTAATTGTAATGATTTTGTGAACGTCCTATACTGCCGCCAGGTCTCCGGAATACCCTGCAATCCCGAGCCAACCAGCGTTGTAACGTGTCGTTTTAGCATCTGGAAGCAGTGTTTTATATGACGCGTAGTTATAGTAAGGACGCTGTCTGACCCGCACGCAGACCGGAGGAAGGAAATCCCGTCGTCTTTCAGGCTACAGGTGTCTTCATCTTCTGTACCCGAAGTCTAAAGGGAATAATAAGAACAGCATGTGGGCGTTATTCATGATAAGAAATGTGAAAAAACAAAGACCTGTCAATCTGGATCTGCAAACGATCCGGTTCCCAATCACGGCGATAGCGTCCATTCTCCATCGCGTATCCGGAGTGATCACCTTTGTGGCGGTCGGGATTCTGTTGTGGTTATTGGGTACCAGCCTTTCCTCCCCTGAAGGTTTCCTCACCGCGTCATCCATTATGAATAACTTCTTTGTGGAGTTAATTCTGTGGGGGATCCTGATTGCGCTGGCATATCACGCCGTAATGGGCATTCGCCATCTGTTGATGGATTTTGGCTATATCGAAGAAACCCTCGAAGCAGGGACACGCTCCGCCAAAATTTGTTTCGTTATCATTGTCGTGCTTTCACTTCTCGCAGGAGTCCTCGTATGGTAAGCAACGCCTCCGCATTAGGACGCAACGGCGTACATGACTTCATTCTGGTCCGTGCTACCGCTATCGTTCTGACGTTATACATCATCTATATGGTCGGTTTCTTCGCCACCAGCGGCGAGCTGACGTATGAAGTCTGGACCGGTTTCTTCTCATCGGCATTCACCAAAGTCTTCACCCTGCTGGCACTTTTCTCCATCTTGATTCATGCCTGGATCGGCATGTGGCAGGTGTTGACCGACTACGTTAAACCTCTGGCTGTGCGCCTGATTCTGCAACTGGCTATCGTTGTTGCGCTGGTGGTTTACGTCATTTATGGATTTGTTGTGGTGTGGGGTGTGTAATGAAACTGCCAGTCAGAGAATTTGATGCTGTTGTGATTGGTGCCGGCGGCGCAGGTATGCGCGCGGCGCTGCAAATTTCCCAGAGCGGTCAGACCTGTGCGCTGCTCTCCAAAGTGTTCCCAACCCGTTCCCATACCGTATCCGCGCAGGGTGGCATCACCGTTGCGCTCGGTAATACCCATGAAGATAACTGGGAATGGCACATGTACGACACCGTTAAAGGGTCGGACTACATTGGTGACCAGGACGCTATTGAATATATGTGTAAAACCGGTCCGGAAGCGATTCTGGAGCTGGACCACATGGGGCTGCCGTTCTCTCGCCTCGACAATGGCACAATTTATCAACGTCCGTTTGGCGGCCAGTCGAAGAACTTCGGCGGCGAGCAGGCGGCACGTACTGCGGCAGCGGCCGACCGTACCGGTCATGCACTATTGCACACGCTGTATCAGCAGAACCTGAAAAACCATACCACCATCTTCTCCGAGTGGTATGCGCTGGACCTGGTGAAAAACGCCGATGGCGCCGTTGTCGGTTGTACCGCGCTGTGTATCGAAACCGGTGAAGTGGTTTACTTCAAAGCCCGTGCGACCGTGCTGGCGACCGGTGGTGCTGGCCGTATTTATCAGTCCACCACTAATGCCCACATCAATACCGGTGACGGTGTTGGTATGGCTATCCGCGCTGGCGTGCCGGTGCAGGATATGGAGATGTGGCAGTTCCACCCAACCGGTATCGCCGGTGCAGGCGTTCTGGTAACAGAAGGCTGCCGTGGTGAAGGTGGCTACCTGCTGAACAAACACGGCGAGCGCTTCATGGAGCGTTATGCCCCGAATGCGAAAGACCTGGCGGGTCGTGACGTGGTGGCGCGTTCCATCATGATCGAAATCCGCGAAGGTCGCGGCTGCGACGGCCCGTGGGGTCCGCACGCCAAACTGAAACTCGACCACCTGGGTAAAGAAGTGCTGGAATCCCGTCTGCCGGGCATTCTCGAACTGTCTCGTACCTTTGCTCACGTTGACCCGGTCAAAGAGCCGATTCCGGTTATCCCAACCTGCCACTATATGATGGGCGGTATTCCGACCAAAGTAACCGGTCAGGCGCTGACCGTGAATGAGCAGGGCGAAGATGTGGTGATCCCAGGGCTGTTTGCCGTCGGCGAAATCGCCTGCGTGTCGGTTCACGGCGCCAACCGTCTGGGTGGCAACTCGCTGCTGGACCTGGTCGTATTTGGTCGTGCGGTTGGTCTGCATCTGCAGGAGTCCATCGCTGAGCAGGGTGACCTGCTGGATGCGACCGAAGATGAAATCGACGCTTCTCTGGCGCGTCTGAACCGCTGGAACGGTAACCGTAACGGTGAAGACCCGGTGGCGATTCGCAAAGCGCTGCAAGAATGTATGCAGCACAACTTCTCGGTATTCCGCGAAGGCGATGCGATGGCGAAAGGTCTGGAAGAGCTGAAAGCGATCCGCGAACGCCTGAAAAATGCCCGTCTGGACGATACCTCCAGCGAGTTCAACACCCAGCGCGTTGAGTGTCTGGAGTTGGATAACCTGATGGAGACCGCGTACGCCACTGCAGTATCTGCAAACTTCCGTACCGAAAGCCGTGGTGCGCATAGCCGCTTCGACTTCCCGGAACGTGATGATGAAAACTGGCTGTGCCATTCCCTGTACCTGCCAGAGTCGGAATCCATGACGCGACGTCAAGTCAATATGGAACCGAAGCTGCGCCCGGCATTCCCGCCGAAGATTCGTACTTATTAATGCGGAGACAGGACAATGAAACTCGAGTTTTCAGTTTATCGCTATAACCCGGATGTTGACGACGCTCCGCGCATGCAGGATTACACCCTGGAGGCGGAAGAAGGGCGCGACATGATGCTGCTGGATGCCTTGATGCAGCTGAAAGAAAAAGATCCGTCGCTGTCGTTCCGCCGCTCTTGCCGTGAGGGGGTTTGTGGCTCCGACGGTCTGAACATGAACGGCAAAAATGGACTGGCCTGTATCACTCCTATTTCTGCGCTGAATCAGCCGGGCAAAAAAATTGTCATTCGCCCGCTGCCGGGTTTACCGGTTGTGCGCGATTTGGTGGTAGACATGGGGCAATTCTACGCACAGTATGAGAAGATTAAGCCTTACTTGTTGAATAATGGGAAAAATCCGCCGGCTCGTGAGCATTTACAAATGCCAGAGCAGCGTGAGAAGCTCGATGGGCTGTATGAATGTATTTTGTGTGCATGCTGCTCAACGTCCTGCCCATCATTCTGGTGGAACCCGGACAAATTTATTGGCCCGGCAGGCCTGCTGGCAGCGTATCGCTTCTTAATTGATAGCCGCGATACCGAGACCGACAGCCGCCTGGAAGGTTTAAGTGACGCTTTCAGCGTATTCCGCTGCCATAGCATCATGAACTGCGTCAGCGTATGTCCGAAAGGACTGAACCCGACGCGCGCCATCGGCCATATTAAGTCGATGCTGCTCAAACGTAGTGCGTAAGTTGTTGTAGTGGTTGCCGGATGGCGACGTAAACGTCTTATCCGGCCTACAGGTACAATCCCGTAGGCCTGATAAGTGAAGCGCCATCAGGCAAATTGTTAATGTAGGAAACCTCTAAAAACTGCCACATGATTAGACAGTTTTTAAAGGTTCCTTCGCGAGCCAAACAAAAAGAGCTCGCAAGTGAACCCCGGCACGCACATCGGTGTGCGTGGTAGTATCCACGGCGAAGTAAGCATACAAATGCTTAAGGGATCACGATGCAGAACAGCGCTTTGAAAGCCTGGTTGGACTCTTCTTACCTCTCTGGTTCTAACCAGAGCTGGATAGAACAGCTCTATGAAGACTTCTTAACCGACCCTGACTCGGTAGATGCTAACTGGCGTTCGACGTTCCAGCAGTTACCTGGTACCGGAGTCAAACCGGATCAACTTCACTCAAAAACACGTGATTATTTCCGTCGACAGGCGTTGATTACCCCACGTTACTCTTCTTCTATTTCCGACCCTGATGCCAATGTGAAGCAGGTTAAAGTCCTGCAGCTCATTAACGCCTATCGTTTCCGCGGTCATCAGCATGCGAATCTTGATCCGCTGGGACTGTGGCAGCAAGAAAATGTGGCCGATCTGGACCCGTCTTTCCACGATCTGACCGATGCGGATTTCCAGGAAAGCTTTAACGTAGGTTCTTTTGCCGGCGGCAAAGACACGATGAAGCTGAGTGACCTGGTTGTTGCGCTGAAACAAACCTACTGCGGCCCAATTGGCGCCGAGTATATGCACATCACCAGCACCGAAGAAAAACGTTGGCTTCAGCAGCGTATCGAGTCTGGCCGTGCCGCATTCAGTAGCGAAGAGAAAAAACGCTTCCTCAGTGAACTGACCGCAGCAGAAGGTCTGGAACGCTACCTGGGCGCTAAGTTCCCGGGCGCGAAACGCTTCTCGCTTGAAGGCGGCGATGCGTTAATCCCAATGCTCAAAGAGATGATCCGCCACGCCGGTAACAGCGGTACCCGTGAAGTGGTACTGGGCATGGCGCACCGTGGTCGTCTGAACGTTCTGGTTAACGTATTGGGCAAACGCCCGCAGGAACTGTTCGACGAATTTGCGGGCAAACATAAAGAACACCTCGGCACCGGTGACGTGAAGTACCACATGGGCTTCTCATCAGATATCGAAACCGAAGGCGGTCTGGTACACCTGGCGCTGGCGTTTAACCCGTCGCACCTGGAAATCGTTAGCCCGGTGGTTATCGGTTCCGTACGTGCACGTTTGGATCGTCTGGACGAACCGAGCAGCAATAAAGTCCTGCCAATCACCATTCACGGTGATGCGGCAGTTACCGGGCAGGGCGTGGTTCAGGAAACCCTGAACATGTCGAAAGCGCGTGGTTACGAAGTGGGCGGTACCGTTCGCATCGTTATCAACAACCAGGTGGGCTTCACTACGTCTAACCCGCTGGATGCGCGTTCTACACCGTACTGTACCGACATCGGTAAGATGGTTCAGGCGCCGATTTTCCACGTGAACGCGGATGACCCGGAAGCGGTCGCTTTCGTGACGCGTCTGGCGCTGGATTTCCGTAATACCTTTAAACGCGATGTCTTTATCGATCTGGTGTGCTACCGCCGTCACGGCCACAACGAAGCCGACGAGCCGAGCGCAACCCAGCCGCTGATGTATCAGAAAATCAAAAAGCATCCGACCCCGCGCAAAATCTACGCTGATAAGCTGGAAACGGACAAGGTCGCCACGCTGGAAGATGCGACCGAGATGGTCAATCTGTACCGTGACGCGCTGGATGCTGGCGAATGCGTAGTGAAAGAGTGGCGTCCAATGAACATGCACTCCTTCACCTGGTCGCCGTACCTCAACCACGAGTGGGATGAAAACTACCCGAACAAAGTTGAGATGAAGCGTCTGCAGGAGCTGGCAAAACGCATCAGCACTGTACCTGAAGCGGTTGAAATGCAGTCGCGTGTTGCCAAGATTTACGGCGACCGCCAGGCCATGGCCGCAGGCGAGAAGCTGTTTGACTGGGGGGGTGCAGAGAATCTGGCTTACGCCACGCTGGTTGACGAAGGCATTCCGGTCCGTCTGTCGGGTGAAGACTCCGGTCGCGGAACCTTCTTCCACCGTCACGCGGTGATTCATAACCAGGCGAACGGTTCAACCTACACGCCGCTGCAGCATGTGCATAACGGACAAGGCACCTTCCGCGTATGGGACTCCGTGCTGTCTGAAGAAGCCGTGCTGGCGTTCGAGTACGGTTATGCCACAGCAGAACCGCGCACGCTGACCATCTGGGAAGCACAGTTCGGTGACTTCGCTAACGGTGCACAGGTCGTTATCGACCAGTTCATCTCTTCCGGCGAGCAGAAATGGGGCCGTATGTGTGGTCTGGTTATGCTGCTGCCGCACGGCTATGAAGGTCAGGGTCCGGAGCACTCCTCCGCGCGTCTGGAACGTTATCTGCAACTTTGCGCTGAGCAAAACATGCAGGTTTGCGTCCCGTCTACCCCGGCGCAGGTTTACCACATGCTGCGTCGTCAGGCGCTGCGCGGTATGCGTCGTCCGCTGGTGGTGATGTCACCGAAGTCGCTGCTGCGTCATCCGCTGGCGGTGTCTACGCTGGACGAACTGGCAAATGGTACTTTCCTGCCAGCCATTGGCGAAGTAGATGAACTTGATCCTAAAGGCGTGAAGCGTGTCGTGATGTGTTCTGGTAAGGTTTATTACGACCTGCTGGAGCAACGCCGCAAGAACGACCAAAAAGATGTCGCCATTGTGCGCATCGAACAGCTCTATCCGTTCCCGCATAAAGCGGTGCAGGAAGCGCTGAAACCATTTGCTCATGTACATGATTTTGTCTGGTGCCAGGAAGAGCCGCTCAACCAGGGCGCATGGTACTGCAGCCAGCATCATTTCCGTGAAGTAATTCCATTTGGGTCAGCTCTGCGTTATGCAGGTCGCCCGGCCTCTGCCTCTCCGGCAGTAGGGTATATGTCCGTTCACCAGAAGCAGCAACAAGATCTGGTAAATGACGCGCTGAACGTCGATTAAATAAAGGATAAATAATGAGTAGCGTAGATATTCTTGTTCCCGACCTGCCTGAATCCGTAGCGGATGCAACGGTTGCAACCTGGCACAAAAAACCGGGCGATGCAGTACGTCGTGATGAAGTACTGGTAGAAATCGAAACTGACAAAGTGGTACTGGAAGTACCGGCATCAGCGGACGGTATTCTTGATGCGGTTCTGGAAGATGAAGGGACAACCGTCACTTCTCGCCAGATCCTCGGTCGCCTGCGTGAAGGCAACAGCACCGGTAAAGAAACCAGTGCTAAGTCTGAAGAGAAAGATTCTACTCCGGCACAGCGCCAGCAGGCGTCTCTTGCTGAGCAGAACAACGATGCCCTGAGCCCGGCGATCCGTCGCCTGCTGGGTGAGCATAACCTCGAAGCCAGCGCTATCAACGGCACCGGTGTCGGCGGTCGTATCACCCGTGAAGATGTTGAAAAACATCTGGCGAAAGCTCCGGCTGCGAAAGCCGAAGCAAAAGCGCCGGCTGCAGCACCTGCACCGCAGGCTCAACTGGGCGCGCGTGGCGAAAAACGTGTTCCGATGACCCGTCTGCGCAAACGCGTAGCCGAGCGTCTGCTGGAAGCGAAAAATTCCACCGCCATGCTGACCACGTTCAACGAAGTCAACATGAAGCCAATCATGGACCTGCGTAAGCAATACGGTGATGCGTTCGAGAAACGCCACGGTATCCGTCTGGGCTTTATGTCTTTCTACGTGAAAGCGGTTGTTGAAGCGCTGAAACGCTATCCGGAAGTGAACGCGTCCATCGACGGCGATGACGTGGTTTACCACAACTACTTTGATGTCAGCATGGCGGTCTCCACGCCGCGTGGCCTGGTCACGCCGGTCCTGCGTGATGTGGATCTGCTGGGTATGGCTGACATTGAGAAGAATATTAAAGAACTGGCAGTTAAAGGTCGCGACGGCAAGTTGACGGTTGAAGATCTGACGGGTGGTAACTTCACTATCACTAACGGTGGTGTGTTCGGTTCCCTGATGTCCACGCCGATCATCAACCCACCGCAGAGCGCCATCCTGGGTATGCATGCCATCAAAGATCGTCCGATGGCGGTAGACGGCAAGGTTGAAATCCTGCCGATGATGTATCTGGCGCTGTCTTATGACCACCGTCTGATCGATGGTCGTGAGTCAGTAGGCTTCCTGGTAACTATTAAAGAGTTGCTGGAAGATCCAACGCGTCTGCTGCTGGACGTGTAGTTAATAAGAGTATCACCTGCCCCGTAGGTCTGGACGCTTATCAGACCTACGGGTAAAAGATAACGATTACCTGAAGGATGGACAGAACACATGAACTTACATGAATATCAGGCAAAACAACTTTTTGCCCGCTATGGCTTACCGGCACCGGTGGGTTATGCCTGTACTACTCCGCGTGAAGCCGAAGAAGCTGCATCTAAAATCGGCGCTGGCCCGTGGGTAGTGAAATGTCAGGTTCACGCTGGTGGCCGTGGTAAAGCGGGCGGTGTGAAGGTGGTAAACAGCAAAGAAGACATTCGCGCTTTTGCTGAACACTGGCTGGGTAAACGTCTGGTCACTTACCAGACAGATGCTCATGGCCAACCGGTAAATCAGATTCTGGTTGAAGCCGCGACCGACATTGGTAAAGAACTTTACCTCGGCGCAGTTGTTGACCGTAGCTCCCGTCGCGTGGTCTTCATGGCCTCTACCGAAGGCGGCGTGGAAATCGAAAAAGTAGCGGAAGAAACCCCGCACCTGATCCACAAAGTGGCGCTCGATCCGCTGGCAGGTCCGATGCCTTACCAGGGCCGTGAGCTGGCGTTCAAACTGGGTCTGGAAGGTAAACAGGTTCAGCAGTTCACCAAGATCTTCATGGGTCTGGCGACTATCTTCCTGGAGCGCGATCTGGCGCTGATCGAAATCAACCCGCTGGTGGTGACCAAGCAGGGTGACCTGATCTGCCTCGACGGCAAACTGGGCGCTGACGGCAACGCACTGTTCCGCCAGGCTGACCTGCGCGAAATGCGCGACCAGTCTCAGGAAGATCCGCGTGAAGCGCAGGCTGCACAGTGGGAACTGAACTACGTCGCACTGGACGGTAACATCGGTTGTATGGTTAACGGTGCGGGCCTGGCAATGGGCACCATGGACATCGTTAAGCTGCACGGCGGCGAACCGGCTAACTTCCTCGACGTTGGCGGCGGTGCGACCAAAGAGCGTGTAACCGAAGCGTTCAAAATTATCCTCTCTGATGACAATGTTAAAGCCGTACTGGTTAACATCTTCGGCGGTATCGTACGTTGCGATCTGATCGCTGACGGTATCATCGGCGCGGTAGCAGAAGTAGGTGTAAACGTTCCGGTCGTGGTACGTCTGGAAGGTAACAACGCTGAACTCGGCGCGAAAAAACTGGCTGATAGCGGCCTGAATATTATTGCAGCGAAAAGTCTGACGGATGCAGCTCAGCAGGTTGTTGCCGCAGTGGAGGGGAAATAATGTCAGTTTTAATTAATAAAGATACCAAGGTTATCTGCCAGGGCTTCACCGGTAGCCAGGGGACATTCCACTCCGAACAAGCGATCGCTTACGGTACGCGAATGGTCGGTGGCGTTACGCCGGGCAAAGGCGGCACCACGCATCTGGGTCTGCCAGTGTTCAACACCGTACGTGAAGCGGTAGAAGCGACCGGCGCAACTGCCACCGTTATCTACGTTCCGGCGCCGTTCTGCAAAGATTCCATTCTGGAAGCAATCGATGCAGGCATCAAGCTTATCATCACCATCACCGAAGGTATCCCAACGCTGGATATGCTGACCGTGAAAGTGAAGCTGGATGAAGCTGGCGTACGCATGATCGGCCCGAACTGCCCAGGCGTTATCACTCCGGGTGAATGTAAAATCGGTATCATGCCGGGCCACATTCACAAGCCGGGTAAAGTGGGTATCGTTTCCCGTTCAGGTACCCTGACCTATGAAGCGGTTAAGCAGACCACCGACTACGGTTTCGGCCAGTCTACCTGTGTGGGTATCGGCGGCGACCCGATCCCAGGCTCTAACTTCATCGACATCCTGAAGCTGTTCCAGGAAGATCCGCAGACTGAAGCGATCGTCATGATCGGTGAGATCGGCGGTAGCGCGGAAGAAGAAGCAGCTGCTTATATTAAAGATCATGTGACCAAGCCGGTTGTGGGTTACATCGCGGGTGTGACTGCGCCGAAAGGTAAGCGTATGGGTCACGCGGGTGCGATCATCGCGGGTGGTAAAGGTACAGCGGATGAGAAATTCGCTGCGCTGGAAGCCGCAGGCGTGAAAACTGTTCGTAGCCTGGCCGATATCGGCGAAGCGCTGAAAACCGTTATTAAGTAAGAAATAAAAAAACAGCCCTGACTCTCTGCATAGTCAAGGGCTGGTCCCGTTTCGACATGGTTGGCCATCTGATGATGGCCTTTTTTTTGCCGGGAATTTAGCGTTCAGCCAGCGTTTTCAACCAGCGAATTCCACTTTCCGGTGAGGTCATTACCGGCACCGGCGGGGAAGGGAGCTGTTGTAAAACGCGCGCCATCGAAGCCTGCGCCAGCATCACGACATCCGCCTGGGTAAAGGCGCTCTGTAACCCTTCACTGACGATACGGTCATGGGTATCCATATCTCCCGCCAGCAGCGCGTGGAATGCATCCTCCATTAATACAGGCGTAATGGTTCGTGATTTACCGCTTTGCTGAACTTTACGCTGGACGTAATCCAGCGTTGGCTTCAGCGTGGTTGCCACGGTTGCTAACACGGCGATCCGTTCGCCTTTTTCAATCGCCTCTTCCACCATCGCGCAGTCAATGCGCGCGAGCTGGAGTGGGGTCATAAACTGGCATTGCTCCACCGCAGTACCAATTGAAGAGCAGGCGGTAATAAAGATATCGCAGTCCGCCTTTTCAGCAATATGCACATAGTCGGCGATGCGGGCGGCAATATTTGGCGATACGCCTCCGGCTTTCATCACCTGTTTAATCATAGATTCTTCAACCAGGTGCATCACTTCGACCTCCGGCATGATGTCGGCGATCAGCTGTTGCATTATCGCAAGCGTGGCTGCACTGGTATGCAGCATGGCGACCTTTTTCATTGGGCAATCTCCTTAAGTAACGTTTCCGCGACGGACAGCGCCGCATCATGATCTTCCTGCGCGGATAAACCGCCCACCGCGACGGCTCCAAGGCATTTCCCCTGGTGCAGAATCGGGATCCCGCCCGGCAGCGCCGTAAAACGCGGATCGGCAAAATAGCTAATATCCAGCTGCTCTTTTTGCAGACGCTGTAAAAATGCCTGCGTGGTGCAGCCCAGGCGGCTGCTGGTGCGCGCTTTACGCTGGGTTAACTCGATGGTTAACAGTTTGGCGTTATCCATCCGCGCAAAGCTGAGCAGTTCTCCATTGGCATCGCATACGGCCACGCTTAACGGGCGATTTGCATAACGTGTTTCGGCGAGTTCGAGCGCATAGGTTACGGCGCGCAGGGCGTGTCCCAGAGTGAGAGTTGTCATCGTGATTATCCTTTCGACAGATTTTCGCAAGCAGGTTGAACGGGATCTTTGGCTGCTGCTACCTGCGCCTGTCTGGCGTCTTTTTTGCGCCAGTAGTTAGCGAGCAGCGATCCGCTAACGTTACCCAGCGGTGTCATCACCGCTGATGCGAGTCCAACCGTTGCCAGTTTGCCCATCGCGGCGGCAAGCCCTGACGCCATACCGCCGTTTTGCAGGCCGACTTCAAAGGCCACGGTACGGGCAGACTGCACGTCCATGCGGAAGATCCAACGGCTCATCAGATAACCAATCAGGAAGCCGCCGAGGTTATGCATCAACATGGCGAAGCAGAGCAGGAAACCGACCTGCACCAGGTTGTCGCGCCCGGCGGCGGCGGCGGTGGTGGTAAAGAAAATGATCCCCATCATTGAGATGGTTGGCATGACCTTCTTCACGCCCGCCACGCGGCCATACAGCCAGTTGTAGAACAATGCCCAAACGAGGCCGCCTGCTACGAAGTTGAGGACCACCGCGTACATCTGCGCTTCGGCGCTGGCATGACCAAACAGCGCGTCCCAGCCGCCGGCAATCATATACAGCAGCCAAATTGCGCCGATCCCGGCCAGCATCTGGACAACACGGCGTCCGCGCACGCCTGCATAGGTTTTCAGATAGTCATGCAGAATTGCTGCTCCGATGGGAATTAATACGATTTTCACCACGTCCATCACCATCGCGGTGAGCTGGATATCGATCATCGAACCCGCCAGCAGATTAACCCACAGTGGCGTCATTACCGTTGCCGCCAGCGTTGAGACTGCGGCGATTGACACCGCCAGCGCGAGGTTGGCGTTGGCGATGTAAACCATCACCGTCGACGAGAGACCGCTGGGGCAAGCGCCAATCAACAAAATGCCCACCGCCACTTCAGGCGGAAAATCAAAGATCAGGGTAATGCTCAGGCCGAGCAGGGGCATGATCACGAAATGGCAGAAGGTACCGATAAAAACTGCCCACGGCATTTTGGCGACATCAATAAAATCCTGGATCGTTAGCTTGGTGCCCATGCTGAACATGGTGGCCTGAATCACAAGGAACACGATCCATTTATGAGTGATATTGAAACCGCCCCAGACGATCAGATCCGTAGACCAGGTCATGGCGGCAACAAAACCAGCGATGATCCACAGCGTAAACTGATAGCTGCGTAAACCAGGCCAGTAGCCTGCACCGGCGGCGAATCCGACGGTGAACATCACCAGCCCCGGCTGCCACAGCGCCGTGGACTGGATGAGCGCGCCGATAATCGCCAGCACCACGCCCGCAACGCTGACGCCGAGTCCGGTTTTGTGAATAACAGTGGTCATAGTCATGTTGAAATGTCCTTGCTGTTGTTATTGCTGCCGGGGTGGAATAGATAACATGCGCCGCGCAATTTCCGGCGTAGCAACTTTTTTATCCATACTGCGAATGAGCGTAGCGAGTTTGGCTACCTGCTGATAATTATGCTGCGCTTTTTCTTCGGCGCTTAAATAATAACTATCTTCATAGCCGATTCGCACTTCACTGGCACCCATAGCGACCGCGGCAGCGATAATATCGAAATTCCTTCTGCCAAAATGAGTAATTCCCCATAAGGCGTCGCGTGGGATCATGCTACGCAGAGCAATTAATGCATCAACGGTTGCAGGCGTACTGCCGCGGTGACCGAGAACAATATTAAAGAGCATAGGTTTTTGAAATTTTATTTTATCTTCAAGGTTCAGGATGTTATTAATCATGCCGATTTCAAAAACTTCAAACTCTGGAATAATATTGCGTTCAGTTATTTGCCGTGAACAATATTCCACGTCCGGACCGGGATTAAAATACACCGCATCACCGAGGTTAACGGAACCGACGTTCAGCGAAGCCATCTCCACGCCGGGGCAGGCCAGTGGCGCGCAGCGCTCGGCGATGGACATCGAAGAGACGCCGCCGGTAGAAGCCTGAATAATCAGGTTTGAATGGCGCATAACGCGGTCAATTGTTGCCTGAAAGTCGGTAGTATCTGGCGTCAGGCGTCCCTGTTTATCGCGAACGTGTAAATGGACGATGGACGCGCCATGTTCTACGCTGGCGAGTATTTCCTGCGCCAGTTCTTCGGGTATAACTCTGGGGCAATCCGCGGCAACGGGTGCCAGCGAAATAATAACAGTATCCGACATTTTTCCTCCGGTACAGAGATATTAAAATTATAGGTAAGGCGTTATCCAGCGTAATGATTCCGGCCCTGATGTTGATGGTTGATATTCACAGCCAATCCAGCCCTGGTAATTCATTTTTCTTATAAAATTAAACAGCCATGCTTCATTTAACTCCCCGGTTCCCGGTTCATGGCGATAAGGAACAGAAGCGATTTGAAAATGTTTAATAAGGGTAAAATAGCGTTCGATATTTTTCGCCACGTTGCCATGAGTTTTCTGACAGTGGTAAATATCAAACTGTAAGCCGATATTCTTCTTACCAACCTCGTGAATGATAGATTCAGCCAGCGGGAAACTGTCAATAAAATAACCGGGCATATCCTGCGAATTTAATGGTTCAATCAGTACATCGATTTCCGCGTCTGCCATCACATCGCAGGCGATGCGCAGTCGATTCGTCAGGAGGTCGCGCTGGGCGTGCAGCGTCAGGTCATTGCAGCGCAAGCCGGACATAACGTGAACCCGGCGACAACCCAGTGCCGTGGCGTAATCTCGCGCCACGTTCAGGCTGTGATGAAATTCCTGGTCTCGACCGGGCAATGCTGCGAGTCCCCGTTCACCCTGTGCCCAGTTGCCAGCCGGGGCGTTCATTAGCACCACCGGCAGAGAAGTTTCCCGCTGAGCGGCCCGCAAATGCTCCAGCGGGTGCTGCCAGAGAAACAGCCCTTCTACGCCGCGAAAACCGGCTGCTTTTGCCGCCTGAAATCGACCCGCTATCGGTAAATCAGTAAATAACCAGTCGAGGTTAGCCGCTAACTTCAGCATGGCGTGCACCCTCCCGGCCATCAACCAGATGCAGCTTAACGCCCTGGCTGACAATAGTCTGCTGCGCATTTTCCGGTAACCGGTTATCAGAAATAATGTCGGTTAACTGCTCCAGCCCACAGATGTGGAACATGCCGTATTTGCCAAATTTACTGCTGTCACAGACCAGCACCCGACGCCGGGAGACGGTAAGCACCGCTTCTTTGACTGAGGCTTTCCCTTCACTCGGCGTCGACATGCCGCGCTCGGTATCCCACGACGATGAACTGAGAAACGCCACATCAATATTAATGGTGCGCAGAAAACTGGCGGCGCTTTTGCCAAGACATGAGCGGTTACGCTGATCCACCAGACCGCCGGTGTGATAGAGCGTAATGTGTGGCATATCCATCAGATAGTGGCTGATGGAAAAATCGTTGGTGACTACCGTCAGATTGAAACAGTGGCTGGCGGCTACCGCTTTCGCCACTTCAAACAACGATGTTCCGGCATCCAGATACAGCGTTTGTCCGGGCTCAATGAGCATTGCGGCGAGCTGGCCCATTTTGCGCTTCACATCATGATTCAACTCGGCTTTTTCCCGCCACGGCAGTTCGGATTTCAGCAGGTTATTGAGCTTCACGCCGCCGTTAATGGCGATAACTTTGCCTTCTTCTTCCAGCAACTGAATGTCGCGACGTACGGTCATATGCGACACGCTCATTAGATCTGCCAGTTCATTAAATGAGGCGGCATTTTTTTCGTGCACGTAGCGGTAGATAAAATCACGTCGTTGCTCGGGGATCATCATGTCACCTCACGCTTGCCGGGAATGTTCAAGTTCGGCCACCGCCTCTTCTGAGAGCGGAACATAGCCGAGCGGTTTTAATGTCAGCCAGATGCGGGCGCTGTCTTCCAGTTCCTCGGCGTTAAACACCGCCTCACGCAGCGAGCGACCGCTTACTACCGGCCCGTGATTGGCCAGCAACGCAGCCGTATGATCTGCCGCGATTTCACTCAATGCGCTGGCAATGCCTTCATGGCCGGGCTTGAAATAAGGCAGCAGCGGTAGCTGTCCGACGCGCATCACATAGTATGGCGTTAGTGGCGGTAGACAGTTTTCTGGTGTGGAGCAAGGCAGACAGGAGAGCGCGGTCAGCCATGGAGAATGCAGGTGCACAACCGCGCCGCAGGATGGCCGATGCCGATACCACGCCAAATGCATGGGCACCTCTTTTGACGGTTTGTCGCCGCTAAGATGCACGCCGTTGGCATCCAGCCTACTTAGCGTGGCAGGATCAAGCTCACCCAGGCAGGAGTTGGTCGGGGTCACCAGATAGCCGCCATCCGGCAATTTGACGCTGAGGTTGCCGGAGCCGCCGCTGCTGTAACCACGCATAAACAAGGAACGGCCATAGTGGACGAGTAGTTCGCGTAGTTGGTGTTCACTCACCGGATTCATAATGCGTACTCCTGGGCTGTAAAAAAGAAATCTTCGTCACCAAAGTTGCCTGACTTCAGCGCCAGCGCCAGACCGGAGGAAAATACCCACGGCACGCCAGGCGCAATGGCTTTGCCAACGGACAGACGCTTCACCTGCAGTGCCTCTACCACGGTGCCGGATGTTTCTCCGCCTGCGACGATAAAGGTGTTTACACCTGCAACTTGTAGCTTTGCGCTCAGTCGGGAAAAAGCGTGTTCGATCGCCTGGCTGGCAGTCTGTTCGCCGTACTCTTGTTGAATGCGTTGGAGTACGTCTGGCGGCTGGGTGGCGTATATCATCGGCGCGAATGGGTCGTTGATATGCGTCATCGCCCAGGCACACAGTTCATCAGTGTAGTGTTCTGTATCAGACAGGCAGCGGGCCACGTCGAGTACACGAGAGGCTGCTGCGGCCTTATAGCGATTGACCTGACGATTACTCATTGCAGAACAGCTACCGGAGAACACCACCGTTTTAGCGGGTAGTGGAAAAGCGTCCGGCGGCATGGTTTGCTGAGTTCCGGTGCAGGCGGCCAGTGCGCCACCGAGCCCGGAGCCCCCGGCTAACAGAGGGCTGGCATGGAGTGCCTGCGCCAGCGTGGTGAGATCTGCTTCATCCAGCGTATCGACGATAACGTGACGCGTACCTTCAGCCTGAAGTTGGGCCAGAGCGTCAGTGACCGCTTCCACACCTTGACGCAGCGTCGTGAGGTTGATGCAACCAACCTTGCCTGGCGTTTGCGCGCTCAACAGGCGCGGCAGGCTGGCATCGGTCATAGGATTAAGCGGATGCTTTTCCATCCCGGATTCGTTAAGCAGTACGCCGTTTACAAAAAGATGGCCATGCACCACCGTGCGCCCGTTTTGCGGCAGGGCGGGGCAGTGGACGATCACGGGTGTACGCAGGTCGTTCATCAACGCATCGCTGACCGGTCCAATATTGCCTGTTGGCGTGGAGTCGAACGTCGAACAATATTTAAAATAGATCTGGCGGACACCTGCCTTTTGTTTCAGCCAGCGGGCACAGGACAGAGATTGTGCGATGGCCTGTTCTGCGGGTAATGAGCGGCTTTTCAGCGAGATGACGATAGCGTCAACCTCTTCATTCCAGCATTGAGTGGTATCAGGCATTCCGGGCAGGAGTGCAACGCGCCACCCCTGCTGCGCCATAAAGCTTGCAATGTCCGTTGCGCCGGTGAAATCGTCGGCGATAACGCCTGTGGTGACGGCCATGGATCAACTCCGTTCAGATTGTTTGCTAATTGAACATATTATTCAGGAGGGACTTTCACATTCACATGATGATTATCACAAATAAGCACATCATTGATTCACAGTAAAAATGAGTAATCTATTGAAAATAATGGATAAAGATGTTTGGTGTTGCGAAAAGAGTCTCACAAGAGAGTGTGAAGATTCGTTAATCTTTGAGAAAGCGAAGTCAGTAGTATGCAGCGGAGTATTATCGAGGTCGCTTTAACTCTCTTGCCAATTGATCATAATCATCTGCATAAATGAGATTATTTTTTGCGGTGAGCATCATTCTTTCTCTTGATTAATTTCTGCATATTACCGGCTTTAATTTCATTAATGCCGGAGGATACCGTGTCGTTGAAAATCCAGGATGATTATCTACAACGTTTTTTCTCGATAGCAAAAGTATTCTCCAGTGCGACTGGATTAGCCACGGTTGTGGTTGATGTTAACGGAAAAACTCTCTCGGATTGCCATAACTTTAATTCGTTCTGCACATTAATGCGGGCGGATGAACGATATTGTGCGAGTTGCCAAAAGTGTGAAAAATATTGTGCTTTTGAAGGGTTAAAACACCTTAAACCCAGAATACTCAACTGCCACGCAGGGCTAAGTCTGTTTTCTATGCCATTAATTCGCGATGGGCATCTGTACGGTTTTATGCTCTGTGGGCAGGTGCGGGCAAAATATCAGGAATATAAAACTATCGTTATTGATAATGAATGCTCATGGATGGATGAACCAAAAATAAAAGCTGAATGGAGTCAGGTGGCGGTAGTCGATAATAATACACTGGTGGCATCAGCTAATTTATTAAATTTTATTGTTGATAATTTTGAGACAGAACAGCAACAACCTGATGAGTTTGTTATCCCGCCGACCAGTTACATGCGTCATTATTTTACAGAGCCTTCCCGACACGAGAAAAAGCTTCTGGCAGCGTTGCGTTATATTGATGAGAATTTATATAGTGAATTATCACTGGAATCCGTAGCAGCTCACGTTTGCTTAAGCGCAAACTATTTCAGCCGTTTTTTTAAGAAACGACAGGGCGTTAACTTTAAAACCTGGGTGAATCAGAAAAAAATGCAAAAAGCGGGGGAGTTATTGCACGATCCCGTTCATTCAATAGACAGCATTGCCCGGAAACTCCAATACGCACAAACCAGTTACTTTTGCCGCGTTTTCCGGGCGGCGCATCAAACGTCGCCCCAGTCTTTTCGTCATGCCAGACTGTCGCAGTAAAGGTTTTCTGGCAGCGTAATGGCTTCAGGGATAAAAGAGAGCCGATCACTCAGGGTTACCACATCACCAATCACTATCAGCGCAGGGGGGAGAATGTTAGCTTCTTGCGCCTTGCTCAGTAGTGAACCGAGCGTACAGGTCAGTCGGCGTTGGTTATCCCGGGTGGCGGACATAATTAGCGCTGCAGGCGTATCTGCTGATTTTCCACCCATCAATAATTCCTCACAGATAAACGCCAGATTGGCGATACCCATGACGATAACCAGCGTACCATTCAGTTTGGCCAGCTGACGCCAGTCCTGCTGTTGGTTGCCCTCCCGCGTATGACCGGTTACCACGTGAAATCCCGAGGCGAAATCGCGGTGTGTTACCGGAATCCCGGCATAGGTCAGGCCACCAATGGTTGAGCTGATACCCGGCACCACTTCAAACGGGATGCCCGTCTCGACGAGATCCTCAACTTCTTCAGCCCCACGTCCAAAAACATACGGATCGCCGCCTTTCAGACGCACAATATTATTGTGCGTTTGGGCATACTGGACAAGCAGTGCATTGATTTCATCCTGCGGTACACAATGGAAACCTGGGTTTTTGCCGACATTGATAAGAAGACAATCAGGTAATGCCCATTCCAAAATTTTAGGATTGACCAGCCGATCGTAAATAATGACATCAGCCTGTTTAATGCACATCATTGCTTTGAGGGTAAGTAATGAAATATCACCGGGACCTGCCCCAACGAGCCAGACCTTTCCGAAAGTTTTCACATTGTGTCCTTTATCACATCGATCAAAAAAAGGCAGAAACCACATCAAGGAATGATAAAAAGCAGTCGTTTGCCCGTAAGTTATAACGTGAAATTATCCAAAATTATCGCACTGATAATATTGATTAATCTCGCAAAGTTTTTTCTGCAATAAACAAGATAACTTGAAAAATTATTAAGAACTTATTGGCACCATTTGCTTAGGTTTAACCTTATTTAAATTGTGTTTATTGCTGCTCTTGAGTATTATTGGTTAATATTTATCCGCCATCAGTGTGAGTAAATCATGGATTGGATCAATGACATTAATGGATGAAATAAAATATAACTCTCGGTGCTTATCTGGGTAGCTTGAATTATTTTTTATAAATTAAACTATTTTTGTACGCTGCATATGGAAGAGGTTATGAGAGGAAAAATACCCAAGACGGAGTTGCTGGTAACTTTTGAAGTTGTTGCGCGTCACGAAAGTTATACTCGGGCAGCTGAAGAGCTGGCTTTAACACAAAGTGCTGTTTTCCGCCAGGTAAATGCACTGGAGGATTTTCTCAATACCGCGCTATTTAATCATGCCAAAAAACGCATTTTTTTAAATGCGGCCGGTAAACACTATTTAAGTATCGTTAAAGAAACGTTAAATAAACTTGAACGAGATACGACGACGATAATGACCTGGCAGCCGACGGTACAGGTTATTGAGCTGGCGGTGAATCCGACGTTCAGCACGCACTGGCTGATCCCAAACCTGCGTGAATTTAACAAACTTAATCCTGATATTATCGTGAACATTCATTCCCTGGCGAATATTGGTGATTTTCTCAATCGAGAGTATGACGCGGCAATCATGCGCGAAGACTTTTATTCGCCATGGTCAGGGGTTGAGTACCTGTTTGAAGAGGAAATTCTGCCGGTTTGCAGCCGCTGTTTGCTGGCCGAACCGGAACGAAAACTGGCGGTGAACGAATTACTAAACGAATTTCCGCTCTTGCACCAAAGCACGCGCATCAAAGGGTGGCAGGAGTGGTTTGCGCTGTCAGATGTCAGCAGTCCGCTGGTGAATAAAGGTCCGAGATTTGATTTGTTATCGATGCTGATCGCGGCGGTCCGCTCTAATCTGGGCGTTGCGCTGCTCCCACGTTTTGCCATTCAGCACGATCTGGACAGCGGTGATATGGTCATTCCTTGCGATGTTCCAATGCGTACCGGGAATCGATTTATTATGACGTGGCGTGAAGAGAAATCGGAATCCGAGCATTTACAGATTTTCCGTAACTGGTTGCTCAGTAAGTCCGTGGTATCGGCTGCCTGAGGATGGCTTGCGCCTTATCAGGCCTACAACGATGGGTAGGCCGGATAAGACGCGTTAGCATCGTTATCCGGCAAAAAAACGGCTACCAGTCGATCCCAATCTGTGCCTGAATACCGCGGTCAAACGCGTGTTTGACCGGGCGAATTTCACTGACCGTATCGGCCAGTTCCAGCAACAGTGTGTGGCATCCGCGTCCTGTGACGATAACGCTCTGACCGGCAGGGCGATTTTCGATGGCGCTGATAACCTCCTGGGTATCCAGATAGTGGTAAGCAAGCATGTAGGTGAGTTCATCCAGCACCACTAGATCGTAATGCGCATCAGCCAGCATGCGCTTACTTTCTTGCCAGACAACCGTTGCCGCCTCGATATCCGCTTGCCGGTTTTGGGTTTCCCAGGTAAACCCGGTGCCCATAATATGGAATTCAACGCCGAGTGGTTGCAGGGTGTTGTACTCGCCATTATCCCACTGACCTTTAATAAACTGCGCGATGCCAACGGTTTTTCCGTGACCCACTGCGCGCGTTGCCGTGCCAAAGGCTGCGGTGGATTTCCCTTTACCGTTGCCGGTGAAGACAATCAGGATCCCTTTCTTCTCCGTTGCCGCCGCCACGCGGGTATCAACCTGTTCTTTCAGTTTCTGCTGACGCTGGCGGTGTCTGTCATTATTGGCTCGCGCTTCCATTGAGGCTCCTTAATGTCCTGCCGGACAGGTTGCGCAGCGATGCTGCTGCTCAAACTGACTAAAGAAGTTATTACCTTTGTCGTCGACTAACACGAAGGCCGGCATATTTTTAACTTCCATCATCCATACGGCTTCCATTCCCAGTTCGGGATATTCCAAGCAGTGCAGGCTTTTCACGTACTGCTGCGCCAGCAGGGCTGCTGCACCGCCAATGCTGCCGAGGCTAAATCCACCGTGTTTGTGACAGGCATCAGTGACCTGCTGGCTGCGGTTACCCTTGGTGAGCATAATGAGGCTGCCGCCTTGTGCCTGGAAAGAATCGACATACCCATCCATGCGCCCGCCGGTGGTGGGCCCCATTGAGCCACAAGCCTGATTTTCCGGGGTTTTGGCGGGACCCGCGTAGTAAACGATATGCTTTTTCATGTATTCCGGCATCGGTTCGCCGTTATCCAGTCGCGCTTTGATATTCGCGTGGGCGATATCGCGAGCGACAACAATCGGGCCGCTTAACGACAGGCGTGTACCAATGGGCAGAGCGGAAAGGTCATGCAGGATGTCACGCAGCGGACGGTTCAGATCCAGTTGTACGGTCTGAGCGCCGTTTTCTATCCGGTGAGAATCAGGAATGAATTTGCCTGGATTATGCTCGAGTTTCTCCAGCCAGATACCGTGTTTATTAATTTTGGCCTTAATGTTACGGTCGGCAGAGCAGGAGAGGGCCATCGCGATTGGGCAGGAGCCGCCGTGGCGCGGTAAGCGAATTACGCGGATATCGTGGGCAAAGTATTTGCCGCCAAACTGCGCCCCGATGCCAAACTCGCGGCTGGCATTGAGCAACTCGGCTTCCAGCGCCGTATCACGGAACGCCTGGCCCAGCTCGTTCCCGCTGGTGGGTAGATTATCGTAATATTTGGTTGAAGCCAGTTTGGCGGCTTTCAGCGCCTGGTCGGCGGATAAGCCCCCAACCACAAAAGCGATGTGATACGGCGGACAAGCGGCTGTACCCAGTGATTTCATTTTTTCGATCAGGAACGCAGTGAGTTTTTCCGGCTGTAGAATGGATTTGGTTTCCTGGTACAGCGCCGCTTTGTTAGCTGAGCCGCCACCTTTATTGACGAACAGGAAACGGTATTCGTTACCTGGGGTGGCGCTAATATCGATTTGTGCGGGCAGGTTGGTCTGGGTATTGACCTCGGTATACATATCCAGCGGGGCATTTTGTGAGTAACGCAGGTTGTTTTCGGTAAAGGTGGAATACACGCCTTTGCTTAATGCTTCTGCGTCATCGCCGCCGGTCCAGACATGTTGTCCTTTGCTGGCCACAATGGTTGCCGTCCCGGTATCCTGGCAGTTGGGCAGAACGCCTTTAGCTGAAACCTCTGCATTGCGCAGCAGCTGCAATGCGACGTACTTATCGTTACTGCTGGCCTGTGGGTCGTGCAAAATGCTGGCAATCTGTTTTAAATGTCCGGCGCGCAGGAAAAATGAAGCCTCATAAAACGCCTGCTGTGCTAACAAGGTTAACGCTTCCGGTGCAACCTTGATCACTTCCTCTCCGTCTAACTCCGTTACCGTAACGTGCTGGTTACTAAGTAATTCATACTCGGTACTATCCTTACTCTGAACAAAGAGTTCCTGCCAGACAAATGGTTTAGACATGTTTACTTCTCACCTCTTCGTGTTGTTTACCGAATGGCGCTTCGCTTATCCGGCCTACGATTAACGCATTGATGTAGGTCGGATAAGCGAAGCGCCATCCGGCGTAAAGTTATTTGGCTAAAAAGACATTGGCTTTTGTCGCTTCGGCGACATATTCGATAGTTTTCTGGGCACGAACGCTGTTTCCGGCTTCATCAAGCGGCGGAGAATAGACCGCAATCGCATATTCGCCTGGGACAACGGCAACCATGCCGCCGCCGACGCCGCTTTTCGCCGGGATGCCAACGGTGTACAGCCATTTACCGCTACCGTCGTAAAGCCCGGCAATTGCCATTTCTGCCAGCACCTGCGGAACATATTTCTCATTCAGCAACTGTTTACCGTTGAACGGAGATTTGCCTTTGTTCGCGAGTACGGCACCCATTTTGGCCAGTTGCTCAACGGTGATATCCACCGAGCACTGGCGGGTATAAATTTCAACGGCTTCGTCAGTGTTGCCATAGAAGCTGTTATAGGATTCCATCAGTTTGGCCAGCGCCTGATTGTGCTGGTTGGTTTCCATTTCAGATTTGAAAACCGGTTCGTTCACGGTGAGAGTGGCATCGGCCCAGACGTTCAGGTTGTCGAGGATTTTGTTCCAACGATCGGTTTTGTCTTTGGCTTCGATCAGGCTAACGGTGCTCATGGCCCCGGCGTTTACCAGAGGGTTTTCAGGCGCGCCTTTGGTCAGTTCAACGGCTAAACCTGAGTTGAATGGCATTCCGGTGGCATTGGCGCCAAGTTTATCCAGCACTACCTGAGGACCGTGCTGCTCCATGGCGAGCGCCATGGTGAACACTTTACTCAGGGATTCCATTGGGAAAGGTTTGTTAACATCGCCAACCTGGTAGATCTTGCCGTCCACCGTCGCAATGGTGATGGCAAAATTTTTCGGGCTATAGGTCGCCAGAGCAGGGATGTAGTCGGCGACTTTTCCATCGTTGTTACTTTTGTACTTCTGATGAGCCTGTTCTATCAGCTTGGCGTAGTCGGGCGTGGTTTGCGCGAATGTGGTTGCGCTAAACAAGACGCTGAAAGAAAAGAGACTCACGCCGAGAATTGTTTTATTCATTATGCATTCCTGTTGGTGTTGTTGGGAAAACTATCCTGTAGGCCGGATAGGGCGTTCACGACGCCATCCGGCCTACGATTAGTTGTTGTTCTATTGTCAGGACAAAGCGATTTCCGTTTCGGTAACCGGACGTTCCTGCTCCGGGGACTTCACTGGTGCAGAGCCACGGCAACCCTGGCCGAAGTGTTCACCTTCCCAACGGCTGACAATGGCTGCTCCCATTGCGTTACTCATAACGTTCGTGGCGGAACGACCCATATCGAGGAACGGATCGACACCCATCAGCAGAATCAGACCTGCTTCTGGAATGTTGAACTGGTTCAGGGTTGCAGCGATAACCACCATTGATGCGCGCGGTACGCCTGCCATTCCTTTCGAGGTGAGCATCAGGATCAACAGCATGGTGATTTGCTCGCCCATGCTCAGTTCGATGTTGCACGCCTGGGCAATAAAGACGGTGGCAAATGAGCAATAAGCCATGGAACCGACCAGGTTAAAGGAATAACCGATAGGCAGAACGAAGCTGGCAATTTTTGACGAAACACCGAATTTTTCCAGCTTGTCCAGCGTACCCGGGAAGGCGGCTTCAGAGCTTGAAGTGGTAAAGGCCAGCAGAGCGGGTTCGAGGATTGATTTCGTTAAACGCGCGATGCAAGGCCCGACGATCATCGTAGACAGGCCAATCAGGATCGCCCACAGCATACCCAGCGTCAGGTAGAACTCACCCATGAAGATCCCGGCGCTAACCATCACACCCAGACCACGTTCGGCAATCAGGCCTGAAATAGCGGCAAAAACGGTCAGTGGTGCAAACAACATGACGTAACCCGTCAGCTTCAGCATGACGTGCACCAGTGAATCCAGCACTTTCACGATAGGATCGGCTTTTTCACCAATCGCAGCGAGGCTGCAACCGAGGAAGATTGAGAACACGACGATCTGCAGAATTTCGTTACGCGCCATCGCATCGACAATACTGGTCGGTACCGCGTGTGAGATGAATACTTTCAGCGTGAATGGCTCTGACTTAACGGCGGCAACGGCTCCGACGTCATGTGGCACAAAGTTGATACCTGCGCCTGGCTGGAAGATATTAACGATAACCAGACCCAGTGCAATTGACACCAGAGAGGCGCAAATAAACAGGAAGAAGGTTTTCGAAAATATACGTCCCAGCGTTTTGGCATCGCCCATTTTGGCAATACCTACAACCAGAGTTGAAATAACCAATGGAGCGATAATCATTTTCACCATACGTAAGAATATGGTGGTGAAAATGGAAATATCTGCTGCATAAGATTTTGCTGTTTCAGCCGCGGCCATATTATTTATGGCCACCCCGGCAATCATGCCGAGTATCAGGCCTAATATGATCATCTTCGTTAAACTAATTTTCTTCATGTGTACTCCATCGGATAAAGGCTGGTAATTGGAATTGTGTAGGGTGGCGTGCGCCTGAACCTGGACAGCAGCTCAGACGCACGCCTGTTGTGACCAACCGCATGAATAATTCGAAGCACTGTGATACAGCTGAATTCTGTGCTCCAATGGTTGTTATTGTGTTTTTTTTGTTACAAGTCGAACTCAATACTTAATAATGGAGCGTGTTGCTGCGCACCATAAACATCATTGTCACCGACATTGCCGGAAATAATATCTCGTGGCATGACGATTTTTACGGCATTCGCTGGATCGAACCAGACGATATTGTGAATAAATTCAGGCTCAACATTATATAAACCGGCAATAAGCTGTGGCGTTAATTGCTCGCAGGCTTTTACCCGCTGATAGTCTTCCCTTGTTTTAAATAAAATATCTAAAACCAGTTCGTACGGTCCGGCGTTTTTGGAACGAATTACTTGCGCCAGTGAACAAATTGAGTGTTTCATGCCTGAACTCCTTCTGGCGTCACCTGTTCAATGTGGAAATCAAAACGCAGCGCATCGCTCGCTTTAATCAGGTGATAGATCGAGAACTCATACACCGGTCCACTCTGAATATCAGATGGCGAGAACGGGAAGGCGAGGTTGCCCGCAGTCGCAATACGATTTTCATAGCCGTAGTGCAGCAGGGTAGAGCGCACCAGCGAGCAAACGCTGTTGGCGATATCCTGCGTTGGCGCAACGACATCCAGTAAAATTCCCAGTTCATGGCCCGCAGTTTTCATCGGCTCATGGTTGCCCATCACACCGTTCTTACCGTAAAGGTGGAACGTCATGCGGATACTGTCGTCATTCAGTGAGAGGTTACGTGCAACGCTTGCCTGTACCTCTTCAAGAATCGTGTCAATCCCGGCAATCATAATAGGGTCACGTGTTCCGGCGATGGTCAGGCAACGGAAGCCAACCTGGCGTGCACCTTCCAGTTTCAACGCATACGGTGTTTCTTCATGCCGTGAACCGCTGACATACACTTCACCCTCGTTAACCTGGGTGAAAGTGCATGCCTTCAGGTTCAGCACACCGCCTGGCCCTGGCAGGAAGTACGGATCTGACTTCTCGTACAGGGTGTGCGCTGCTGCGGAAGTCTCGGTGAACTTACGCTTGGGATTGAACGCCTTCAGCGTAAAGCCGTTATCGTCAATGATTCCCATCGCACAATCTGAGCCGGAGCCAGGGGTGGCGGCAATGGCTGCACACTCAAGGATCTTACCGCAATGAAGCGCCAGACCTTCATCAAAGCCCTGCATAATCGGCAGCGCGGCGAAGCAGGCCGGATCGTAGGCACGTCCGCCCAGGACCACCTGCGCACCGGCTTTCAGCGCACGCTGGAAAGGTTCGACGCCCATCTGCGCGACAATGTAGGTGCTCTCTTCAATGGCCTCGTGAGTCAGTTCAGGCACAAAATCGAGCGCGGTGATTTTGCCGTTATCCAGCGCCTGATGAACGATTTCTTTGTCGACATCAGACGGAATCAGCGCCATTGAGAAAGACAGTTTTTCTTCCTGCGCGATCTCATGGATTATCTGGCGACACCACTCCAGATGCGGAGCTGCGCCAGAACCACCGGCTGTGCCGATCACGACAGGGATGTTGTTCTTAACGCCTGCCACAATCATATAGCGCAGATCGCGTTTCACACCGGCCCTGTCAGTAAAGGGTTTACCTGCCCCCAGGTAGTGGGGGCCAGGATCGGAGGAACCTGCGTCAACAGCAATAAGATCCGGTGACTCTTCCATGGCTTTACGAAAACTTTCTTCCGGGAAGCCATAACCCAGGATAGCCGTAGGCGATAAGATCTTAAATGTGCGTGCCATCTCTTAATCCTTAGTTTGCAACAGCGCGATGGTGCGGTTCATTTCGTTAAACACGATGTTGAGACCTTCATCGAAACCCATACCCGGTTTGATCAGCATGCGCATTGGACGCGCGGCCAGCGCGACGTGTACGCAGGTACGAGCACTGATTTCCGTTTCGTTACAGGTACCGCCCTGATAGGCTTCCATTCCGTGTTTGTTGCAATACAGCACTGCATCAACGATGTTGTGAATACCGCCCAGGTCCGGGGTTTTAATCTGCACCATGTGGCAGCTGCCCGCGTCGGTGAAGTCCACGATGTCCTGATAGGTGTTACACCATTCATCCGCAACGATTTTCACGCCAGAACCCAGACGAGTCAGCTCCTGAGTGATCTCGGTTAACATGCGGATCTGATCCGGCTTGTTACCGGCATCAACCGGGCCTTCAATGTACAGCGGCAGGCCTTGCGCTTCGGCTTCCAGGCTGGCGATGTATTCGGCGCAACGCACTGGATCCATATCGAAGATCAGACCGATGGTGCCGTAGACATCAATGTGCAGCGTTGGGTGATAGCTATCGTTGGTGCGCAGGCTCAGGATGCGGTTAGATAACCAGCGGACGTACTCACGCAGTTTTTCACCTTTAAAGCCCAGCTTCTCTTCAACGTTATTGATCAGCGCATGTGGCAGGACATCCACACCTTTGAGGATCATCTTGTCGACGGCGATATAACGGTCGTCGCCGCTCTGACCAAATAACGGAATGGCTTCCGGGACACATGGCAGTTGCCATTCATCACAAACCACTTCGGCTTTCAGACGACCGGTAGCCAGTGCCGCCGCGTCGAGCAGCGCCTGAGACAGACCATAACGTACGGCGGTATGCAGCAGATGGCCGTCAATACGCAGTTCGTCAAAGAAACGGGCGTTGGTCAGGAACGAATCAACGTCACGACCTTCCAGTAACGGCTTGATGTGGTCGTTGAGGAACGGAATGAAGTTTTCAGCCAGGAACAGTGGGTCACGACCGCCTGCACCTGAATATTGCACCGCTGCGCAATCGCCCACAGCTACCGCGCCGTTTTCCAGAATCAGCTGTACGGAAACACATTCACCCGCCTGACGAACAGACGTAAATCCTGGCGTTACCGGATCGCCGGTATAGATAAACCCGTCATGACCGGCGCCGTTTTTGATGGCCTGCTGATCGTCAAAATAAAATGAGGAGTAGCCAGCTGTGAAAAGGGCCTGTTTAATTTTCATTATGGTCTTCCTATTAATTTACTGTGGGATACGGCGTTGATGTCATCAATGACCATCTGGAAAGAAGGCTTGCGACCTTCGAAATGTGCGCGCTCTGCAACGTAGTCGTGGTGCAGGGCGAGAATATCTTTCGGCAGCGGCACGGCACCGGCTTCAAGAATACGGATTGCGCCTGTGTTATCGCGAACAGGCAGGATCTTACCGGCGTTACAGGCGGCAGGAGCGAAAGGCACATCCAGCACGCCAGCTTCAAAGGCCAGCACCGTACCGCGCGCAATGTCGCCATTGCCCAGTTCGAAGACTTTCTTCAATACCGCGCGGACTTCGCTCTTAATCAGGTCAACTTCCTGCTCCACGGCAGCGCACTGCGGGAATTTCTGATCGCTGACCATGTTGAGCATCTGGCGTGACGCTTTCAGACCCTGGGCGTTAGCTGCCGCGGTTGGGATACCGAATGCTTCGTGCGGACTTTTGGTAATGACTTTTGTGGCACCAGACATACCGGCAACCGCTGCGCCCCAGGCGATAACGGAGAAGGCTTTTGCTTCATCTTCCGGGAATCCGCCCATCCACTGGTGGAAAACGGTGCTCAGCTCGTAATCGTCGAAGCCATGGTTATGGAAGTATTCGTGGGACAGTTCACGCAGTGCCTGAATAGCAGCGATATCCTGTGTCAGGCTACCGACCTGGCCGTAACCGACGGTAATAGACTTCACGCCCTGCTCCAGCGCCAGCAGACCTTCGATAATCGCGACTGAGTGGGACATGAACGGCGGGATTAGCGTGCCGGTTAGCGGACCAAACGGTTCACGGTTGATGCGAATGCCGTTCTCTTCGTACAGACCCATCAGACGGTCACAGTACTGCCAGTCGCGGATGGATTTTTCCAGGGTGACGCGTTTGGCGTAAGGGATGTTGTAGGAGATACCGCCGCCTTCGTAGCTGGTAAAGCCACTGGCCATGGCGATTTCTGCCAGCAGACGCGCATCCGGTGTACCGTGGCGAACCTGGATCGGTTTATCCAGTGATTCAGTCATACGACGGCAGGCAGCAACCCCGTGATTGACGACCGGTAAACCATTCAGCTTGGAAGTACCTGCTTCGATGGATTTTTGGATCCCGACAGCGGCTTCTTCATAGCGGTTCAGACGGGTATAGGCATCGATAGTACTTGGCAGGAGGTCGCACTCTTCCTGCAATGTTTTGAGCAGCGCAATATGCTCATCCATTAATGCCACACCTGCGCGCGGCTGGCTCAGAGTTTTACCTTCCTGATCGGCCTTCAGCAGGGCGAGGGAGAAACGCTTTTTCTCTGGAATTGATTGCTGGTACTTCACGCCATCTTCGAAGTTCTCAACGTCTTTGCCGGTTTCCCAGGTTTGTAACACCTGATGCCTTTCGGTCATGAATTCGTCGTGGGTCAATTTTTTATTTCGAAGTTCCATTCGTAGCTGCCTTAAGTTTTATAGGGTTAAACACTGAATGCTGGTGCGAGCAGCGGCTTGCGGGTACAGCCTGGCGACGTTTGCCAGTAGAGGGAGCAGGCCATTTGAATCGCGGTAATACTCAAACTGATTCGGTAACAGAATTCTTTTACCCTGGTCGTCCAGCTCCCTGTATTTGAGCCAGTTATGGATATCGAACTGGCTGGCGCGAGAGAGCCATCCCCCTGAACCGACGACTTTGCGTACGGTGGTGAGATCGCGACCCATCTGTAAATCCACATTACCCACGCAGGTGCAAACCTGCTTTTTAGTGCCCGCGTGGCGCTCAGCGGCATAGCCCACGCATAAACCTGCCAGCAGGGTGTCGAAATATTTCTCTTCCTCGCTGAGTGGCAGGTAATCCGGTTGCCCAACCAGGTGGCGTAGATAGCGGTAAAACGCTTCCTCGCGCTGTGGCTGCTGGGCGAAGATGACTTTCACCATATCCTGCGTGCTTTCTCCCACCACAACGGCGGAAACGCGCATTCCAAGGTCGCCTTCAACGGTACGTTTGACGAACGGTTCAGGAACACCATGCAGGACGGTATCGGGGGAGAGGGTATTCGCGCTGGCCGAATAGACATCCGTGGTGGCTCCGCCCATATCAATCAGCATGAATTCCTTCCATGCGCTGTCGTAATCGCTAATGGCTTTGACTAACTCATATACCGTCCATGGCGTCGGCATAGGCTCTTCGCCTGTTTCGCCGACGATAACGTCCAGACCTTTGCCTTTGACGATGCGTGACAAGAACACATCGCAAATCGCCTGACGCGCGGCAAACGGATTCGGGTGATCGAGGTCCGGCAGAATGTTGTCTACCGTGGTCAGATCCTTATGTCCCAGAATTGCTTGTATTTCGTCCTGAATGTCCCGGTTTCCGGCGTAGATAATGGCGCAATCAAGTTTTGAGCCTGCCAGCGCGTGTGCATTCGCCAGGCCGTAACTTTCTTCGCCACCGTCTGTCCCGCCGGTAAACAACAGAATGTCTGGCGGTGATGATTCCAGCTCCTGGATGTCATGACGGTTCAGCTTGTACGAATAATATTGCGCGATTTTCGCTCCTGCCGAATGGGCGGTAACTTTTGCCGACTCCAGCGTAATGGAAGGCACCAGCCCCATTGCTGCAACGGCGAGCCCACCTTTCGCTGAGGAGGAGTATTTCAACTGCACTTCACCACTTTTCAGTAACGGGCGAGCATCGGCAACATTCAGCACCTGATTCAGGCTGGCAAAAAAACCGTCTGCCAGATGATGTGTGGTGGTTGGGGTCAGGACATGGTTTACCAGGGTTAATTCCTCGCCTTCATGTGCGAAGAGGGCTGCCTTGGTCCATGTCGAGCCGATATCGACAGAAACTGTTTGCATCAGATGGCCTCTTCCAGGCAACGCTGTTCGAGGACATTGTGTTGGTGAATATCATTAGTGATAAGCGCGCAAACATCTTCCAGATCGTGGCTGGGGGCGAAGACCCGGTTAAAGCCCATCTCTTTAAACTTCACTTCCACGTCGGCGAAGTCATGTTTACCGACGACCAGGTTGCCGCCGACGTACAGCAGAATGTCGCCAAGGCCGCGTTCGATGCAGCGCTCACGTAGTCCGAGGCAGTCAATGTCGCCATGACCGTAGATAGAGGACACCACGATGGCATCGGCGCCTGTTTCAATCGCAGCATCAATATATTCATCCTGGCTCACCATCACCCCGAGGTTGATTACGTGAAAATCATGAGCAGTAAAAACGCGATCCAGAACTTTATTACCTACTGCATGGCAGTCAGCACCGATGACGCCAATAACAAGTGTAGATTTCTTCATGGGTAATCCTCTGTAGGGCTGATGGTCAATAAGTGAAATTATTTTCTAATATTTAGAACATGGATTGTGACAACCTCTTAATAGGGTTGGAGTTTCTGTGGAAGCGAAAAAGGAAGCAATTGATCTATTTTCAAAATATCCTGAGAAAAATGATTGTTATATCTGCCATCTATAAAATCCTTTCATAATCAATGTGATAGATTATCTTTTCTTAGCTGGGTTTAATTTATTAGAGAATTGGGTAATAAATGACTTGCCATGTTTGTGATCGAAATCTTATTTTGTTATGCGCGCCATTTATGACGTGTTTTAAATAATTTCAAAAATCCCAATTACTAATTAACTTGTGAACGACATAACGGTTTTTTATTTTTTAATCTTATATGTCACAATTCATTTTTGTTAAATTTAGGATAAAAATGATAAGGAAATGTTTGTGGCATATTTAATCTTTGCCACATAAGAGAAGAGGGGGTGTTAATGATAACTTTCAGTGATGATTTAAGCGAAACGTCAGCGTTCTCTCGCAGAACGACAAACGCAATGCATCGGTCATTGTGGAACGTTTTCGCTTCCAGTTGAGATAGTTACATTTAGGTGTTAATTATAAGTAAAATTTAAATGAACAATTTGTATGAAATAACAAATCCATGACTTGCTAAACAAAAAACTGTGAGCTACCCAGCATTAGTGATTCTTTATCTGCTATCAATTTTGTCAGCCGGGCTGGTTAAAAGATCGTGTACATTTAAATAAATATCCTATCATTTGTAGTAACGGCAATTACTCATTGAAAAACATGTTGTTAACATCGCGTTTACTAGTAGCGTGAGTGCTAAACACTATTAACATTAAATTTGAAAATTGATTTAAATCAATGTTTAAAACTTGGAAAACAGCACCAAAAGAGGTTAAATTGCTTCAGATCAAATTGGTCTGAAAGTGGTAAATTAGCTATAAATTGATCACTATCGAAAAATGCAAATTTGTCTCGATAAAAACCTGTTTATTGTAAGGATTTTACGGCGTAATATAATTGCGGGATCAATTTGAGTGTTTTATTAACATGTTTGTAACCTTTCATCATTGTCCTTTCTTCAAATGAGAGGAAAGGGTAGCGGCGGAAGGAAGCAGATAAATTTGTATTGGGGCATGCGTGTGACCCTTTCTAACGGGGTTCACTCTCGGAGTCTTCATGCGATGAGCAAGGAGTCATGATGTTAGATATAGTCGAACTGTCGCGCTTACAGTTTGCCTTGACCGCGATGTACCACTTCCTGTTTGTGCCACTGACGCTCGGTATGGCGTTCTTGTTGGCCATCATGGAAACGGTCTACGTCCTTTCCGGCAAACAGATTTATAAAGATATGACCAAGTTCTGGGGCAAGTTGTTTGGTATCAACTTCGCTCTGGGTGTGGCTACCGGTCTGACCATGGAGTTCCAGTTCGGGACTAACTGGTCTTACTACTCCCACTATGTAGGGGATATTTTCGGTGCGCCGCTGGCGATCGAAGGTTTGATGGCCTTCTTCCTCGAATCCACCTTTGTAGGTCTGTTCTTCTTCGGCTGGGACCGTTTGGGTAAAGTCCAGCATATGTGTGTCACCTGGCTGGTGGCTCTGGGTTCTAACCTGTCCGCGTTGTGGATTCTGGTTGCGAACGGCTGGATGCAGAACCCCATCGCAGCGGATTTCAACTTCGAAACCATGCGTATGGAGATGCTGAGCTTCTCTGAACTGGTGCTCAACCCGGTAGCACAGGTGAAATTTGTTCACACTGTGGCATCTGGTTATGTATGTGGCGCGATGTTCGTTCTGGGTATCAGCTCCTACTATATGCTGCGCGGTCGTGACTTCGCGTTTGCTAAACGTTCTTTTGCTATCGCTGCCAGCTTTGGTATGGCTGCTATTCTGTCTGTTATCGTTCTGGGTGATGAATCTGGTTACGAAATGGGCGACGTGCAGAAAACCAAACTCGCTGCGATTGAAGCAGAATGGGAAACTCAGCCTGCACCGGCTTCCTTCACGCTGTTCGGTATTCCGGACCAGGATGCGCAGGAAAACCATTTTGCGATTCAAATTCCTTATGCGCTGGGCATCATTGCCACCCGCTCTGTTGATACACCGGTCATTGGTCTGAAAGATCTGATGGTGCAGCACGAAGAGCGTATCCGTAACGGGATGAAAGCGTATCAGTTGCTGGAAGAACTGCGTGCTGGTACTACCGACCAGGCCGTTCGTGACCAGTTCAACAGCATGAAGAAAGACCTGGGTTATGGTCTGCTGTTGAAACGCTATACGGACAAAGTTACCGACGCGACCGAAGCGCAAATTCAGCAGGCAACGAAAGATTCTATTCCTCGCGTTGCGCCGCTGTACTTCGCTTTCCGTATCATGGTGGCATGCGGCATTCTGATGCTGGCAATTATCGCGGTGTCCTTCTGGACTGTGCTTCGTAACCGTATCGGTGAGAAAAAATGGCTGCTGCGCACCGCGCTGTATGCGATTCCTCTGCCGTGGATTGCTATTGAATCCGGTTGGTTTGTTGCAGAGTACGGTCGTCAACCGTGGGCGATTGGTGAAGTGTTACCAACAGCCGTAGCGAACTCTTCGCTGACTGCTGGCGACCTCATCTTCTCGATGCTGTTGATTTGCGGCCTGTATACCCTGTTCCTGGTGGCTGAACTGTATCTGATGTTCAAGTTCGCACGCCTTGGGCCGAGTAGCCTGAAAACCGGTCGTTATCACTACGAGCAGTCCACTGTGACTTCTCAGCCGGCACGCTAAGACAGGAGTCGTCAAATGATCGATTATGAAGTATTGCGTTTTATCTGGTGGCTGCTGGTTGGCATTCTGCTGATTGGTTTTGCAGTCACTGATGGCTTCGACATGGGGGTGGGCATGCTCACCCGTTTCCTCGGTCGTAATGATACCGAGCGTCGAATTATGATTAACTCCATCGCCCCGCACTGGGACGGTAACCAGGTTTGGCTCATCACCGCGGGTGGCGCACTGTTCGCTGCCTGGCCGATGGTGTATGCCGCTGCGTTCTCCGGTTTCTATGTGGCGATGATTCTGGTACTGGCATCGTTGTTCTTCCGTCCGGTCGGTTTTGACTACCGCTCTAAGATTGAAGACATGCGCTGGCGCAACATGTGGGACTGGGGCATCTTCATTGGTAGCTTCGTGCCACCGCTGGTGATTGGCGTGGCGTTCGGCAACCTGCTGCAAGGGGTTCCGTTCCACGTAGATGACTATATGCGTTTGTACTACACCGGTAACTTCTTCCAGTTGCTGAATCCGTTTGGTCTGCTGGCGGGTGTCGTGAGCGTTGGGATGATCATCACCCAGGGTGCGACCTATCTGCAGATGCGTACGGTAGGTGAACTGCATCTGCGTGCTCGTGCAACTTCACAGGTTGCGGCGCTGGTGACTCTGGTCTGCTTCGCGCTGGCCGGTGTATGGGTGATTTACGGTATTGACGGTTATGTTGTGACCTCCGCACTGGATCACCATGCCGCCTCAAACCCGCTGACCAAAGAAGTGGCTCGTGTGGCTGGCGCATGGATGGTGAACTTTAACAATGCACCTATCCTGTGGTTGGTTCCTGCTCTGGGCGTGGTTCTGCCGCTGTTGACCATCCTGACTTCTCGCATGGAGAAAGGGGCATGGGCGTTCGTCTTCTCCTCACTGACGTTAGCCTGCATCATCCTGACTGCCGGTATCGCAATGTTCCCGTTTGTGATGCCATCCAGCACCATGATGAACGCAAGTTTGACCATGTGGGATGCCACCTCCAGCCAGCGTACATTGAATCTGATGACCTGGGTCGCGGCGGTGTTTGTACCGATCATTCTGCTATACACCAGCTGGTGTTACTGGAAGATGTTCGGTCGCATCACTAAAGAAGATATTGAAAGCAACACCCACTCTCTGTACTAAGTAAGGAGCTTAAAATGTGGTATTTCGCATGGATTTTGGGAACGCTTCTTGCCTGTGCATTTGGGATAATCACAGCGCTGGCGCTTGAGCACGTTGAATCAGGCAAAGCCGGGCAAGAAGATAGCTAATGACCAACATTATCGCGATGGTATACAACGCGATGGACAAGCGCCCCTTGCGGGCGCTTTCATTTGTGCTGGCAATCGTGTTGGCTGGCTGCATATTCTGGGATCCGTCACGTTTCGCGGCCAAAACCAGTGAGCTTGAAATCTGGCATGGTTTCCTGCTGATGTGGGCGGTCTGCGCAGGTATTATCCACGGCGTAGGCTTCCGTCCTCGTGCCGTACACTGGCAGGGTATCTTCTGCCCGCTGATCGCGGATATCGTCCTCGTTGTTGGACTGTTTTTCTTCTTCTTTTGAATAAGAAACATCCTTAAATATTTATGGGCTTGCATAAGCCCATAATTTTTTACTCTCCGTTTACTTTCCCCCATTCCAAAGCACCATTCCCGCGCGTATAGTAGCGAAGTTTGAAAGCACTAACCTTTTGTTGCATTACCGGGATGTACAGTGAAGACAGCGCGATATACAACGACATTCTTGATGCATCGCGGCGGCAAGAACGCGAATCACCAGACGCTTACAAAGGTAAGTAACTGGTGTGAGTGGGCGAAGCCAACAAAGAGGCAGTAGGAATGAATAAGTATATGTTTCGATGGCCGGTTCGTGTCTATTATGAAGATACCGATGCCGGTGGGGTGGTTTACCACGCCAGTTACGTCGCTTTTTATGAAAGAGCACGCACAGAAATGCTTCGTCATCATCACTTCAGTCAGCAGGTCCTGTTGGCCGAACGTGTAGCCTTTGTGGTGCGCAAGATGACCCTCGAGTATTTTGCGCCTGCCCGGCTCGACGATATGCTCGAAGTTCAAACCGAAATTACGTCAATGCGTGGCACCTCATTGGTTTTCACGCAACGCATTGTCAACGCAGAGAACACCGTGCTGAATGAAGCCGAAGTTCTGATTGTTTGCGTTGATCCACTCAAAATGAAGCCTCGTGCGCTTCCCAAGTCTATTGTCGCGGAGTTTAAGCAGTGACTGACATGAATATCCTTGATTTGTTCCTGAAGGCAAGCCTTCTGGTTAAACTTATCATGTTGATTTTGATTGGTTTCTCAATCGCATCCTGGGCCATCATCATCCAACGGACCCGTATTCTTAATGCTGCTTCACGTGAAGCCGAAGCATTTGAAGACAAGTTCTGGTCCGGCATTGAATTGTCGCGCCTGTACCAGGAAAGCCAGGGGCGTCGTGATAATTTGGCGGGCTCGGAACAAATTTTCTATAGCGGATTCAAGGAATTTGCGCGTTTGCATCGAGCAAATAGCCACGCGCCGGAAGCGGTCGTTGAGGGGGCTTCCCGTGCGATGCGTATCTCGATGAACCGTGAACTGGAAACGCTGGAAACGCATATTCCATTCCTCGGCACCGTTGGCTCCATCAGCCCGTATATCGGTCTGTTCGGTACCGTTTGGGGGATCATGCACGCATTTATCGCGCTGGGCGCGGTAAAACAGGCCACGCTGCAAATGGTCGCACCGGGTATCGCAGAAGCGTTGATTGCAACGGCTATCGGTCTGTTTGCGGCAATTCCAGCGGTTATGGCCTACAACCGTCTGAACCAGCGCGTGAACAAACTGGAACTGAATTACGACAACTTTATGGAAGAGTTCACCGCGATTCTGCACCGCCAGGCGTTTACCGTTAGCGAGAGCAACAAGGGGTAAGCCATGGCCAGAACGCGTGGACGAGGTCGTCGCGAACTCAAGTCCGAAATCAATATTGTACCGCTGCTCGACGTACTGCTGGTGCTGTTGCTGATCTTTATGGCAACCGCACCGATCATTACGCAGAGTGTGGAAGTCGACCTGCCGGATGCGACCGAGTCGCAAGCCGTCAGCAGTAACGACGAACCCCCGGTCATTATTGAAGTTTCCGGTATTGGGCAATACAGCGTGGTGGTTGAGAAAGATCGTATGGATCAACTGCCGCCGGAGCAGGTTATCGCGGAAGCGAAAAGCCGCCTGCAGACCAATCCGAAAACGGTCTTTTTAATCGGTGGTGCGAAAGACGTGCCTTATGATGAAATAATTAAAGCGCTGAACTTGTTACACAGTGCAGGCGTAAAATCGGTTGGCTTGATGACGCAGCCAATCTGATGACTGCGTTTTGCTGGCTTGAAAGATAGCACGTAACAGGCGAACAGTTTTTTGGGAACCGAGAGTGTCAAAGGCAACCGAACAAAACGACAAGCTCAAAAGGGCGATAATTATTTCAGCGGTGCTGCATGTCATTTTATTTGCAGCGCTGATCTGGAGTTCGTTCGATGAGCACATTGATGCTTCAGCCGGCGGCGGTGGCGGTTCGTCCATCGACGCCGTTATGGTCGATCCAGGCGCCGTTGTGCAACAGTACGACAGGCAGCAGCAACAGCAGGCAAGTGCGAAACGTGCTGAAGAGCAGCGTGAAAAGCAGGCGCAGCAGCAAGCTGAAGAACTTCGCGAGAAGCAGGCAGCTGAGCAAAAGCGACTGAAGCAGCTGGAAAAAGAACGTTTAGCCGCGCAGGAAAAAGTGCGCGAACAGGCGGAACAGCAGAAGCAAGCTGAAGCCGCCGCAGCGAAAGCGCAAGAGCAACAGAAACAGGCTGAAGAGGCTGCGGCGAAGGCTGCTGCAGACGCGAAGGCTAAAGCTGATGCTCAGGCGAAGCAAGCGGCAGATGCCGCGAAGAAAGCCGCTGCGGACGCACAGAAAAAAGCTGAGGCTGAAGCCGCTAAAGCCGCCGCTGATGCGAAGAAAGCTGCAGAAGCACAAGCTGCTAAGGCAGCTGCGGACGCTGCGAAGAAAGCACAGGCTGAGGCCGCTAAGCAAGCTGCAGCCGAGAAAGCTGCTGCTGAGAAAGCAGAAAAAGCCGCTGCCGCGAAAGCTGCAGCTGCTGAAAAAGCGGCGGCTGATAAGAAAGCCGCTGCAGAAAAAGCAGCGGCAGACAAAAAAGCTGCAGCTGAGAAAGCCGCTGCCGATAAGAAAGCTGCGGCAGATAAAGCAGCTGCTGCTAAAAAGGCTGCGGCCGAAAAAGCCGCTGCAGCCTCTGGCGTTGACGACTTGTTGGGCGACCTGAGCTCTGGTAAGAATGCACCGAAATCGGGCGGTGGAGCGAAAGGAAACGGCCAACCGGCGAAAGATAGTGGTACAAGTGGTGCCAATGGCGGTGCATCTGGCGCTGATATCAGTGCTTACGCATCTCAAATTCGTAATGCGATCCAGAGCCGTCTGTATGGTGCAGATTTGTATGCAGGTAAATCTTGCGTATTACATATCAAGTTAGCACCCGATGGTCTGTTACTGGATGTGACCGAAGAGGGCGGGGATCCGGCATTGTGTCAGGCTGCGCTGACGGCTGCGAAAACCGCCAGAATTCCTAAACCGCCTAGCCAGGCAGTTTATGAAAAAGTAAAAGATGCCAAACTGGACTTCAAACTGTAATAACGACCCCTGAGAAATCAGGGGAAACGGTCTAAGGTTGAGACAGAGTTCTGGTAGTTTTGTGTATTTGAGTTTGTTAACATTCTGCTAAATTATCGTGGGCTTTCCGTCCAGATAAGGGAGATATGATGAAGCAGGCATTACGAGTAGCATTTGGTTTTCTGATGCTGTGGGCAGCGGTGCTGCACGCAGAAGTACGTATCGAGATCACCCAGGGGGTGGACTCGGCGCGCCCGATTGGTGTTGTCCCCTTCCAGTGGGCAGGACCGGGTGCTGCACCCGAAGATATCGGTGGTATCGTAGGTGCTGACCTGCGTAACAGCGGTAAATTTAACCCGTTAGACCGTTCTCGTCTGCCTCAGCAGCCCGGTACCGCGCAGGAAGTTCAACCTGCCGCTTGGTCTGCGCTGGGCATTGATGCCGTAGTCGTCGGCCAGGTTACGCCGAATCCGGATGGTTCTTACAGCGTTGCCTATCAGCTGGTTGACACCGGTGGCGCACCGGGTACCGTACTGGCACAGAACACCTATAAAGTGAACAAGCAGTGGCTGCGTTACGCGGGCCATACTGCAAGTGACGAAGTGTTTGAAAAACTGACCGGCATTAAAGGTGCATTCCGTACCCGTATCGCTTATGTTGTTCAGACCAACGGTGGTCAGTTCCCGTACGAATTACGTGTGTCCGACTACGATGGTTACAACCAGTTCGTGGTACACCGTTCTCCGCAGCCGCTGATGTCTCCGGCGTGGTCCCCGGACGGTTCAAAACTGGCGTACGTTACCTTCGAAAGCGGTCGTTCTGCACTGGTTATTCAGACACTGTCTAACGGCGCGGTTCGTCAGGTAGCCTCGTTCCCACGTCACAACGGTGCGCCTGCGTTTTCTCCGGATGGCAGCAAACTGGCGTTTGCCCTGTCTAAAACCGGTAGCCTGAACCTGTATGTCATGGACATTGGTTCCGGTCAGATCCGTCAGGTGACGGATGGTCGTAGCAACAACACGGAACCTACCTGGTTCCCGGACAGCCAAAACCTGGCCTTTACGTCTGACCAGGCCGGTCGTCCGCAGGTATATAAAGTTAATGTCAACGGCGGTGCTCCGCAGCGCATTACCTGGGAAGGTTCGCAAAACCAGGATGCGGATGTGAGCAGCGACGGTAAATTTATGGTAATGGTAAGCTCGGCCAACGGTCAGCAACACATTGCCAAACAAGATCTGGTAGCGGGTGGCGTACAAGTTCTGTCGTCAACGTTCCTGGACGAAACGCCAAGTCTGGCACCTAACGGCACTATGGTAATCTACAGCTCTTCTCAGGGGATGGGATCCGTGCTGAATTTGGTTTCTACAGATGGGCGTTTCAAAGCGCGTCTTCCGGCAACTGATGGACAGGTTAAATTCCCTGCCTGGTCGCCGTATCTGTGATAATAAATAATTGATTAATAAAGGAATCATTGAAATGCAACTGAACAAAGTGCTGAAAGGGCTGATGATTGCTCTGCCTGTTATGGCTATTGCAGCGTGTTCTTCTAACAAGAACGCCAGCAATGACGGCAGCGAAGGCATGCTGGGTGCCGGCACTGGTATGGATGCAAACGGCAGCGGCAACATGTCTTCTGAAGAGCAAGCGCGTCTTCAGATGCAACAGCTGCAGCAGAACAACATCGTTTACTTCGATCTGGACAAGTACGATATCCGTTCTGACTTCGCTGCAATGCTGGATGCTCACGCTAACTTCCTGCGTAGCAACCCGTCTTACAAAGTCACCGTAGAAGGTCATGCGGACGAACGTGGTACTCCTGAGTACAACATCTCCCTGGGTGAGCGTCGTGCGAACGCCGTTAAGATGTACCTGCAGGGTAAAGGCGTTTCTGCTGACCAGATCTCCATCGTTTCTTACGGTAAAGAAAAACCTGCAGTACTGGGTCATGACGAAGCGGCTTACGCCAAAAACCGTCGCGCCGTACTGGTTTACTAAGAGAATTGCATGAGCAGTAACTTCAGACATCATCTGTTGAGTCTGTCGTTACTGGTTGGCATAGCGGCCCCCTGGGCCGCTTTTGCACAGGCGCCAATCAGTAGTGTCGGCTCTGGCTCGGTCGAAGACCGTGTCACTCAACTCGAGCGTATTTCTAACGCTCACAGTCAGCTTTTAACCCAACTCCAGCAACAACTCTCCGATAATCAGTCCGATATTGATTCCCTGCGCGGTCAAATTCAGGAAAATCAGTATCAACTGAATCAGGTTGTTGAACGCCAGAAGCAGATATTGCTGCAGATGAATAATCTTGGCAGCGGCAGTGCACCTGCGGCGCAATCTGCGGGCGGCGATCAGAGCGGGGCAGCAGCAACCCCTGCACCTGATGCGGGTGCAGCGGCAGCGTCAGGTGCTCCGGTACAAACTGGCGATGCGAATACCGATTACAATGCGGCCATTGCTCTGGTGCAGGATAAATCCCGCCAGGATGACGCGATTGAAGCATTTCAGAACTTCATTAAAAAGTACCCAGACTCAACTTACCTGCCAAATGCGAATTACTGGCTGGGTCAGTTGAATTACAACAAGGGGAAAAAAGATGATGCAGCGTTCTATTTTGCTTCAGTAGTCAAAAACTTCCCGAAATCACCAAAGGCTGCAGACGCGATGTATAAAGTCGGCGTCATCATGCAGGACAAAGGTGATAAAGAGAAAGCGAAAGCCGTTTATCAGCAGGTTATCACTAAATACCCTGGCACTGATGGCGCGAAACAAGCGCAAAAACGCCTTGGCGCGATGTAATGAACACCATGCGACCAGAAATCGTGTTAATTCTGGTCGCGTCGTGTGATTCCTAAGCAGTTGAGTTATTTACATCGAAATTTTTGTTGCGCTAAAATCTGAAATCAGTAATATATGCCGCCGTTGCCAAGGGATATCAAACAGCCCGAAAGCGGCAAAAAAAGTGGGTCGTTAGCTCAGTTGGTAGAGCAGTTGACTTTTAATCAATTGGTCGCAGGTTCGAATCCTGCACGACCCACCAATCGTTCTGGTGGAACGCGATAGTAAAACGTGAAGGATAACGTTGCGTAAGCAACGGCCCGTAGGGCGAGACGAAGTCGAGTCATCCTGCACGACCCACCACTAACTTAGTTAGTAAGTAGTATCCAGCGCAGTATCGGGTGATTAGCTCAGCTGGGAGAGCACCTCCCTTACAAGGAGGGGGTCGGCGGTTCGATCCCGTCATCACCCACCACTCGGGGCGTTAGCTCAGTTGGTAGAGCAGTTGACTTTTAATCAATTGGTCGCAGGTTCGAATCCTGCACGCCCCACCAATTTATTGGTGGCACCGAGTAAAAATTTTCAGGTTATACCCGAGCGGGTCGTTAGCTCAGTTGGTAGAGCAGTTGACTTTTAATCAATTGGTCGCAGGTTCGAATCCTGCACGACCCACCATCCTGAAAGTATAAAGAAGTAAACCCCATACGGGGGCGTTAGCTCAGTTGGTAGAGCAGTTGACTTTTAATCAATTGGTCGCAGGTTCGAATCCTGCACGCCCCACCAGTGTAAAAAGGCGCCCTAAAGGCGCCTTTTTGCTATGCGCAGAATTAACGATTCGAACCTGCTGCAGGTTCGGGTCTCACGTAGTGAGACAACGGAGCCGTTTACGGCGACGGCCCGGAGGGCGAGCAAAGCGAGTCATCCTGCACGCCCCACCAGTGTAAAAAGGCGCCCTAAAGGCGCCTTTTTGCTATCTGCGATTTATAAGATTCGAAGCTGCTGCCTGATGCGCTTCGCTTATCAGTCCTACAGACGACACTATTCACGTAGGCCGGATAAGACGTCAGTCGCCTTCCGGCATTCCTCACACGCAATTATTGTGACTTTCTTACGCCAATCCGCTATCTTGTTTAGCATATAAAACAAAACCAACCGAATATGGCGTGCGTCACGCTTTTAATCGGTTATTTCGTTAAGCCAGTAAAACGAGAAAGCAAGATGAGCGTGATGTTTGATCCAGAAGCAGCAATTTATCCGTTTCCGCCGAAGCCAGCCCCGCTGAGTGTGGATGAAAAGCAATTTTATCGTGAAAAAATCAAGCGCCTGCTGAAAGAGCGTGATGCCGTTATGGTCGCGCACTATTACACCGATCCCGAAATTCAGCAGTTGGCCGAAGAGACCGGTGGTTGTATTTCTGATTCTCTGGAGATGGCGCGTTTCGGCTCAAAACATTCTGCCTCTACGCTGTTGGTTGCAGGCGTGAGGTTTATGGGGGAAACCGCCAAAATCCTCAGTCCGGAAAAGACCATCCTGATGCCGACCCTACAGGCGGAATGCTCATTAGATCTGGGCTGTCCGATTGATGCGTTCAGCGCGTTTTGCGATGCGCACCCGGATCGTACCGTGGTGGTTTACGCCAATACCTCAGCCGCCGTTAAAGCACGTGCGGACTGGGTCGTCACATCCAGTATCGCGGTAGAACTTATTGAGCATCTTGATAGTTTGGGTGAAAAAATCATCTGGGCTCCGGACAGACATCTGGGCAACTACGTCCAAAAACAGACCGGTGCAGACGTTCTTTGTTGGCAGGGGGCCTGTATCGTCCACGACGAATTTAAAACTCAGGCTTTAACACGCATGAAGGGGCTTTACCCTGATGCAGCGGTGTTGGTGCACCCGGAGTCCCCTCAGTCTATCGTTGATATGGCCGATGCGGTTGGCTCAACCAGCCAGTTAATCAACGCCGCTAAATCGTTACCGCATCAACAGCTGATTGTGGCGACTGACCGGGGCATATTTTACAAAATGCAGCAGGCCGTTCCGGATAAAGAATTGCTTGAAGCGCCGACGGCTGGTGAGGGGGCAACCTGCCGCAGCTGTGCGCATTGTCCGTGGATGGCGATGAACGGCCTCAAGGCGATTGCTGAGGGCCTGGAACAAGGCGGAGCGGCTCATGAGATACATGTTGATGCTGCGCTGCGAGAAGGGGCGTTGTTGCCGTTAAACCGCATGTTGGAATTTGCGGCTACACTTCGAGCTTAATTACTATTTTTGCTCTGGGGGAAAAGATGGACTTTTTTAGCACGCAGAACATTCTGGTACATATTCCGATTGGCGCTGGCGGTTACGATCTGTCGTGGATCGAAGCTGTGGGGACGATCGCTGGGTTGCTGTGTATTGGCCTGGCGAGCCTTGAGAAAATCAGCAATTACTTCTTCGGCCTGATAAACGTCACGCTGTTTGCGATTATCTTCTTTCAGATCCAGCTCTATGCAAGCCTGTTGCTGCAAGTTTTCTTCTTTGCCGCCAACATCTACGGCTGGTATGCCTGGTCCAGGCAAACCAACCAGCATGAAGCGGAACTGAAAATTCGCTGGCTGCCGTTACCAAAAGCGATCGGCTGGCTGGCGGCTTGCGTGGTGGCGATCGGCCTGATGTCGGTCTATATCGATCTGGTCTTTGCGTTCCTGACCCGCATTGCGGTGAACATTATGCAGGCATTAGGATTGCAGGTTGTTGTGCCTGAGTTGCAACCCGATGCATTCCCGTTCTGGGACTCCTGCATGATGGTGTTGTCGATTGCGGCGATGATCCTGATGACGCGTAAGTACGTTGAAAACTGGCTGCTGTGGGTGATCATTAACGTAATAAGCGTAGTGATTTTCGCCCTGCAAGGCGTATATGCCATGTCGCTGGAATATGTGATCCTGACGGTTATCGCCCTGAACGGTAGCAGGATGTGGATTAACAGCGCGCGCGAGCGGGGTTCCCACGCGCTGTCCCATTAATGGTGATGGTGTGAATGGCCGGATACCCCCTGATACAGGTGGCAGTCCGGCCCATTACACGGCTGATACTCCATCTGGATCGTGGCGTGTTCAATCTGGTAGTGATGGATAAGGAAATGCTGAATACGCTCCAGCAGCGCGTCGTGATCGTGCGGCGGGACCACCTGCACATGCAGCGTCATTACCGGTTTTTCACCCACCATCCAGACATGGACATGGTGCACATTGCGGACTTCGGGGATATCCCGGCTGAGATGGCGCTGCAGTGCGGCGATATCCAGCGTCAGCGGGGCGCCTTCCAGTAATTCATTAACGCTATCCTTTAACAGTCGCCAGGCGCTACGCAGTACCAGCACGGAAACCAGAATCGAGAGAATCGGGTCCGCAGGCGTCCAGCCCGTCCAGATAATAATCAGCGCAGCGATGATCGCCCCGACCGAGCCGAGTAAATCGCCCATCACATGTAGTGCCGCGGCGCGGACGTTTAGGTTTTTCTCCTCACTGCCGCGGTGTAGAACCCAAAAAGCCAGCACGTTAGCCAGTAAACCCGCGACAGCTATAACCATCATCATGCCGCCAGCCACGGGGCGGGGCGTATGGAAGCGCTCAATGGCTTCCCAGACGATTAAAATGGTGATCACGACCAATGCGATGGCATTAACAAACGCGGCCAGTGTCGTGAGCCTCAGCCAGCCGAAGGTGTGTCGTATTGTGGGCGGGCGATGGGAAAACCGGACGGCCAGTAGCGCAAAAAGGAGCGCTGCGGCATCAGTGAGCATATGCCCGGCATCGGCCAACAAGGCCAGTGAACCTGAAAGTATTCCACCCACCACTTCAACCAACATAAATCCGGCTGTAATGCAGAATGCAAACATCAAGCGGCGGGCATTATTGTCCTTGGGTTGCTCAGAAGAAGTATGAGTATACGAGTGCGCCATTATGCCATCCCTTTGTTATTCTCATCTTTACTGTATGCCATCATACCGTTTTTGGGATGATAAAATTAAAAAGGAGAGCTATTGCTCTCCCATTATTAGCTTTATTTTCAGCGTTACTGCGTAGTGCCATCAGTTTTTGTCTCAGCATCATTGTTAATGCCGTTTCCGGTCTCAACCTTCTTATTCACATCAGGGCAGCGACCGTCCTTACACATGGTGTTTTTGTGCATCTCATCTTTGGTCATCCCTTCATGGTTCATTGATGAACCGTTCGGATGCAGCATTGTGCCACCCGAATTCACGTTACTGTTGTCGACATTATTTGGTGCCACGTTTTCGCGTGCGTCTGGGGCGACCTGACCGGCATCCGCCGAGGAATTTGCCTGGCCGTTATTGGACTGCGTATTGGTTTCAGCTGCCAGCGCCGCGCCGCTGGCGAGGCTGAGTGTAGCGGTAAGAAAGAGTGAAGCCAGCTTTGTCATATGCATAATATGCTCCTGTTATGGTCGATATGTCGGATAACGTCTTCCAACAGTGCATGTGCCAGTTACATCATCAATATGTGGTTAATAGTTTTGCCAGAGAAATTAAACCCAGCATAGAATCTTGAAATTTATGAAAATTAAAGCTGTTACAGTTATAAATTGTAGGTTGGATCTCGTTTTTCGCTACTTTATTGCGTTTTTTTGGCCAATTCCAGGATTAATCCGTCCAAAGTGTAAAACCCCGTTTACACTTTATGACTGAAGATATAGATTGGAGGGATTGCATTCATTTATATAAGTATGGCAACGCTGGAATAATCATGAATTATCAGAACGACGATTTACGCATTAAAGAGATCAACGAGTTATTACCGCCAGTCGCATTGTTGGAAAAATTTCCCGCTACTGAAAATGCCGCAAACACGGTGGCTCATGCCCGTAAGGCGATTCATAAAATCCTGAAAGGGAGTGACGATCGCCTGCTGGTAGTGATTGGGCCTTGCTCTATTCATGATCCGGCAGCTGCTAAAGAGTATGCCGCTCGCCTGCTGGCGCTGCGTGAAGAGTTAAAAGGCGAGCTTGAAATCGTTATGCGCGTCTATTTTGAAAAACCGCGAACTACCGTAGGCTGGAAAGGGCTTATCAACGATCCGCACATGGACAACAGCTTCCAGATCAACGATGGGCTGCGCATTGCGCGTAAACTGCTGCTGGATATCAATGACAGCGGATTGCCTGCAGCGGGTGAATTCCTCGATATGATTACGCCGCAATACCTCGCCGACCTGATGAGCTGGGGCGCGATTGGGGCACGTACCACAGAATCTCAGGTGCATCGCGAATTGGCGTCTGGTCTGTCCTGCCCGGTTGGCTTTAAAAACGGTACTGATGGCACGATAAAAGTAGCGATTGATGCGATTAACGCCGCAGGAGCGCCGCACTGCTTCCTGTCTGTGACCAAATGGGGTCATTCGGCGATCGTAAATACCAGTGGTAATGGCGATTGCCATATTATTTTGCGTGGCGGCAAAGAGCCGAACTACAGTGCTCAGCACGTTGCCGACGTGAAAGAAGGTCTGATCAAAGCAGGGCTTTCAGCGCAGGTGATGATCGACTTTAGCCATGCCAACTCCAGCAAGCAGTTCAAAAAGCAGATGGATGTCGCGAAAGATGTTTGCGGACAAGTTGCTGGGGGCGAAAAAGCAATTATTGGCGTGATGATCGAAAGCCATCTGGTAGAAGGTAATCAGAACCCGGATAGCGGTGAGCCGCTGACTTACGGTAAGAGCATCACCGACGCCTGCATTGGCTGGGAAGATACCGATGCGGTGTTGCGCCAGCTGGCGGATGCAGTAAAAGCGCGCCGCGGTTAAAAAATTCATCCGGGCTACGCTCGGTAGGCCGGATAAGGCAACGCCGTCATCCGACAATAAAAAAGCGTGGAGCATTCCACGCTTTTTTCGTTTGACCCGGGATGAAAATTACTTCGCTTTACCCTGGTTCGCAACGGCTGCCGCTTTTGCTGCGATCTCGTCAGCGTTACCCAGATAGTAGTGTTTGATTGGTTTGAAGTTTTCGTCGAACTCATATACCAGCGGTACGCCGGTTGGGATGTTCAGTTCAAGGATCTCATCTTCGCCCATGTTATCCAGGTATTTAACCAGCGCACGCAGAGAGTTACCGTGAGCGGCGATAATTACGCGCTCACCGCTTTTCATGCGCGGCAGAATGGTTTCGTTCCAGTAGGGGATAACGCGATCGATGGTCAGCGCCAGGCTTTCGGTAACCGGTAACTCTTTGTCGGTCAACTTCGCATAGCGCGGATCGTGACCCGGATAACGCTCGTCATCTTTGGTCAGTTCCGGTGGCGTTACCGCAAAGCCGCGACGCCATTGCTTAACCTGCTCGTCACCGTATTTTTCAGCGGTTTCAGCTTTGTTCAGACCCTGCAGCGCGCCGTAATGACGTTCGTTCAGTTTCCAGGATTTTTCAACCGGCAGCCAGGCCTGATCCAGTTCGTCCAGTACGTTCCACAGGGTGTGGATGGCACGTTTCAGCACAGAGGTATAAGCAAAATCGAAGCTGTAGCCTTCTTCTTTCAGCAGTTTACCTGCCGCTTTTGCTTCGCCCACGCCTTTCTCTGACAGATCAACGTCATACCAACCGGTAAAACGGTTTTCGTTGTTCCACTGACTTTCACCGTGACGTACCAGAACCAGCTTAGTTACAGCCATACACTCACTCCTATAAATCATATTGAATGATAATAATTCTCATTATATTGCCGTAAAGCGTCAGCGGCAATGCTTACGCATAACCATAGCGAAAATAGCGCCACAGTGTAAGGTTCTTGTGAATTCAAGGTTGCGATTTTGTCTTTGAGTGGTGGGGATTTGAGCGGTTCTACTGTGATAAACAAATAACAGGCCCGCTACGTTACGTCATCGGGCCTGTGAGGGGAAAGGATCAGACTGGAATAAACTGATATTCCGTCACGCTGGCATACTCTTCACCCGGGCGTAAGAAGCAGTCCGGCTGCTGCCACTCTGGATGGTTCGGGCTGTCAGGCAGAAACTCACTTTCCAGCGCCAGACCTTGCCAGTCTTCGTAGGCGTCTGGCCCACGAGATGGCGTACCGCCGAGGAAGTTGCCGGAGTAAAACTGCAATGCCGGGGCCGAGGTGTAGACCACCATTTGCAGTTTTTCATCCTGTGACCATAGCTGAGCGACCGGTGTACGTGCATTGCCCTGAGCCTGAAGCAGGAAGGCATGATCGTAACCTTTCACCTTGCGCTGATCGTCATCGGCAAGAAATTCACTGCTGATGATTTTAGGCGTGCGGAAATCGAAAGTGCTACCAGTTACGGATTTCAGCCCGTCATGCGGGATGCCCATTTCGTCTACGGGTAAATACTCGTCCGCCAGAATTTGCAGCTTGTGCTGGCGCACATCTGTTTTGTCACCGTCTAGATTAAAATAGACATGATTCGTCAAATTTACCGGGCAGGGCTTATCAACCGTGGCACGGTAGGTTATCGAAATCCGATTATCGTCAGTCAGGCGATACTGCGCGGTGGCGCAAAGATTACCAGGGAAACCCTGGTCGCCATCGTCAGACGTTAAGGCAAACAGCACCTGACGGTCATTCTGATTCACTATCTGCCAGCGACGTTTGTCGAAACCGTTCGGTCCGCCGTGCAGTTGGTTGTTGCCCTGACTTGGTTCCAACTCAACGGTTTCGCCGGCAAAGGTATAGCGGCTGTTGGCGATACGGTTAGCGTAGCGACCAATTGAAGCGCCCAGAAACGCAGCCTGCTCCGGGTATTGTTCCGGACTGGCGCACCCGAGTAATGCTTCGCGCACGCTACCATCGCTAAGCGGAATACGTGCAGAGAGCAGTGTCGCGCCCCAGTCCATGAGCGTGACGACCATCCCTGCGTCATTGCGCAGGGTGAGCAGGCGAAACGGCTGACCGTCCGGAGCCTGCACAGGGATTTCGCTTAACATTGTCCTGCTCCTTGTGAAGGTTTGCAGACGTAGAATGTTTCTTTGATACCGGTTTTTGCTTCGTATTGTTGCGCGACGGCCTGCTGTACGGCAGGCACCAAATCTTGCGGGATCAGCGCCACGATGCAGCCGCCGAAGCCGCCGCCGGTCATACGGACACCGCCTTTATCGCCGATGGTCGCTTTGACAATCTCGACCAGCGTATCAATTTGCGGCACGGTAATTTCAAAGTCATCGCGCATTGAGGCGTGAGATTCCGCCATCAGCTGGCCCATGCGCAGCAGGTCGCCTTTTTCCAGCGCCTGAGCGGCTTCAACGGTACGCGCATTTTCCGTGATCACGTGGCGAACGCGTTTGGCGACAATCGGATCCAGTTCGTGGGCGACGGCGTTAAACGCTTCAAGGCTGACATCACGCAGCGCTGGCTGCTGGAAGAAACGCGCACCGGTTTCACACTGTTCGCGACGGGTGTTGTACTCGCTACCCACCAACGTACGTTTAAAATTGCTGTTGATGATTACCACCGCCACGCCTTCAGGCATGGAAACGGCTTTGGTGCCCAGCGTACGGCAGTCGATCAGTAGCGCATGATCTTTCTTGCCAAGCGCCGAGATCAACTGATCCATAATGCCGCAGTTACAGCCGACAAACTGGTTTTCAGCTTCCTGGCCATTCAGGGCAATCTGCGCGCCGTCGAGCGGCAGATGATAGAGCTGCTGGAATACCGTACCAACAGCGACTTCCAGTGAGGCAGAAGAGCTTAAGCCCGCACCCTGCGGGACGTTACCGCTGATCACCAGATCAGCACCGCCAAAGGCGTTATTGCGCTTTTGAAGATGTTTCACTACGCCACGCACGTAGTTTGACCACTGCTGGCTGTCATGAGCGATAATCGGCGCATCAAGCGAGAACTCATCAACCTGATTATCGTAATCAGCGGCGATCACACGGACTTTTCTATCGTCGCGTGCCGCACAACTGATAACGGTTTGATAGTCGATAGCGCAGGGCAGAACGAAGCCGTCGTTATAATCGGTATGTTCACCGATCAGGTTCACACGACCCGGTGCCTGAATAGTATGGGTGGCAGGGTAGCCAAATGTTTCAGCAAACAGAGATTGTGTTTTTTCTTTCAGACTCATTATTTAAACTCCGGATTCGCGAAAATGGATGTCGCTGACCGCACGCAGTCGTTCAGCCGCTTGTTCTGCCGTCAGGTCGCGCTGGGTCTCCGCCAGCATTTCGTAACCGACCATAAATTTGCGCACGGTTGCCGAACGCAGCAGCGGCGGATAAAAGTGCGCGTGCAACTGCCAGTGTTGGTTTTCTTCTCCGTTAAACGGCGCGCCGTGCCAGCCCATGGAGTAGGGGAATGAGCACTGGAACAGATTGTCGTAACGACTGGTCAGTTTTTTCAACGCCAGCGCCAGATCAGCGCGCTGTTCGTCGGTCAAATCGGTGATACGCAGAACATGCGCTTTCGGCAGCAGCAGCGTTTCGAACGGCCATGCCGCCCAGTAGGGCACGACTGCCAGCCAATGCTCAGTTTCAACGACCGTCCGACTACCGTCCGCCAGTTCACGCTGGACGTAATCAACGAGCATCGGCGCGCCTTGTTCGGCGAAGTATGCTTTCTGCAGGCGATCTTCACGTTCGGCTTCGTTAGGCAAAAAGCTGTTGGCCCAAATTTGTCCGTGTGGGTGCGGGTTCGAGCACCCCATCGCTGCGCCTTTATTCTCAAATACCTGCACCCAGGGATAGGTTTTGCCTAAGTCTTCAGTCTGCTCCTGCCACGTTTTCACTATTTCTGTTAGCGCAGGGACGCTGAGTTCCGGCAGCGTTTTGCTGTGATCGGGCGAGAAGCAAATTACACGGCTGGTACCGCGCGCGCTCTGACAGCGCATTAACGGATCGTGACTGTCCGGCGCGTCCGGGGTATCGGACATCAGCGCTGCAAAGTCATTGGTAAAGACATAGGTCCCGGTGTAATTCGGGTTTTTGTCGCCGGTAACGCGCGTATTGCCAGCGCACAGGAAGCAGTCCGGGTCATGTGCAGGCAGTACCTGCTTAGACGGAGTTTCCTGCGCCCCTTGCCACGGGCGTTTGGCGCGATGTGGTGATACGAGGATCCACTGCCCGGTGAGCGGGTTAAAACGGCGATGTGGATGATCGACAGGATTGAATTGCGTCATGATTGGTCCTTAATCCGAATATCCCTGCGGGTGGCGTGACTGCCAGTGCCAGGTATCTTGTGCCATTTCATCCAGTGTGCGGGTCACGCGCCAGTTGAGCTCGCGATCGGCTTTGCTGGCATCCGCCCAGTAGGCCGGAAGATCGCCATCACGGCGCGGGGCGAAATGGTAATTCACCGGTTTACCGCAAGCTTTGCTGAAGGCGTTGACCACGTCCAGCACGCTGCTGCCGATGCCTGCACCGAGGTTGTAAATATGTACGCCCTGTTTGCCCGCCAGTTTTTCCATGGCAGCAACATGGCCGTCGGCGAGATCCATCACGTGGATGTAGTCACGTACGCCGGTGCCATCTTCAGTAGGGTAGTCATTGCCAAATATGGCAAGAGATTCGCGACGGCCAACGGCAACCTGCGCGATGTAAGGCATCAGGTTGTTTGGAATACCTTGCGGATCTTCCCCCATATCTCCCGATGGATGAGCGCCAACCGGGTTAAAGTAGCGCAGCAGGGCAATGCTCCAGTCGGGCTGTGCTTTTTGCAGATCGGTCAGGATCTGTTCCACCATCAGCTTGCTTTTGCCGTACGGACTTTGCGGCGTGCCGGTGGGGAAGCTTTCAACGTAAGGAATTTGCGGCTGATCGCCATAGACGGTCGCGGAGGAGCTGAAAATGAAGTTTTTCACGTTAGCAGCGCGCATTGCATTCACCAGACGCAGAGTGCCGTTGACGTTGTTGTCATAGTACTCCAGCGGTTTGGCAACGGATTCTCCAACGGCTTTTAAACCGGCAAAATGGATGACCGTATCAATGGCATGATCGTGCAGAATTTCGGTTATCAGCGCTTCGTTACGGATGTCTCCTTCCACGAAGGTCGGATGCTTGCCGCCTAAACGCTCAATGACGGGCAGTACGCTGCGCTTGCTGTTGCAGAGATTGTCCAGGATCACCACTTCGTGACCGTTTTTCAGCAACTGCACGCAAGTGTGGCTTCCAATGTAACCGCTACCACCTGTAACCAATACTCTCATAATTCGCTCCGTTAAGCCTATGGTATGCAATAACCATAGCATAACAAAGATGCGAAAAGTGTGACACGGAATAAATTAGTGGAATCGTTTACACTCCAGTGTTTTCACTCGATACTGCCAGTTACTTTATTATAAATCATTATGTTAGGTTGTTATTTCAGCACTTGTCTGAAAAAAAAGCAGAAAAAAGGGCGTGATAAACGCCCTGGCATGAAAATTAACGCAGAGAGGTTTGTCGATAGGCGTAGATATCACCCTCGGGTACAAACTCTAGCCGATGGGTTATGCAGGCAGGGGCATCTTCGGCGTGATGAGAGACAAACAAAAGCTGAGTTTCACCTTCACCGATCAGGACATCCACAAACCGACGGATCAGTTGACGGTTGAGCGGATCTAATCCTTGCAACGGTTCATCGAGGATCAGCAACGTAGGATGTTTCACCAGTGCACGAACAATCAATGCCAGCCGCTGCTGCCCCCAGGAAAGACTATGAAATGGCGCATCCGCGGTATGTTTATCGATGCCCAGAATATCCAGCCACTGTTGTACCAGCTTGTGCTGCCTGTCGGAGACGGCCTGATAAATGCCGATTGAATCGAAATAACCGGAGAGAATAACGTTGCGAACTGTCGTGCTTACCCGGTAATCCAGATGCAGGCTGCTGCTGACATAGCCAATATGTTTTTTGATATCCCAGATAGTTTCACCGCTGCCCCGGCGGCGGCCAAACAGGGTCAGGTCGTTGCTATATCCCTGGGGATGATCGCCGGTGATTAAACTGAGCAGGGTTGATTTCCCCGCACCGTTGGGGCCGATGATTTGCCAGTGTTCCCCCGGATTTACCCGCCAGCTCAGATGATGCAGGATAGGGCGATCGTTATACGAGACGGTGCCGTCGTTAAGCACAATGCGCGGCTCGTTATCTGACAGCGTGTGGCGCACCGAAGGCTCATCCGGTTCGGGTAACTGGATGCCTTCCAGCCGCTCGCTATGGGCAAGCTGAGCGATTAATGCCTGTTGCAGAAGGTCGGGTTTTGCACCGGTTTCCGTCAGCGTGCAGTCGGCAAGTACGCCGGCAAACTGCACGAACTCAGGAATTTCATCAAAGCGATTAAGCACCAGTACCAACGTTAAACCGGCCCGGTGCAACTCAGCGAGCAACTCTGCTAACTGGCGACGGGACGCCACGTCCAGCCCGTCAAAGGGTTCATCAAGGATCAGTAAATCCGGTGTGGACATTAATGCCTGGCAGAGTAGGGTTTTGCGCGTTTCACCGGTGGAAAGGTATTTGAAACGCCTGTTAAGTAGGGATGAAATGCCAAACTGCTGCGCCAGTGCAGCGCAGCGGGCGGGGTCGTGAACTTCGTCCTGAATGATTTCTGCGGTAGTGCGCCCGGTGTCGTCTTCACCGGGACTAAGAAGATCGGTGTTGTTTCGCTGCCACTCGTCGCTGACCAGCTTTTGTAGCTGCTCAAAAGAGAGTCGGGTAATACGTGTGAACTGACAGTGACGTTCGCCTTTCAGAAGCGGTAACTCGCCCGCCAGCGCGCGGGCCAGCGCAGATTTCCCGCTGCCGTTAGAGCCAACAAACGCCCAGCTATCACCCGCGTTTAACGTCAACGCATCTAACTGGAGCGTTTTTGTGTCGCTAAGACGAAACGTGCCTTGCGAAATTTGCAACGATGACATTTTGTATCCCATTATTTGCAGCGATGAATAACAGGGATACGTGTTCTTCAGGCTGATGTCAATTAACTCAGCACAGTGTGGCGATAATCACCCTGTCCGCATTAAAATATGCTGTGACGTTAGCGCCTTCTGTTAATGTGTGGGCCTGCTCTATCGGCAAAGTCGCGCACAGCGTCTGGCCGTCTGGCAAGGTCATCAACACTTCACACTGCTCCGCTCCGCGTTCGATATGGCTAATCGTGCCCTGCAACTGGTTATCGGCGGCCTGAGCGATCGCGTCGTCCTGAGTGATTCCCACCCATGGCGCTTTCAACAGAATCAGTACTTCTTTGCCTTCTTCAAGCCCGAGACGCTCGCCGCTTTGCGCAGTGATTGCCACTTTCAGGCGCGTTTCGCCATCCGCCAGCAGCACGTCGACATGCTGTTGAACCTGATCGTGGTCGCGGGCGGTAATGGTGCCAAACCACTGGTTACGGGCGCTGGTTTGCAGCGAAAAGCGAGAGATCGCCGCCAGCAGGCTATTGAGTGGCAGGGCATCGTCATCGCTCAAAACATCGAAGGCTTTCTGTTGGATTTGCGCCAATAAATCATACAACTGGATTAAGCGTTGGCCGTAGCGCGTTAACACCGCGCCGCCGCCGCCTTTGCCGCCAGTGGCGCGCTCAACCAGCGTCTGCTCGCTGAGTTGATTCATTTCGTTAATCGCATCCCAGGCGCTTTTATAGCTGATACCTGCATCCTTCGCGCCCTGACTGATGGAGCCGGAAAGCGCAATGTGCTTAAGCAGAGAAATGCGGCGGGGATCGGCAAACAGTTTTTGCTGAAGTTTCAGCGTAAGAAGGATTTCGGCCTGCATCACAAGCTCCTGGCAAAAGGGGTATTGTGACGGAAAACCGCGCGCGCGCAAAGCCAACCGCACAAAAGGGGAGTGCTTTTCTGTGTTATGTGGTTAGAATACAACTAAGGACTATATCTGGAGTTGACCATGTTAGAGTTATTGAAAAGTCTGGTATTCGCCGTAATTATGGTTCCTGTGGTGATGGCTGTCATCCTGGGGCTGATTTACGGACTGGGTGAAGTGTTCAACATTTTCTCCGGTATCGGTCAGAAAGACCAGTCCAGACAGAATCATTGATTCCCCAAACGCCCGCTCAGTCGGGCGTTTATATTTTTTGCCTGCCAACTCGTTTTCTCAAGATCTTGCTTTCCCTGCCGATATTTTCTTTGTGTAACCTCTAATTGGTATCAATAACCACTGGGAAAATCCTGGTTTACTCGTTATATTTGCGCCTACATAACGAAACGCAAAGGAGTTACAGATGGCACGTACATGGTTACGCTTGTTTGCAGGGGCAACACTTTCTCTTACCGTTGCCGGGCATGCGCTGGCGGATGAAGGAAAGATTACCGTTTTTGCAGCGGCTTCGCTGACCAACGCGATGCAGGACATTGCAACGCAATATAAAAAAGAGAAGAACGTTGATGTTGTCTCCTCTTTTGCTTCTTCTTCCACGCTGGCGCGTCAGATTGAAGCAGGCGCACCGGCCGATCTGTTTATTTCTGCCGATCAGAAATGGATGGACTACGCGGTAGACAAGAAGTCGATTGATACCGCATCGCGTGAAACGCTGTTGGGTAACAGTCTGGTGGTGGTTGCGCCGAAAGCCAGCGCGCAGAAAGACTTCACCATTGACAGCAAAACCAACTGGACCAGTCTGTTGAATGGTGGACGCCTGGCTGTTGGCGATCCAGAACATGTTCCGGCGGGCATTTATGCCAAAGAAGCGCTGCAAAAATTGGGTGCATGGGATACCCTGGCCCCGAAACTGGCTCCTGCTGAAGACGTGCGCGGTGCGCTGGCGCTGGTAGAGCGTAACGAAGCGCCGCTGGGGATCGTCTATGGTTCCGATGCTGTCGCCAGTAAGGGCGTAAAAGTTGTTGCGACTTTCCCGGAAGATTCGCACAAAAAAGTGGAATACCCTATCGCGATTGTTGATGGGCACAAAAACGCAACGGTTAGCGCGTTCTATGATTACCTGAAAGGACCGCAGGCTGCTGAAATCTTTAAACGTTATGGATTTACGACCAAGTAATGATACTGACCGATCCTGAATGGCAGGCCGTCATCCTGAGCCTGAAAGTTTCTTCCCTGGCTGTATTGTTTAGTTTGCCGTTTGGGATCTTCTTTGCCTGGCTGCTTGTGCGATGCAAGTTCCCGGGCAAAGCGCTGCTCGACAGCGTTCTGCATTTGCCGCTGGTTCTGCCGCCGGTCGTGGTAGGCTATCTGCTGTTGGTCGCCATGGGGCGGCGCGGATTCATTGGCGAATGGTTGTACGACTGGTTTGGCATTACCTTTGCCTTTAGCTGGCGCGGTGCGGTACTGGCTGCAGCGGTGATGTCTTTTCCTCTGATGGTACGGGCAATTCGTCTGGCGCTGGAAGGTGTCGACGTCAAGCTGGAGCAGGCGGCCCGCACGCTGGGAGCCGGACGCTGGCGTGTATTCATGACCATTACGCTACCGCTGATGCTGCCCGGCATTATTGTCGGTACGGTGCTGGCGTTCGCGCGTTCCCTCGGGGAATTCGGCGCAACCATTACTTTTGTTTCCAACATTCCTGGTGAAACCCGCACCATTCCTTCGGCGATGTATACCCTGATCCAGACTCCCGGCGGCGAAAGCGCGGCGGCGAGATTGTGTATCATTTCTATTGTGTTGGCGCTGATTTCGCTGCTGATTTCTGAATGGCTGGCGCGTATTAGCCGTGAGCGGACGGGGCGATAATTATGCTGGAACTCAATTTCTCCCAGACGCTGGGGACGCATTGCCTGACGCTCAACGAAACGCTGCCAGCCAGCGGCATCACCGCTATTTTTGGCGTTTCCGGTGCGGGCAAAACCTCACTGATTAACGCCATCAGCGGCCTGACGCAGCCGCAGTCCGGACGCATCGTGCTCAACGGTCGGGTCTTAAACGACGTCGAGAACGGTATCTGTTTAACGCCGGAAAAACGCCGGGTGGGCTATGTTTTCCAGGATGCGCGCCTGTTCCCGCACTATAAAGTGCGCGGCAACCTGCGTTACGGAATGGCGAAAAGCATGGCCGGACAGTTTGATAAGCTGGTGGCGTTGTTGGGCATTGAACCGCTGCTTGACCGTCTGCCTGGCGGTCTTTCTGGCGGTGAAAAGCAGCGTGTCGCCATCGGTCGGGCGCTGCTGACCGCGCCTGAGTTATTGCTGCTTGATGAGCCGTTAGCCTCACTGGATATACCGCGTAAACGCGAACTGCTGCCTTACCTGCAACGCCTTGCACGTGAAATCAATATTCCGATGCTGTATGTCAGCCACTCGCTTGATGAGATTTTGCACCTGGCGGATAAAGTGATGGTGCTGGAGAACGGGCAGGTCAAAGCGTTTGGTTCGCTGGAAGATGTCTGGGGTAGCAGCGTGATGCACCCCTGGCTGCCTAAGGAACAGCAAAGCAGTATTCTGAAAGTCAGCGTGCTGGAACATCATCCACACTATGCGATGACCGCGCTGGCGCTCGGCGATCAGCATCTGTGGGTCAATAAGCTGGAGCAACCGCTGCAAACCGCGCTGCGTATTCGTATTCAGGCCTCTGATGTTTCACTGGTGCTCCAACCCCCCCAGCAGACCAGTATTCGTAACGTTCTCCGGGCAAAAGTCGCGCAATGTTATGACGATAACGGTCAGGTGGAAGTTCAGCTTGAGGTGGGCGGTAAGACGCTGTGGGCAAGGATCAGCCCGTGGGCCAGGGATGAACTGGGTATCAAACCTGGCCTGTGGCTGTACGCGCAAATTAAGAGCGTATCGATTACCGCCTGATTACAGCAGGTGGGAGTAGATAAATTTCGCGATGCTGTCTGTGGTGTTGTCACCAATCACGATGTTGGCGCGGGCTTTGACCGCGTCATCCGCGTTGCCCATCGCCACACCGGTACCTGCGGCTTCCAGCATGCTGATATCGTTAAAGTTATCACCAAAGGCAATCACGTTTTCCATTGACCCGCCCTGTGCTTCAATCCACTGGGTAAGGCGTCGTCCTTTGCTGTTGCCTTTACGAGCAATGTCGACCTGATCGTGCCAGGACCATTCACACTCCAGCCCCAGCTGTTGCTCGACGTGCCGACCAAACTGCTGCAATTTCGGAATATCTTCATCGGTCAGGGCAAATTTCCAGACGGCGTTAACGTCATGCGCGGCCTGCGCCAGCGAAGGAACCTGGGTGAAGGTCGGGCGCTGTTCCGGCGGCAGAGTTTGTGCCCAGTTAGCGGTACGCACCACATGCCCGGTTGGGCGCTCATACAGCATGGCCTCATCCACATACATCAGCCCGTGGATCTGATGTTCATCCAGCATTTCGATCAGCTGTAATGCCTGGTCAACCGGGAGGGGATCGGATTCCAGTACCTTTTTTGCCTGATAATCATACAAGTAGGTACCGTTACAGCAAATTGCAGGTGTATCCAGCGCCAGTGCCTGATAAAAAGGATGAATAGCAACGTGATGGCGACCTGTGACAATGATAAGTTGGTAGCCTGCTTCTCTGGCGCGCGAGAGCGCTTCGAGGGAGGATGGCAGCAAGGTTTTTTTCGGGGTCAACAGGGTACCGTCTAAATCCAGGGCAATCACGCGTGCGGTCATAGTTTTTTCCAGATTAAGGTTGAGAATTTTGTCTGCTGGAATGGTACACCGAGACGGGAGCCGGACAAAATTCTGAGCCTTAATTAAGCATTCACCGTTAAAAGCGTCTACCTTAGGCGTGTGTCAGGCGATTGCAGCCACCTGCCAAAAAGCAAAGGAGTATTCATGAAGCAAACCGTTTATACCGCCAGCCCTGAAAGTCAGCAAATCCACGTCTGGAGCCTGAATCACGATGGTTCTCTGACGCTGACGCAGGTGGTTGATGTACCGGGTCAGGTACAGCCGATGGTCGTCAGCCCGGATAAGCGTTACCTCTATGTTGGTGTGCGCCCGGAGTTTCGCGTGTTGGCTTATCGTATTGCGCCTGATGACGGAGCGCTGACCTTCGCGGCAGAGTCTGCGCTGCCGGGTAGCCCGACGCATATTTCTACCGATCATCAGGGACGTTTCGTGTTCGTTGGCTCTTATAACGCGGGTAGCGTTAGCGTCACGCGTCTGGAAGATGGCCTGCCGGTGGAACTGGTTGACGTGGTAGAAGGTCTGGATGGTTGCCACTCAGCCAACATCTCTCCGGATAACCGTACCCTGTGGGTTCCGGCGTTGAAACAGGATCGTATCTGCCTGTTTGACGTTAGCGATGATGGCCATCTGGTTGCACAGGAACCAGCTGAAGTGACCACCGTTGAAGGCGCGGGCCCGCGTCATATGGCGTTCCATCCGAATAAGCAATATGCCTACTGCGTGAATGAACTGAACAGCTCTGTTGATGTCTGGGAGCTGAAAGATCCTTACGGCAAGATTGAGTGTGTGCAGACGCTGGATATGATGCCTGCTGATTTCGCGGATACCCGTTGGGCAGCAGATATTCACATCACACCGGATGGTCGTCATCTGTATGCCTGTGATCGCACCGCCAGCCTGATTACGGTCTTTAGCGTCTCTGAAGATGGCAGCGTGTTGAACAAAGAAGGTTTCCAACCTACCGAAACTCAGCCGCGCGGTTTTAATATCGATAACAGAGGTAAATACCTGATTGCAGCCGGGCAAAAATCGCACCATATCGCGGTATACGAGATTGCTGGCGAACAAGGACTGTTGACGGAGAAAGGTCGTTACGCGGTAGGACAAGGCCCGATGTGGGTGGTGGTTAACGCGTACTAATATTGCGTCTAATGCCGGATGAGTATCCGGCATATTGCCCGGCAGAGCATGAATCTGCCGGGTTTACATCAGAGAATGACGTTTACTGCTTAGGTTCAGCAACCACTTTGCTACCGATACCGCGGTTGTTGTATTCCCACATACGGTTGAAGTTGGTGTCGTTCAGGTTACGCTGGATTTCACCTTTGTCATCTTCCGCACCGGTATTACCGGCAAACGGGCGTTTTGCGATAACGCTGTCAGCCCATGGTTTTGCCATGTTAAAGCCTTCGTTAATCACGCTGTCACGAATCACGACCTGACCGTTAGTGTTGGAATCGACATCCAGCGAGCGGCCTAACTGCGCCACGCCATCGCCACTTGCCGTGAAGCGACTATTAATCGCCAGGAAACCGTAGTAGATGTTTGACAGGGTAGCCGGTGCGAACACATAGGCTTCCTGCTGGGTACGGGAGTTCACTACGCGGAAATCGGTGTTATCGAACACTACGGCACCGCGACCGGAAACGATATCCACATCGCCTTCAATGTAGCTGTTGGTAACCAGCGTACGCGGCTGACGATCGTTTTCCAGACGGTTTTGTACGCCGCTATTGGTCACGAAGAAGGTATTCTGGCGGCCCAGGATATTGACCTTGTTGATCTGCACTTTATCGCCATCGGTACGCAGTGCAACGGCCGGGTGGTTACCCGCATCAACGCTGTCACCCAGGTTGTTTTCGATGGTCAGGTTCTGCAATTGCAACCCGTTGTTTTGCGACCAGACGACAGCAGAACACATCACGCCAATATTCGTGCCGCGTTTGTTCTGGCAATTATCAAACATATACCACGCAGGTTTACCCGGCATGTATTTACCGGCTGGGTTCACCGTACGACGCCAGTCAGCGGTGCTCATTTCACCGTCAATGGCCTGGCCAATTTTCACATCAAGCGGTTTTTCGCCCATGCCGTACAGCGTCAGGCTACCTGTTGCTGCTGGAATATATACCGTGCCCTGGTACTCGCCTGGCATAATCGCGATGTACTGACGTTTGTTAGTACGTTTGATGATTGCTGCATCAACAGCGGCCTGAATGCTGGTATGGGTGACGCCCTGAGTCCCTGCCGGGCCAACGACGAAGTCAGGCTGTGCAGGCAGAGAAATAGAAGAAGGGCTCCACGGCGCGGTGTTTGGCGTCAGCGCGGAAAAATAGTGCGCAGTAACGAAGTTTTTCGCTTCATTGGCCGACAAAATTGGGCGCGAAGAGGTTCCTGGCGCGGTTTGATCGGAAGGAATTTGATCGGGCGGCGTAGAGCTACAGGCGGTCAGCGTCACGCCAAAAGCCATTGCCAGCGCCAGACGGGAAACTGATGATATGTTCACAGGTTGCTCCGGGCTTTGAAAGTTATCCATTAAAGCCTGCTTTTTTATACTAAGTTGAGCGAAACGGGAAGGCGAAAAGGTAAAAAGTTGTTTTTTATCGCAGCAATGTCTGGCGCGGAGAGTCTTTATATCACAAATAGATAACAATTATGGTTCTTCAGGTTGACAACATCCCTATAATCAAAAATAAATGTCTATACAACCTATGACAAGTGGTGAGTCGAATGCAGCAATTCTTCCCTGATGATGTTATCTGGCGCAATGTTCGTCTGGCGACTATGGACCCTGAACGTGGCACCCCATATGGGCTGTTGGATGGTCACGCGCTGATCGTCCGCCAGGGCAAGATTCGCGATATCGTCCCGGAGTCATCGTTATATCTCACGCATGACAATACTTTTGATATGCAGGGCAGGCTGATTACGCCAGGCCTGATTGATTGCCATACGCATCTGGTCTTTGGCGGAAACCGCGCAGGTGAGTGGGAGCAGCGACTAAATGGTGTCTCCTACCAGCAGATAAGCGCTCAGGGTGGGGGGATCAATGCCACCGTATCGGCGACCCGCAGCGCCACGGATGAACAACTCTTTCACGTAGCCCATCAGCGGATGGAACAGCTGATCAAAGAAGGTGTTACGCTGCTGGAAATAAAATCCGGCTACGGCCTGGATTTGCCGACAGAAGAGAAAATATTGCGCGTGGTGGCAGAGCTGGCGGCAGAGAGTATCGTTGAAATCAGCCCGACGCTGTTGGCCGCGCATGCAACTCCAGCGGAATACCGGGATGATCCTGACGGCTATATTACGCTGGTGTGTGAGACCATTTTGCCGCAATTGTGGGAACAAGGGCTGTTTGAGACCGTCGATCTGTTCTGTGAAAGCGTTGGTTTTTCGTTGGCGCAGAGTGAGCGGGTGTTTCAGGCTGCACAGGCGCTGGGCATCCCGATTAAAGGCCATGTCGAACAACTGTCATTGCTTGGCGGCGCACAGTTGGTAAGCCGCTACCAAGGGCTATCCGCCGATCATATTGAATACCTCGATGAAGCGGGCGTGGCGGCGATGAGTCAAAGCGGTACGGTCGGCGTGCTGCTGCCCGGCGCGTTCTATTTCCTCAAAGAGCAGCAGCGCCCACCGGTAGCGTTGCTGCGTCAATATCAGGTACCGATGGCGGTAGCGACAGATTTTAACCCCGGTACCAGTCCGTTTATCAGCCTGCACTGGGCGATGAATATGGCTTGTGTCCAGTTTGGCCTGACGCCGGAAGAAGCATGGGCGGGTGTAACCCGTCATGCGGCTCGGGCGCTTGGGCGTCATGCCACCCACGGTCAATTGAAGGCCGGGTTTGTGGCCGATTTTGTGGTGTGGGATGCAACCCTCCCGGTCGAGATCCTGTATGAACCCGGGCGCAATCCGCTCTACCAACGCGTATTCAAAGGACAAATAGCATGACCAACTGGCAACCAGCCTCACCTGCGCTGTGGCAGGGACGTGATGACCGCGCCGAATCGCCGAATGCGCTGCGCCTGTTTCAGACTATCACCCTGAGCCCGACGTTTAGCCCAGAAATGTACCGCGAGCAGATAGCGTTGCTCGGGTTTGCCTGCGACGAAGGCGTTAAACGCAATCAGGGGCGCACGGGCGCCGCCGGAGCACCCGATGTGCTACGCAAGGCGCTGGCGAATTTAGCCAGCCACGATGGGCACAATCGGCTGGTGGATCTGGGAAATATTGTGGCGCAGGCTCCCGATCTTGAGGGCGCGCAGCAGGCGTTACGTAATGCGGTACAGCGCTGTCAGCAGGAGAACATGCGTACCTTTGTTTTGGGCGGAGGACATGAAACCGCTTTTGCACACGGCGCTGGCGTACTGGATGCGTTCCCGCAGGCGAAAGTGGGGATAGTCAACTTCGATGCGCATCTCGATTTGCGCAAAGCTGAACAAGCTACATCCGGTACGCCATTTCTCCAGCTGGCGCAGCTTTGCGATGAACAGCAGCGTGAATTTCACTATGCCTGTATCGGCGTCAGTCGGGCGGCAAACACCCAGGCGCTTTGGGATGAGGCCCAGCGGCTCGGTGTTACCGTGGTGGAGGATCTGCATTGCGATACGGCGCAGGCGCAGTTAGCGCAGTTCATTGCCAATCTGGAAGTCATCTATCTGACAATCGACCTCGACGTGCTGCCGGTGTGGGAAATGCCCGGCGTGTCGGCCCCCGCCGCGCTTGGCGTACCCTTGGCGACGCTGCTGAGACTGATTGAGCCTCTGTGTCGTAGCGGTAAACTCCTGGCGGTGGATATGGTTGAATTTAATCCACGCTTTGACGATGATGGCAGAGCAGCACGCGTGGCGGCGCGATTAGGCTGGCAAATCGCCCACTGGTGGCACTGATATACCTGATGGCGTTGCGCTTATCAGGCTTGGGTAATGCCTGTAAACTCTACCCACTCACATTTTCAGCTTAAGGAAGGCTCACGCATGCTCCCATCCCGTTCTGCTCCGGCTCCTTTTTACGAAAAGGTCAAACAGGAGATCAGCGAAAAAATTGCCAGCGGTATCTGGCAGCCTCACGATCGCATTCCGTCTGAGGCAGAGCTGGTGGCGCAGTATGGTTTCAGCCGCATGACCATCAACCGGGCGCTACGTGAGTTAACGGATGAAGGTTTACTGGTGCGTTTGCAGGGCGTGGGGACGTTTGTCGCCGAGCCCAAAGGTCAGTCCGCGCTGTTTGAAATCCGCAGCATCGCGGATGAAATCAACGCCCGTCAGCATCAGCACCGGTGCGAAGTGCTGACGCTGGAAAAAACCCAGGCCAACGCGCAGCAGGCTTTGGTGTTAAATGTCAAAGAAGGCACCTCCATTTTTCACTCTGTCATGGTGCACTACGAGAACGATCTGCCGGTACAGATTGAAGATCGCTGCGTGAATGCCGAAATTGTGCCGGAGTATCTGGCGCAGGATTACAGCCAGACTACACCGCACGCATACCTGTCACTGATAGCCCCTTTAACGGAAGGTGAGCATATTGTTGAAGCGGTACGTGCCAGCGCTGAAGAGTGCGCGCTGCTGAATATCAAAGAACACGATCCCTGCCTGCTGATTCGTCGTAAGACCTGGTCTGCGTCGTCCATAGTCTCTCATGCCCGTTTGCTGTTCCCGGGTTCCCGCTATCGCCTGCAAGGACGGTTTATGTCCTGATACAGGACATGAAAACCGTGATTGCTGACGCAATATAATAAAAATGTATCCTAATTGTTAAAATCACCCTTGCGATGACTTGTATAGACAAGTATATGTTGCTTATCTATCCGACGTTCGCGAGGAGTTTTCTGTCATGTCCCATAGCAAATATCGTCAGCAGGATATTCGTGCCCCACGCGGCACCACCTTAACGGCCAAAAGCTGGCTGACCGAAGCGCCGCTGCGCATGTTAATGAATAATCTGGATCCCGATGTGGCGGAGAATCCGCATGAGCTGGTGGTATACGGTGGGATTGGCCGCGCCGCGCGGGACTGGGAATGTTATGACGCCATCGTCAATACGCTGACCAAACTGGAGACCGATGAAACTCTGCTGGTCCAGTCTGGTAAACCGGTAGGCGTATTCAAAACTCACGACAACGCACCGCGCGTGCTGATTGCCAACTCCAACCTGGTGCCACATTGGGCTACCTGGGAACACTTCAACGAACTGGACGCCAAAGGGCTGGCGATGTACGGCCAGATGACCGCCGGGAGCTGGATCTACATCGGCAGCCAGGGCATCGTGCAGGGGACTTATGAAACCTTCGTTGAGGCCGGGCGTCAGCATTATCAGGGTAACCTCAGCGGACGCTGGGTGCTGACCGCCGGGCTGGGCGGCATGGGCGGAGCACAACCGCTAGCCGCTACACTTGCGGGTGCGTGTTCGCTGAACATTGAATGCCAGCAAAGCCGAATTGATTTCCGTCTGCGTACCCGTTACGTCGACGAGCAGGCGACATCGCTTGACGATGCGCTGGCGCGTATCGACAAATACACCCGCGAGGGTAAAGCTGTCTCCATTGCGCTGTGTGCTAATGCCGCCGACGTTGTGCCGGAACTGGTGAAGCGCGGTGTGCGCCCGGATATGGTCACCGACCAGACCAGCGCCCACGATCCGCTGCATGGTTATCTGCCGTGCGGCTGGAGTTGGGAAGAGTATCAGGCAAAAGCGGTGTCCGATCCGCAGGGCACGGTGCAGGCGGCGAAACGTTCAATGGCAACGCACGTTGAGGCGATGCTGGCGTTTAGCAAAATGGGTGTGCCGACGTTTGATTACGGCAACAACATTCGCCAGATGGCCAAAGAGATGGGCGTGGAAAACGCCTTTGATTTCCCCGGCTTCGTACCTGCTTATATTCGCCCCCTGTTCTGTCGCGGCATAGGCCCGTTCCGTTGGGTGGCGCTTTCCGGCGATCCGCAGGATATTTATAAGACAGATGCCAAAGTGAAAGAGATCGTGGCTGATGATAAGCACCTTCATCACTGGTTGGATATGGCGCGTGAGAGGATCAACTTCCAGGGCTTACCAGCGCGTATCTGCTGGGTCGGCCTGGAGTGGCGACAAAAGCTGGGGCTGGCGTTTAATGAGATGGTGCGCAGCGGTGAAGTATCTGCGCCGATTGTTATTGGCCGTGACCATCTGGACTCCGGTTCTGTTGCCAGCCCAAACCGCGAAACAGAAGCTATGCGCGACGGCTCAGACGCCGTATCCGACTGGCCGCTGCTGAACGCGCTGCTTAACACCGCCAGCGGAGCGACCTGGGTGTCGCTGCATCACGGCGGCGGGGTTGGCATGGGCTTCTCTCAGCATGCCGGGATGGTGATTGTTTGCGATGGCACCGATGAAGCCGCGGCGCGCATCGCCCGAGTCTTACATAACGATCCGGCTACCGGGGTGATGCGCCACGCCGACGCCGGGTATGACATTGCGGTGGAGTGCGCCGTTGAAGAAGGGCTGAATTTGCCAATGATTGCTGCGACGCAGGAGAAACGCTGATATGAACACCATGACACTCACGCCGGGCCAGCTGAGTTTTACCCAGCTACGTGAAATCTGGCAGCAGCCGGTCAAACTGAACCTGGATGCCGGGGCGATTGATGCAATCAACGCCAGCGTCGCCTGCGTCAATAATATTGTCGCTGAAGGCCGTACGGCATATGGCATTAATACCGGCTTTGGCCTGTTGGCTCAGACCCGTATCGCCACGGAAGATTTGCAGAATTTACAGCGTTCGCTGGTGCTTTCGCATGCGGCAGGCGTTGGCGAGGCGCTGGATGACGCAATGGTTCGCCTGATTATGGTGCTGAAAATCAACAGCCTGGCGCGTGGGTTTTCCGGCATTCGTTTGAGCGTGATTGAAGCGTTGATTGCGCTGGTGAATGCCGAGGTGTATCCACTGATCCCGGCGAAAGGGTCGGTGGGCGCATCGGGCGACCTGGCGCCGCTGGCACATATGTCGTTGACGCTACTGGGCGAAGGTAAAGCGCGCTGGCAGGGGGAATGGCTCCCGGCTACCGACGCGCTGAAAAAGGCCGGACTGGAGCCGATCACGCTGGAGGCGAAAGAGGGACTGGCGCTGCTCAACGGCACTCAGGCTTCCACCGCCTTTGCACTGCGCGGGTTAATTGAAGCTCAGGAACTGTTTGCGTCTGCGACGGTGTGCGGGGCGCTGACCACAGAAGCCGTGCTGGGCTCCCGTCGTCCGTTTGACGCCCGTATTCATGCCGCGCGAGGGCAGCGTGGGCAGATTGATGCCGCAACGCTGTACCGTCATGTGTTGACCGACTCCAGCGCGCTTTCGCAGTCGCATCATAACTGTGAAAAAGTTCAGGATCCGTATTCTCTGCGCTGTCAGCCACAGGTGATGGGGGCATGTCTGACACAAATGCGCCAGGTGATGGATGTCCTGCTGGTTGAAGCCAACGCGGTTTCCGACAACCCGCTGGTGTTTGCCGAAGAGGGCGATGTGATCTCCGGTGGGAATTTCCATGCTGAACCGGTGGCGATGGCGGCAGATAATCTGGCGCTGGCGATTGCGGAAATCGGCTCGTTGTCAGAGCGGCGCATTGCGCTGATGATGGACAAACATATGTCGCAGTTGCCGCCGTTCCTGGTGAAAAATGGCGGGGTTAACTCCGGCTTTATGATTGCTCAGGTAACTGCCGCCGCGCTGGCGAGCGAGAACAAAGCGCTGGCGCATCCGCACAGCGTGGACAGCTTGCCGACATCTGCTAACCAGGAAGATCATGTTTCTATGGCTCCGGCGGCGGGGCGCAGACTGTGGGAGATGGCAGCAAATACGCGCGGCGTGATTGCCGTGGAGTGGCTGGCGGCGTGTCAGGGGATTGACCTGCGTGAAGGGTTAACCTCCAGTCCGTTGCTGGAGCAGGCGCGACAGGCGCTGCGCGAGCAGGTTGCCCACTACACGCAGGATCGCTTTTTTGCCCCGGATATTGAGTGCGCGACCGAGCTGTTAGCGCAAGGAACGCTGCTGCAATTGCTGCCTGAATTTCTGTAGAAAATTGCCTGATGTCGACGCTGACGCGTCTTATCAGGCCTACGGTCTGCTTTGTAGGCCGGATGAGGCGAAACCGACATCCGGCACAACACAGCTTAGCTAAACATCGCCGTAATCGAGGCGCTGGCGAGCGAGTGGAAATGGACGTTAAATCCAACCATCGCGCCGCTGGCACCTTCATCGACATCAATACGCTCCACATCCAGGGCGTGAACCGTAAAGATATAGCGGTGGGTTTCCCCCTTCGGCGGCGCAGCGCCACCATAACCAGCTTTACCAAAATCTGTACGGGTCTGAATCACCCCATCTGGTTGTGCAACCAGCCCGGAGCCGAATCCTTGCGGGAGTACGCGGGTATCAGCCGGCAGATTTACCACCACCCAATGCCACCAGCCGGAGCCGGTTGGCGCATCAGGATCAAAGCAGGTCACGACAAAGCTTTTGGTTCCTGCGGGTACGTCATCCCACGCCAGGTGGGGGGAAATATTATCACCGTCATACCCCATGCCGTTAAAGACGTGGCGATGCCCAAGCTTATCGCCATCGCGCAGATCGTTACTGATTAGTTTCATGCTGACTCCTCTCGTTAGCCAAAAAGTGTAGCCAGAAACCGTAGAGCTTACCGCTGATTAATCGCTAAAAAATGTTGCATTGCGCACAGCCTCGTTCACGGCCTGCGTCAGGCGACGCAACTGATCGGGCTGGATGATGTACGGCGGCATCAGGTAGATGAGCTTGCCAAACGGTCTTATCCACACGCCCTGTTCGACAAAGAACTTCTGTAACGCTGCCATATTCACCGGATGCGTGGTTTCGATGACGCCGATGGCGCCGAGCACGCGTACGTCCGCGACCCAACTGGAGTCCGCCGCCGGGGCGAGTTCTGCCCGCAACTGCGCTTCAATGGCCGCTACCTGCGCGCGCCACTCGCCGGTTTCGAGTAACGACAGGCTGGCGGAGGCGACGGCGCAGGCCAACGGATTGCCCATAAAGGTCGGGCCGTGCATGAAGCATCCGGCTTCACCATTGCTGATGGTTTCTGCAACCTGGCGGGTGGTGAGGGTTGCAGAAAGGGTCATCGTTCCGCCGGTTAACGCTTTGCCCAGGCATAAAATGTCCGGAGTGATGTCGGCATGCTCGCAGGCAAACAGCTTGCCTGTACGACCAAATCCGGTGGCGATTTCATCGGCAATCAGCAGGATCCCTTCACGGTCGCACATCTTACGGATGCGTTTTAACCATTCGGGATGATACATGCGCATACCGCCAGCGCCCTGTACGATTGGCTCTAGGATCACCGCCGCAATTTCGTGGCGATGCGCGGCCATCAGACGGGCAAAAGGCACCATATCCAGTTCGTCCCACTCGCCGCCTATGCGGCTTTGTGGGGCTGGGGCAAACAGGTTCTCCGGCAGGTACCCCTTCCACAGACTGTGCATTGAGTTGTCAGGATCGCAGACCGACATCGCGCCGAAGGTATCACCATGATAACCATTACGAAATGTCAGGAAACGCTGGCGGGATTCGCCTTTAGACTGCCAGTATTGCAGCGCCATTTTCATTGCAACTTCTACTGCGACCGACCCTGAATCCGCGAGAAAAACGCACTCCAGCGCCTCTGGGGTCATCGCCACCAACTGGCGGCACAGCGCAATGGCCGGGGCATGGGTAATGCCGCCAAACATCACATGCGACATGGCATCAATCTGCGTTTTCATCGCGGCGTTCAGCTGCGGGTGATTGTAACCGTGGATTGCCGCCCACCAGGATGACATGCCGTCAATCAGCTTCTCACCGCTGGCTAAGGTCAGTTCGCAACCTTCGGCACGCGCCACCGGATAAACCGGCAACGGGGAGGTCATGGAGGTGTATGGGTGCCAGATATGGCGTTGGTCAAACGCAAGATCGTCCGTTGTCATAATCGACTTGTAAACCAAATTAAAAAGATTTAGGTTTACGAGTCTACACCAAACTAACAACGAAACGTATACCAATATGGCTCATTCTTCTCGCTGGACAATGTCGCAAGTCACCGAATTATTTGAAAAACCGCTGTTGGATCTGCTGTTTGAAGCGCAGCAGGTTCATCGCCAGCATTTCGATCCGCAGCAGGTACAAGTTAGTACGCTGCTGTCGATTAAGACCGGTGCTTGCCCGGAAGATTGCAAATACTGCCCGCAAAGCTCCCGCTATAAAACCGGTCTGGAAACTGAACGGTTGATGGAGGTTGAACAGGTACTGGACTCGGCACGTAAGGCGAAGCAGGCTGGTTCAACGCGGTTTTGCATGGGCGCGGCGTGGAAGAACCCGCATGAGCGCGATATGCCGTACCTGGAACAAATGGTTCAGGGCGTGAAAGAACTAGGGCTGGAAGCCTGTATGACGCTGGGCACGCTGGACGAATCTCAGGCCCAGCGCCTGGCCAATGCGGGTCTGGACTACTACAACCACAACCTCGACACCTCGCCGGAATTTTACGGCAATATCATCACCACCCGCTCGTACCAGGAGCGCCTGGATACGCTGGATAAAGTGCGCGAGGCGGGCATTAAAGTTTGCTCCGGCGGGATTGTTGGGCTAGGTGAAACGGTGACCGACCGCGCGGGTCTGCTGCTACAATTAGCGAATCTGCCGACGCCGCCGGAAAGTGTGCCGATCAACATGCTGGTGAAAGTGAAGGGCACGCCGCTTGCCGATAACGACGACGTAGATGCTTTTGATTTTATTCGTACTATCGCCGTGGCGCGTATCATGATGCCGACCTCATACGTGCGTCTTTCTGCCGGGCGCGAGCAGATGAACGAACAAACCCAGGCGATGTGCTTTATGGCCGGGGCCAACTCGATTTTCTACGGCTGCAAACTGCTGACCACCCCGAACCCGAACGAAGATAAAGATTTGCTGTTATTTCGCAAGCTGGGTCTTAACCCGCAGCAAACTGCGGTACTGGCGGGCGATAACGAACAGCAACAACGTCTGGAGCAGGCGCTGCGTACCCCGGATACCGACGATTACTACAACGCGGCAACCGTATGACCTGGCAGCAAAAAATTGACGATGCGCTAACAGCGCGTCGTAGTGCTGATGCGTTGCGTCAGCGCTATGCGGTGACGCAGGGTGCCGGTCGCTGGCTGCAGGCCGACTGTCGCCAGTATCTGAATTTCTCCAGCAACGACTACCTCGGCTTAAGCCACCATCCGCAGATTATCTGCGCGTGGCAGCAGGGCGCTGAGCGTTTTGGCGTCGGCAGCGGCGGCTCGGGCCATGTCAGCGGTTATTCCGTTGCTCATCAGGCGCTGGAAGAAGAGCTGGCGCAGTGGCTCGGCTATTCCCGGGCGCTGTTGTTCATCTCTGGTTTTGCCGCCAATCAGGCGGTCATTGCCGCACTGATGGGAAAAGATGACAAGATTGTTGCCGACAGGCTCAGCCATGCCTCGCTGCTGGAGGCTGCCAGTCTTAGCCCTGCCGTGTTACGTCGCTTTACCCATAACGACTCGCAACATCTGGATCGTCTGCTGACAGCCCCCTGTCCGGGGCAGCAGTTGGTGGTCACCGAAGGCGTGTTCAGCATGGATGGCGACAGTGCGCCGCTGGCAGAAATCCACGCGGTGGCGAAACGGCAGGGCGCGTGGCTGCTGGTGGATGATGCGCATGGGATTGGCGTAAGCGGTGAGGAAGGGCGTGGTTCGTGCTCCCGACAGCAGGTGAAACCTGAGCTGTTGGTGGTGACATTTGGCAAAGGGTTCGGCGTCAGCGGTGCGGCGATCCTGTGTTCTGATAGTGTGGCCGATTATCTGCTGCAGTTTGCCCGTCATCTGATCTACAGCACCAGCATGCCGCCAGCCCAGGCTCAGGCCTTGCGCGCCGCGCTGGCGGTGATCCGCAGCCGCGAAGGCGATGAGCGCAGAGAAAAGCTGGCGATGCTTATCCAGCGTTTTCGCGCAGGGGTGAATACTACGGATTTGACGCTGGCGCATTCAGACAGCGCGATTCAACCGCTGATCGTTGGCGACAATCATAAAGCCTTGCAACTGGCACAGACGTTACGGCAACAGGGATACTGGGTGACGGCGATTCGTCCACCGACGGTGCCGGTTGGGACGGCCAGGCTGCGGATTACGCTGACCCAGGCGCATGAAGTCCAGGATATCGACAACTTACTGGAGGTGCTGCATGGCGCAGGTCAATAAGCAGGCGATTGCCGCTGCGTTTGGTCGCGCGGCTATGCACTATGAGCAACATGCGGAGCTTCAGCGTCAGAGCGCCGATGCGTTACTGGCACAACTCGATGGCCGGGCGTTCTCACGGGTTTTGGACGCGGGCTGTGGGCCTGGGCGTATGAGTCGCTACTGGCGGGAGCAGGGGAGCGAGGTCAGTGCTCTGGATCTGTCGGCGCAAATGCTTACGCAAGCGCAGCGTCACGATGTCGCCCATCACTATCTGCTGGCGGATATCGAAGCCATTCCGCAGGCCGCTGCCACTTTCGACCTGGCCTGGAGCAATCTGGCCGTGCAGTGGTGCAACGACCTGCGCGGCGCGTTACGCGAGCTATACCGGGTGGTGCGTCCTGGCGGGGCGGTGGCGTTTAGTACGCTGGCGCAAGGGTCGATGCCGGAACTTCGTCAGGCGTGGCGAGCAGTTGATGACCGGGAGCATGCCAACCGTTTTTTGCCCGTGGAGCAACTGGAAAACGCTCTGTGCGGCTGGGACGTTGAATACCAGTCTCATGCCGTCACGCTGTGGTTTGACAATGCGCTGAGCGCCATGCGCTCGCTGAAGGGCATTGGCGCGACGCATTTGCATGATGGACGCGAGCAGCGTGTGTTGACCCGCTCGCAGTTGCGCCAGTTACAGCTCGCCTGGCCCTGTCAGCAGGGTAAATATCCGCTGACCTATCATCTTTTTTTGGGAGTAATTCAACGTGACTAACACATATTTTGTCACCGGGACGGACACCGAAGTAGGTAAAACTATCGCCAGCTGTGCGTTGCTTCAGGCGGCGGGACAGCTGGGGTTGCGAACGGTCGGCTATAAGCCGGTGGCGTCAGGCAGTGAAATGACGGCTGAAGGTCTGCGAAACAGCGATGCGCTGGCTCTACAGCGCAACAGCGTTGTGGCAGTGGATTATGCGGCCATCAATCCGTATACCTTCGCCGAACCTACCTCACCGCATATCATCAGTGCTGACGAAGGGCGCCCCATTCAGGCCTCAGTGATGTCTGCGGGTTTACGCTTGCTTGAAGAACAGGCTGACTGGGTATTGGTGGAAGGCGCAGGCGGATGGTTTACGCCACTGTCGCCAACGCTGAGTTTTTCTGACTGGGTAAAAGCGGAACAACTGCCGGTGATTCTGGTGGTTGGCGTTAAGCTCGGTTGTATCAATCATGCCATTTTGACCGCCCAGGCAGTGCAGCAGGCCGGGCTGACGCTCGCCGGATGGATTGCCAATGATGTGATGCCACCTGGCAAGCGTCATGCTGAATATATGGCGACGCTAAAGCGTGCGCTTGCGGCTCCGCTACTGGGGGAAATTCCCTGGCTGGCAGAAGAGCCGGAACGAGCATCGACTGGTCGTTATATCGATCTTAGCGTTTTGTCTCTGGCATCCACCAGTCGTTGATTAGCGGGTCGCTGAATTGTGTTATTTGCCCTTGAGCCACGTTGCGTCCACGATGTAACAAGCAATAGCAGTCGGCGACCCGACGAATGAACGGCAGGCTCTGCTCCGCGAGCATAATGGCGATGCCAAGCTCCTGGCTTAGCCTCACAATCAGATTCCCCAGTTTGTGGATATACGCCTGGCCACTTCCTCGCGTCGGCTCATCGAGGATCAGCAGGCGCGGGCGAGTGACCAGTGCACTGGCGAGTGCAAGCTGGTGCTGATTTTCCTCCGACAATGCCACCCCTTTGGCCTGACGCAGTACAAACAGCTGTGGAAACAGGCGGTAAATATCGCTGCTGTTCATCGCTTCGCTTTCCTCAACCGCCTGGCGCGCAATGTGCAGATTTTCCTCTACCGTCAGCTGCGAAAAAATTCGCCGTTCCTGCGATACACAGTTAATACCCAGCGCAATGCGCTTTGCCGCCGGAATCTGAAGCAGATCGCAAGGTGGTGCGCCAGCCTGATGCCAGAACATGGTTCCGCTCTCAATCGGTAAATTGCCTGTGATGCAATTGGCCAGCGTGGTTTTTCCCATCCCTGGAAGACCCAGCACGGCGGTACATTTGCCGGGCAACAGGTCGAGATCGACATCCCAAAGCGAGTGTTGATTACCGTAATAGTGATTCACTGCACGAAGACTCAACATAGATTTCTCCCTCATGATGATATCCGCCTCGCGGGTTGATGGTCGGGAGAAAACTGCAAATCTCTTGCCAGAAGCGGAATTAGGGGAAAATACAGCAGAATAGCGTATTGAGCGGGTTGCGGTATCCGGCTTGTTGTGGATGAGAGCCGCAGTGTGCACATTGTCAGTGCCTGGTGGCGTTGTGATGGTGCAGGCAGGAAAATGATGAAAATGCGAGCAAGATCTCGGCTATCCCAGGTCGCTTCGTTAGCTGATAAATATCAAAAAATAGCGATAATTTTTTTTTATCCCACCAGAAAAGATCATCAGGACGTTTTTGCCAGGCTACAGTCCGTACGGGCTGGAGGCAGTTATCCACTATTCCTGTGGATAACCTTGTGTATTAGAGTTAGAAAACACAAGGTAAGCGAGAGAAGACGCGGCCTGCGACTAAATTGATGCGAAAGACGGCTTGAGATAATAATCATTAAATTACAGTGTGTTAGATAAATGCAATGGCTGTCGCAGAAGTGTCATGTGTTGCCACAAAACTTTCATCGGGTAGCTTGACAAATGTTAAAAAAGTCATTGGTTTGGGGATAACACATTTTTGCTGGTGTTTTATCTTGCCTGCGGACAAATTTTAGCCTGTAGTCACGGCCATTTTGCTGGCGTAACAGAAATATTCTGGCGCGTTACTGTTTTTTCATCCAGTATATTTTACTGGCAAAATATACTGCTGCGAGTAAAATTACACACCTGCCCGCCCATTGCTTCAGGTAGCTGCTCATGAGTAAACCGTCCAAACTAAATTCCGCTTTTAAACCCTCTGGCGATCAGCCTGAGGCGATACGTCGCCTGGAAGAAGGTCTGGAGGATGGTCTGGCGCATCAGACGTTGCTGGGGGTGACGGGGTCGGGGAAAACATTTACCATCGCGAACGTGATTGCGGACCTACAGCGCCCTACCATGGTGCTGGCCCCCAATAAGACGCTTGCCGCGCAGTTGTACGGTGAGATGAAAGAGTTCTTCCCGGATAACGCGGTGGAGTATTTCGTCTCCTACTACGACTATTATCAGCCGGAAGCCTACGTGCCAAGTTCTGACACCTTCATCGAGAAGGATGCTTCGGTTAATGAACACATTGAGCAGATGCGTCTGTCAGCAACCAAAGCGTTGCTTGAGCGACGGGATGTCGTCGTCGTAGCGTCGGTTTCCGCGATTTATGGTCTGGGTGACCCGGATCTGTACCTGAAAATGATGCTGCACCTGACGGTGGGGATGATTATCGACCAGCGCGCGATCCTGCGTCGTCTGGCGGAGCTGCAGTATACTCGCAACGATCAGGCATTCCAGCGCGGGACCTTCCGCGTGCGCGGTGAAGTGATCGACATATTCCCAGCGGAATCTGACGACATCGCGTTGCGCGTGGAACTGTTTGATGAAGAGGTCGAACGTTTGTCGCTGTTTGACCCACTTACCGGACAGGTCGAATCCACTATTTCGCGCTTTACCATCTATCCTAAAACGCACTACGTGACGCCGCGCGAACGTATTGTTCAGGCGATGGAAGAAATTAAGGTTGAGCTGGCCGAGCGGCGAAAAGTCCTGTTGGCAAATAACAAACTGCTGGAAGAACAGCGCTTAAGTCAGCGTACCCTGTTCGATCTGGAAATGATGAACGAGCTGGGTTACTGCTCGGGGATTGAAAACTATTCCCGCTATCTGTCCGGGCGTGGTCCGGGCGAGCCGCCGCCGACGCTGTTTGATTACCTGCCTGCCGATGGCCTGCTAGTGGTGGATGAATCTCACGTGACTATCCCGCAAATTGGCGGCATGTATCGCGGTGACCGGGCGCGTAAAGAAACCCTGGTCGAATACGGATTCCGTCTGCCGTCGGCGCTGGATAACCGTCCGCTTAAATTTGAAGAGTTTGAAGCGCTGGCCCCGCAAACTATCTATGTTTCGGCGACGCCGGGCAACTATGAGCTGGAGAAATCCGGTGATGATGTGGTCGATCAGGTCGTAAGACCGACCGGCCTGCTGGATCCGGTCATTGAGGTGCGCCCGGTGGCGACTCAGGTTGACGATCTGCTATCTGAGATCCGCACCCGTGCGGCGATTAACGAACGTGTGCTGGTCACCACGCTGACCAAACGGATGGCGGAAGACCTCACAGAATACCTAGAAGAACACGGCGAACGGGTGCGTTATCTGCACTCTGACATCGATACCGTGGAACGTATGGAAATCATTCGTGACCTGCGTCTGGGCGAGTTTGACGTGCTGGTGGGTATCAACCTGTTACGTGAAGGTCTGGACATGCCTGAGGTCTCCCTGGTGGCGATTCTGGACGCAGACAAAGAAGGGTTCCTGCGTTCTGAACGGTCACTTATTCAGACCATCGGTCGTGCGGCGCGTAACATCAACGGTAAGGCGATTCTTTACGGTGATAAAATTACCGCCTCTATGGCTAAAGCGATTGGTGAAACCGAACGTCGTCGTGAGAAACAGCAGCTCTATAACGAAGAACACGGTATTACGCCGCAGGGGCTGAACAAGAAAGTGGTCGATATTCTGGCGCTGGGTCAGAATATTGCGAAGACCAAAGCTAAAGGCAAAGGGAAGTCACGCGCAGGCGCGAAGTCTGAGGTTGTCGAACTGGATATGACGCCAAAAGCGCTGCAGCAGAAGATTCACGAGCTGGAAGGGCAGATGATGCAACACGCGCAGAATCTCGAATTTGAAGAGGCCGCGACAATCCGTGACCAGTTGCATCAGTTGCGCGAGTTGTTTATTGCGGCATCGTAAGGCGGTGTCGGATGCGGGGTGGATAGCATTCGTAGGCCGGATGCCGGAGCAAATCGTTTTGTAGGCCTGATAAGCGCAGCGCATCAGGCATTGTTTGGTGCCGGATGGCGGCGCAGAGCGTTTTGTAGGCCTGATAAGCGCAACGCATCAGGCATTGTTTGGTGCCGGATGGCGGCACAGAGCGTTTTATAGGCCTGATAAGCGCAACGCATCAGGCATTGTTTGGTGCTGGATTGTGGCGCAGAGCGTTTTGTAGGCCTGATAAGCGAAGCGCATCAGGCAAATCCGTTCAGCCCAGCGCCTGCACTGCTTTCTCCAGCGCACTATGCAATAGCTGGCGGTCATGGCGGTAGGGAATATCGCTGGCTTCCAGCACTTCCTGGATCACAACGCGGTCGGTAACGGCGGAAGCATCCACTTTCGGCCCCACAACCACCGCATCAATCACTTTCTTCCCGACGTACTGTTCAATAATGGCCAGCTTATCGCTAAGCGTCAGGCTCGCTGCTGGCAGGCTTAATTCACGCCCAAGATTGCCTATATAGACCATCGGAGCCGGTGTGCGACGTAATGCCTGTGACATTTCATCGAGTAACAGAATCGGCATCAGGCTGGTGTAAAAACTGCCGGGGCCTATCAAAATTAAATCCGCTTCAGCGATAGCCTCAACGGCCTCCCGTGTAGTCGGGACTTTTGGCGAAAGCATCAGTTCCTGAGGTGGGACGGTGAGCTGATCGATATTCACTTCGCCATAAACTTCGTGTCCCTGCTCATCAATGGCCATCAGATCCACCGGCAGCTCCGACATCGGAATTAAATGTGCGTCAACTTTCAGCAGGCTACGAATTAAATTGATAGCTTCCAGAGGCCGCACGCTGAGGTGATCGAGCGCCTTTAACATTAGATTTCCGAGGTTATGCCCGGAAAGTTCGCCATTACCGCCAAAACGATACTCAAACATAGCGGATGCAACGCTGGGTTGGGTAATTAACTGGTTCAGACAGTTACGCATGTCTCCCCAGGCAATCCCTCCTTCAGAGCGACGAATACGACCTGTCGACCCGCCGTTATCGGTGGTGGTGACGATACCCGTCAGGCGGGAACCTAATGGGGAAAGAGAGGAGAGAACGCGTCCTAATCCATGCCCTCCGCCGAGAGCGACAACGCGGTCCAGATCTGCCAGCGTGCGAGTGCGCATATATTTTCCTGATATCAATTGATCGGCGCTACAGTAACGTAAATAGCGTGTTTTCAGCAATTATCCAGTCGGCATCTGCCGTAATTTTTTTCTGCGATCTACTCCTTTCTGACGACACTCACCTGATGGCAAGATGATGTATATCAATGCAAAACTGTGATTTTTGCTTATTCTGTAGCGAAATTGCACGATCATGTCGCTATATACATATTTATACAGCGAAAGTGTACATGGCAAAAGCGCCATTTACACGCTAGTATCGGCATAACCACAAAGTACTCTAAATAATTTGAGTTGTCGGAAGCCAACGCATCTGCAACTCGAAGTATGATGAGTATAAACACTCTAGCCTCTGCACCTGGGTCAAATGATACGGTGCTTTGGCCGTGACAAGACTTGAAAAAGTTTGTCACCAGGGCGCAGGAAGAAATGACTACGTCTCCCGTATTTGGAAAGGTGTACATGGGCTCTCAACTTACCGATGCTTTCGCACGTAAGTTTTACTACTTACGTTTGTCGATTACCGATGTGTGTAACTTTCGTTGCACCTACTGCCTGCCGGATGGCTATAAGCCCGGCGGTGTCACCAATAACGGCTTTTTAACCGTTGATGAAATTCGCCGTGTCACGCGTGCGTTCGCCAGTCTGGGAACGGAAAAAGTGCGTCTGACGGGGGGCGAACCTTCACTGCGTCGCGACTTCACTGACATTATCGCCGCCGTGCGCGAAAACGACGCCATCCGCCAGATTGCGGTAACCACCAATGGTTATCGTCTGGCGCGCGATGCTGCCGCCTGGCGCGATGCCGGACTGACCGCGCTCAACGTCAGCGTCGACAGCCTCGACGCCCGTCAGTTTCACGCCATTACCGGACAGGACAAGTTTCAGCAGGTGATGGCAGGCATTGATGCTGCCTTTGATGCCGGTTTTGAAAAAGTGAAAGTCAACACCGTGCTGATGCGCGACGTAAACCATCATCAACTGGACACCTTCCTGGCGTGGATCCAACCTCGACCAATCCAACTGCGTTTTATTGAACTGATGGAAACGGGCGAGGGCAGCTCTCTCTTCCGTAAACACCATATTTCCGGACAGGTACTGCGCGATGAGCTGCTGCGTCGCGGCTGGATCCACCAGATCCGACAGCGTAGCGACGGCCCGGCTCAGGTTTTCTGTCATCCTGATTATGTTGGCGAAATTGGTCTGATCATGCCTTATGAGAAAGACTTCTGCGCCACCTGTAATCGTCTGCGCGTTTCCTCTGTCGGCAAGCTTCATCTGTGTTTATTTGGTGAAGGCGGCGTAAGCGCTGCAACCGCTGTTCGACAGAGAAGTCGAAGGGTTTGGCGAAGTATTCCGTATGCTGTCGTTTGAAGAGATTGGCACCGCGACGCTGCAATCCCGCGCGATTGCCGGGGTGGCGAATAAAACGCTAATTTTTGCCATGCCGGGTTCGACCAAAGCGTGTCGTACTGCCTGGGAAAATATCATTGCGCCGCAGCTCGATGCCCGTACGCGTCCGTGTAATTTCCACCCACATTTGAAGAAATAAGTATGTCGCAACTGACTCATATTAACGCCGCTGGCGAAGCGCATATGGTGGATGTCTCCGCCAAAGCGGAAACCGTACGCGAGGCGCGTGCGGAAGCATTCGTAACCATGCGTAGCGAAACGCTGGCGATGATCATCGACGGCAGTCACCATAAGGGTGACGTTTTCGCCACGGCGCGTATTGCCGGTATTCAGGCTGCCAAACGGACCTGGGATCTTATCCCGCTGTGTCACCCACTGATGCTGAGCAAGGTCGAAGTCAATCTTCACGCCGAACCGGAGCACAACCGCGTGCGCATTGAAACGCTGTGTCGCCTGACCGGTAAAACCGGCGTTGAAATGGAAGCGTTAACGGCAGCCTCCGTGGCGGCGTTGACCATCTACGATATGTGCAAAGCGGTGCAAAAGGATATGGTGATTGGTCCGGTGCGTTTGCTGGCAAAAAGCGGCGGCAAATCGGGTGATTTTAAGGTGGATGCACATGATTAAGGTTCTTTTCTTTGCTCAGGTACGGGAACTGGTGAACACCGATGCGTTAGAAGTTGCCGCCGAGTTTGCAACGGTAGAAGCGCTGCGCAAGCATCTGGCGGCGCAAAGCGATCGCTGGGCGCTGGCGCTGGAAGACGGCAAGCTGCTGGCGGCGGTGAATCAGACGCTGGTCAGTTTTGACCATCCTCTTAACGCGGGTGATGAAGTCGCTTTCTTCCCGCCGGTAACCGGAGGCTAAAATGGCTGAAACGCGAATTGTTGTTGGCCATGCGCCGTTCAGCGTCGGGGATGAGTATCCCTGGCTGGCAGAGCGCGATGAAGACGGCGCGGTAGTCACTTTCACCGGTAAAGTGCGCAATCACAATCTCGGTGACAGCGTTAAGGCGTTAACGCTGGAACACTATCCTGGAATGACCGAAAAAGCGCTGGCGGAGATTGTCGACGAAGCGCGTTCGCGCTGGCCGCTGGGTCGGGTGACGGTTATTCATCGCATTGGCGAACTGTGGCCGGGTGACGAAATCGTTTTTGTTGGCGTAACCAGCGCGCATCGCAGCAGCGCGTTTGATGCCGGGCAGTTCATTATGGATTACCTGAAAACCCGCGCGCCGTTCTGGAAGCGCGAGGCTACGCCGGAAGGTGAGCGCTGGGTTGATGCCCGCGACAGCGATAAGCTAGCAGCAAAACGCTGGTAGAGTACAATTGTTGTAGGCTCATACTGATTCAGGAGATTGTCATGGACCGATTCCCACGATCCGATTCTATTGTACAGGCCCGTTCCGGCCTGCAAACGTATATGGCGCAGGTGTACGGCTGGATGACCTGCGGACTGTTGCTGACGGCGTTTATCGCCTGGTATGCGGCAAATACGCCCGCGGTGATGATGTTTGTCTTCTCCAGCAAAATCACCTTCTTTGGCCTGATTATCGCTCAACTGGCACTGGTGTTTGTCCTGTCCGGCATGGTGCAAAGGCTGAGCGCGGGTATGGCGACCACGCTGTTTATGCTCTATTCGGCATTAACCGGGTTGACGCTATCAAGCATCTTTATTGTCTATACCTACTCGTCTATCGCCAGCACCTTCGTGGTCACTGGTGGGATGTTCGGGATCATGAGTTTGTATGGCTACACCACCAAGCGCGATCTGAGCGGCTTCGGCAATATGCTGTTTATGGCGCTGATCGGTATTGTGCTGGCTTCGCTGGTTAACTTCTGGCTGAAGAGCGAAGCGCTGATGTGGGCGGTGACCTATATCGGGGTGATAGTGTTTGTCGGTCTGACCGCCTATGACACGCAGAAGCTGAAAAATATCGGTGAGCAGATCGACTTGCGCGACAGCTCCAATCTGCGTAAATACGCGATTCTTGGGGCCCTAACGCTGTATCTGGACTTCATCAACCTGTTCCTGATGCTGCTGCGTATTTTCGGCAATCGTCGTTAATTGTCTGTTGCCGGATGGTATAAAAAGTAGGCCGGATAAGGCGTTACGCCGCATCCGGCACTATATACATCCTCATTTCGCCATCGCCTTCTCGTTCTTTGCCCGTAGCTTTTTCGCCCGACTCTCCAACAGCAAATAACACATCAGCGCCAGCAGTAGCGGAATAAAATAGTACAGCACGCGATACGCGAGCAGGGCAGCAATGATCGTGCCCTGAGACGTATTCTCTCCCGCCAGCAGCGCCATAAACACCGCCTCCAGCACGCCGATCCCCGCCGGAATATGCACAATAACCCCGGCAATACTGCTTACCAGCAGCACGCCAAGCACGAAGAAATAGTTAATATTCTGACCCAGCAACAACCAGATAATCGCCCCCATAACCATCCAGTTAGTCCCGGATATCGCCATCTGCGCGAGGGCAAATTTCCAGGAGGGGAGCACCAGCTTTTGGCCCTTGATGGTGATGTGACGATGTTTAGCGAAGGTGCAAAACCACAGATAAACAACAATAATCAGCAGCAGCGCTATGCCTAAAATGCGCAATGTGCCTTCATCGATATACCAGTGAGCGGGCAGATCGACGACGCCGAAGGTAAATATAAAACCGCCCAGCAGAATATAGCCCAGCCAGTTAGTGGTAATGCTCAGCGAAAAAATCCGCGTTATTGTGCCCCCCGGCAACCCGAGACGCGAGTATAGCCGATATCGCATCCCAATACCGCCCACCCAGGTGCTTAACGTCAGGTTGAACGCGTAACAGATAAACGACACCAGCATGACCTGGCGTTTTGCCAGCTTGTGCCCACAGTAGTAGCGCCCGAGCAGGTCATAACAGCCGTAAAGTAAATAACTGACGATCACCAACCCCACGGCGCTGAGCAGGGCGATCCGGTTGTAATCGCGAATTACCGTCCACACTTCCTGCCAGTTGACTTTGCTGGCATAAACGACCAGCAACACGATCACCGCAATAAAAAATAACCATGTGAGGATCTTTTTCGCTAACCGCCAGCGTCGGTGATTTTTTGCCATCAGGTTTTCCCTCCTGCATCCTCAGTTTGTATACGGTCCTGAGTTTCCAGAGCGGGCTGCGCGGGCGGCTCTACCTCGGCCAGGTGCGGGGTATGCGCCGGAAGCCAGCCGACCAGCGCCGGGAAGTGGCGTAAAAAGTGGAAGGCCAGCACGCTCTTAGTCAGGTTCCACCAGGTGCGTTTTGGCAGCATGGATTCATCAACCCGCTTGCAGTCCTGCGCAATAATAGGGTTCAGGTTGTCGCGCAGGGTCTGGTTAAACGTGCGGTCATGAATAATCAGATTCGCTTCCAGATTCAGCGACAGGCTCAGCGGATCAAGATTGCTGGAGCCCACCGTCGCCCAGTGATCGTCCATCAGCGCCACTTTGCCATGCAGAGGTTTACGGCGGTATTCGTAGACATGGACGCCACCTTTAACCAGATAGTTGTACAGTAGGCGGGCACCCACTTTCACAATCGGCATATCCGGTTCACCCTGCACAATGAGTTTTACCCGAACGCCGCGTCGTGCTGCTTTACGCAGGGCATGCAGCAGGCGATAACCGGGAAAGAAATAGGCATTGGCAATGATCACTTCCCGTCGGGCCTGGGTCAGCATTTTAAGATAGTGGCGTTCAATATCATCGCGATGCTCTTCGTTATCGCGCCAGACAAACAGCGCCTGCGCTTCGCCGGGGCGATGATTGTCGATTGCCCGGTGATGACGTCGCCACCAGCGCCGTACGGCGCTTTGCCCGGGCAGGTTTTCCAGTACAAAGTTCAGAATGTCAGCAACGACTGGACCTTCAACGCGCACGGCGTAATCTTGCTTAGCCTCCGGGCCGTAATCCGACATATGTTCAGCGGAGTAATTGATGCCGCCGACAAAGGCAACACGGTCATCAATGACCACTATTTTTCGATGCATACGGCGAAAGAGATTGGTGCGCATTCCAAACAGACGCGGACGCGGATCGTAGTAGCGGAAAACAACACCGGCTACGGTCAGCTCTTCAACAAAACTGTCGCTCAGATCCGGCGAGCCGTAGCCATCCAGCAGCACCTCTGCTTTGATTCCTCGTCGGGCGGCTTCGAGCAACGCGGCATGCAGCTGTTTTCCTACCGCATCTTCAAACCAGATAAAAGTCTCAAGGATAATTTTTTGCTGTGCCTGCTCAATGGCGTCAAATACGGCGGGGTAGAATTGATCGCCGTTTTCCAGCAGTTGAATTTGATTGCCTTCACGCCAGCCATATTTCATAAATGAATCTCCGCACTCAGAGGGGCATGATCGGACAAATGTCGCCAGTGACGCAGCGCAAGCGTCGTTGGGGTACTGGCATTCGCGTTTTTCACATAGATCCTGTCCAGGCGCAGCAGGGGAAACTGCACCGGAAACGTTCGCGCCGGGCGACCGTGGGCGCGGGTAAAAATCTCGTCAAGGCCAGCTTTGGCTTTCAACGGGCGATTGGCCGTTTGCCGCCAGTCGTTAAAATCTCCTGCGATGACCACGGGTTCCGCGTCGGGCAGGGCGTTGACCCAGTCTGCCAGCATAGCGAGCTGGGCCTGGCGGTGAGCTTCACGTAGGCCGAGATGCACACACATCACATGAATGGGGTGGGAGAGCATTGGCGGTACAATGCGGCAGTAAAGGACTCCGCGCTTTTCACTCGCGCCGACTGACACATCACGATTCTCATAATGCTCAATGGGATACCGCGACAACACCGCATTACCGTGATGTCCTTGCGGGTACACGGCGTTACGCCCGTAGGCGAAGTCGCTCCACATAGTGTCCGCCAGAAATTCGTAGTGCGTGGTGTCCGGCCAGTTTTCCACATGCAGTGGATGCACCTCGTGTGCGCCCATTACCTCTTGTAGGCACACAATGTCCGCACCGACCGTTCTGACGGCTTCTCGCAGCTCAGGCAAAATAAAACGCCGATTGAAGGCGGTAAACCCTTTATGAGTATTAATGGTGAGCACATTGAATGAAAACCGTTCTGTTTGTCTGGCCATGATTCTCCCGTTGGCGTCACTTTCCTGATTAAAATAGTGTAGTCGTCGTCACAAAAAGATGCGGTGTTGCGGAATTTTCCGTAAAGTCCGGTACTCTGAACAATTAGTCGAAAATCCTTCAGGAGAATAGCCATGAGGTGGCAACAACGTGTTCGTGTCGCAACGGGTCTAAGTTGCTGGCAGATAGTGTTGCATTTACTGGTAGTGGCGTTGCTGGTAATGGGCTGGATGAGCGGCAGACTGGTGCATGTCGGCCTGGGATTGTGCGTCGTGTACGGCGTTACGGTTTTATTGATGCTTGCATTGCAACGTCACCACGAACAGCGCTGGCGCGACGTGGCTGATGTGCTGGAAGAGTTGACCACGACGTGGTATTTCGGTGCCGCCATGATCGTGCTGTGGCTGCTGTCACGCGTGCTGCAAAACAACGTCTTGCTGGCACTGGCGGGGCTGGTCATCCTTGCCGGACCCGCCGTGGTCTCGCTGCTGGCGAAGGACAAAAAGCTACATCACCTTGCGTCTAAACATCGCATACGCCGCTGATCCGGTCGTGGCCGCTATCACTAATAGCGGCCACAAGCTTCCCCAGACAATCTGCAGACTCGCATCTTTCAGGTAAATCTGTTTCGTGATGTCCGTAAAATGGCGGATCGGGTTTATCCACGTCAGATTCTGCAACCAGACCGGCATGTTTTCGACCGGTGAGACATAGCCCGAGAGTAAAATCGCCGGCATCATAAACACAAATACCCCGATAAACGCCTGCTGCTGGGTGGCGCACAGTGACGAAATCAGCAGACCAAAGCCAACCAGCGACAGCCCGTAAATCACCATTGTGAAATAGAACAGCCCCAATGAACCGGCAAACGGAATGTGATAAGCCCAGATGCCGATCGCCAGCACAATGGTGGCCTGAAAAGTAGCCACAATTAGCGCGGGCACAGCTTTGCCGATGAAAATCTGCCAGGTGGTAAGCGGGGAAACCAGCAGTTGATCCAGCGTGCCTTGCTCGCGCTCGCGGGCAACCGAGAGTGAAGTAACGATCATTACGCCGATGGTGGTGATCATGGCGATCAGCGACGGAACCACAAACCATTTGTAATCCAGATTCGGGTTATACCAGTTACGCACTACCAGCTCGCTGTTGTTCGGTTTCGGCTTGCCGTCCATCAGCTCCTGCTGATACTCCTTAACGATTTGCTGCAGGTAATTCGCGGCAATTTGTGCGCTGTTGGAGTTACGTCCGTCGAGGATAATCTGCATGGGAGCCTGCTGGAAGGTATCCAGATTACGCGAAAAATTGGCCGGGAAACGCACCAACAGCAGAGCTTTTTGCGTGTCGATGGTGGGCTGGATCTCCTGCGGGCTTTTCAGCAGCAGAACATGCGTAAAGGCGCTGGCGCGGGCGAAGCGCTGGGTAAGCTCAACCGAATGTTTACCGTTGTCTTCGTTATAGATAGCGATAGTGGCGTTGGTGACTTCCAGCGTTGCCGCGAACGGGAACAGGATAACCTGAATCAGCACCGGTAAAATCAGAATGGCTCGCGTCTGCGGTTCGCGTAATAGCGATTGCAGCTCTTTGCGAATTAATGTCCATAAGCGATGAAACATGCCTGTCCTCTCAGTCCAGTTTGTAGGCCTGATAAGCTAAGCGCATCAGGCATAATGCCGGATGGCGACGTGAACGCCTTATCCGGCCTACGGCTACAATTTCCATACACAAATTTAATCCAGCCGACGTTTGGTTTTAAGCCACGTCAGGCCAATAAACATCACCGCCGAAGCGATTAAAAACAGCACGTTGATAATCAGCACCACCGGGATATTGCCCGCCAGGAACAGGCTTTGCAGGGTGCTGACGAAATAACGCGCCGGAATAATGTAGGTTACCGCCCGGATAATCGCGGGCATGCTGTCTATCTGGAAGATAAATCCCGACAGCATAATCGAGGGCAGGAAGGCGGCGTTCAGTGCGACCTGCGCGGCGTTAAACTGGTTGCGGGTGATGGTGGAAATAAGCAACCCCATGCCGAGCGTACTGAGCAGAAACAGGCTGGTAATGAAAAACAGGATCAGCAACGAGCCACGGTAGGGCACGCCAAGAATAAACACCGACACCAGCATACACAGCAGCATCGCCAGCATGCCCAGAAAGTAATACGGGATCAATTTGCACAGCAGCAGCTCGACGCGGGTGACTTCGGTAGACAGCAGAGCTTCCATGGTGCCGCGCTCCCATTCGCGCGCCACCACTAATGAGGTGAGGATGGCGCCAATGACCGTCATGATGATGGTGACCGCCCCGGGAATAATAAAGTGCTGGCTGATGGCCGCCGGGTTAAACCAGTAGCGGGTTTGCACGTCGATCAAAGGTTTGAACGATTCCCCACGATCTTCTGCCCGCTGTTGCTGCCAGATTTGCCAGATGCCTTCGACATAACCCTGCACAAAGTTGGCGGTATTCGGTTCGCTGCCGTCGGTGATCACCTGGATCGGGGCGACATCGTTAGGTCGCGCCATCTGCTGGGCAAAATCCACTGGGATCACCACCAGACCGCGAATGCGCCCGGCCTGCATTTTCTCAATCAGTTCCTGGCGATTATCGCTGATGGTGGCGTCAATATACGGCGAACCGGTCATGGTATGGGTAAAATCCAGCGCCTCTTCACTCTGCTGTTCGAGCAAAATCCCTACCCGCAGCTTGCTGGAGTCGAGGTTGATCCCATAGCCGAAGATAAACAGCAGCAGCAGCGGGATCACCACAGCAATCAGCCAACTGCTGGGATCGCGGACGATCTGGCGCGTCTCTTTCACGCACAGCGCGCGGACGCGACGCCAGGAGAGAGCGGAGTTACTCATGCGTATGCTCCTTATCCCAGTCATTGATTAGCGTGATGAACGCCTGTTCCATGGTCGGGTCCGGCGTGTCGCTGTCGGCAGCCTGAGCCTTCAGGTCGTCTGGCGTACCGCTGGCAATCAGTTTGCCGCGATACACCAGCCCGATACGATCGCAGTATTCTGCCTCATCCATAAAGTGGGTGGTCACCATCACCGTGACGCCTTTTTCCACCATGCTATTGATATGCAACCAGAACTCACGACGGGTGAGGGGATCGACCCCGGAAGTGGGTTCATCAAGGAACAGAATGTCGGGTTCATGCATCAGCGAGCAGGCCAGCGCCAGACGCTGCTTAAAGCCCAGCGGCAGTTCGTCGGTGGCGTGGGAAGCGATACTTTTCAGGCCAAATGCCTCGCTCATACGATCGATTTTCTCCTTCTGCGCCCGACCACGCAGGCCGTAGACGCCGGAGAAAAAGCGCAGATTCTGTTCAACCGTCAGGTTACCGTACAGGGAGAATTTCTGCGCCATATAGCCCAGATGCTGACGCGCTTTGCCGGAGCTGACTTTCAGGTCCATATCCAGCACCAGCGCTTTGCCGGAGGTGGGGACCAGCAGGCCGCACATCATTTTAAAGGTGGTGGATTTGCCAGCGCCGTTGGGTCCTAACAGACCAAAAATCTCGCCGCGCTGCACGGCAAAGTCTACGTGGTCGGTAGCGGCAAAATCGCCAAATTTCTTGGTCAGCGCTTTGGCTTCGATCACCGTTTCGCCAGGCGTGCCTTCCACGGTATGCAGGATAGCGCCCAGCGGGGACTCCGATGTTCCGGCTCCGCCGAGTAAATCGATAAAGGCGTCTTCGAAGCGGGGGGCTGTTTCGTTGATGGTTAGCTCCGGCATGCCGTCAGCGTTTTGGATCTGCTGAGCAGTAGCCTCTTTTTTCAGGATTAAACGGACGGATTTCCCCTGAATCATTCCGTCGCTGACCAGCGGCAGCTTTAACGCGCGTTGCAGCAGTCGGCGGTTGTTTTCCTGTGGACTGCTCATCAGGAAGCTGCGACCTGCCATGGTTTGCGTAAGCTGAGTAGGATCGCCCTGGTATAACAGTTCACCTTCGTTCATCAGCAGCACATCACGGCATTGCTCTGCTTCATCCAGATACGACGTACTCCAGAGGATCAGCATGCCGTCCCCGGCCAACTCGTGGACCATTTGCCACAGTTCGCGACGGGAAATAGGGTCGACACCCACGCCTGGCTCATCCAGCAGCAACACTTTGGGTTCGCCAACCAGCGTACAGGCAAGCCCGAGCTTCTGCTTCATGCCGCCAGAAAGCTTGCCAGCCAGTCGTCCGGTAAATGGTCCCAGCGAGGTGAATTCCAGGAGTCGGGCAAAGGTTTTTTCTCGCGCTTCACCGGTGACGCTGCGTAAGTCGGCATAGAGATTGAGGTTCTCCATGACGGTTAAATCTTCGTACAGACCAAATTTCTGCGGCATATAGCCCAGCACCGCATGTAGTGCGCTGTCGTCTTTGATGGGGTCAAAACCAATCACCGCAGCACTTCCGGCATCAGGTTTTAATAATCCCGCCAGCATTCGCATCAACGTAGTTTTGCCCGCGCCGTCCGGCCCGACAAGCCCGGTCACGTAGCCCGCATGGACGGTACAGTCGAGCGGGGCGACGGCCGGTTTTTCCATTCCGGCAAAGTTTTTCGTCAGCCCTTTAAGCGTAATGACGGCGTCATTCATGCCGTGCCTCATCGCCAAACTTTATCGTTACCGGCATTCCCTGGCGCAGCGAATCGTCCGCGTCGGTGACGACAATTCGCAGGCGATAAACCAGGTCGGTACGCAGGTCAGGAGTCTCGACCGTTTTCGGGGTAAATTCGGCGGTAGGAGAAACGAAGCCGATTTTGCCGTGATACGGTTTGTCCGGGCGGCCATCGGTATAGAGCAGGATCTCACGTCCTGGCTGCGCCTGGCTCAGATTTCGTTCGTCAACGTAAGCACGAACCCAAACCGGACGCGTGAGCGACAGCGTCAGTACCGTGCCCCCTTCGTTCAGCATGCTGCCGGGTTCAACTGCACGGGTGAGAAGCGTGCCGTCAGACGGCGAGGTCAGCGTGGTGTCATGCAAATTAAGCTCTGCCTGTGCCAGCTCGGCCTGAGCTTGTTCGAGCGTGGCTTTTGCCTGCTCGATGTCCTGCACACGATTACCGCTGCGATATTGCGTGAGTTTATCCTGCGCGGATTTCAGCGAAGCTAACGCCTGATCGCGAGATGAACGGGCGTTTTCCAGATCGTTGGCTGAAATGGTGCGGCTTTTCCACAATCCGACCTGCCGATTGTAAAAGTTCTGCGCGTAATCATATGCGGCCTGCGCCTGTTTGACTGCCGCCGCGGTTTGCGCGATCTCTTCTTCGCGATACCCTGCCAGCATCAGATCGTATTGCGCCTGTGCGGCAGCTACATTGGCTTTTGCCTGCATCAATGCGTTTTCATACGGTGCACGGTCCAGTTCACCCAGCACCTGGCCGGCGGTAATCGCATCGCCTTCGTCAACCGCCAGCGAGGCCAGCCTGCCGCCGACACGAAAACTCAGGTTGACGCTACGGATATCGACATTGCCGTATAGCGTCAGGCCGTTATCTTGCCGACTCTGATACCACCACGTTCCACCGGCAATCACGGCAACGAGGGCCGCGATAACCAGCCCGAGAACGACAGGTTTTTTCATGACTCCAGACTCCTTTGCGTTAAACCTTGCAGAATAAGATCGATGTGACAGGTGATCGTTTGGTCAATCAGCGCGGTTTTATCCTCATCAAATTGTGACCAGCCTGTACGCAACAGAATGGTTTCTTTCCCCAGACGAAAAGCCAGCACCTCGCCGAGTATGGCGTGGGTATGCAGAATCATCTGGGTATCGTTGGCATCGCCACCGGTATAGGCGGCAATCAGGCGCGTCAGATGTGTATGCAGCGGATTGATAACCTGGTCGTGCACCAGTTGATAAGCCGCGGTGGGGGAAAGCTGTTCGCGCGAGATAAATTTGCTCAGGTTAACGGTGTCGTCCTGAGTTAACAGCATGATCATATTTTTGCAGGCGCGCAGGATCAGTTCGCGCATCGCGCCACGGTCCGGCTCTGGTTGGGCGAATAAACGCTCGGCCTCTTCAGCGTGCGGGCGAAACTGTGCACCGATAAAATCCGCAATCCACTGGGCGCAGGCGAGATATAAATCCTCTTTTGAGCCAAAATAGTAGGTGATAGCCGCAATGTTTTGCCCGGCCTGTGCAGCGATATCGCGCGTCGTGGCGTGCAGACCATACTCGCCGAATTGCGCCAATGCGGCGGCAATGAGCTGGTTCTTCGCCTGTTCACCTTTGGTTGTCATGGTGGGTGTATTCATGGCACGACTCTGATCTTAATCAATCTATTGATTAAGATTATGACTGATGTGCAGCCTTGTCCAGTCCGAAGCATTATTTTCCAGTGAAGGGATAATTTATGCGGCACATCACAAAAACTGCTACACTCCGCCCCTTCATGACATTGTGGTTTTTGTCATCTCTATTGTATGTATCTCCCTGAAAACGACACCGGTAACGGTCAGGGCGGTTCGGAGTTGTTATGTCTTTTGATTCCCTTGGTTTAAACCCTGAAATTTTACGTGCCGTTGCCGAGCAGGGTTACCGTGAACCTACCCCTATTCAGCAGCAGGCTATTCCTGCCGTGCTGGAAGGCCGCGATCTGATGGCCAGCGCCCAGACCGGTACGGGGAAAACGGCAGGTTTTACCCTGCCGCTGTTACAGCACCTGATCACCAATCAGCCGCATGGTAAAAGCCGTCGTCCGGTTCGTGCGCTGATCCTCACGCCAACCCGCGAACTGGCGGCCCAGATTGGCGAAAACGTCCGTGATTACAGTAAGTATCTGAATATTCGCTCGCTGGTGGTCTTCGGCGGCGTCAGCATTAACCCGCAGATGATGAAGCTGCGTGGCGGCGTAGATGTGCTGATCGCCACTCCGGGTCGTTTGCTCGATCTGGAACACCAGAATGCGGTGAAACTGGATCAGGTTGAGATCCTGGTACTGGATGAAGCTGACCGCATGCTGGATATGGGCTTTATTCACGATATTCGTCGCGTTCTGGCAAAACTGCCGGCAAAACGTCAGAACCTGCTGTTCTCGGCAACGTTCTCTGATGACATTAAATCGCTGGCCGAAAAACTGTTGCACAACCCGCTGGAAATCGAAGTGGCGCGTCGTAATACCGCGTCAGAGCAGGTTACTCAGCACGTTCATTTCGTTGATAAAAAACGTAAACGCGAACTGCTATCTCAGATGATTGGTCAGGGCAACTGGCAGCAGGTGCTGGTGTTTACCCGTACCAAACATGGCGCGAACCATCTGGCAGAGCAGCTGAATAAAGACGGCATCCGCAGTGCGGCTATCCACGGTAATAAATCTCAGGGTGCGCGTACGCGTGCGCTGGCTGATTTTAAATCCGGTGATATTCGCGTGCTGGTAGCGACCGACATTGCCGCGCGTGGTCTCGACATTGAAGAGTTACCGCATGTGGTGAACTACGAGCTGCCAAACGTCCCGGAAGACTACGTGCACCGCATTGGTCGTACCGGTCGTGCGGCCGCTACTGGCGAAGCGTTGTCTCTGGTGTGCGTCGATGAACACAAGCTGTTGCGTGACATCGAGAAGTTGCTGAAAAAAGAGATCCCGCGTATTGCGACGCCAGGCTACGAGCCAGACCCGTCCATTAAAGCTGAGCCGATCCAGAACGGTCGTCAGCAGCGTGGCGGCGGCGGTGGTCGAGGGCAGGGCGGAGCAGGGCGTGGACAGCAGCCGCGTCGTTCGGATGGCGGAGCGCCAAAAGTGAAGCCGCGTAATGGCGAAGGCAAACCGGCAGGTGATAAACCTCGTCCACCGCGCCGTCCGCGCAAACCGTCTGCAGCGCAGTAATTGCGAGCCCGGCCGAAAGGTCGGGCTTTTCTTTTTGCGACACGGGATAGAAAGTGCCACAATAGTGGCTGTTTATACAGTATTTCAGGTTTTCTCATGGCACTTACGGCTGCGCTAAAAGCGCAAATCGCCGCCTGGTACAAGGCGCTTCAGGAACAGATCCCCGACTTTATCCCCCGTGCGCCGCAGCGGCAGATGATTGCTGACGTCGCGAAAACGCTCTCCGGGGAAGAAGGGCGGCATCTGGCGATTGAAGCACCGACCGGGGTGGGGAAAACCCTGTCGTATCTGATTCCCGGTATTGCCATCGCGCGTGAAGAACAAAAAACGCTGGTGGTCAGTACCGCCAACGTCGCTTTGCAGGACCAGATCTACAGCAAAGATTTACCGCTGCTGCGCAAAATTATCCCCGACCTGCGTTTTACCGCTGCGTTTGGTCGCGGACGCTATGTCTGCCCGCGTAACTTAGCGGCGCTGGCCAGCACTGAACCCAATCAGCAGGATCTGCTGGCTTTTCTCGACGATGACCTGACGCCCAACAACCAGGAAGAACAAAAGCGCTGTGCCAGGCTAAAAGGCGATCTCGACAGCTACAAGTGGGACGGGCTGCGCGACCACACCGATATTGCTATCGACGATGGACTCTGGCAGCGTCTGAGCACCGATAAAGCCAGCTGTCTGAATCGCAACTGTCACTACTATCGTGAATGCCCTTTTTTTGTCGCCCGCCGGGAGATTCAGGAAGCTGAAGTGGTCGTGGCTAATCATGCGCTGGTAATGGCGGCCATGGAAAGCGAAGCCGTTTTGCCGGAGCCGAAAAACCTACTGCTGGTACTTGATGAAGGCCACCATTTGCCGGATGTCGCGCGTGATGCGCTGGAGATGAGCGCAGAAATCAGCGCCCCCTGGTATCGACTTCAGTTGGATCTATTTTGCAAATTAGTGGCTACCTGCCTGGAGCAGTTTCGCCCGAAGACCACGCCGCCACTGGCAAATGCCGAGCGTCTGAACGGTCACTGTGAGGAGCTGTATGAGCTGATTTCATCGCTCAATAACATTCTTAATCTGTATATGCCCGCAACCCAGGAGGCAGAACACCGCTTCGCGATGGGCGAATTGCCTACGGAAGTGATGGAGATTTGTCAGCGTCTGGCAAAGCTAACAGAAATGCTGCGCGGTCTGGCGGAACTGTTCCTCAACGATCTCAGCGAAAAAACCGGCACTCACGATATCGTGCGTCTGCATCGGGTTATTTTGCAGATGAACCGGGCGCTGGGCATGTTTGAGGCGCAAAGCAAACTGTGGCGGCTGGCATCGCTCGCGCAGTCGTCAGGCGCACCGGTGAGTAAATGGGCGACGCGCGAGGTGCGTGACGGGCAGATCCACGTCTGGTTCCACTGCGTGGGGATCCGTGTGAGCGATCAGCTCGAACGACTGCTGTGGCGTAGCGTCCCGCATATTATTGTCACTTCCGCAACGCTGCGCTCGCTCAACAGCTTCTCGCGTTTGCAGGAGATGAGCGGTCTGAAGGAAAAAGCAGGGGACCGGTTTGTCGCGCTGGATTCACCGTTTAATCACGTTGAACAGGGCAAAATAGTCATTCCGCAGATGCGCTACGAACCGTTAATTGATAACGAAGAGCAGCATATCGCGGAAATGGCCGCCTATTTTCGCGAACAGCTGGAGAGTAAAAAGCATCAGGGCATGCTGATACTCTTTGCCAGCGGTCGCGCGATGCAGCGTTTTCTTGAGCACGTTACCGATCTGCGCCTGCTGTTGTTGGTGCAGGGCGATCAGCCGCGCTATCGTCTGGTGGAGTTGCACCGTAAACGGGTGGCCAACGGCGAGCGCAGTGTACTGGTTGGGCTGCAATCTTTTGCTGAAGGTCTGGATTTGAAAGGCGACCTGCTGACTCAGGTGCATATTCATAAAATCGCCTTTCCGCCAATCGACAGCCCGGTAGTGATCACCGAGGGTGAGTGGTTGAAAAGTCTGAACCGCTACCCCTTCGAGGTGCAGAGCCTGCCTGCGGCGTCGTTCAATTTGATCCAGCAGGTTGGGCGACTCATCCGTAGCCATGGCTGCTGGGGAGAAGTGGTTATTTATGACAAGCGTTTATTGACCAAAAGCTATGGCAAGCGTTTACTGAACGCGTTACCCATATTTCCGATAGAGCAACCTGCTGTGCCAGACGTTATAGTAAAACCAAAAGAAAAAGCGAAGCCCACGCGCCGCCGTCGGCGTTAACGATGTGAGCAACAGGCAAGGAGTTATCGATGGATTACCGCAAAATCATTAAAGAGATTGGGCGAGGAAAAAATCACGCGCGTGACCTGGATAAGGATACTGCTCGCGGACTGTATACCCATATGATGAACGGCGACGTACCTGACCTTGAGATGGGCGGGGTACTGATTGCGCTACGTATCAAGGGCGAAGGGGAAGCGGAGATGCTGGGCTTTTACGAAGCGATGCAAAACCACACCATTCGCCTGACTCCGCCGGTAACCAAACCCATGCCGATTGTCATTCCCAGCTACAATGGCGCGCGCAAGCAGGCGAATTTGACTCCGCTGCTGGCGATTCTACTGCATAAACTCGGTTTTCCGGTGGTGGTGCACGGCGTTAGCGAGGATCCAACCCGCGTACTGACTGAAACCATTTTCGAACTGATGGGCATTACGCCAACGCTGCATGCCGGGCAGGCGCAGGCAAAGCTGGATGGTCATGAGCCGGTGTTTATTCCGGTGAGCGCGCTGTGCCCTCCGCTGGAGAAACAGCTGGCGATGCGCTGGCGCATGGGTGTGCGTAACAGTGCACATACGCTGGCTAAATTAGCCACGCCGTTTGCTGAAGATGCCGCGCTGCGTCTTTCCAGCGTGTCCCACCCGGAATATGTTTCGCGCGTGGCGAAGTTCTTCGGCGATATCGGTGGGCGCGGCCTGTTGATGCATGGTACCGAGGGCGAAGTGTATGCCAACCCGCAGCGCTGCCCGCAGATAAGCCTGATAGATTCATCCGGTGTGCGAGTGCTACAAGACCGACAGAGCGAGATGCCTGACGAGCCGGTACCGCTACCGGTAGCAAAAGACCCGGAAACCACCGCGCGCTGGATTGAGCGTTGTCTGGCTGGCAGTGAGCCTGTTCCGGCATCGTTGAAAATCCAGATGGCCTGCTGCCTGGTGGCAACCGGTGAGTCCGCCTCACTGGCTGAAGGACTTGCCCGCGTCGAGCAAAGTTTCTAAACCATTTGTTATCCCGACGGGCCTGTTGCCTGGCCTGTCGGTTCTCTCTTTTCGGCAATGTGAAATTTCTGCACGTTTATTGACCTCCAGCGCACCGTGGCGCAGCATAGTTTGTTGAAAAATAAGAAACACAACAAACACGCGACACAAAGGAGATAACAATGAACAGTGGACATCGCTTCCATGTGCCAACGCTGCACGCCTTTATCCAGGCCGTTTTTCATCAGATGGGAAGCAATGATCAGGAGGCGCGGCTGGTGGCCGACCATCTGATAGCCTCTAACCTCGCCGGTCACGACTCCCATGGCATCGGTATGATCCCAAGCTATATTCGTTCATTCTCGCAGGGGCATCTGCAGATCAACCGTCATGCCAAAGTGGTAAAAGATGCGGGGGCGGTGATTACGCTTGACGGCGACTTTGCGTTTGGTCAGGTGGCGGCACACGAGGCAATCACGCTTGGAATCGAAAAAGCGCGTCAGTACGGAATCGCCGCCGTGGCATTACATAATTCGCACCATATCGGCCGTATTGGCTACTGGGCGGAGCAATGTGCGGCGGCAGGTTTTGTCTCGGTACACTTTGTGAATGTGGTGGGGATCCCGATGGTCGCACCGTTTCATGGCCGCGATAGCCGTTTTGGAACCAATCCTTTCTGCGTCGTATTCCCGCGTAAAAATACCTTCCCACTGTTGCTGGACTATGCAACCAGCGCCATCGCGTTTGGCAAAACCCGTGTGGCATGGCATAAGGGCGAGCCGGTGGCTCCAGGATGCCTGATTGATGTGGAGGGTGTTCCCACTACCGATCCTGCGGTAATGCAGGTTTCTCCGCTGGGGTCGTTGCTGACCTTTGCCGAGCACAAGGGGTATGCGCTGGCGGCGATGTGCGAAATTATGGGCGGTGCGCTTTCTGGCGGTAAAACCACACATGAAGAGAGCCTGCAGACCAGCGCGGACGCCATCATTAACTGTATGACCACCATCATTATGAATCCACAACTGTTCGGCGCGTCGGACTGCGACAACCAGGTCGCGGCATTTGCTGAGTGGGTGAAAGCGTCGCCGCATGCTGAAGATGCCCCGATCCTGTTGCCTGGGGAGTGGGAGGTGAATACTCGCGAGGAACGGCTGGAACACGGTATTCCGCTGGATGCCGGAAGCTGGCAAGCGATTTGTGAGGCGGCACTGCAAATTGGGATGCCAGACGCCGTGTTGCAGGAATTCTGCCAACGGCTGGAAAAATAGGCAAAAAAAAGCCCGTCCAGTGGCGGACGGGCAAACAAAGGGTAACAAACAGGGTCAATGAGGGTTGGAGCATTGGGTCGTACAGGTAATCTTTCGGTTATTTATAGATAACCGCGGTGCCGCTCATTTTATCTTTGCCGATAGCGGAAGTGATGCTGTACCCAGTTGCGCCAGCAGCATTCGCTTTCTCAGCCAGTTTGGCTTCCAGGCCGTCCAGCGTAGTGGCACCGTCAGCAGATACCACACCAATTTTGTTCATGTTTTGCGCCTGAGTAGAGGAAACCGGCTCGGCAGCGAAAACGCCAAATGACAGGGTAGACAGGGCGATGGCAGCAACAGCAAATTTGATATTTTTCATGATTAATCTCTCGCAGGGTTGTTCTGTTAGTCAGTGTTCTTTAAGAAGACGTTGTTCCGTCGATGTGATAAGTATCACGTTTTTTTTGGTGAGAGAAAATCGAATAGAATTGACGACATCAATCAAAAAAATTGAATGACAAATAACTTATTGAATATTAATAAATTCGAGTGAGGGATTTACAGTTCTTGTCATTGCGCTTTACAGAGAAGGCGACAACGGCACATTTTGCTACACAGGGTGCAAAAAAGCGTGCTCGTAAAGGAAATCGTATGCGCTGAAACTTTTGGTAAAGATAAGTCAACGTAGCTGGCTGTCTTTCGAACCTCTGCGATTATATCCTGAAAATGATGCGCTATGTGAATCTTTATCCTGTTGGCAGGTGATGCACAAGCGTACCCCTGGCACGGCCTCACGTCTGGCCTGAGGGATAGGATTGCCGCATTCTTCGCATTCATACAGACTTTCCCCCGTCGGTAACTCACCGCGAGCGCGGGCAACAGCATCTTCAATAGTATTGTTGATCTGTTCGTTAACCGCGTCGTCATTTGCCCATCCGGATGCCATGTGTATCTCCTGCTGATGTCTACAGACTAAGTATAGCGAAGGTGATGGCTGAAAAATGACCACGCGCCAGCAGTATCAGATTTCAGACCATTCGCGCAGCAGGTTATGGTAGAGATTGAGTAATGACAGGATCTGGCTGCTCTCCCCATGGCGAGCCTTCAGGGATTGAATGTTTTTATCCAGTTCAAAAAGCATGGCGCGATTTTTGTCGTCACGGACCATCGACTGTATCCACATAAAAGACGCTACACGAACGCCATGGGTCACTGGCGTGACGCAATGTAGGCTGCTGGAAGGGTAAAGCACCAGATCGCCTGCCGGAAGCTTCACCGCATGCTGGCCGTAAGTATCATTGACCAGCAGTTCTCCCCCTTCATAATCATTCGGGTTACTCAGGAATAAAGTTGCGGAAAGGTCCGTGCGCATCCAGCCGTTTTGCGGATGGCTACGCACCGCACCGTCAACGTGAAAACCGTAGGTCTCGTTGTCCTGGTAGCGATTAAACAGCGGTGTGGAGAGCGTTTTCGGTAGTGCTGCGGCGAAGAAAAGCGCGCTGTTATTTACCGCAGTCTGTACCGCCTGTTGTAAAACGCCGTAGCGTTCACTTTGCGTATTCACCTGCTGGTTGTTTTTAACCTGCGCCCCCTGAGCGCCGGTGGTTGCGCGACCATCAACCCAGTCGGCAGCGTCCAGTTGTTCGCGAAACCAGGCTACATCCTGCGCCGACAGAACGCCGGGAATGTGGTACATCATCAGTGTTTCTCCTGAAAGTGGGGCTTACGCCCCACGCGATGGATTAGAAATGCATATTGGCGGTGAGCAGGAAAGTTCTTGGCTCGCCCGGATGATAGCGGTATCCACTCTTGTTTATGGAAGATACATAATCGGTGTCGAACAGGTTATAGACGTTTAGCTGGAAATCGAGATTGCGATTCACGCGATAGCCCAGTTTGGCGTCAGCGACCCAGTAACCTTCAGTGTAGGATGGCGTACCCACCGCACCGTCGGAACCGCGATGCATACTGCCCACGTAGCGAGCGCCTGCGCCAACGGAGATATCATCGGTAGCCTGATACTGGTTCCACAGCGTGAATGCATGTTCCGGTGTATATGGCAGGGAAGAGGATCCATCTTGAGCAACGTTTTTACCGCTGTGGATGGTCGCGCGTTGCTGGGTGTAACCCCCAATAATCTGCCATGCGGGAGTGATGTTACCTGCTACCGAGAGCTCGTAGCCTTCAACGCGTTTCTCTCCGTACTGGGAATAGGTACCGTCGTCGTTTTGCTCAACTTCATTCTCAATATCTGTGCGGAAAATCGCGGCGGTTAACAGCAGGCGCTTATCCAGCACCTCCCATTTGGTGCCGATCTCGCTGGTTTTCGCTTTCTGCGGTTTGAAATCGGTACGGTTCGCACTGTTACCGCTGCCGCCCTGAGCAAGAGCAAAGTTGCTGCCGCCCGGCGGTTGCTGAGAAACGGCATAGTTGATGTACACGTTACCGTTATCGGTCAGGTGATACAGCGCGCCAGCTTTCCAGTTCACCAGATTGCCTGATTTGGCTGTATCCACAGTGGTGACCGGGGAACCTTTGGCCACGCCTGTCGGGCACGCTACTGCGCCGCGACCGGAAGCGCCACAAGCGGTGGCGCTGTCATATTCCGTGCGGTAATTGTCGAGGCGAATACCACCGTTCAGCTCGAATTCACGGGTAATTTGTAGCGTATCAAAAGCGTATACACCGAAGGTGTCTGTTTGCCCGTTAGCGTTGGCGCCGTTACGAGACAATCCGCCGATATTCACGTTGCTGTCGGGGTGATAGATATTCACCGGTGGTGGGGTGATCGGCACCACGCCATAGTTGGTTTGTGTTTCGCGCGTCAGCTCCACGCCGGTGCTGATGTCGTGACCGATGGATCCCGTGTAGAACGTTGAGGTCAGGTTGGTCTGGTTGGTCAAGATCTTATTGCTGACATCCTTGGTATTTGCCAGGCGTGACCAGGTCCAGCTGTCGACGCTGCTGGTGGGTTGGGTGATGTTAGACGCGCCGCCCATCACCGCCGTCATCAGATAATCCTGTTTAATGCGCGACCAGCGGGTGGTGTTGCGAATAGTGGTGCTGTCGTTCAGGTCATGTTCAAAACGTATCGTCGCGGTATCGGTTGTCGAATCGTCGTAATCCGAGTTTGTACCGTAGAAATTATGCGTGTCCACTTTGCCTGAATGATTCAGTGCAGAAGTCCCCGCAGAAGGTGCGGAGTATCCCGGCAGGCCAATGGTAGGGATGCCGCCATCCGGTGTGTTGTGTTGGGTGACATGCAGATAGTTCAGGTACAGTCGGTTCTCAGTCCCTAAGCCAAAAGCGAGAGAGGGGGCCACACCGTAACGTTCATTCTTAACATTATCGCGACCAGCATCATGCGTTTTTTCACCCATCAGGTTTAAACGTGCGGCGGTGGTCTCGCCGATGACCTGGTTAATGTCCAGCGTACCACGGCGGAACCAGGCGCTACCGACGCTGGCCGATGCATCGATTCCTGAGTCAGTGCGTGGCTGCTTGCTGATCATATTGATAGAGCCAGTCGGTGCGCTACGTCCATAGTCGGTACCGGAAGGACCTTTGATTACTTCCACCTGTTCGGTATTGAAGGTGTCGCGCGTGACGCTGCCAATATCACGGATACCGTCGATATAAATACTGTTCGAGGTATCCGCACCACGCATGTAAACCGCGTCACCGGTGCTGGAGTTACCGTTCTCACCGGCGAAAAATGCGCCAACGCCCGGGACGTTTTTCAGCGCGTCGGTCAGATTTGTTGCGCCTTGATCCTTAATCACCTGCTCAGAAATCACCGTCATGGTGCGGGTTGTATCCGCCACCGGACGGGAGAATTTAGGGTCGGCAGACTGTGTTGGGGCGTACAGCGAAGGTTTGGCCGCTTCAACGATCAGAGTGTCTTCTTGTTTTTTATCCTGGTCGTCCGCAGCGACAGCCTGAGCTATAGGGGACAGGCCAATGCACAGACCGGCAAAAAAAGTCAGTGAGTGAAAGCTACTGGACGGCAAGTTGCGATTTTTATCCATGTTAATGAGTGACTTATTATTTTTTGAGTGGACGGTTTCACTCGCGCGAAGGGACATCTCTATGGATGTTATACCCTGCAGGCCTCGCGGAAATGAATGTGTAATTGATAATGATTTTGATAAGCATTACTAATCAGCGCGACGTTTTAGCATTCATTAATTCAAAAATAAATACATTTATTTACATTGGATTCAAAATGCCAACATATTGATTACAAATTGAACTGCAATGAAGTGAACAGCGCGCAGAAAACTGCATCCGGGACGAATGCAGTTGGGCTAAGGAAGGGGGTTACTTATAGATAGTTGCGGTGCCGTACATCTGATTTTTACCGCCAGCAGAATTAACGACAAAGCCTTTTGCCCCTTGCTCTTTCGCTTTCTCTGCCAGCTTGTCTTCCAGGTCGCTCAGATTAGAGGCGCCGGTAGCGGATACGGTGCCGGAAGCTTGTAGCTGACCGGTAGCTGGGCTGGTGTATGGCTGTGCAGCAAAGGAGGCAAATGTCATGCCGGTAAGTACGGTAGCGGCAAGTAATGTGAGGCATTTCTTCATGGTGATATCCTCTGAGAAACAACAGGTGGTGCCTGATAAGTTTAGGCCGCCTGCGGATGATATTTACCGCAAAAAATCGATGATCAGTCGTCTGTTTTTTGAACGATTTATTTGCCATGAAACAGGCATAAAAAATCAAATTTCCTTGATGAGTGTGTTTACCGCGTGGCGTTATGCGGGTATCTTACGCCGCTGTTAAAAGGAGAATGCTATGTCCCCCCAGAAACCGGGAATACACCCACGCAACCGCCACAATGGCCGTTATGATCTTGCGACTTTATGCCAGGTTACGCCCGAGCTGACGCAATTTCTCACCCTCACGCCCGGCGGCGAGCAGAGTGTTGATTTCGCGAATCCGCAGGCAGTAAAGGCGCTCAATAAAGCACTGCTGGCGCATTTTTATGCGGTGAAAAACTGGGATATTCCAGATGGTTTTCTGTGCCCGCCGGTGCCTGGTCGTGCTGACTACATACACCATTTGGCCGACCTGTTGGGTGAAACCAGCGGAACCATTCCGGCAAATGCGAGCGTGCTGGACGTGGGAGTGGGGGCAAACTGTATTTATCCACTGATCGGCGTGCATGAATATGGCTGGCGATTCACGGGTAGTGAAACCAGTAGCGAAGCGTTTAACAGCGCTCAGGCGATCGTCAACGCCAATCCGGGATTAACCCGTGCTATTCGTCTGCGTCGCCAGAAAGATGCAACGGCAATCTTCAACGGCATCATTCACAAAAATGAGCAGTATGAAGCCACATTGTGTAACCCGCCATTCCATGATTCTGCGGCCTCAGCCCGTGCCGGAAGCGAGCGCAAACGCCGTAATCTGGGACAGGACAAAGACGATGCACTGAACTTTGGCGGACAGCAGCAGGAGCTGTGGTGTGAAGGCGGTGAAGTGGCGTTCATCAAGAAAATGATTGCTGAAAGCCAGGCCTTTGGTCGCCAGGTGATGTGGTTTACTACACTGGTTTCTCGCGGCGAGAACTTGCCTCCGCTGTACCACGCATTAACGGATGCGGGCGCGGTGAAAGTGGTCAAGAAAGAGATGGCCCAGGGACAAAAGCAGAGTCGCTTTATTGCCTGGACCTTTATGGATAACGATCAGCGTCGTCGTTTTATGGCGCGTAAACGCTAAAGCGTTGGCTCGGTTGGCGGTAGTGGTTCGCTTGCCGCCGACGCAGGACCATTCCCTGGTGCAGGTAACACTTGATACGTCTGTACCGGGGCGCGTATGTTGGCCAGATCGAAGTATTTCTTCACCTGGCTGTCGAGCGCAAAACGTACCGTCCACTGCTTCAGCGGTAAGGTGGTAAACGAGACCCGTAGCGTGAATGCCGTATTGGTTAATCCTACAATCCCGGCAAACGACGGTTCGCCGATAATCAGCCCGCGAATATCATCTTTTTCCATCACCGCAGCAACCGCGTCTTTCAACGCCTGATTCGCTTTATCCGCATCCTCATGGCGGTCTACGTCGTAATTGGCGACGACCGATCCAATTCCACGCACAAAGTTGGCGAAGGTCGTTATCGATGACCAGGGAATAATATGGTACGCCCCGGTGTCCTGACGCACGCCCACAGAACGAATGGACATTCGTTCAACCGTACCGGTGAGTGGACCGATGGTCACCAGGTCGCCGGTGTTCATGCCATTTTCAAACTGAATAAAAATCCCGGTAATAATATCTTTTACCAGCGTTTGCGAGCCGAAAGAGATTGCTAGCCCCAGCGCCCCGGCCCCGGCCAGCAATGGGGCGATATTAACGCCAATTTCCGACAGCACAATCATGATGGTGATCGTGCTGATGATCACCGCCAGCGCGTTGCGAAACAGCGTCAACAGGGTGCGGGTACGAGCGCTGGGTAGCGGGCGTCCGTGAATATCGGAAGCCAGACGATTTTCAATCAGGCTGGCAAGGATCGTCCAGCCGATGGCGGAGAAGAATAAAATCAGCGCGATACGGATCAGAATATCCACCGTTTTTTCTCCTGCGCCGTAATGCAGCCAGTTCCAGAAGTCGAACAGTCCCCAGGCATTCAATAGCAGCATGACCGCAACGCACACCGTCAGGATCCTGGCCACGCTTAACGCCGTCGACAGCCAGCCATTCAGCCGCTTTTGGAGTTCCGGATAGCTGCGCTGGGTGTGTGGCGAAAGGGTAATAGTTTTGGCTATCCAGCGGGAAAACATGCCGGAAACAAAGGCGGCAATTCCAATGATTACCAGGCTGCGCAGCGTAGCGCCCATCATGAATTTCAGGCTGTTGCCCGGATCAAACAGCGAAAAGAAAAACAGCACAATGAAGTAGGCGCTGGCCAGCCAGTGCCATACCAACGCAAAGGCGCGGATAAACAGGCTGAAAAAAGCTAACGATCTTTCTGCCAGATTCTGTAAATGCAGCGTTATCTCTTTCTTGTTTCTGAAAATCAGGTACAGCGCCCATAGCGTGATACATAGCATGATGATGACGTTGGCCATCGCGCCGACCTGCACATTGACCTGATTGGAGATAATGGGAACGGCAACTATAAGCCCGTAACCAATCAAACTGCTTAATGAACTCAAACGCCGATTCCAGTAGCGCGCACCGGCATCCTGAATGTTAAACGGACGCAGTTCGGCCACTGTTGGGCAAAATATCAGACGCAGAATGGCTTTGAAGAACTCAATCAGGGCAAAGGCATTGAGAAACAGGCTTTGCTGAAAGGCGATGGTGCGACTGCCGGCGTTCATTCTGTCGCTCAGTATCTGCCCGACAAACAATGTCAGCGCCAGCAGAAGCAAATCAATAATGAATGCGCCAACGATCATTGCTGGAAGCTGCAGCCAGTTGCTGCGTTCGCGGTTTTTCCGCCGCGCCCATTGCCCCATTTTGCGATACAGCGGCAGCGCGCACAGGCGGATCAGCCAGTAAAACCCGAACACTGACGCCGCCAGCATTAAAAAATGAGTCAGGGCATTGGTGAACGTTTGCGGGTTAAAGGTCTTGTGCGGTGCATCGGTAATATTGCGATAAAGTTGGGCAAAGCGGCTGGAGAGCGCCTCACCGTAGTGCCGTGTGACATCCGTGACGTTTTCCAGCACCGTTTTTTCTTCTGTTAATGTGGGTGGAACAATGGTTGGCACCGGCTCGGCAGGGGGCGCTGTCGCCACTTTGCGTAACTGATCGATCAGTTCCTTCCGCGAGGCGTCATTTTCCAGCACATCCGCCAGTGCGCCGTAGGCCGCTTTCTTCTGTTCAACATCCGGCTCTTTCGTTGGCGCGGCTTGTGCGTTGGTTGACGTTGGCGAGGTGACGCCAGGTATTGTCACCGCCTGAGCCGGAAGACTCAGCAGACAAACAAAGATGAACAAGATCCAGCGCATGACTCCTCCCATGAGAAAATAAATTCAAAAGGATAAGTATAGATGTCAGAGCGGGAGGGAATTGAAATGAGAGGATTCTGGTGAAAAACCTCCCTTCGGGCGAAGGGAGGTTGAGCTATCAGGAAACGTGCTGCAAGAATTCCTGTAAGCGTTGGCTGGGGGGATTTTCAATCAGGGCCTGCGGATTACCGTCTTCGGCAATTCGTCCCTTATCAATGAAAATCAGGCGTGAAGCCACTTTTTCGGCAAAGCCAATTTCGTGGGTCACAATCACCATGGTCATCCCTTCTTCCGCCAAATCCTGCATCACTTTCAGAACTTCATGACGCAGTTCCGGGTCGAGTGCTGAGGTTGGCTCATCAAACAGCATCATTTTCGGTTTTACTGCCAGCGCACGGGCAATAGCCACACGCTGTTGTTGACCACCGGACAGTTCAGAAGGGTAGTGATGTGCACGTTCGGCCAGACCCACTTTTGCCAGCAGCTCTTTCGCCAGTTTCTCGGCCTGTTCTTTATTCGCCCCGCGTACGCGCTGCGGTCCGAACATGACGTTTTCCAGTGCCGTCAGATGTGGGAACAGGTAGAACTGCTGAAACACCATTCCGGCTTCCTGACGGATTAAGCGCTCGTCTACCTTCGGATCGTTTACTTTCAGACCATCGACGATCAGATCGCCGGAGGTTATCTCTTCCAGCTTGTTAATGCAGCGCAGCAGGGTAGATTTACCGGACCCGGACGGACCGATAATCACCACCACTTCGCCCTGCTGAATGTTCAGGTCAATATTGTGCAGCACCTGAGTTGGACCAAAGTGCTTAGAAACGTTTTTAAATTCAATCACAGGATTTTCATCCTTCTTTCCAGACGACGCAGAATGAAGCTCAGCACCAGCGTAATGATCAGATAGAACACCGCAACGGCGCTCCAGATTTCCAGTGCGCGGAAGTTACCGGCAATGATTTCCTGGCCCTGACGGGTCAGTTCAGCGACGCCAATGACAATAAACAGCGAGGTATCTTTAATGCTGATGATCCACTGGTTGCCCAGCGGTGGCAGCATACGACGCAGTGCGAGGGGTAAAATAACGTGGCGGATAGTCTCTGTGCGTGAAAGTCCAAGCGCCAAACCGGCTTCGCTGAACCCTTTATGGATTGAGAGCACCGCACCGCGGGTGATTTCCGCAATATAGGCCCCGGAGTTGATCATGATGGTGACAACGGCGGCGCTAAAGGGGTCAATGCGTAAATCGTTAAATGCCATTGGCAGAGCGAAGTAAATAAACATTACCTGCACAACGATTGGCGTACCGCGAATGACTTCGATAAACACCAGCGCTACGTGGTTGGCGATCCAACCGCCGAAAGTGCGCGCAAACCCTGCTGCAAGTCCGATTATCAGACCGCCAGCCAGACCGAGGACCGAGATCCACAGGGTCATTTTGGCGCCTTCAATCAAAAGCGGGATGGCGGGCCAGATGGCACTCCAGTCAAACTGCATATGTCGTTCCTGTTACCGTGGTGTAAATATTCAAATGCCCGTTTTGCCGGATGCGCTGTGCTTATCCGGCCTACAGGTCTCAAAAATCCAGGCGTAGGCCCGGTAAGCATCACGCCACCGGGCAACGCTGCCGGTTATTATTTAGGTTCAGTACCGAACCATTTTTTGTAGATTTCGTTGTAAGTACCGTTCTCTTTCAGCGTTTTCAGCGCGCCGTTCACTTTTTCACGCAGGTCATCGCTGCCTTTCGGGAAGGCGATACCGTACTGCTGGGCTTCCAGCGATTCGCCTACAGCTTTGAACTGACCATTGCCAGCTGTTTTGATGAAGTAAAGAATGTTTGGTGTGTCGTGCAGTACAGCGTCTGCGCGGTTGGTGCCCAGTTCCATATATGCGTTATCGATATTCGGGAACTGACGCAGGTCTTTGGTTTTGATATTCGCTTTCGCGTAATCAACGGAACCGGTGCCGCTCTTAACTGCAACGACTTTACCGTCCAGATCTTTTACGCTTTTGACGTCGTTGTTATTCGCTTTCACCATCACTAACAGACCGCTTTTGTAGTAGCCGTCGGAGAAGTCGATCGCTTTTTTACGCTCATCGGTGATGGTGATACCTGCCAGTGCCAGGTCGATATTTTTGGTTTGCAGAGCCGGGATGATGCCGCTGAAATCCATCGGTTTCAGTTCATAATCCAGTTTCAGTTCTTTGGCCACGGCAGCCCACAGATCCACATCAAAACCAACGTATTTGTCACCCTGTTTGAATTCAAACGGTACAAACGCGGTGTCGGTTGCGACAACCAGTTTCTTATCTGCGGCATGGGAGGACACCGCAAAAGCCAGGGTAAGTGCAGCCAGTGAAACTTTTAATACAGACTTCATAGGATTTCCTTTTATATCCACGGGGCGATCCCCTGCGAGAACATATGGCTTAATGAAAAAATCGTGCCAATTTTGCAACTCATTGTTTTAACAAGAGGGTGTCTCGTTTTTCTGCACAATAAGTAGGGCATAGCGAATAATCTGCACTGTTTTGGGGCACTCATTTGGTGCGAACCAGTCACGGTGCAAACGGTATGACTATTTAGCGTAAAAATTGTTGATAAAACAATCTTTCGTTAACGATTGTGTGAGGTGATTATTACAAATAATTTACTTTGGAGTGACGAATGATCAATGTTATGCACCATAGATGTGCAAAACCCCCGCCGAAGCGAGGGTTATATAGGTAATTCTTATGCCTGCTGTTACTCAATGTTGGCTTCGATAAACCACAGGAATTTATCGAGGTCGCGAGAAGCTGCGGTAAAGATATCCGCGGTATCTTCGTCTTTTGCTTCGCTGATAGCTTTACGTACGCTGTTTGCAACTACGGCATAACGTTCGGCCAGCTCTTTTAAGTGGTCCTGTACGCTATGGATATCCAGCGGGTAACTTTTCAGAGGCGTTTTGCTGTTAATAACCTGAGTTGTGCCCAGTGCCACACCGCCCAACTGTACGGCGCGTTCAGCCATGGTGTCGAGGTGATCGGTAAGGGCTGTACGGAAGCCATCCAGCATTTCATGTACTGCAATGAAGTTTGCACCGCGCATGTTCCAGTGAGCCTGTTTGGTGATCAATGACAGGTCAATGAACTGGATTACTTGCTGATTCAGCAGTTCTACGGTCGCTTTCTTTTCGCTATCAGATACATCGTTGCGGGTATAAAGGAGGGCGGATGCTTTTGTTTTTACCAGTTTCGCGGTACTCATATTTTCATATCCTCTTGATATTTATGTCCCAACTCTTCAACGGAATTAAGTATAGCGCTAAATTTGGATTTTTGTTTCCGGTGTTGCCTATCACTTTAATAGCGAAGAAGAGGGTAAATATAAAATATCAAATAAAATCAATGTGATGAGTGTATTGTTACTTGCGTGGTGTTATTTTTATGTTAATTTTAAGATTAAATGAAATATGCGGATGAGAAAATTATATTTTTTAGAATTATTATCACGCAGATTTACAATTGGATATTCTGCATGATTATGCAAACCATGCAGAATAATACGTGGTTAATTCACGTCGACTTGTTTTATTTGTGGCTCTTTACGAATAGTAAGCGTAGAGCCCATTGATGCGACAATAATGGCGCCCAGAGCAAGCGTCTGGATAAGCGTCAGTGTTTCACCGAGGAAGATCATTCCGGAAACCGCTGCCAGCGCGGGTTCCATGCTCATCAATGTACCGAAAGTACGTGTAGGCAGGCGCGTCAAAGCAATCATCTCCAGCGAATAGGGAAGCGCAGTAGAGAGGACTGCAATGGCCAGACCTAACGGCAGAATGGACCAGTGCCACAGGGCATCTCCGGCCTGGAGTGCGCCGATTGGAACAAATACCAGTGCTGCAATGAATGACCCTACCGCGACGGTTGCCGGACCGTGTTCCGCCCCGGCTCGCTGCCCGGTAAGAATATAGATGGCCCAGCAGGCGCCAGCCCCCAGCGCCAGCGCTGCGCCGGTTAAATCTACGTGAGAAACGTCCTGACCCAGAGGCAGCAGGAACCAAAGCCCGAGCACTGCCAACGCAACCCAAATGAAATCCACCGGGCGTCGGGATGAAAACAGCGCTACCGCGAGCGGGCCGGTAAATTCCAGCGCCACGGCGATTCCCAGTGGGACGGTTTGGATTGACAGGTAGAAAAGGTAGTTCATCCCGCCCAGAGACAGGCCATAAAACAGTAGCGGCAGGCGTTGTTCTTTGGCGAATCGTAAACGCCAGGGCTTAAAGAAAGCGATAAGGATGATCGTACCCAGCGCAAGGCGCAGCGCGGTAACGCCCGGCGCACCGACGAGTGGGAACAACGATTTTGCCAGTGATGCTCCGCTTTGAATGGAGGACATAGCAATAAGCAAAACCAAAATAGGCAACCAGACTGGCGCTTTACGTGACAACCCCGGCATCCTTTCTCCTGTCAAATGATGATTACACGTCTCCATCTGTGCCACGCTTCAGCATTGTTACGACGCAGATGACTTTATGTATAGAAAAGTAAAACAGCGAGTGTAATGGAATTACGCTCAACTGGTTGAGTATTCGTTGAAAAAAAAATTGCTCAGTTCCGTACAATGGCATGAAAATGATGGATTAATAATCTGTGTGATTAGGAATGTTCTGGATGAATGTGCCATATTGTGCGCGCAATAATGGTATTTTCAGTTGAAAAAGTGATGTTAATTGAAAGAGATAGCGGGTTTTTGAAATGTTCTGTTACATGAAAGACCCCGTTAGACATCGCGAATCGCAAAGAGTTTCCCATCAATTTTTGGTATATTTAAAACTTAAGATTTACTTGAAGCACATTTGAGGTGGTTATGAAAAAAATTGCATGTCTTTCAGCACTGGCCGCTGTTCTGGCTTTCTCCGCAGGTACTGCTGTAGCTGCTACTTCTACCGTTACCGGTGGTTACGCTCAGAGCGATGCTCAGGGCGCAGCGAACAAAATGAACGGTTTCAACCTGAAGTATCGCTACGAGCAGGACAACAACCCGCTGGGTGTTATCGGTTCCTTCACTTACACTGAAAAAGATCGTACCGATGCTTCTGGCGACTACAACAAAACCCAATACTACGGCATCACTGCTGGTCCGGCTTACCGTCTGAACGACTGGGCAAGCATCTACGGTGTAGTGGGTGTTGGTTACGGTAAATTCCAGAACGCAGCATCTCCGGCTGACAACCACAGCACCAGCGACTACGGTTTCTCTTACGGTGCTGGTCTGCAGTTCAACCCGATCGAAAACGTTGCTCTGGACTTCTCCTACGAGCAGAGCCGTATTCGTAGCGTTGACGTTGGCACCTGGATTGCTGGCGTGGGTTACCGCTTCTAATCACTTCGGTGATATGAAAAATCCGCCTCTTGGGGCGGATTTTTTTTGCGTGTAATGCAGGAAGGAATGTCGTTGTAGGCCTGATAAGCGCAGCGCATCAGGCATCGGTAGCAAAATGCCTTATCCGGCCGACAACGTATTATTTGGTTGAGAAAATATCGGTACCCAGATGGTTGTAGTCCACCTTCTGCAGTTTGAAGTTGGTGATGTACACCGGCCCGGCTTTTTTCTCTGAGATAAAGCGGTAGCTGTTGGTGATTTCTTTTGCGCTTATCCCCGTCCACTGCGAGAAAAAGCTGAGGAAATCATTGGCGGAGCGACGGGCTTTAATCACCCGATGCGCTTTATCATCGCTCGACAGCACCATAAAAGGCACCTGGAAATTCTGCTGGAACTGATCGTCATGCGCCAGGTACTGCACCTCTTTTCCCCGCTCTTTAAACGCGAGGCCATGATCGGAGAAATAGACCATCGAGAAGCTATTACCGCTGTTACGTAACTGCTCGTAAAGCTGGCGCAGTAGGTCATCTGTCTGCGTCATGGTGTACAGATAACAAGATGTCTCTTTTGACTGGACGAAAGTCTCGTATTTACCCTGCGTTCGGTCACAGGCCTGCGGATGCGAGCCCATTAAATGCAGCACGATGAGCTGTGGCTGGGTGCGCTCGGTTGCCAGCACCTGGGCAGTCATCTTCAACAGCGCTTCGTCACGGGTGTTTTTATCCGCTTCGAAGTCACCGCTTTTGAGGAACTGAACCTCATCAGCGCGCTTCGCAATGCTGGCGATGGCCGTATCGTATTCACCAATCTGTCCCTGATTGGAAAACCACCATGTCTGAAAGCCCGCGCGGTTAGCCAAGGTGACAAAGTTATCCTGGAACTGGGGTTTATTATCCACTACCCGATTAAGCGTTAAGCCGAGCGATTTTTGCGTTGAACCGCTGGCCGCAATGTAATCCGCGAAGATATAGCCGTTAACGGAGCTGGCAAACGGGGTGTTATCCCAGTGGCCGCCAAACGCCCCTAACGCATCGCGGCGGGCGCTTTCGCCGATCACCACGACGTAGGTGTGATACTTCGGTTTAACGGCGGTTACCGTCCAGCTGTCTTTTACGCTCGACAGTTTCGCCATACGCTCTTGTTCGTCGAGCACTTCGTTGTTATTGACGATAACGTCCTTGGCGAAACGGAAAACCGGATAGCCAGTGTCTTTCAGCTTGAACACGCCGCCCCAGGCCAGGTTTTGTACCGGGGTAACAAAGAATGCGACAACGCTAAACAGCAAACAAATGCTGTCGAACTTATTCCAGCTGCGCTGCTGCACATCTTTTTTACGGCGTACGGCGATAACGCCAAGGGCAAAAATAAACACTCCAACCAGATAACTGTACCAGGGGAAGATGGTCAGGATCTCGGTTGACTCTTCCATATTGGTTGAGTGCAGCGCCAGCAAGGTATTGAAGTTCGGTGAACCATAAGCCTGGCCGAACGGAAAGTACATTGCTGCAATGAGTGAGCAAATGCCAATCAGTGCTTTCTGCGCGCGCGGCGCGCTACGCCACAGCAGCATCAATATGCAGGTGAAAGCAACGCTATAGAGCAGGCTAAGCGGATAGCCCAGTGCAAGGTTGATCAGCAAAGACTGTAAGAAATAGAGGCCAGTCCACGGACTAATCGCTCGGCTACGAGCAATGATTGAATCTTTGAGGGTTAAATTCATATGCCACTGTTACAAAAACGCCATGTGCTTACCCTGGCGCTAAGGGTCATTGCCTGCCTGAGAGAGCGAGAAGAGGGATAGGGTCCGCATCCGCGAGCCGCAATATACGCAGGGCTGCGAAAAGATAGAGTGTGCGCAAGAGAAGGTCAACTACTACAAAGAAATTGTTTTGCGAGGGACGTGGCAAAACTGACAAAAAGAAGGGTTATTGAGACGAAAACCACCACCGTACCCGAATGACGGCAGGAAAATGAAGCGGCGTACCGCGACGCCGCATTATTTTTCTGAAGGTTTATCCTGCTCTGGTTTGCTGTTAATCATGTCACACAGCATAGAGATCAGCATTAACCGTACTTTAAAGGGAGAGTGGCTAAACACGCGTATACACCTCTTAAATTCATTCATGTAAACCTCCTGACTTCACGATCCCATCAGTCCTTGAGGGATGTCTTTATTATATACAGATATAGCACAGGCTATATTATATAGCTATTGCTAAAACGTTAATTTTTTGTGCCCACGCAACTCTGGTTTACAATGAGCGCTCTCTAATCAGATGCCGTTAACGCGTCACAGTAACGAGGAAGCAGAATGAGTCGTCGCGCAGGTATGCCAACAACAAAAAAAGTGACGCAATTGGTGAATGTCGAAGAACACGTTGAAGGATTTCGTCAGGTCCGGGAGGCGCATCGCCGCGAACTGATTGATGACTACGTAGAGCTGATTTCCGATCTCATTATTGAGGTAGGTGAAGCGCGCCAGGTGGATATGGCAGCGCGACTTGGGGTTTCCCAGCCGACGGTTGCTAAAATGCTTAAGCGCCTAGCTTCAGTCGGATTGATTGAAATGATCCCGTGGCGTGGGGTGTTTTTAACCGCAGAAGGTGAACGACTAGCCCAGGAGAGCCGGGAACGTCATCAGATTGTGGAAAATTTCCTGTTGATGTTAGGCATCAGCCCGGAAATTGCCCGTCGCGACGCGGAGGGGATGGAGCATCACGTTAGTAAGGAAACGCTGGAGGCTTTTAGCCGGTTTACGCAACAGCAAGGAACGGGCTCTGAATGAGTTTTCCTTTATTACGTGCTTTACAGCGCGATCGTTTTTTCCAGCTGTTAATCATCGTTGGGGTTGTACTGAGTCTGTTCACGCCATTTACGCCCCGGTCCTGGCCAGGGGCGATTGACTGGCACACGATAATCACGCTTAGCGGCCTGATGTTACTGACCAAAGGCGTGGAGCTAAGCGGTTATTTCGATGTGTTAGGTCGCAAGATGACCCGCCGCTTCAAAACAGAGCGCCAGCTGGCGATATTTATGGTGCTGGCGGCGGCGTTGTTGTCGACGTTTCTGACCAACGACGTTGCATTGTTTATTGTTGTTCCGCTGACCATCACCCTGAAAAAATTATGTGCCATTCCGGTGAATCGCCTGATTATCTTTGAGGCGCTGGCGGTAAACGCCGGATCGTTGCTCACGCCAATAGGTAATCCGCAAAACATTCTGATGTGGGGACGCTCAGGCTTATCGTTTACCGCGTTTACCTGGCAAATGGCGCCGCTTGCGGGGGCCATGATGCTGACGCTGGTGGTGCTGTGCTGGTTCAGTTTCCCGCATAAAGCGTTGCACTATCATACCGGTACGCGCGCGCCTGACTGGCAACCACGCCTGGTATGGAGTTGTCTGGCGCTGTATATCATCTTCCTGGCGGCGCTGGAGTTAAAGCAAGAGCTGTGGGGGCTGGCTATTGTGGCGGCAGGGTTCATGGTACTGGCGCGTCGCGTGATCCTCAGCGTGGACTGGACGTTGCTGTTAGTATTTATGGCGATGTTCATTGATGTGCATTTGCTGACGCAGCTCCCGGCCTTGCAGGGGATTTCCCACCAGATTGGCACGCTCTCAGCACCGGGACTTTGGTTAACGGCTATTGGCCTGTCGCAGTTTATCAGTAATGTGCCCAGTACGATTTTGCTGCTGAACTATGTCCCGCCGACGCTGCTGCTGGCCTGGGCGGTTAATGTGGGCGGCTTTGGTCTGTTGCCGGGATCGCTGGCGAATCTCATTGCGTTACGGATGGCAAACGACCGACGGATCTGGTGGCGTTTTCATTGGTATTCGGTACCGATGCTGATATGGGCGGCGCTGGTGGGGTATGGTTTGTTGTTATTAATGTAATAGCGGCATTGAGGTAATAAAAAAGGCGGATGAATCATCCGCCTTTTTCGTTTTAGGTATGTGCTTAGTTCAGGCGAACCGGCATACCTGAACGGTTCTGTACCGCCTGCTCAACGACGGCTTGATCGACGTCAGACTGGCCGGTGATGCTGGTAATGCTCTTGGTCAGGGTAATCGGTACGATTTCTCCGCCTTCGAACTGTGCTTCAGTCGTAGACAGTGGGTTATGTACTTCGATGTAACGGCTGCCGTCTGGTTCGGTAGTGGCTTTTACCGGCTCATCAATAAACTGTACACGGGTGCCGACTGGCACATTTTCAAACAGGAATTTGATGTCGTCGTTACGCAGACGCACGCAACCGTGGCTGACGCGTAAGCCTACGCCGAAGTTAGCATTGGTGCCGTGGATGGCATACAGGCGACCGATATACAGCGCGTACAGTCCCATCGGGTTATCCGGACCTGCCGGAACAACGGCTGGCAGCGGCTCGCCCGCAGCGCGGTATTCCGCATGCATTTTCGCCGTTGGCGTCCAGGTTGGGCCTGCTTTTTTACGTTCTACTTTGGTTGTCCAGTTGATTGGCGTGTCTTTGCCCAGCTGGCCGATACCGATCGGCAGAACAATTACGGTGTTGGTGCCTTTCGGGTAGTAGTACAGACGCATTTCAGCGCTGTTGATAACAATACCTTCATGCACGGTATCCGGCAGGATCAACTGCTGAGGAATGTTCAGCACGGTGCCGCCTTTCGGCAGGAAGGTATCCACGCCCGGGTTGGCTTCCAGCATGTTAGACAGACCCATCTGATACTCTGCCGCAAAATACTCCAGCGGTTGGGTGTTGCCTTCAGGAATAGTAATGACCTGGTTTTGGCCAATCAAACGGCTACCATCAGTCGGCAGCGGGTACGTGACGGCTGAAGCGGTATTACAAAAACCAACTATTGCGAGTGCCGCCGCGAAAAGCGTTGTTAATTTCATATTCATATTCATGTATGCGAGATTCAGTGCCAGGCAGGCTAGTGGGTTGAGATTTATGTAGTGTTGGGCACGCATTATATGTGCAATCTGAGCAACAAGGAATTCGGATGTGTACTAAATCACATTTTTTTCCTTTTGGTTTCACTTTTTCCCTTCCGCATGAAGACGCGATCTTCTTGCAGACTTATGGCATAATAAGCGGTTTGTCACATATTTCTTTCTCTTTCAGGATACGCCTGTGTTAGTTTCCAGCAACGTCACAATATAGTTTCAAAGGGGGAAATTAAGTAATGGAGAGAGGTTTCTGTCTTCCTGAGAGCATTGGTTAGTCTTCGTTGTTCAAACATTCTGGTTTCATTGGGCCAATAACCTCATACTGGTCCGGTGGTTTTAGCCATCCCCACCCCAAGAATTCGGAAGGACAACGAGCAAAGTCTGATACGCTGCCTGGTCCAAATAAAAATTTGTATTGCGCAATTTGTTCTCATTCTGATAAAATTAAAGGTTGGATAAATATTTTTGTAAACTTTGTTCCGTAGTATTTCCCCCCTCGAAAACATCCCCAACGTCAGATACAAGGCGGCTTTGCGGTATCGCAAATGCTCTCGTTTTACCGTGGTTTTTGGTAATAACTGTTTAGGAGGTGTGATCTCTTTCTGAGTACAAAAAAAGGTTGATTTAACAATGATGCAACAATCTCAAACCCTGTTCCAATCGTCGATTTTTTCGACAACTTGCTTTCGTACTGTCTACCATGAACACGGTCGTTACAAAGCAATTGATGGCAAGTCTTTTGTTCATGATGATCACCAATATCCGATTAACACAAGAACCGGATCTGGTGTTCGCCAAGATATACTTATGGCGATGATCACCGAATTAAAAGCAATGCAGAGGCGATACAGTCGAGTGTTTCTTACCCGCTTTGATCTTCATCTGCCAGAATTCACTTCTGCTGACGTTGGTAACGAATACATACGTCAACTGTTCAAACGGTTACGTTCATGTCTGGCATCCAATAACAACGGCTTATCGGAACCTATCATCGATTTTGCTTACGGTTGGGTTTGCGAACAGGAAAAGGCTTCACAGCCACATTACCATTGCTGGATTGCACTTCCACATCGTTCGGTAAGGTGGTTTGGAACGCCAGAAAGAGGGATCGCAGGTATTATTACGGAAATCTGGATGAAACTGACAGGTGGTAATGCAACGCTGGTAAACTTGTCTAAGTCCACTAAAGCTTATCCCGATCACTACGTCATTCATCGAGATGCTCCTGAATCACTTAATGACCCGGTATTCTGGCTTTCTTACCTAGCCAAAGAACGCGGGAAGTCGCAAACAGGGAAGGGAACGCGCTTGTATTCAACATCAAAATTGAATAGTAAAGCACTGAACTCGTAAATATCGCACAGGAAGCCCGTAGAGCGGTTTTCTTTGCAAGGTATATCATCGCATTACCCATATTATGGAAATCGCTTACAGCAGCGCTCAGGGCGTTTTAAGGCATGAATAAGACCTGATTAACTTTATGCTTCGGTCAGTTGCATGATAGTTCAACGATAATAGCATTGTTTTTAGATTCATACATTACTTCAAAATTCCGAGCGAAGCGAGGGACACGAACGAAGTGAGTGTCTAACCTACATAACTACACTTTTAAATTTTTATATTTTATATATAGAGAAAAATGTAGTTTTTTGACTGTTTCTTAACCAATGTTAACTGTCCGTCTTCGCTTCGCTTGACGGAACTCGCTTCGCTCGTAATTCAGAATCTCGCTTCGCTCGTAATTCAGAATCTCGCTAACGATGACATTTTCTGTAAGTCGTTTTACTATAAATGTTCCATCTGTTTCTAATATAAGGAAATACTATGCGCCACCCAATACCCGCACAGCTAGATGCGCCTGAAACCCTGAATTTTTGTCTGCAAGTTGTTCCTGATGCTCACGCTGTATTGATTAACAATGAACCTTTCCCGGGAGCTGAAGTGATGGACTGCTTTCCGAATGTTGAAATGGTGATCGAAAAGAATGGGGGTAAGGCTGTTTACGGTTGGGCTATCTGGTGGGTTCCTGGAGTTTATATTGAAGCTGAGTTCCACTGTATTTGGGAGAATGATGCTGGAGAAATGCTGGATATCACCCCATATCCTTATCATACGGACAACATTCTGTTTCTCCCAGATAGCAAGCGGATTTATAAGGGTCAACAGGTAGATAATATCCGTCAGGCTCTGGTAAATGATCCTGATGTGATCAGATGGTTGTACCTTGCTAGAAAACGTTTTGAAATCTTAAATACCGGTGATCTAGCGAACCAACATGGGCGTATTGAATTGCCACCGAAATTAGCCAAAGAGTACATCAAAGTCATGGATGAAACAGAAAGGCTGGACTCCCGACTAAAACGCCGGTATTCATGACGAGAGACAATGCTATTAACAGTGACCATCGGAAAATAACGCATATGGCGGGCTGTACGAGTTAGATGGGTTATGGCGACATATGCCGCCTGAACTGCTACCCGTTGATTAACACGTTGTGATGCCAGCAATGCCCGCTTGGCACACATCAGACATTCACCAAGATAAAAAGCAAATGGGTAGTCAAATCTGGTTCAATTACACAGTCTGGTCAGAATCGAATGAAATTAGTTTATTAATTCCTTCTTGATTCGGTAAAATGTGGCACGGCTGATATCTGCTGCTTTCATTATGTGGGCTGGTTTAACGTTCTGTTCCAGCATTTCGCGAACAGTCTCACGGGCTTCCATATCTTTTTCTTTCCCCGTGTACAAACCTGCCTGTTTTGCTCTCTCAATCCCCTGTGCCTGGCGTTTACGGCGGGTTTCATAATCTTGTCGTGCCATTGTCGCAAGGATATCGATCAGCATAGCATTGACTGCCCGAAGAATGCCGCTGGTTAGGTCATTACCGGACATTTCAACCATCTGCCAGCTTGTTGGCAAATCCATTGATACAATAACCAGTCCTTTACTGTTCAGCGTGGCTTTGAGTTCAGCCCATTCTTCATGCTGAAGACGACTGAGACGGTCAATTGCTTCAATAAGAAGCAGATCGCCGGGTTGTGCTTCTTCGAGGAGAAGCATTAGTTCCACACGCTCCAGCTTCGCACCACTTGCATTCTCAATGTATTCTCCGGCAACCGACCAGTTTTTGCTTTGCGCAAATTCGCGCAAGCTAGCTAATGCACGATCAGCATGTTGGCCTTCAGTAGATGCACGGCAGTAGATACGGACATTCATTATGGATTCTCTTTTAAATATCAATTCAACACCCATATGATACATTACGTCGTTTTGCTGTCAATAGAATTAAATATAACCCTATTGAGACTTTGTGTCATGGTCTTTATCAGGTATACCTAAAAGAGATGTTGTACTGAATGTTCTCAGATCTTGCTTGGGTTATACGATGTAGTCAGTTCCTGTAACTGAACCACTCAGTTTGCATTTCAGTAGGTCTTTATCAATTACAGCGAGCCACTACTGGGGACCTGAATAGTCTAGCATCTACATAACCAGTTTTTATCATCTGCCATAATAACCTGTAAAATAATTTTAGTTTGCCGAATACGTATACACTGAACGTAAGCGTATAGTTGTGGTAACTGTCAATTTTTTCATATTCTGTTAAGAATAAATTAATGTTTAAAAATTATGATAAATGAATGTCATCGCAAACATGGCACGTCCTTTACAGGAATAAATCTCACCAATTATTATATTTTCACCACAGAACCTGTCCGGGAAGGATAGTCTGTTTAGTATTAACTGTTGATGCTGTTATAAGGAGTTTCTGGTGCAGGTAAACAAATTTACGGATGATATTGATATTAGTTCTCATGAGCGTTTCATCGCGGCCCGTAAAAGTACTTGGGTTAGTGTGCTTGTTAATTGTTTTCTGACATCCGGGCAAGTGATTACTGGTGTATTTTCCGGATCTCAGGGGCTTATCGCGGATGGTATCCATTCTCTGTCTGATTTAGTTTCAGACTTTGTGGTGCTTATTGCTAATCATAAAAGTAAAAAAAATCCCGATGATGACCATCACTACGGACATCATCGTTATGAAAATGGTGCATCATTAATTCTGGGGACAATTTTATTCATTGTTGGCATCGGGATGTTATGGTCAGCAGCAAATAAAATGCAACAGCCAGATGATATTCCTCAGGTACATATTGTTGCTCTGTGGGTAGCCTTAGCTGCACTGGTTATCAAAGAGCTTCTTTTTCGCTATATGCTGGCAGTAGCAACCCGAGTAAAATCCACTATGCTGGTTGCAAATGCTTGGCATGCCCGCTCTGATGCTGCCTCATCTTTGGTGGTGGCTATTGGTATTATTGGTAGTTTATCAGGTTTTAAATTGCTTGATCCGGTAGCTGCACTGGTTGTGGGACTTATTGTGACCAGAATGGGATATTCATTTATGTCAGATTCGCTTCATGACTTGATGGACAGGGCCGTAGATATTGAAACTGAAAATAGTATAAAAACAACATTACTATCCACTCCTGGGGTCGAAGGCATCCATGACCTCAAGACCAGAAAAATGGGGGACCTTGTTGTTGTTGATGTTCATCTGGAAATTGATGGTAATTTATCAGTGAAAGTAGGGCATGACATTGCTGTTTTGGCCAGGAAATCAGTTTTAGATAATCATCATGTATTAAATGTTATGACACATGTTGACCCTTATTTTAAGGAGGGAAGTGACCTTGATTACGGAAGTGTAAATAATCATAAATAATAATTTTAATGCTTATTTTCTTCGGGGAAATTGGCAAGTAATTATTTTCTTTGTTCAATGTTGCAACTTCGGGTTGTGATGTTTTTTAAATGATAGTAAACAATATGGAGTTATTATGAGAAAAATTATGCATACTGTTATAATAGGAACAGCCCTTCTTTTATCTACCAGTGTAATGGCTGGTTCTGACGGTGTTGAACATGCCATGAAGATGATGAATAAAAGCTACCGTGCAGCACTTAAGGAGGAGGATGTTACATCTTTCAGGAAAGATATGCAGGATCTGAAATCAACAGCAGAGTCCATCTTGAACGGCCCGATAGAGGGGTATGACAGGGAAACGTATGTTGCAGGTATGTCTCTTCTGATTGATGAGGTAACTGCTGTTGAAAGTACCGCTGAAAAGGAAGGTCTTGACGCTGGGAAAATTGCAGCACAGAAACTGGGCAGTATGATGAGAAAATACCATAATAAACTTGGCGTTGACTGAACCGGGAACTATCAGGAGAAAGTAGATATGCTGGAAAGATATCCCGGAACTGCCATGATATACCTGCTTGTATTAAAATGGATAGTTATGCCCTGGTGAAGAAATTCTAATACGTTATCTTATCTGCTCAGTACATATAAAAATGTAGGGGTCGCAAACATGCTTACCGATGCTACATATTGCCTCAACATAAGCTAAGTCCTATTGATGTTGCACGGGGCAGATATACCCGCTTCGTGCTTCACGGAAGCATACTGATGATCTCTTGGCTGGAAAAACACTTCTTCATGGTAATGTCTTCATATTACAGATGTGATGTACTATAGGTTTAGATACCATTTTCTGATTAAAGAGTATTGTTTAGTTCCGATAAGTTAAGGTTTCGTTAATAAAAAGCATATTGATTTGGTCAACCACCCCTAACAAAGTGGCTAAATTATGAATGAAAATTTACGTAATGCTCTCCCTCACAAAGACACACCATTTCTACGTGTGCTTCATATCATCGTAGCTGTATTGATTTTATTGCAGATTGTTAGTTCAAATCTTACCGAAAGCGATGCTCTCAGTGACTATACTCTCACAGGGTTCGTTACATGGTTCCATGTTATCACTGGATTATCACTGATTGTTCTTGGGTTAATCATGCTTGCATGGATGCTGACACAACGAGGATTTCATTACTATTTTGCTTGGCTGACCCTTGATTTTCGAGGTGTGGTTGAAGATATCAAAATGCTGATGTCATTCCGTCTCCCTGAAGCTCATGCTGGTGGGATTGCTGCCTTGATCCAGGGGCTTGGTGTACTTGCGCTATTGGGCGTTGCATCATGTGGTGGTTTCTGGTTTGCACTCAATACAATTCCTGGAATGTCGCCAGTGCTGACAGAAAGTGTCCTGAATTTGCATAAGTTTCTGACTGTATTTATTGAAACCTATTTCTGGGCGCATGGTTCGATGGGGTTGCTGCATATATTTCTCACCATCCGTAGCCAAAGGAAAAATTCCGTTACGGAATAGTGTGATAGATTGATGATTAATAAAGTGTGCTGTAATGGCTGGATAACATTGACTACAATAGTTTAATTATCTGTCAAGGCATTCTTATATGTCCGTAATTCCGATTAGTGTGCGTAGTTGAAGGAAAGCAAAGATATGCATCTTGAACGACACAGCATCGAAAAAGTGGGATGGCTTAGGGCGGCTGTATTGGGGGCAAATGACGGAATTGTTTCGACAGCAAGCCTTGTCCTTGGTGTTGCGTCAGCAAACACCAGTTCTTCGGGAGTTTTACTTGCTGGTGTTGCCGGACTGGTTTCTGGTGCTATGTCGATGGCAACGGGAGAATATGTTTCAGTCTCATCTCAGGCTGATACCGAAAACGCTGCACTTGCTCAGGAAAAAAGGGAGTTGGAAACCGATTATGAAGGTGAAATGCAGGAACTGACTTCACTTTATATACAACGTGGACTGGATCCTGTGCTTGCCTATAAGGTTGCAGAGCAGCTCATGGCGAGAGATGCTCTGGATGCTCATGCCCGTGAAGAACTTGGGCTGACGGATACAAACTCTGCACAGCCCCTTCAGGCTGCTGTCTTTTCTGCTCTGAGTTTTTCTGCTGGTGCTGTGTTACCTTTAATAGTTGCATGGTTATCTCCTCCAAAGCAGGTTTTTTTGTTTATTATCCTTTCCACCCTTTTTTCACTGGTGGTCCTTGGTTATATATCCTCTGTTGTAGGTAAAGCACCTCCTGTCAGGGCGATCATAAGAATTATGTTCTGGAGTACACTGGCTATGTTTTTGTCGATGGGGATTGGCCATTTCGCAGGGCAGGTCCTGCTTTAATGTTCTGTCGCGATATTTCGAGTCGTATGTCATCAAAAAAAATCGCCAATGTAGCTCCTTACAGGTTTTATTCCGCTTGGTACAGTGTCCATTGATGAAAGATGCAGGGGGCTTGGCCCCTGCATTTGAAGAGTATAAATAATGTTACTTATGACAAATCTCCCTATCATAGACTCCACCATTCACAGCCAACATTTGCCTTTTCTTTTTTGAAATCATACCAGTCATGATTTGCGAATTATCTAAAAAAATACCTTCAAATGTACCCGGTCGTGCATTCAATCCGGCAATAATTATTGTATCTCCCACGTTTAACGCTGCTACCTTATCGTTATCATAATCTGTATTTTCAAAAATAAACTTTAGTCCTTCATTCGAACCAGAAATATCCAATGTAACTAATGGTTTTTTACTGAATGTAACAGTACTGATGTTTTCTATTTTACCAGTAACCATCAATCGGCATTTTTTGAAATCGTTCGTTGCCCGGAACTCATGTTCTTTAAATCGCGCATAAACCTCTTCAGTCGTATACAGTCTCGGTAGGATATCAATCACAGAAGGTCTGGGGGATTTTGTTGCTTGTTGTAAAGACACTGCATCCGCATCTGATGTGGGTACTATTTGAGGGGTTTTAGCCTGGCATGGTGTGATTGCTATCCCATTCAACATGAAAAATCCGAAGGAGATAGCAGCCGTTAAGACTGATTTTTTAATATAACGTTCATAAGATGATTTCATTTCGTTCTTCCATGATTTCTATTTTGGTAACATGTTCGCCAGTACGGTATATTTTTACGTTGTCAGGTGGAGACTTCACGGAACTACGGATTTCATTCATAATATGTTTCGATAAAATGTCGCAGCCTTCCATATACATAACCTTACGGGTATCGGTATCTGATATGTTTGTGAAGCAGCTACTGATCCATGAGTCAGGTATTTCGATTCCATGTATCAGCTTCATATATCCAACGATGAACGAATCTGTCAGATGAAATCGCCCTACTGTGTATTTTCCTTGGTAGGTATTGCCCGGTGATTGTGCTAAATGGTCATGGACCAATACTACGGTTAAATCATTAATTAGCATTTTCAGCCTCCAGTTCAGTGATGCGCTTATTGGTCATGTCAATTAAGCATTGAACATCCTGATTGCAGGTAGCCTGTTGTTTGATCCATTTTCGTTGCGATGGTAGCAAAGATTTACGTGTTTCAGTTGGTAGTTCTTTCCATGTATCGTTAAGCTTTTTATCCGCAATACGATAATCTTCTTCCGGGGAATGCGGTGTTGTTAGCTTGTCATGAGCGGTTGTGATGTTCTTTGCTTTATTCTGAAAATATGATTTATCAGCACACGCTTTTTCCCAACTTTTTGAGATCTTCGTAGCTATATCCTCAATAAACATTTCACGAAGTGTATACCCATTTAATTTCGCACCTTCTTCCAATATGAGGCGATATTCATAAGGAATGGCTTGCAATTGTTTATCAATATTCAATTCAGGGTCGTCCGACTCGTTAATGAATACTTTAGCTTCTTCTATCGTCGGCGCTCCACGTTTGCACACATCGTCTCCGTTCTTAAACATTCCTTTCGTTAACTTACGCACGGGCTTATCTGGATTTGAGCACTTTTCTTTGATTCTGGTTTTAATGTTTGCGGATTGTTCATTAATGACCATCCGTGCTGCCGTAGGGTCATTTTGATACATAGAACGTGCCAAGGGGCCATTTAGCAATATGAGTTCTATGTCATCTGACGTAGGTCCACCATTCAGGCAAAGTTCACTTGCTGGGAGCGCCATAAGGTCATCCACGGTATCAATATTCTGGAAACTGATGCGGTTATCTGAGGCTGCTGTAGCGCTGCTTGAAATCAAAAAAGCATTCAACGTGATGATTATAAAGAGTTTTCTTGGCTTCATGCGTATGTCTTTCCTTGTGCTATCGAAAAACTGCGACTCTTCAGTAAACGTAAATTGGTTGATTTCGAACCGAAATCAGTCTGAGAGACTTGATTTTACATTGATCTGTAAAATCTATCAATAATTGTATATTGATCTATAAAATCGATCGATTGATGTGGGTAGAAGAGGTGGCATGGCTACGAAGATTATTGTATTTAATGGTTTTTCAAGGAATGATATGCGTAATGTTAAGGTGGGGAGGGGCGGGTTAGTATCGAGTATTCCCAAAGAAGGGGATTACATTCAACTTACCTGGGGAGTTACAGCAACTATAGAGGTGTTTCGATAAGAAGCGGAACAATGGGATCAGTATGTAGACGTAATGGATAATGTAATTTAGCCCCCTTGCTCTAAAACGCACTGTATCGAGTTTTACGGGGTTTTTGTATTAAATAATGCCCACGCCTGCTTTAATCGCTCTGACAAGATACAGAGCGATTCATGGCGTTATAGCGATGGATAGACATTCATTTTAGACCCAAGAATTAACGAGATCTAATATTTCTTTAGTATCAGTAATAAAACTAATTTTTTCACCATCCCAAAGGAAGCTCTGAACGTGTTTGTTTCTGTACAGAACTTTTATTCTCCATTTTTTACCTATATTATAAACGGTTATCTGTTCGATAACTCGCTTAAGCATCATGTTCAGTTCTTGTGGGTCTTTAATCTCCTGCAATAGATTCAAATCAAATGCCCGTTCTGAGATAATCATACTATTCTGTTTCTTGATTTTTTCTTCAAGTTCGTGCAATTTATCCTCAAGGTTATTTATCGTTTGGATTACACTTGTCGGGATCTTGGATTCAGTGAGAAGCATATTATTTAGCTCCTGAATCTTTAATTTTATTGTGTCTCGCTCTATCAATAATGCCCCATCAAGATTGGTACTTTTCTCAAGTTTCAGTTTTCTCATTATCCGATAAAGTGCTATTTCTATATTTTTAAAATTTTTCGTTATGTTACACTTTCCATCTCTTGCATTAGCACAAACATGGTATTGATATGTTTTTCCAGAAGCAACGTGGAATTTTCTGACAAGAGAACCCCCGCATTCGTGTTTTAATATTCCAGCGAAGGCATTGTGTTCCGACTTATATCCAGGCTTGTTTTGTTTCTGATCAGACTGTAAAAGCATGAATTCTTCTTTGCTGATAACTGCAGGATAATAATTCTCTATGATATCAAGCAGAATGACTTTCCGATCTTTAGTCGTCTCAGATGTTTGATATGCACCGTAAAGTGCAACCGAGTTTATTGTTTTTCCAACCGTTGTATGATTCCAGCCAGTAGAACGTAATGGTCGATGACCTTCGTCGTTTAGCGCTTTAGCGATTTTATTTGTTCCAAATCCTTCTCGTCGTAACTGAATGATTCTTATGACCGAATCCACTCTGTCACTAAAATAAAATTTATCTTCTTTCCGTTCTAACCAGAAAGGCAGAATTTTGTTGATAACTTCACCGTTTAGTGCTCGTTGTCGTTGTTGTCTTTTCGTTTCACGTAGGCGCTGCGATTTTTTCTCGGACTCTTTATAGGCAAGGTCCGCTGCCAAGGCTATCCTGATGACACTTACGAGGTCGTTGACAGATTCTTGGTTCAATAATAGACCATCAACCAGTGAAGCGATAAAGATGTTGTGTTGCAGGATCGACTTAATTATCTGTTGAGTCACGTCGATGCCTCGGCGACTCAGGCGGTCTAACGATTCAATGATGATAGTCGAACCCTGTTCAATCTGACCTTTCTCGATTGCTTCAAGCATGTCACCGAGTGAAGGTCTGTTTCCCTCTTTGAATGCTGAGATTCCGAGGTCTTGAAAGTTCTTATCTGATAGAATCAAACTATTCGCATGTGCGTACTGTTCAGCAAGCTCAGTTTGACGTCTTACGGAGTCGCCTTGTTCTTGCTTCTTTGATGAGAATCTTATGTAAGAGTATGCTTGCCCGTTTTGTTTCATAACCACCTCAGTAACCTACGAGAGAGTATCAATTTTGCTTCTTTGCAACAATATCACCATGCAGTTCGGCAGTAAGCCGCTGTTTGAAAATATTTCCGTCAAATTTGGCGGCGGCAACCGTTACGGCCTGATTGGCGCGAACGGTAGCGGTAAATCCACTTTTATGAAAATTCTCGGCGGCGATCTCGAACCGACGCTGGGCAACGTTTCCCTCGATCCTAACGAGCGCATTGGTAAGCTGCGCCAGGATCAGTTCGCCTTTGAAGAGTTCACCGTGCTTGACACCGTGATCATGGGTCACGCTGAACTGTGGGAAGTGAAGCAGGAGCGCGATCGCATTTACGCTCTGGCCGAGATGAGCGAAGAAGACGGCTATAAAGTTGCTGACCTCGAAGTTCAGTATGGCGAAATGGACGGCTACTCTGCGGAAGCGCGTGCGGGTGAACTGCTGCTGGGCGTAGGTATTCCGGTAGAACAGCATTACGGCCCGATGAGCGAAGTCGCACCCGGCTGGAAGCTGCGTGTGCTTCTGGCGCAGGCGCTGTTCTCTAACCCGGACATTCTCCTGCTCGACGAACCAACGAACAACCTGGATATCGACACCATCCGTTGGCTGGAGCAGACGCTGAACGAGCGTGACAGCACCATGATCATCATTTCACACGACCGTCACTTCCTGAACATGGTCTGTACGCACATGGCGGATCTGGACTACGGCGAACTGCGTGTTTATCCGGGTAACTACGACGAATACATGACGGCGGCAACCCAGGCGCGTGAACGTCTGCTGGCCGATAACGCCAAGAAGAAAGCACAGATTGCCGATCTGCAATCCTTCGTCAGCCGCTTTAGCGCCAACGCGTCTAAATCTCGACAGGCGACTTCTCGTGCGCGTCAGATTGATAAGATTAAGCTCGACGAAGTGAAAGCGTCCAGCCGTCAGAACCCGTTCATCCGCTTCGAACAGGATAAGAAACTGTTCCGTAACGCGCTGGAAGTGGAAGCGCTGGCGAAAGGTTTTGATGAAGGCCCGCTGTTTAAAAACTTCAACCTGCTGCTGGAAGTAGGGGAGAAGGTTGCCATCATTGGTGCCAACGGCGTGGGTAAATCCACTATGCTGAAAACGTTGGTTGGCGACTTACAGCCGGACAACGGTACCGTTAAGTGGTCTGAAAACGCCCAGGTCGGTTACTACGCGCAGGATCATGAATACGAGTTCGAAAACGATCTGACCGTTTTCGAATGGATGAGTCAGTGGAAGCAGGAAGGCGATGATGAGCAGGTAGTACGTAGCTTCCTTGGTCGTCTGCTGTTCAGCCAGGACGATATCAAGAAACCTGCAAAAGTCCTCTCCGGTGGTGAAAAAGGACGCATGCTGTTCGGTAAGCTGATGATGCAGAAACCGAATATCCTGGTTATGGATGAACCGACCAACCACCTGGATATGGAATCTATCGAGTCGCTGAACATGGCGCTGGAAATGTACCAGGGCACGCTGATCTTCGTTTCTCATGACCGTGAGTTCGTCAGCTCGCTGGCAACCCGCGTGATTGAAATTACGCCGGAACACGTAATCGACTTCACCGGTAACTACGAAGATTACCTGCGTAGTAAAGGCGTCGAATAAGTCTCCCGTCGTTCTCGTGTTACAGGTGTGATGGTTGCACCTGTAACACGAGATACTTAGGGATAAGGGGATATAAAATTAAACAATCCCCAGCGCGCGTTTACCGTGGATATTCAAATCCTCCAGCGTGAAGCGTCCTTCCCAGTTAGTTTCATAATCCTCCCGTGGAAAATCACCCGGTGATGCACCTTTTTCCAGCGCGGCCTTCACTTTGTGGGCGTAGGCCAGATTCTTTTCGCACATCGGTGCGGCAGGAATGTACATCACGTTACCCCAACCCTGCTGATTTTCCACCGGTGCGACGGAGTGAATCACATCACAATGCCACCAGACGGAGTCTCCGGCGTCCAGTTGTGGAATGCTGGTTAACGCTTCAATCAGCAGAGGATGCCATTGCGTGGAAATCGGCAGCACCCGGCCGGGCGCGACGCCGCAAAGTTCATCTTCCGGCACATCGTCAAGCAATGGGCGTAACAGCACATACGCCATCGCTTCAGGGATCGGGACCACATGCAACAATCCCTGACCTGGCAGCATATCGGACAGTGCAGTCCAGCCCTGGAAGGTACGGAATACCGAACATTTGGTGGTGTTATCCACCGTGTACTCTTCTACCTCAGTGCGATGCGCCGCCTGCCACGGATCGTAATCTTCCAGCTTGCCATTGAAAACATGAGCAAAGACCTGCTGATATGCCGGAAGAAGCCAGCGTTCCAGCGCGCCGGAATCCGTATGCGCGCCCAGCCCTTTAGACGTGGTTCCCGGCGGTCGACGGCGAATGCGGTCAGGGTAAATAACGCTGATATCCGGGTTAAACCATTGTTTACCTTCGCTTGTAAAGGTCCACAAACGATTGAGGAACGACTGTGCATTGGCCATTTCTTCACTCTGGCGGGCCTGCATCTGCGCCTGGGACCAGTAGATGGGGTAGATTTCAGGCCGTGATGCGCTCAGAGTACCGAAGAAATTATCGCCGGGTCCTTTATAGACGTCGTCAAAGTGGTTGCGGTCCAGATAGTCCAGCATTGAGCTGTCCCATCCGAGAGCCTGTTCGCGAGGGAAATGACCTTTAATGACTGCGCATCCGCGACGCTTAATTTCTTCACGCTGCTCTGCACTTACGTGGCCTGCTTTGATATCTGCATAAGATATCACTGGCCACACTGGGGCACCTTGCGCTTTGAGGGCGTTGATTTCCGCCACGCGGGTGGCGATAGCATCGCTCAACTGATTGAAGATTAACTGAACATCCCCAAGCTGTGCCCGCAGTTGCTGTTTCATCTGCCGGATTGCCGCTTTGTGATCGGCAGGCAGCGTGTCGCTGGTAAAAGTAAAAGCCATATCCACCTCGCATTAACTTTCATTCGAAACTTAACTAACTTACAGATGATAATATAAGTTAAAATTTAGTTAACGCAAGTTTAAAACTTGATGGAGTGAGCAAAATAGAAAAAGAGTGAAAACCGGGATGAGGGATACCCCGGTTGGCAGGATTAGACGTTAAAAGGGGAGGTGTTATCCAGCACAGCCTGAATTACGTTCAGCGCGCCCTGATGGTTATTGTCGTCGGTCTGATAGCGAGCAATCGCTTTGATATTCTCTGCCGCGTTGGCCATGGCGAAAGAGTAGTGCGCCATTTTCAGCATTTCCGCGTCGTTTCCGCTATCGCCAATGGCGACTACGTTTTGCGGTGACAGGTTCCAGCGTTTAAGCAGGCGGCTGATCCCGTTGGCTTTATGTAGACCCGGAATGATCAGATCGATAAACCCGAAGCCGCTGGTGACGGGCTTCATAATGCCGTCCAGCGCAGCATGCAGGTGATCGATAACCAATGGGATTTGTTGGTCCGGTAAATTTAGCGAGAACTTGAACAGCACATCATCGATATCCTGATAATCCTTTACGGGTTTCAGGCGATGGTAGTGTTTTGACATCAATGCGACAAAGGACTCCGGCGCATTTTCGCTAACGTAAGCGCTTTGCAGCCCACAAGCCACAAAGTTGAGCTGCTTATCTTTTAGTAGTTCACCAATGACAATACGGGATTCGTGGCGGGTAAGCTCGCCGTGAAACAGCTGTTTGCCATGTTCAAAGACCAAAGCCCCGTTCTCAGCGACAAAAGAAATTTCCTCTTTGAGCTCCGGGAAAAAGGAGATCAGCTGGTAATACTGGTTACCGCTGGCCACGACAAATTCGATATTTCGTTTTTTCAGTTCCAGATACTGCGCCATAAAACGTGCACGATCGTATTTCTTGGCGTCGTCGAGAAAAGTTCCGTCCATATCGGTGACGATAACTTTGATGGTCATAAAGATAGGCTCCTGGCGATTACTGCAACCAGAAACATTCTAATAACAATGTGACCTGTAGCACAAATTTAATTTCGAATGAAAGTAAAAAGCCGGATGGTAGCTTTGCCTTACCCGGCTACGGGGAGAGTCGTTGTAGGCCGGATAAGCGTCAGCGTATCCGGCAATGGGGAGGGTGGCGTGCCGGATGGCGGTGTGGAATCTCATCCGGCCGACAATATTGTTTACAGCATATGTTCAGTACGCGCGATGATGTCGTCTTGCGCATCCGGAGAAAGCGCAGTGAAAAAGGCGGAATAACCTGCTACACGGACCACCAGGTCACGATATTGATCCGGGTGTTTTTTGGCTTCCAGCAGCGTTTCACGGGAGACAATGTTGTACTGAATATGCCAGCCTTTGTGCTCTTCGAAGAAGGTACGCAGCAGGATCATCAGCTTTTGCTTATCGGATTCATTTTCCAGCGTGGCCGGGTTGAGCTTCTGATTTAACAGCACGCCGCCGAGAATCGAACCGGTCGGCAGTTTACCCACCGAACCAATTACCGCCGTTGGGCCGAGATGGTCCGTACCGGAGGCCGGGCTTGCGCCTTCTGCCAGCGGAGTGTGTGCTTTACGGCCATCCGGCGTTGCCATCGTTGCTGCGCCAAACGGCACGTTTGCCGAAATAGATGAGGTCCCGGCGTAGTAATTGCCGCCAACCGGGCCACGTCCGTAACGCGGATTATGATACTGTTTCAGTTCATCGATATAGGTCTGATAAGCGCGGGCCAGCAGCGTATCAACGCTATCGTCATCGTTGCCATATTTCGGCGCGCCGTTGATCAGTCGTTGGCGTAACTGCTCATGGGTCAGACCGTCAAAATCATCGGCCAGCGCGGCGGCCAGCTGTTGTTGACCAATAGCGCCCTGTTCAAAGACCAGTTTCTTCACTGCTGCCAGGCTATTACCGAGGTTGGCAATACCCACCTGCAAACCCGATACCCAGTCATACTTCGCGCCGCCTTGCTTAATGCTTTTCGCCCGTTCAATGCAGTCGTCTACCAGCGCGGAACACAGAATATCGTGCACGTTCTCTTCCAGCATGGTGTCGACGACATACTCAATTTCTATGGATTTACGCGTGTAGTAGCGGATTTGCGTATCCCAGGCATCCATCACTTCGTCGAAATTGTTGAAGTTACCAGCCGAGAGCGCTTTTTCCTGTGGCAGAAAGACTTTGCCACTGGTGGCATCACGCCCACCTTCCAGTGCCGCCAGCATCACGCGGGCAAAGTTAATAAAGCTCATGCCGGTGCAACGGTAGCCCCATTTGCCGCCAACGGCGGTTTCGATACACCCAATGGCCGCATAGTCATAGGCATCCTGCGGTTCAATGCCCAACTTAATGAATTCCGCTATGACGATTTCATCGTTGTTAAAGGCTGGCATCCCGAAACCGCAGCGGATCACCTGCACGCAGGCATCAAGGAAGTCATTACTCATCCCCGCGTGATAACGCACGCTCAGGTTTGGCTGCGTAGAACGCAGACGGCCACAGGACTCCAGAATCGCGTAGGAGAGCGGGTTGACGGCATCCATCGGCTGGCCGTTGACCAGGTTTTGACCACCAATGGTCACGTTCTGATACAGCGGACTGCCCGCCGAGGCTTTCGAATGGGAGCCGGAACGGATTTTGTTCACTTCCAGCAGTTTCAGCCAGCAGCTGTGCAACAGTTCAATGGCGTGCTCACGATCCAGCGACTGATTCAGCTCCACATCACGACGGTAGAAAGGATAGAGATACTGATCCATGCGACCAAACGACACTGAATGGCCGTTCGACTCAATTTGCAGGATCAACTGGATGAAGTAGCACAACTGCAGCGCCTGCCAGAACGTTTTAGGCGGTTCATGAGCAATCACATCACAGTTTTCCGCCATGGTCAGCAGTTCCTCGCGACGGCTGGCGCGGGTCTCCGTAGATGCCATTTTGCGTGCCAGCGCGGCAAAGCGCGCAATGTGCAGACTGACGGCTTCCAGCACGATATCAATCGCTTTCAGGAACTGATCGCCATGGAGGTCTTCCAGACATGTCAAATTGATGCGGGAGCGACGTTCATCGACTTTGTGACGCAGGCCGTCGAGACCTTTTTCCAGCAGCAGCGGGAAGTTTACCGCCAGGTGTGCGTCGCCGGAGGTCATGTTACCTTCGGCTTTGATAATGCCGGTTTCCAGCAGCCCTTTCTGCTCATCAGTGAACATCCCGTAGCAGCGATCCTGCACGGTCTGACCACGCCACCATGGGCACACCTCATGCAATACACGTTTGTTCTCTTCGCTTACCGCAAAGCCTGCGCCCGGTCTGTCGGCGAGGTCGTCGATCTCTTTTTCAATCCAGGAGACGGTGTATTCCGGGAAAATAGGCGCAGCACGCACTTCGCTTGCCTGGTTACCAATGATCAGTTCGTCATGTTTGATCCAGATGGTACGTTCCGCCAGATGATGAGCTAGTGCCAGTGCACGACGTACCGGGATAGGCTTATCCAGGTGTTGCTGATACATCTCGGTATAGTGCTGGGCGCGCTCGGTACAAACCGGTGGTTTCACGATGTGGATCAGGGCCGTTTTATGCGCTTTGATACGGTCGCTGAGTGTGTCCAGTTTCAGAGTGGTCATGGCGATTATCCTCGTAGGGTCGCGGTTAAACCTTTAAGGCTGGCGTACTGCTGGGCAAATTCGAGCAGTGCTGGCGCATCAAGCGGTTTATCCGGTGCGTTGTAGGGTTGACTGAGTAAGTGGTATTTGTTGATGCCAAGGGTGTGGTAGGGCAAAAAATGGATCTCACCGACGTGAAGCTCATCGGCGGCAAAATCGGTAATGGCCTGAATAGCGGCTTCGTCTGCGTTGAATCCCTGAATCAGCGGTACGCGGATAATCATTTTTTTACCGGCGGCAGCCAGTTTTTTTAGATTTTCCAGTACGCGAGAGGCACTGCCATCGGTCCATTGTTTAAACGGCGCATCCGCCACGTGTTTTAGATCGGCCAGAAACAGATCGACGTCAGGTAATGATGGTTCAATATACTTCCACGGGACATGCAGACAGGTTTCGACCGCCGTATGAATGCCCGCGTCGTGGCTGGCTTTGAATAATTCTGCCGCCAGTTCTGGCTGCATAAACGGTTCGCCGCCCGAGAGGGTGAGCCCGCCACCGCTACGATCGTAAAACGGTTTATCACGCAATACGGTCGCCATGATATCGTCCACGCTTTTTACCTCTCCGCAGACGGTTAACGCCTGAGTCGGACAGCAGTCGGTCAGTACGGTGAGAGCGTCATCGGTCAGTTTTTCACGATGAATAAGTAATCCGCCCAGCGCCCGTTCAATCACCGCAGGTGCAGCCTGAGCACAGAGATCGCAACCGTCGAGGCACAAACGCGCGTCATAAAGCAGGTCCTGCGTGCGGGCGCGGCTTTCCGGATTCTGGCACCACCGACAGCCCAGGGAGCATCCCTTAAGGAACACCACCGTACGAATACCGGGACCATCATGCGTGGAGTAGCGCTGGATATTAAAAATCATAAGCGACCTCTCTTCTTTCGTATAAAGATTAAATTACTTTCGAATGAAAGTTATATTGACGTGCGTCAACTAACCGTGAGGTTTCGCCGTGCTACCTTTTATTCATGCTAATTATTCGTTTGAGGAAAGGTTATGGAACTCTATTTAGATACGTCTGATGTTGATGCGGTAAAAGCTCTGGCGCGCATTTTCCCGCTGGCAGGGGTGACCACTAACCCGAGCATTGTGGCGGCAGGGAACCAGACGCTGGAAGTACTACTGCCGCAACTGCAGGAAGCGATGGGAGGGCAAGGGCGTCTGTTTGCTCAAGTGATGGCGACCACCGCCGAAGGGATGGTCAGCGATGCGCGTAAGCTGCGGGCAATCATTGCTGATATCGTGGTCAAAGTGCCGGTGACAGCAGAAGGTCTGGCGGCTATAAAATTGCTGAAAGAAGAAGGGATCCCGACGTTAGGTACTGCGGTATACGGTGCAGCTCAAGGGTTATTGGCTGCTCTGGCGGGTGCGGAATACGTTGCGCCATACGTTAACCGCGTGGATGCGCAAGGAGGGGATGGCATTCAGACGGTGGCCGACCTGCAGACGTTACTGAAAATGCATGCCCCGCACGCCAAAGTACTGGCAGCCAGTTTTAAAACACCGCGTCAGGCACTGGATTGTCTGCTGGCGGGCTGCGAGTCCATCACGCTACCGCTGGACGTTGCTCAGCAGATGATTAGCTCTCCGGCGGTTGATGCTGCCGTCGCGAAGTTTGAGCACGACTGGCAGAGTGCATTTGGACGCACGTCGATCTGATGCTGTTGCCGGATGGTGCTAACGCTTACCCGGCCTACGTTCGAGCCGTTGTAGGTCGGGTAAGGCGAAGCCGTCACCCGACTTTTTTACCGACTACAAACCTCACACCCCGGGTTGCGCATCAGCTTCATTTCGCGAAACTGGCAGGTCATGGCATCGTACATGACGATTTTTCCGGATGCCGGTTTACCGTAGTTTGCCAGTAGCTTAATGGCTTCCATCGCCTGTAACGATCCGATCACGCCGATCAGCGGGGCCATCACTCCGGCTTCTACGCAGGTCAGGGCATTTTCACCGAACAGACGACTCAGGCAATGGTAGCAAGGCTCGCCTTCCTGATAGGTAAATACGGTAATTTGTCCTTCCATACGAATAGCTGCACCGGAAACCAGCGGGACTCTGGCGGCAAAACATCCGGCATTCAGCTGATTGCGGATGCTGACGTTATCCGTACAGTCCAGCACCAAATCGTGTTCGGTAATAAGCGCGTGAATCTCGCTATCGTCAAGCAGCGCATTCACCGGCGTAATGGAGATATAAGGGTTAATCCGCGCTAGCGCGTCACGGGCGGATAGCACTTTGGGTTGCCCGACTGTTGCATCGCTGTGCAGCGTCTGGCGTTGGAGGTTTGACACGGAGACCGTGTCAAAGTCGAGCAGGGTTAAATGCCCGACGCCAGCGCCCGCAAGGTACTGGGTTGCTGCGCATCCCAGTCCCCCCAGACCAACGACCAGTACCCGCGCATCTTTGAGCGCTTCCTGACCTTCGAAATCGAAGCCGCGCAGAATGATTTGCCGGTTATAGCGCATCATCTCCTGGTCGCTGAGTTCTGCCATTACAGGCCTCCAAACAATGCGTTAAACGGCTCTACCTCAACCCATTCTCCGGCCTCAACGTTACCGCGATCGCGCTCCAGCACGATAAAGCAGTTGCCCTGGCTAAAGGAGCTAAAAATATGCGAGCCCTGGTGTCCGGTGGTGGTGACTTCCAGTTCGCCTTCCGCGGTACGCTGCAATACACCACGTTGAAAATCCAGACGCCCTGGCGTTTTCTTCAGGCGTGAGGCGGTGCGCACGCGCTGGCGCGCAGGCAACCCACAGGCGGTGTTGCCGCTGAGTTTCGCCAGCATCGGTTGCACCAGCTGATAAAAGGTGAGGGCCGCAGAAACCGGATTACCCGGCAGGCCGCAAAACCAGCTGTTGCTCAGTTTACCAAACGCGAACGGTTTACCGGGTTTGATGGCCAGCTTCCAGAAGGCAATTTCTCCCAGCTCTTCCAGAATGGTTTTGGTGTAATCCGCTTCGCCTACCGAAACGCCACCAGAGCTGATGACGACGTCGGCCTGGCTGTCGGCTTCGATAAACGCGGCCCGCAGCGCGTTGGGATCGTCGCGAATAATTCCTAAGTTGATCACTTCGCAGCCCAGCTGCTGCAGCATCAGGTGAACGGTCAGACGGTTTGTATCATAAATCTGCCCGTCGCCCAGCGGTTGACCCGGCAGTTGCAGCTCATCACCGGTGGAAAACAACGCCACGCGAACTTTGCGAACGACCGGTACTTCGGCAATGCCGAGCGAGGCCAGAACCGGAAGCTCGGCGGTTGTCAGACGAGTTCCGGTGGGGAATACCACCGCGCCGTTTGCGATATCTTCACCGCGCAGACGAATATTTTGTCCGCTGCGGACGTCGGCGGTAAAACGCACACCGTCGTCAGTTTGTTCCGTTTGCTCCTGCATCACCACCGCTTCACAACCGGCAGGCACCGGGGCACCGGTCATAATGCGGATGCAGGTTCCCGCAGGCCACTCGCCGTGGAATGGTTGACCAGCAAAGGCTTTGCCAGCCACCGCAAGAGGCTGGTCTGATTGTAAATCGGCTAATCGCACCGCATAGCCATCCATTGCCGAGTTATCGAATCCCGGCACATTAATCGGGGAGATGACGTCGGTGGCCAGAATGCGGCCAAAGCATTGAACCAACGGCAGCGTTTCGACGGCGGTGAGTGGGGTAATACGCGAAAGCATCTGAGAGAGAGCCGTTTCAAGCGGCATCAGTCCGGCGGTAAATTCCATGAGAAGACTCCTGCGGGGCAAAATCGAATCCGCTCATTATGTCAGAAAATGGACGCGGACAGTATGCTACCTCAGGCTTAGGATCCGATCTGAGACAGGTTTTCTGCCAGAGAATAGCGCTACAGGAAAAATGCAGTATAGACTCATTATTTCTGCTTTTTTCCAGGAGGCTAAATGGCTGCGACTATCCCGAATTCAATTCGACAACAGGTGAATGCCGCCAGTGCACTGATTGCGCGGATTATCGAGGGCGACCTGGTTGCTGTTAATTTGTATGGCTCTGCTGTTGAAGGTGGCTTAAAGCCCCAAAGCGATATCGATTTACTGGTTACCATTAGGCTGCCACTGAATACCCGGCAAAGAAAAGATCTGATGCAGGGGTTTCTGGAAATATCAGCACCGCCTGGCAGCGTTGATAGCTATCGGGCGCTGGAAGTGACCATCGTGGTCTATTCACAACTTGTGCCGTGGCAATTCCCACCGTCAAGGGAAATGCAATTTGGCGAATGGTTGCGTGACGATATTCGCGCGGGAATTTTTGAACCGAGACAGGTGGATCCTGATCTTTCCATCCTGCTGACCCAGGCCCGGCGCGTCAGCGTAGCGTTGTTCGGTGAACCCGCTGAGACGTTATTCAACGTCATCCCTTTTAGCGATGTCTTGCAAACGTTTCGGCATACCCTTGATATGTGGCAGAAACCGGGCGATTTAGAGGGTGACGAGCGAAATATCATCCTTACTCTGGCGCGTATTTGGTACAGCGTAGTTACGGGCAATATTGTCGCTAAAGATGAAGCCGCCTCCTGGCTTATACCGCAATTACCCGATGAGTATGCTGATACGCTGCAAGCCGCACGTGCGGAATACCTGGGGTTAACCAAAAAGAACTGGGCTGCGTCTATGCCATCTGTTGAACGCTTTGTGTTTTATGCAAAAAAACAGATTGCCGATCGGCTTGAATAATATATTCAACGATGTTGGAAGATACTCTTTCTGTTTAACTCATTTAAATAACCTGATGGGATGGGGCGTGAGGTACGGGCCTTTACCTTTACATGACGTCTGCATCTTTCTATATTCAAAAATCGAATCAATAAGCCACAGAAATTCTGATATTTATAACCCCGGTACCTGCCACCTAATGGACGAAAAAAATGGGTAAAGCAGTCATTGCAATTCACGGCGGCGCAGGGGCTATCACCCGTTCGCAGCTGAGTCAGGAGCAAGAGTTGCGTTATATTCAGGCGCTGTCGGATATCGTTGAAACCGGTCAGCGGATGCTTGAGGACGGTCGTAACGCACTGGATGTCGTTACCGAAGCCGTGCGCCTGCTGGAAGAGTGTCCGTTGTTTAATGCCGGAATTGGCGCGGTGTATACCCGTGATGAAACCCATGAACTGGATGCCTGCGTGATGGACGGTAACACGCTGAATGCGGGAGCCGTCGCCGGAGTCAGCCATTTACGCAATCCGATTCTCGCGGCGCGCCTGGTAATGGAATACAGCCCACACGTCATGATGATAGGTGAAGGGGCTGAAAACTTTGCCATTGCGCAGGGTATGGAGCGCGTATCAGCGGATATTTTCTCGACGCCAGAACGCTACGCTCAACTACTGGCGGCGCGAACAGTGGGTGAAACGGTGCTGGACCATAGCGCGAGTCCGCTGGATGAAAACAACAAAATGGGTACCGTGGGGGCGGTCGCGTTAGATATGTTTGGCAATCTGGCGGCCGCAACATCGACCGGTGGAATGACCAACAAATTACCGGGGCGGGTGGGTGACAGTCCGTTGGTCGGCGCAGGCTGTTATGCCAATAACGCAAGTGTGGCAGTCTCCTGCACCGGAACCGGGGAAGTCTTTATTCGTGCGCTGGCGGCCTATGACATTGCGGCGTTGATGGACTATGGCGGCCTGAGTTTATCCGAAGCGTGTGAACGCGTAGTGATGGAAAAATTACCGGCGCTTGGCGGCAGTGGCGGTTTAATTGCTATCGATCATGAGGGCAACGTGGCCTTGCCGTTTAATAGCGAAGGCATGTACCGCGCCTGGGGATACGCAGGCGATACGCCAACCACCGGTATTTATCGGGAAAAAGGAGATAGCGTTGCCACACAGTGATGAGCTTGATGCCAGCGACGTGCTGGCAGTCAGCAATCTGAATATTGCCTTTGAACAGGAGCAGCAGCGTGTCAGCGCAGTGCGTAATCTGTCATTTCGCCTGAAGCGTGGCGAAACGCTGGCGATTGTTGGTGAGTCCGGTTCAGGAAAGTCGGTGACAGCCTTGTCGCTGATGCGTCTGATTGAACAAGCAGGCGGCGAGGTAAGCTGCGATGAAATGCTGCTGCGACGCCGCAACCGGCAGGTTATTGAGCTGGGTGAACAGAGCGCATCACAAATGCGTCACGTGCGCGGTGCGGATATCGCGATGATCTTCCAGGAGCCTATGACATCGCTCAATCCGGTGTTTACCGTGGGCGAGCAAATTGCCGAGTCTATTCGCTTGCACCAGGGTGCCAGCCACGAAGAGGCGATGGTAGAAGCGAAGCGGATGCTCGATCAGGTGCGTATCCCCGAGGCGAAGGCGATTTTATCGCGTTATCCACACCAGCTTTCCGGCGGTATGCGCCAGCGGGTGATGATCGCCATGGCACTGTCGTGTCGCCCTGCGGTTTTAATTGCCGATGAGCCGACGACCGCGCTGGATGTCACCATTCAGGCGCAGATCCTGCAACTGATAAAAGTGTTGCAGCAGGATATGTCGATGGGAGTGATCTTCATTACCCACGATATGGGCGTTGTGGCGGATATTGCTGACCGCGTGCTGGTGATGTATCAGGGCGAGGCGGTAGAAACCGGCAGCGTTGAACAAATTTTTCACGCTCCCCAGCATCCCTATACCAAAGCGCTGTTGGCAGCCGTGCCGCAGCTTGGGGCGATGAACGGGCATGAGCTTCCGCGCCGTTTCCCGCTCATTTCATTGCACGATCCCAGTCATGTAGAACCGCAGACCGAGCAGGACACCGTGGTTGAAGGCGAGCCTATTCTGCGGGTACGTAATTTGGTGACGCGTTTTCCTCTGCGCAGCGGCATTCTAAATCGCGTGACTCGCGAGGTGCATGCAGTGGAAAACGTCAGCTTTGACCTGTGGCCTGGAGAAACGCTCTCACTGGTGGGGGAGTCGGGCTGCGGGAAATCCACCACCGGGCGGGCGCTGCTGCGCCTGGTTGAGTCTCAGCGTGGGGAAATCATTTTCAACGGACAGCGTATTGATACCCTTGCTGCCAGCAAGTTGCAGCCGCTGCGTCGGGATATTCAGTTTATCTTCCAGGATCCGTATGCCTCGCTCGATCCGCGCCAGACCGTGGGATATTCCATTCTGGAGCCGCTACGGGTACATGGGTTATTGCAGGGCGATGCGGGATCAAAACGGGTTGCATGGTTGTTGGAACGTGTAGGCTTGCTACCTGAGCATGCCTGGCGCTATCCGCACGAGTTTTCCGGCGGTCAGCGTCAACGTATCTGTATTGCACGGGCATTGGCGCTCAATCCTAAAGTGATTATTGCCGATGAATCTGTCTCGGCGCTGGATGTTTCAATTCGCGGGCAAATCATCAATCTGATGCTCGATCTGCAGCGAGAATTGGGTATCGCATACCTGTTTATTTCCCACGATATGGCGGTAGTGGAACGGATCAGTCATCGTGTGGCGGTAATGTATCTGGGGCAGATCGTTGAGATAGGCACCCGACGGGCGGTGTTTGAAAATCCGCAACATCCGTACACTCGCAAGCTGATGGCAGCAGTTCCGGTCGCCGATCCATCCCATCACCGTCCCCAGCGCGTGCTGTTGTCGGACGATATCCCCAGCAATATTCGTAAACGTGGCGAAGAGATTTCCCCCGTATCACTCCAGTTAGTTGGTCCGGGGCATTATGTTGCGCGTCCGCTACCAGAAAATGCGCTTTCGCGTTTATAACAGGCAGGCAGGGTTTAAGGAGAATAACATGACAAAAATTGTTGCTCGAAAATGGCTGGTTGCTGTGGGAGTGGCCTCTGCACTGGCCGCATCGCCTGGCTGGGCCGCCAAAGATGTAGTGGTGGCCGTGGGATCCAATTTCACGACGCTCGACCCCTATGACGCGAATGACACGTTGTCACAGGCGGTAGCGAAGTCGTTTTATCAGGGGCTGTTTGGTCTTGATAAAGAGATGAAACTGAAAAATGTGCTCGCGGAGAGTTATACGGTTTCTGATGATGGACTGACCTATACCCTTAAGCTGCGCCAGGGCGTGAAGTTTCAGGATGGAACCGACTTCAATGCCGATGCGGTAAAAGCTAACCTCGATCGGGCCAGTAACCCGGAAAACCATCTGAAACGTTACAACCTGTATAAGAATATCGATAAAACCGAAGTCGTCGATCCGTCGACGGTGAAGATTACGCTGAAACAGCCGTTCTCTGCCTTTATCAATATTCTGGCGCACCCGGCAACGGCGATGATTTCTCCCGCCGCGCTGGAAAAATACGGTAAAGAGATCGGTTTCCATCCTGTGGGGACCGGGCCGTACCAGCTTGATACCTGGAATCAGACGGATTTTGTGAAGGTTAAGAAGTTCGCGGGCTACTGGCAGCAAGGGTTGCCAAAGCTGGATACGATTACCTGGCGTCCGGTGACCGACAACAACACGCGTGCGGCCATGCTGCAAACTGGGGAAGCGCAGTTTGCCTTCCCGATCCCATACGAGCAGGCGTCGCTGTTGGCGAAGAACAAAAACCTGGAACTGGTGGCCAGTCCGTCTATTATGCAGCGTTACATCAGCATGAACGTCACGCAAAAACCGTTCGACAACCCGAAGGTGCGTGAAGCGCTGAATTATGCCATCAACCGCCAGGCGCTGGTGAAAGTGGCTTTTGCTGGTTACGCGACGCCGGCAACCGGCGTTATCCCCCCGTCGATAGCCTATGCGCAAAGCTATACGCCGTGGCCCTACGACCCGGCGAAAGCGCGCGAACTGCTGAAAGAAGCAGGTTATCCGAACGGTTTTACCACTACGCTATGGTCTTCGCATAACCACAGTACCGCGCAGAAAGTGCTGCAATTTACCCAGCAGCAGCTGGCGCAGGTGGGCATTAAGGCTCAGGTAACAGCGATGGATGCCGGTCAGCGCGCCGCGGAAGTTGAAGGGAAAGCGCAGAAAGAGAGCGGGGTACGGATGTTCTACACCGGCTGGTCGGCGTCTACGGGCGAAGCTGACTGGGCGCTGTCACCGCTGTTTGCATCACAAAACTGGCCGCCAACTTTGTTTAATACGGCGTTCTACAGCAATAAGCAGGTGGACAGTGATTTAGCGGCAGCGTTGCAAACTAACGATCCGGCGCAGAAAGCGAAGCTGTACAAAGACGCGCAGGATATTATCTGGAAAGAGTCGCCGTGGATCCCGCTGGTGGTGGAAAAACTGATTTCGGCACACAGTACCCGGTTGACCGGGTTCTGGATTATGCCGGATACCGGATTTAGTTTTGATGATGCGGATTTAAAATAAGCTATGCATTCGGCCCCTTAGCACAGGGGCCGACGAAGGGAGCCTGATGCTTAACTATGTTTTCAAGCGCCTGCTGGGGTTGATTCCAACTCTGTTGATTGTTGCGGTGCTGGTATTTTTATTTGTTCACCTGCTACCCGGCGATCCGGCCCGGCTGATTGCCGGACCGGAAGCTGACGCCGAGGTGATTGAACTGGTGCGCAAGCAGCTGGGTCTGGACCAGCCGCTGCATGTTCAGTTCTGGCATTACATGACCAACGTGTTGCAAGGCGATTTTGGCACCTCGATGGTGTCTCGTCGCCCGGTTTCAGAAGAGATAGCCAGTCGTTTTATGCCATCACTATGGCTGACTATTGCCAGTATGGTGTGGGCGGTATTGTTTGGTATGACGGCGGGGATCATTGCTGCCGTATGGCGCAATCGTTGGCCGGACAGATTAAGCATGACGCTGGCGGTCACCGGGATCTCGTTCCCGGCGTTTGCGCTTGGCATGCTGCTGATGCAGATATTCTCTGTTGAACTTGGTTGGTTGCCTACCGTGGGCGCAGACACCTGGCTGCACTACGTCCTCCCGTCTATTACGCTGGGCGCGGCGGTGGCTGCGGTGTTAGCTCGATTTACTCGCGCCTCGTTTGTTGATGTGCTCAGCGAAGATTATATGCGCACCGCGCGGGCTAAAGGGGTGAGTGAAACTTGGGTGGTGTTAAAACATGGTCTGCGTAATGCGATGATCCCGGTGGTCACCATGATGGGACTACAGTTTGGCTTTTTGCTTGGTGGTTCAATCGTGGTTGAGAAGGTGTTCAATTGGCCCGGGCTTGGGCGGCTGTTGGTGGACTCCGTCGAAATGCGCGACTACCCGGTGATTCAGGCCGAGGTGCTGTTGTTTTCTCTGGAATTTATTCTTATTAACTTAGTGGTGGATGTGCTCTACGCTGCCATTAATCCGGCTATCAGGTACAAGTAAGGATGCGATTTTTTAACTGGCGCCGACAGGCGATTTTAAATGCGATGCCCCTTGTTAAGCCAGAGCAGATACGCACACCGTGGCATGAGTTCTGGCGTCGGTTCCGTCGACAGCACATGGCGATGGTCGCTGGGCTGTTTGTATTGCTCCTGATCGTGGTAGCGATTTTTGCCCGCTGGCTGACGCCATTTGATGCCGAGAATTACTTCGATTATGACCGTCTGAATGACGGGCCATCGATGCTGCACTGGTTTGGCGTTGACTCACTGGGACGGGATATCTTTAGCCGCGTGCTGGTTGGGGCGCAAATCTCGCTGGCGGCAGGGGTCTTTGCCGTATTTATTGGCGCGGCGATTGGTACGGTTCTGGGTCTGCTGGCGGGGTACTACGAAGGCTGGTGGGATCGACTGATCATGCGAATCTGCGATGTGCTGTTCGCCTTTCCGGGGATATTGCTGGCGATAGCCGTGGTCGCTGTGCTGGGCAGCGGTATTGCTAACGTGATCATTGCCGTGGCCATTTTCTCCATTCCAGCCTTCGCGCGCCTGGTGCGTGGGAATACGCTGGTGCTGAAGCAACAGACGTTTATTGAGTCTGCGCGTAGTATTGGTGCCAGCGATGCGACCATCATCTTCAACCATATTCTGCCTGGAACGGTCTCATCGATCGTGGTCTTTTTTACCATGCGAATTGGCACGTCGATCATCTCTGCCGCGAGCCTGTCATTTCTGGGATTAGGCGCACAGCCGCCGACGCCGGAGTGGGGGGCAATGCTTAATGAAGCGCGCGCTGATATGGTGATCGCACCGCACGTGGCGATTTTCCCGGCGGTAGCGATATTCCTGACTGTGCTGGCGTTTAACTTACTGGGAGATGGTCTGCGTGACGCGCTGGACCCGAAGATAAAAGGGTAAACAGTAGGCCTGATAAGACGCTTCAGCGTCGCCATCAGGCATTGCCGGATGCGGCATAAATGCCTTATCCGGCCTACGTTGGGTTACGCTAATTAAACGCGGGTGCCCCACAGATCGTATTCATCTGCGTTTTCGACCTTCACGCGGATGATATCGCCAGGTTTCACCTTGGTTTCACCATTCAGGTATACCGCGCCGTCGATTTCTGGAGCATCAGCCATGCTACGACCAATTGCGCCTTCTTCGTCAACTTCATCAACGATAACCAGAATCTCGCGGCCCACTTTCTCTTGCAAACGTTCAGCAGAGATCTGCTGCTGCAATTGCATAAAGCGGTTCCAGCGTTCTTCTTTCACCTCTTCCGGGATTTGATCCGGCAGGTCATTAGCGCCAGCGCCTTCTACCGGGCTGTATTTAAAGCAGCCCACGCGATCCAGACGCGCTTCCTTCAGGAAGTCGAGCAACATCTGGAAGTCTTCTTCCGTTTCACCCGGGAAACCAACAATGAAAGTGGATCGCAACGTCAGTTCAGGGCAGATTTCACGCCACTGCTTGATGCGCGCCAGCTGTCTGTCCACGGAGCCCGGGCGTTTCATCAGTTTAAGAATACGCGGGCTGGCATGCTGTAACGGGATGTCCAGATACGGCAGGATTTTGCCTTCCGCCATCAGCGGGATCACATCATCAACGTGCGGGTAAGGGTAGACGTAATGCAGGCGCGTCCAGATCCCCAGTTTTGATAACTGTTCGCACAGATCAACCATGCTGGTTTTGACCGGCTCGCCGTTATGGAAACCGGTACGATGCTTCACATCTACACCGTACGCAGAGGTATCCTGAGAGATTACCAGAATCTCTTTCACGCCCGCATCGACCAGACGCTTGGCTTCGCTGAGGACGTCGCCAATCGGACGGCTCACCAGATCGCCGCGCATGGAGGGAATAATGCAGAACGTGCAGCGGTGGTTACAGCCCTCGGAAATCTTCAGATAGGCGTAATGGCGAGGAGTCAGCTTGACGCCCTGCTCAGGAACCAGACTCTGGAACGGGTTGTGTTTTGGTTTTGGCACATAGTGGTGAACGTGCTCCAGAACCTGTTCATAGCTATGCGGCCCGGTGATTTCCAGCACCTTCGGGTGGACTTCACGGATCTGATCGACTTTCGCGCCCAGACAGCCGGTGACGATCACCTTACCGTTCTCGTTCAGCGCTTCGCCAATTGCTTCCAGGGACTCCTGAACCGCACTGTCGATAAAGCCGCAGGTATTAACGATAACCATATCCGCGTCGTCGTAGCTTGGCACAACATCATAGCCTTCGGTACGAAGTTCGGTCAGGATGCGCTCAGAATCGACGAGGTTTTTCGGACAACCTAGTGATATAAAACCAATTTTTGCCATTTTCTTATACTGTACATTGCTCGTAATCGGGGGATTATACAGATGCCTTCACGGTACATCTATATCTGATCAGCATAAGACGGAGAGAATAAAGAGCGATACCTATAAAGAGTAGATCGGTCAGTGAAAGGTGTTTAGTGAGTCTAATTCCGGCTTTAAGTGCCGCTTCTTGGCTATAGGCACTCATTATCGTAAATTTAATCTCGTCGAGCGTTACTAATGAGGTTAAATTTGAAAGATATTGTTTTGAAGTCGAAACTTGAAATGGCTAAAACTCTTTATGCTAATGGTGTGAGTTTATATTATATCTCGCTTGCCACAGGCTTAAGTTGGCGTGTATTAATGACAGAATTAACGTTTATCGCCAGTCATGAAAATATTCGACAAAAAGCTAACGCTCACGTACCCAAACTTTAAATAATTCACCTGTCTATTACCATCCTGCAAAATTTGAAAGGTAACGTTAATATGTATATTTCGCCACTTCCGGTCGTCACGGACTCTGATGTTGATAAACTTAGAGATGATATTGCTAATAAACTTTTATTCATAATTGGCAAAGATCCCGCAATCGCCACGAAACGGGAGTGGCTTAATGCGACGTTATATGCGGTACGCGATCGGATGGTCGAGCGCTGGCACCGTTCTAATCGGGCGCAATTCTCTCAGGATGCGCGCCAGGTATATTATCTGTCGATGGAATTTTTAATTGGTCGTACGCTATCCAATGCATTGCTCTCTTTAGGTATTTATGATGAAGTCAGAAGCGCGCTGGAGGCGATGGGACTTGAACTGGAAGAACTGATTGACGAAGAAAACGATCCCGGATTAGGTAATGGTGGTCTCGGTCGTCTGGCGGCCTGCTTCCTTGATTCACTGGCGACGCTTGGGTTGCCGGGATGTGGATACGGTATTCGTTATAACTACGGTATGTTCAAACAAAATATCGTTAACGGTGTACAAAAAGAGTCGCTCGATTATTGGCTGGAATACGGTAATCCCTGGGAGTTTAAACGTCATAATACGCATTATAAAGTACGTTTTGGCGGGCGTGTTCAACAGGAAGGAAATAAAACCCGCTGGCTTGAAACCGAGGATATTCTGGCCGTGGCGCATGATCAAATTATTCCAGGTTATGCGACGGACACGACTAATACGTTGCGCTTGTGGAACGTGCAGGTGAATAGCGAAGTTAATGCGGGCAAACTGAATCAGCAGGACGACTTTGCTACTGAAGTGGAAAACAAATACCACTTCGATCGTATCTCGCGGGTTTTGTACCCGGATGATTCCACCGATGCGGGGCGTGAATTGCGTTTACGCCAGGCCTATTTCCTGGCCTCGGCGACGATTCAGGATATTCTGAGTCGTCATTATCAGTTGCACAAAACTTTCGACAATCTGGCCGATAAAATTGCGATTCACCTTAATGATACGCATCCGGTACTGGCGATCCCTGAGTTGATGCGTTTATTGATTGATCATCATCAGTTTAGTTGGGATAACGCGTTTGACGTGACTTGTCAGATTTTTTCTTATACCAACCATACGTTGATGAGTGAGGCGCTGGAGACCTGGCCAGTAGAAATGCTAAGTCGAATTTTGCCGCGCCATTTGCAGATTATTTTTGAGATTAACGATCGTTTTCTGAAGACCTTACAGGAACGTTATCGTAATGACAGCGATCTGCTAAAACGTGTGTCGTTAATTGATGAGTCCAATGGTCGTGTGGTGCGTATGGCCTGGCTGGCGGTAGTTGTCAGTCATAAGGTAAACGGCGTGTCGGCATTGCATTCAAAACTGATGACCGAATCACTGTTTGCAGATTTTGCGAATATTTTTCCCCTGCGTTTCACCAACGTAACCAATGGTGTGACTGCGCGTCGTTGGCTGGCGCTGGCGAATCCACCGCTTGCCAAAGTGCTGGACGAAAATATCGGTGACAGCTGGCGGACTAAATTAATGCAGTTGGGCGAGCTGAAGCAGTTTATAGATTATCCGTCGGTGAATGAGGCTGTGCATCGTGCGAAACGTAAAAATAAGCAGCGACTGGCGCACCATATTGCCACCCACTATGGTGTGGTGGTGAATCCTGATGCGCTGTTTGATGTGCAGGTGAAACGCATCCACGAGTACAAGCGGCAACTCATGAATGTGCTCCACGTTATTACACGCTATAACCGAATTAAAGCCGCGCCGGATGCCAACTGGGTACCGCGAGTGAATATCTTTGCCGGAAAAGCAGCCTCCTCTTATCACATGGCAAAACAAATTATTCGCTTGATTAACGATGTGGCGCAGTTAGTCAATAACGATCCGCAGATTGGCGGCAAACTGAAAGTAGTGTTTATCCCGGATTACAGCGTCAGTCTCGCTCAGCTAATTATTCCGGCAGCCGATCTGTCAGAGCAAATTTCCCTGGCCGGGACGGAAGCCTCTGGGACCAGCAATATGAAATTCGGTATGAATGGTGCGCTCACTATCGGTACGCTCGACGGTGCGAATATCGAAATGCGCGAATACGTTGGGGAAGATAACATCTTTATCTTTGGCAATACGGCGAATCAGGTTGAAACTCTGCGACGTGATGGCTATGACCCGAGGCACATCTTTGAAAAGGATGAGGAACTTCATCAGGTGCTGACGCAAATCGGTACGGGGATGTTTAGTCCGCAGGAGCCAGGGCGTTATAGGGAGGTGTTGGATTCATTGATTAACTTCGGCGACTACTATCAGGTGTTGGCAGATTACCGCAGCTATGTAGATTGTCAGGATGCGGTGGACGAGTTGTATCGTACTCCCCGGGAGTGGACGACAAAAACCATGCATAATATTGCTAACATGGGGTATTTCTCGTCGGACAGAACGGTTCAGGAATATGCCGACCATATCTGGCGCATAGCAAAAATACGCGTGTAGCCAGTATTTCTAACGCTCAGCCTCTCTGGTTTTCATAACAGGGAGGCTGTTTGCAAATCAGCCAGAATAGGTGAGAGGATTTTGTGGGTATTACTTTCTTTGCGCGATGAGGCAAACACGCTAAATTGCGGCAAGGGAAACGGAGTGTTTATTTTTTTTAGTCCATACAGGTGAGCGTGTGTTTCAAATACCTTTTCCGGGATTACCCCTAAACAATGTGTATTGGACACAATCGTCAGAATCGCCGTAAACGATGAGGTAAGCAGGCAGCGTTCTCCGGTTCTAAATTTTTTATCTACAATACTGCGATGATAAATGATTTTCTCATTCTTAGTATTGTAACCGACCAGGTTAGCGTTTCTGAATTGCGCTTCACTGATGGTGTTACCATATAAAGAATTATTCTGCGAGGCCGCAAGCACCAGGCGCATATCGCATATTTTCTGGCATGAAAGACTTGCTGACTCTACAGAAAAGGTAGAAAAAACGGCATCTGCCTGACGCATATTCAGCAGTTCAATAATACTCTGTTCATTCAGGTCGGCGGTAAGGTGCAGGAGGCTGATATCGGCGTCAGTCTCGATTATTCTGGCGGTGACATCTGGAATAACGATAGGGGAAATAAAAGATTCCGTATAAAGCGTTAACCTTTTTTTGGTGGCAGGCGTGGAAAGCGGCATCAGCGTTGACAGCTTATCGATAATTGGGATTGTATTATCATACAGTTCATCAGAATAGACCGTCGGTAACAGTGCATTCCCGCTACGGACAAACAGATTATCCCCCATCATTTCGCGCAGTTTTCTTAATGACTGGCTGACGGCGGAAGGTGAGATGTTCAGCATGTCAGCGACTCTGGAAATGCTACCCACGCTATAGATCAAACAGAAAATGGTCAGCAGATTGAGATCTATTTTTGATAGTGTGCGTATCTTTTCTGCATCATTTGCTTTCGACATAGACCCCTCATCATCAACACCATGGCAGTAACCACATCAGGTATAGCAAAAAAAGTCAGGCGAGTCAGACACTGGGCGCTTTCGATAAGCGTACCGGATGAAGTTGTAACATTGTAAATTATGTTAATCAATTGGGCTTTATTGATGTAGGACATCTATTTGTTCAAAAAACAACCATACTATTAAGTTGCACCATAGTTGGAAAGAGGAGGAACAAAGTATGGTTGTTGACAGACTGAGAACCGATCTTCTCAACAAATTGATAAACGCCCGTATCGAACTTGCCGCTTATCTGCAGTTGAGAAAAGCGAAAGGCTACATGTCAGTTAGCGAGAGCGATCGCCTGCGTGATGTTTTTTTTGCACTGAATCGCGAATTGCACGAGCAATCACAGCTTCACGGTATGCATCTTGATCAGGAAGAGTGGAATGCCCTTCATCGTGCTGAAGGGGCGTTAGCCGCCGCCGCTGTTTGTCTTATGAGTGGACATCACGATTGTCCAACGTTTATCGCCGTTAACGCAGAGAAACTGGAAAACTGCCTGACAACGCTGACGCTAAGTATCCAGAGTTTGCAATCTTACCCAACGCTGGAACACGTCTGAATCAGGGGGAGGGCGCTCCCCCTTTTCGTCAAGATTATGTAAATGTAGCGGGATAATTCCCCTTGCTGGCTACGCTTTATGCAGAGCCATTAAGGAGGTGTTATGCGTCGACTCTTTCTCTGTGCTATTCCACTTGCGCTATTTTCCACTTATGCCGCCGCGGTAAAAGTGGAAGTGCTGCAAACTAAACTCGATCACCCATGGTCACTGGCTTTTTTACCCGATAACCGCGGTATGCTCATTACGCTCAAAGGTGGACAGCTTCGACTCTGGCAGCCTGATAAAGGGCTTTCCGACCCGCTGACCGGCGTACCCAAAGTTTGGGCAAATGGTCAGGGAGGACTGCTTGATGTGGCGTTAGCACCGGATTTTGCACAATCTCGCCGGGTATGGCTAAGCTTCGCTGAAGCCGACCGCGAAGGCAAAGCGGGCACTGCGGTAGGCTACGGGCGATTGAGTGACGATCTCAAACATCTGCAAGGATTTCAGACCTTTTTTCGCCAACAGCCAAAGCTTTCCACCGGAAACCATTTTGGTGGACGTCTGGTATTTGATGGTAACGGTTATCTGTTTATTGGCCTGGGGGAGAATAATCAACGCGCTACCGCCCAGGACCTGGATAAATTGCAGGGTAAATTAGTCCGACTGACCGACGAGGGAAAAATTCCGCCGGATAATCCGTTTGTGAACATGGCAGGAGCGCGGGCAGAGATTTGGTCGTATGGCATCCGCAACCCGCAGGGTATGGCGATGAATCCGTGGAGTGATGTGTTGTGGCTCAATGAGCATGGTCCACGCGGAGGCGATGAAATCAATATCCCCGAGAAAGGGAAAAACTACGGCTGGCCTATCGCGACCTGGGGTGTTAACTACAGTGGTTTGAAAATTCCCGAAGCAAAAGGTCAAATTGTTGCTGGCACGGAACAACCCATCTTTTACTGGGAAAAGTCGCCGGCGGTTAGTGGAATGGCTTTTTACAATAGCGATACCTTCCCGCAGTGGCGGCAGAAGTTGTTCATCGGCGCGTTGAAAGATAAAGAAGTGATCGTGCTGAGCGTTAAAGGGAATACGGTCACTGAGGATGGTCGTCTGTTGCAGGAAAGGGGGCAGCGGATCCGTGATGTGCGAGTCGGACCAGACGGTTATTTGTACGTGTTAACCGACGAGTCCGACGGGGAATTACTGAAAGTGAGTCCCTGATTTGGTTAGCTGACCGGGATCATCACGATTTTTTGAAACGCCGGGCGCTCGGTCAGTTGTTGATACCAGCGTTCCAGATACGGGCGCGGGGTCCAGCTCAGACCAACGTTGAACAGGTTATAGATGAACGGTGCCACAGCGATATCCGCGGTGCCAAATTCAGCGCCGGAGAACCATGGCTGGTCTGCCAGCGCGTTATCCAGAATGGCAAACAGGTTCTCGCAAACTTGCTTACTTGCCTCAATGGCCGCCATATCGCGCTGATCGGCAGGTGTTCTGACCAGACCAAATAAGATAACCCGATGCGCAGGGCTTAGCGTCTGATTTGCCCAGTCCATCCATTTTTCACCGACTGCGCGCGCGGCCGGGGCGTCAATCCACAAACGTTTTTGTCCGTACTGAGCGGCCAGATAGCGGACAATGGTATTGGATTCCCACAGAACAACGTCTGTTTCATCATCGCGTAGCAGCGGGACCAGTCCGTTCGGGTTCAGTGCCAGATAGTCGGCATCGCGGTTACCGCCATGCTGTCCGCCCGCCAGAATTTGGTTATACGGCAGTTCCAGTTCCTCGAGCGTCCACAATACTTTTTTTACGTTGGTCGAGTTATTGCGACCCCACAGTGTAATCATAGTAACCCCGCAAATTAATTGAGCAGCTTTATGGCTGCAGATGCCATCTGACTAGCTCACATGGTGGGGTAAACCTAATATTTACGCAACAAAGTCTAAAAAAATCGTGCCAGGAGCAGCGCACCGCGGCGTTATTGCATAAACTTTAAAAACTTTACCAACTTACGGTTTCTTTAAGCTCGTTAGTGCGTTATTACTCACCGCACTTATTTTACACGTCATCCATCAGACTTTTTCTGCATGGGTTGGTCGAGGTCGCTTGGCCGGTTTTGTGTAAACACTGTGTGGTATGACGTGGTTTTTTGGAATGGATACTCGGGTGGCATTTATGACGCAATACTTCTCTTCACTTCGCAGCTTTGCTGCAGGTTCTGCACTCTTAATCCTTTTGGCACCGACCGTACAGGCGGCGGAGCAACCGACGGCCCCGCCGAGCGTGGACGCGCGCGCGTGGATTCTGATGGATTACGCCAGTGGTAAGGTGCTGGCTGAAGGTAATGCTGATGAGAAACTGGACCCTGCCAGTCTGACCAAAATCATGACCAGCTATGTGGTTGGGCAGGCGCTGAAGGCCGGAAAAATTAACCTCAACGACATGGTCACCGTGGGCAAAGACGCCTGGGCGACCGGTAATCCAGCCCTGCGCGGTTCGTCGGTCATGTTCCTCAAGCCCGGCGATCAGGTTGCGGTGTCCGATCTGAATAAAGGCGTTATCATTCAGTCAGGTAACGATGCCTGTATTGCACTCGCTGATTACGTTGCCGGCAGTCAGGAATCCTTTATTGGCCTGATGAACGGCTATGCGAAAAAACTGGGGCTGACCAACACGACTTTCCAGACGGTACACGGCCTGGATGCGGCAGGACAGTTCAGTACCGCACGTGATATGGCGTTGCTCGGGAAGGCGTTAATCCACGATGTGCCGGAAGAGTACGCTATTCACAAAGAGAAAGAATTTACCTTCAATAAAATCCGCCAGCCGAACCGCAACCGTCTGTTGTGGAGCACCAACCTGAACGTGGACGGTATGAAAACCGGGACCACTGCCGGGGCGGGATACAACCTGGTGGCCTCTGCGACCCAAGGCGATATGCGCCTGATCTCCGTGGTGCTGGGAGCAAAAACCGACCGCATTCGTTTCAATGAGTCAGAAAAACTGCTGACCTGGGGCTTCCGTTTCTTTGAAACCGTTACGCCGATCAAGCCGGATGCGACTTTCGTCACCCAGCGCGTCTGGTTTGGCGATAAGAGTGAAGTGAATTTGGGCGCCGGAGAAGGGGGTTCTGTGACCATTCCGCGTGGCCAGCTCAAAAACCTGAAGGCCAGCTTTACCCTGACTGAACCACAGCTAACTGCACCGCTGAAGAAAGGTCAGGTTGTGGGCACTATCGACTTCCAGTTGAACGGGAAATCCATTGAGCAGCGTCCGTTGATGGTGATGGAAGATGTGGAAGAGGGTGGTTTCTTTAGCCGCATGTGGGACTTTGTGATGATGAAATTCCACCAGTGGTTTGGTGGTTGGTTCTCGTAATCTTATTTATTGCCGGATGGCGCAATCGCCGTCCGGCAGTATCTGTTAGTACTTCAGCGTGATACGTTGCGCTTTAGCGTACTCAACAAACTCATCGTCAGGGCGGTTATCACTGATGATGGTATCAAAGCGTTTCAAGTCCCCCATCCTCGCAGGTCGCACCTTGCCAAACTTGCTGTGATCGACCACCAAAACGTGATGCTGCGCCATCGACATCGCCCAGTGCTTCACCGGCAGTTCTTCCAGATTAAAACAGGTCGCGCCTTTTTCGATGTGAACACCTGCCGCAGAATAAAAGGCGATATCCGGACAGAGGTTGTTCAGCGTTTCCTGGAAATCGAGTGGTTTAAAAATCGCGTTACTGGCATGGAATTCACCACCACACAGAATGACGCGGCACTGCGGTTTTTCCTGCAGCACCAGAAACGTATTCAACGAGTAGCAGATTGCGGTGAAGGGCAGTTCATTGTCGATCGCTTCAATGATCCACGGCGTGGTCGTACCGCAATCGAAAAAGATGGTCTGATGCGCCTGCACGAGACTCGCCGCCTGCTGGGCAGCGCGACGCTTTTCATCAACCAGACGGGATTTTTGATCGCTGATTAAATAGTGGTTAGCGCTGCGGGGTTCCAGAACAATATAGCCCCCGAGCAGCACGACGGGAGCATCATGATTATTCAGGTCGCGACGAATGGTCATCTCAGATACGCCCAGCAACGTCGCGGCTTCTTTGAGGTGTAATTTATCGCTGCGTTTCAGCGCCTGCAGTAATTGACCAATACGCTCGTCGCGTCGAGTTTCCATAGTTCCCCTGGAGAATAGAATAAGTGCTTAGTTTCGCGCTTAATACTACTCTTTTTACCGCGGGTTAGTCACGTACCCAACCTTTACGGATGGGGAGAGCGAAGCAGGTGCGATAGCACGTCTGCAGGCCGAGGTACAAGGTTGTGCCGAACCGTTGCCAGATCATCTGGGCGCTCAGACAGCCGATCAACCCGGCCAGTAATCCGCCCAGCATATCCAGCGGCCAGTGAACGCCAAGGTAAACTCGTGACCAGGCAATCGCCACGGCGACAACCATCAGCAGAGCACCCGTCCACAAGCGATGCCAGAACAGGAAGGCCAGAGCAAAGGTAAAGATAACCGTACCGTGGTCGCTCGGGAAAGAGTCATCTGCCGCATGGTGCAGGAAGTTATAGCCGATGTGGTTAACGAACGGACGATCGTGGGGGAAAAGATGCCCCATCAGCCAAGAAATCGTCAGACCGACTACCAACGCAATGGCCATTTTGATGACCAACTGGCGCTGGAGCGTAACCTGACCACGAGGTCCCCAAAGCCAGAGCACAACGGCTAACAGCGGCACAATGCTGATCAGATCTTTGGCAATGAAAATGGCGAGCGAAATTGCCCATTGCTCAGAGTCCGGTGTTGCATTGATCAAGTAAAAAAGCGAATTGTTCAGATTTTCCAGCATAACGTCCAGACTCAGTGTAATCGTTAAATAGACCCATTTGGGGAGAGCATAAAATTGCTTCCACGGGATAAAAAGCGGTCTTGTCTTATTTGCCTGTTAAATGACGATTTTTAAGACAATTAATGAGACTTATTGAGCATGATAGCGGTCTCAACTTAAATTAACCTTAAAGCAAAATGTTCTTGAGCAAATGAGTGTAAAAATGTGCGCATTTTGCTTTCAAATCACATAATTCACTATCACCAGTACGGCGCATTTATTACACTTTGCGCGATTTTTCTATAGTTAAGAGATTGCATGCAGAACCGTTTATCTTCAGGCGTCCGTTTGGGGCGTCAGGCATTACTTTTCCCGCTCTGTCTGGTGCTTTACGAATTCTCCACTTATATCGGCAACGATATGATCCAGCCCGGAATGTTGGCGGTGGTGGCGCAATATAACGCCGGATTAGATTGGGTACCTACGTCCATGACCGCCTATCTGGCAGGCGGCATGTTTTTGCAGTGGTTGTTAGGACCGCTGTCGGACCGTATTGGTCGTCGCCCGGTAATGTTAACCGGCGTGATCTGGTTCATCGTTACCTGCCTTGCAACCCTGCTTGCACAGAATATTGAGCAATTTACCTTCCTGCGTTTTTTGCAGGGGATAAGCCTGTGCTTTATTGGTGCGGTGGGTTACGCCGCCATTCAGGAATCCTTTGAAGAAGCGGTCTGCATAAAAATTACTGCGCTGATGGCAAACGTGGCGCTGATTGCGCCACTGCTGGGTCCGTTGGTAGGCGCAGCCTGGGTACATGTTCTGCCGTGGGAAGGGATGTTTATCCTGTTTGCTGCTCTGGCGGCCATCTCCTTTTTTGGTCTGCAACGCGCGATGCCGGAAACGGCAACCCGGCTTGGTGAAAAGCTGTCCATTAAAGAGCTGGGCAAGGATTATAAGCTGGTGCTGAGGAACGTACGTTTCGTTGCAGGCGCACTGGCGTTGGGTTTTGTCAGCCTGCCGTTACTGGCGTGGATTGCGCAGTCCCCGATTATTATCATCAGTGGTGAACATCTCAGCAGCTACGAATATGGTCTGTTGCAGGTGCCGATTTTTGGCGCGTTGATTGCCGGTAACCTGGTGCTGGCGCGTCTGACTTCGCGAAAAACCGTGCGTTCGCTAATTATCATGGGCGGCTGGCCAATCGCCGTTGGCCTGATTATTGCTGCTGCGGCCACGGTAGTGTCATCTCATGCATATCTATGGATGACGGCAGGTTTGAGTATCTATGCGTTTGGCATTGGCGTGGCGAATGCGGGGCTGGTGCGCCTGACGCTGTTTGCCAGCGAAATGAGTAAGGGGACCGTTTCTGCCGCAATGGGTATGTTGCAGATGCTGATTTTTACCGTCGGTATTGAGTTGAGCAAACACGCGTATCTGCTGGGAGGGAACGGCTTGTTCAGCCTGTTCAATCTGGCAAGCGGCGTACTGTGGCTGATTTTGATGGTTATCTTCCTGAAAGATAAACGGGTAGGGAATTCCCGGGAAGGTTAAGGCCCGGTTGTCCGCAATCCAGCGCAGATAAGCATAATGACGCCGATAAATTCATCATTATGTTGATAATAGAATCACGCGGTAGGCCGGATAAGCGAAGCGCCATCCGGCGGCCTGTAGCAAATTGCCGGATGGCGGCGTAAACGCCTTATCCGTCCTACCGCTCACCAAAGATCTTAACTGACCAGTATTACGGTTGTCTGGGCCTGGCGACAACTTAGTGGTGGTCGTCAATCTGATGTTCGATAACCATCCCTTCACCGACGCTTGCCACATGTCGCGCATAAGGATGTGCGCGATAGACAGGGGCCGGAGCAGGCGCTGGAGCAACATATACCGTTTGTGGTGCGGTCGTTACGCTGACCGCCTGCGGGACGCTGACGGAAGAGGGCACTACCACCACTTTATAACCGCTGGGGACATCAACGGTAACGCTCTGTGCAAATGTTGTCCCCGCAAAGCCCAGCAACAATGTCGCCATCAGTACACTTTTCTTCATGATCCGCTCGCCTGAAATATTCACTGGAAGTAATAATCCAGCGGGTTAATTTGAGGCGGATTATGAATAGATCATGCCATCATTTTGTTGCCGTCTGTGCTGAGCCGTTAATACGTAAACGGTGCTTCATTCTTTAACACGCGGTCGATAACATCCAGCACGCCCTCTTCGTTGTTCGAGCCTGCACGATATTTTGCCGCCTGGACAACCGGTTCGTGAGCGTTGGCCATTGCGAAACTAAATCCCGCCTGACGCAGCATCTCAATATCATTTCCGCCATCGCCAAACACAACAACCTCGTCGTCGTTAATATTCCAGCGTTGTTGCAGCAGGCGCAGACCGTTAGCCTTATGCACGCCGGGTATTATTAAGTCGATGCTGCCGTAGCCGGTATGCACCGGTACCATAATATCGCCAATCGCCTCGTGGAGATCGGCCTGTACCTGTGGAATTCGGTCGTCGGAAATATTCAGCCCGAACTTGAAGAAAACGTCGTTAAGATTGTCAAAATTATCTACAAATTCGAGACGATGATAGTACATGGCGGAAACGTTCTTATGCTCATCGCTGTACTGTTTCAACGTATAGGCGCTGTTTTTACCACAGGCAATAATGTCGATATCGGCGCGGGTCAGCAGATGATCTACGATGGCATGGAAATCGTCTTTAGCCAGTTCGCCGTTAAAGACATCTTCTCCTTCACTGACCACCCAACCGCCGTTTTCGGCGACAAATGAGATCTCATTGGCCAGTTCGGGGAAAAAGGAAATCAACTGATAATATTGGTTGCCGCTGGCGACCACAAAGCGGATCCCTTGTTCTTTCATCTGGCGGTATTGCGCCATAAAGCGCTCACGGTTATAGGTTTTTTGGTCGCTTAAAAATGTGCCGTCCATGTCGACCGCAATTAATTTGATACTCATTAGCTGTTCTCCATCACCGTAGTATTTTTGAGATCCGGTTTCGCTACCGCTTTCGCGACGACGGCGGCGACAAGCACCAGCGCCAGCACCACCAGCATAGCGCTGCGCAGGCCATAGTGTTCACCCAGATAGCCCAGCAGCGGCGGTCCAACAAGGAACGCCAGATAGCCGGTGGTCGCCACAACGCTGACGCGGGTTGGGGCATCGGGGCCGGTGTCGCTGGCGGCTGAAATGGTCAGCGGGAAACCGAGCGATGCGCCGAGTCCCCACAGAATAACGGACACACCGGCCACCCAGGAGCTGTCGACAAAAATAATCAGGCTAATCCCGAGAGCGCCCATCAGCGCACTGGCGCGCACCACCGCAACGCGGCTGTAACGGTCGATGAACCAGCCACCGGTAAATCGCCCAACGGTCATACCCAGCGTAAAACCGGCATAAATCAGCGAGCCTGATGTCGGGCTAAATCCATGTCCGTCCACCATTAACAGTGGAAGCCAGTCGTTGGCGGAACCTTCAGCAAATGCCATCGCCAGCACTACAACGCCGATCAGCAATAGCTGGATATCACGATAAAAAGGCAGTCCTTTTTCACCGGAGTGAGAACCGTCAGCGGCATTTTTGCCCGTGCCGTCAGGAATAGCTTTGATGGCGATGAAAATAGGTGTGATAGCAACCATTGCAGCCAAAATAATATGCGCGGTAGCCGGGACGCTGAAGGCGGTAAGCATCATTCCAACTCCAGCCCCTGCCAACGTTCCCAGGCTGTAAAAACCGTGCATCATCGGCAGCACGGTTTTGTTCATTTCGCGCTCAACTGCCGCACCTTCGACGTTGATGGCAACTTCTGCCGCACCAAAGCTGGCGCCAAATACGCCCAGGCCAAACGCGAAAAGCCATGCGGAATGCAGCCAGAGCGCTACGCTGAGGATCGCCATTCCGAGGACTGCACAAGACATGGTGGTGCGAATCACCTTACGCGTGCCAAATCGTTTCACCAGCCAGGCCGAACAAAGTATGCCACTCATCGAACCAATAGAGAGCCCAAACAACACCGCGCCCATTTCGGCAGTGGAGATGGAGAGGATATCTCTGATGGCAGGGGTACGCGTTGCCCAGGAGGCCATTAATAATCCTGGTAAAAAGAAGAACGTGAACAGCGCCCAGGTGCGACGTCTTAAGGCTTTGCGTGATGAGATGCCAGTCATGAATTCGAGCCAAAGAAAAGAGGGAAGGAGACAACATTAGCAAGACTGTGTACATTTGTACACAAATGCAAGAAGAGGAAATGTAGTGCGACGTGCAAACGATCCGCAGCGGCGGGAAAAAATAGTTCAGGCGACTCTGGATGCAGTAATAACCCATGGTATTCATGGGGTTACACATCGTAAAATCGCTATGATTGCCGAGGTGCCACTGGGTTCTATGACCTATTACTTTTCGGGAATTGATGAGCTTTTGATGGAGGCATTTGGCCGTTTTACTGACAGGATGCTGTTGCAGTATCAGGACTTTTTTGCCGACGTTAAGGATGCGTCGCAGGCTTGCCATGCCATTACCGATATGATTTACGGCTCTCAGGTCACAACGCCTGATAATATGGAGCTCATGTATCAGCTGTATGCTTTCGCCAGCCGTAAACCAGCGTTGAAAACGGTGATGCAGAACTGGATGCTACGCAGCCAACAAACGCTGGAGCAATGGTTTGACCCGGTTACTGCGCGGGCGCTGGATGCTTTTATTGAAGGAATGACGCTGCATTTTGTCACGGACAAAAAACCGCTGCAGCGAGAAGATATCTTGCTGATGGTGGAGCGTATTGCAGGGATACCCGCGACAGTCAGCTGTGCGTAGCGCCTCCGGTAATATTCACCACCGTCGCGGTCATGGCGCTGGCATGGTCTGAAGCAAGAAAGGTCATGACCTCAGCGATTTGTGCAAGCGTAGGCAGGCGCGCGAGCATGGTACTTTGCGCCGCACCCCCTAACCATTGATCGACGGTTAAACCCATTGACTGTGCTTTGGCGGAGAAAATTTCTCCGGTATAGGAGCCAGCTGCAACAGCATCCACAATCGCATGCGAGCGCACGCCGACGACCCGGATATTTGCCGGTCCTACCTCGCTGGCGAACGCTTTAATAAAAGCCTCTGTTCCTGCACAACCAACAATATGACCCAGATGACCAGGCATCGCCATCGGGGCCGCGGGGGCAACAACGCTGAGAATGACGCCCGCACGATTGCCGCCCATGTGCGGCGTTACGGCTTTAGCGATATTGAACTGCGCCGAGAGGAAAGGGGTGATGCCGCTCATAAACTCAGAGAGGGATAATGCGTCAATGCGTTTGCCCTGTTCGTGCATAAATCCCGTTGTGTTAACCACCACATCTATTCCACCGGTTTGCTCTACAAGGCGGGTAACTTCCTTCGATGCGTTGTGCTCGTCAAGTACATCGGTGATAAAGGTTTCGACTGTACCACCTGCCGTTCGGATAATACTGGCCGTCCGATCAAGTTTTTCCTGGCTGCGAGCACCCAGACACACATGGGCTCCTTCGCGCGCCATGGCCTGCGCAACCGCGCTACCAATAGCCCCGCTGCCACCAAAAATTACTGCGACTTTGCCAGTAAGCAACATGACTAACCCCCATCCCCGATAAAGCACCGTTTTAAAGTATGTGCCATAACCGGCATGCTGCAAATTAGAGGGGCGTTTCAGAGGTGGAAGGCGATGAACGCAAATTTCAGGCAACAAAAAACCCATTTATGTAAACGGGTTAGTGAAAACAATGAGTTACAAGATAATCAATAAGTTAGGTTAGTGATAAGGAGTGGCGATTACGGGGCAATGCCAACCGCTGCCGCCACTTTGTCGCCATTTGGTAGGGTAGCCAATGGGTTAAAGCGCAGCGCTGTTTCAAGGTGATCAGGGGCCAAGTGAGCATAGCGCATGGTCATTTTTATGTCGTGGTGACCAAGGATTTTCTGAAGAGCAAGGATGTTACCGCCTGACATCATAAAGTGTGCTGCAAACGTATGGCGCAGAACGTGGGTAAGCTGACCGCGCGGCAGCACGATAGAAGTTTTCTCCATCACAGATAAAAACTGGAAGTAGCAGTCAGTAAAGAACTTGAAACCGTCCAAGGCAATGATTTCCTCATACAACTCTTTGCTGATTGGAATGCTGCGGTTCTTTTTGCCCTTAGTCCTGACAAATGTGATCCGGTATTTTGTAACCTGAGAACGAGTCAGGTTTACAGCTTCGCGCCAGCGGGCACCGGTACTCAGACAGATTTTGACAACTAGGGCGAGTAGGGGGCTTTGGCGTTTGCAGTCGCACAAAAGCTCAGTGATTTGTTCATGTGTCAGCCAGGCCATCTCTTTTTCTGCGATGGTGAATTTGCGCATGTTCTCCAATGGGTTTGGCGCAGTCCATTCTCCAAGTCGTGCCAGCTCGCTAAACACTCCGCTCATATAGCTTTGCTCAAGATTGATAGTTACCGGGCTGGCTCCTTTCTTCCATTTTTCGCTAAAGTAGATTTCACCCGTCAGGCGTTTATCGCGATAGTGCGCGAACATTTTGGATGTTAAATCAGTGGCGAGGGGATTTCCGAGAGCATCGACCATCAGGATCAGCTTGTCGTGAACATGCTCGCCTGCGGTCAGAGATTTTCCGTGCAGCTTGTACCAGAGTTCGACGATATCTTTTAGCGTCCGGCGGTCTACCGATTCGCCCAGCCAGGGTTTCGCCTCAGTCTCATCCATCATGTGCCGTTCAAACGCTAACGCTTCACCTTTACTAGCGAACTGCCTACGCACGCGGCGTCCGCTACGACCTGCGGGATAGCATTCACAAATCCATTTTCCGGTGGTGAGTTTTCGTACTGACATAAAAAATGCCCTCCTTTTGGAGAGCATTTTTACTGTATGTATAAACAGTGTCAATGTATGATGTTAAGAACCTTATACATCATAGGTATCGGTATGACTGCGGTGCTGTTATGTTGTCACCTAATGAACTTAGCAAACGTGGTTGTTCATAGACTTTCAAATCACCGATCTTAATCGCAAAGGCTTTATCCCTGCTTTGAAAGTAAGAATCAAAAAATTGTTTACTGATACCCGCATAACGGCTGGTTTTTTTCCAGACATTGCTGGGTTTATCTTCAATAACATCAGCAATATCGAACTCAGCAACAATCATCCCTACAGGCATTGTTGAATAAATAACCACAGATTTAACATCTGGATTTTTGAAGATTCCTTTTCTGAACTCAAATTTTTTTGTTCCATCAAGAATCTTTTCAACAAATTCAGGTTTAATTGACAATAATACTTTCATCTACAGCACCAAGTTTAATAATGTTGTCAAATTCTCTGTCGGTTAATTTTAATACACCCCAATATGCTTGTGGATTTAAACCAACGTCTTCTATTAGTTTAGCACGAGTGATTCTTTTCGGTAAAGCAAGATTATATGTAAAACTTATAATATAGGGGTATTTCTTTGTTTTATAAAAACTTCTCAATTCTGTTTCGGTAAATACACTATACCGAGCACAATATTTAATAAAATCTTGCTCTGTTGGGAATGAAAAAATATCTCTAACATCTTCTACGACACATAGAGATGTAGCAACAGAACGATAATGAGCTGGACCTTTTTTATCTGAAGTTCGATAAATTACGAGAATGTCATGCATTTTTATATTTGCTACATCTTGCATGGCGCAGATGTAAATTTTTCTTATACTGTTAGCGTGAGACACGTCAGTAATAATATCTGGAGATTCAGTTATAAGTTTTGAGTCTGGGAATAGACGAGTATGAAAATCTGGATAAATAGATAGTAAGTATTTGTTTTCTTTATGTCTGTTGTTGATGAAGGGATAGTCGGCAAGAAGGTCTCCAGTGAGATCATCTGTGCTCATTTCTCTTACTAAAACATTTTCAATACCATTTTCAGATTCTTTTTTTCCGTATTTTATAAACCCATAATTTAAAAAAAGTTTAATCAGGTAATCATGCTTGTCAAAAACTGTTACATATATATCGTTCACTTTTTCACTTAATGCGTGGTCAAATATCTTTTTCAAAAAACGTTGACCTCGCAATGTACCTTTCGTATTAAACTTAAAGGTCCCTATTTTGAGATGTTTTAAATCAGCCAATGAAGGGTTAACATCAGTAACCTCGCCATCTTCAATTTTTAGATACATGAATCCATCAATTGAATCATCCTCATTGTAGAGCACGTATGCTTTTTCTCTTAGATCTTTTGCTTTTTTGTGAAACCATTCTACAAAACCAGCTTTATAGTCAGCTTTCAATGAGTCAAAAAAAGCATCGTCAAAGTTTACTTCATTAAAACTAATGTGCTTTAAATTTTCCATTTTAATCTCCATGTCTCATTGAAAAGTCATTTTCTAAATTTAATGAAATGTGCGATTATATATAATGCTATTAACGATAGTGAACCGTAAATAAATAGGTTTTTATCTAAGCTTTCTGTTGGTACAAATTTCATAACAAATGTTATTGCTGCGCCGTAGAAAATGTATGCAAATATTTTGCTTAGTTTAGATTTCGTGTTTTTAAATTTTACGACGACAGAAAAATCATTAAGTCTCGAATTTATATCATTTGATATTTTCCAATGATATATCATTGGGTCATGAGACCCGAAAGATACGCCTTTGCTAAAATATTTTGTCCATGTCTCAGACTCTAAAATTCTTGAACCTTTATAATTTGAACCGGATGCGGAACAGTCATCAACCATATCGCGGATTATAAAAATATGGCATTTCAAAGGGGTACAAGCGGCGCTAGCAAGAGTTGTGGCTATTTCGGAGGGCAGGTTTCTTTGCTCATTAACCCTAAAATCGATGATATCAGACCGCTCAATACTACTCTTAAGGAAGAGATCTTTGGGGTAAAATGTTTTCACTAAAAGACCGATATCTTCTTTATTAATTTGGACACGGAATCTTAAATAGTGATTGCAAGCATCTTCGGAAGAGAGACAATCCTTGAGTTTAAAGGCTAGTAAGGTGCCATTGTGGATTTTTGTTATCTTGACTCTATGATCAAGCTCGCCGCCGCTAAATGATAACTTAGTATTAACAACTAAGTCTCCTTTATTGGCGAGCACTAATTTTAAATGTCTACCATCTACTGTTTTAGTGTCAATAAGGTATTCATTGAAAACTGCAGTTACGAGATCTCTGCTTGATTCAAGGTTTTCACTAAGATCAGAAAAAAAATTATTTTCTTTTTCGAATGGTAGGAATATACATATTGCCCCATGCTTAGCAATGGTTTCATCTTCAGGCTTTTTGAATGTGATGCCAAAATCTAAATAGCCAAATTTATGAGCGCTTATGTTCCAAAAATTAATATGCAACTCTTCAATGAAATTCTTATGTTCAGAGTTGTAGGTCGAGCCTGAACTACTATGATAATCCCTACACCCCCAGACCGCAAAACTTCGTGACATATCGATTTCCTTTGTCAGTAACGGTTTTAATTCAAATTGACCAGTAAGTAAAAATGGCATCGTGCAATTGGGTTTAGTTCACTGATAAAGCACTCAAATGAATGGCATGGATTGGGTGCTCCAACCTTGACCCTTCCTACAGGTATTCTCGTAAGTTCTCTAATACTCACTTTCCCTTCTATCTCTACCACCCACTTACCATCGGTCACTTCGTGAAAATGTTGATCAGCTAAATAGAGCTGATCTGAATCCATGATTACGATAGGTTTTCGCAAAGAATCTGGCACCAACGCTTTGTCGAGTAGGTAAAAATTTGAATCTAATAATTTCCCATCTTTGATTTTTTTTCGAGGTACGGAAAACAAATCAGCAAGAACATTTTCATTTGCTGATTGGATACCTAAAGATTTTTGGGGTGGCTTAGGACTCCCAGTTCCAAATGAAAGCCACTCAACTGGGACTCCGGTCTCAATTGAGCACTTTATTATCCAGTCAGCAGGGAACACGTCTCTCATCCATCTGGTGCTCATCGTGCTTGTTGAAATCCCAAGCCGCTCACAAAGAGCCTTACGAGTACTTACTCCGTAGGCCTCAAGCATACGAAGAATAGCCTCACGGCCACCATTGTTAAAATCCATTAATGCTCCTTTGGAACCTTACATGTTGACAAACTCCAAATGAGACGTAATATTGCTGCTGAAGCTCATTTGGAGTCTTCACTATTGAACACCGCTAGACACGGTTTACTTACTTAAAAAGGAATCTTGCATCATGACTCCTCACATTTCAATCACGTTGACTGTTCCTTCCGTATCAATTGAAAAATATAGCGAACTTACTGGGCTATCAATTGACACAATCAATGACATGCTAGCGGATGGTCGCTTGATACGGCACCGCTTACGCAAAGATAAAAAGCGCGAAAAAGTTATGATCAACATTGCGGCTATGACTGTCGATGCGCTCTCAGATTGCAACGTGTCCATCAATTAGTTCGATTTTGAGACCGACTGAGGGCAATGACTATGTTTGATTATCAAACCTCCAAACATGCGCACTTTGATGCGGCTTGCCGAGCATTTGCGATTGAGCACAATCTGGAAGATGTGGCCGCTGCTGTTGGCATGAGGCCGCAGATCCTGCGCAACAAATTGAATCCAGCACAGCCACACCGTTTAACCTGTGACGAGCTTTTAGCTATTACGGATTACACCGAAGATGCGCGTTTACTGGATGGAATGCTGGGGCAGATTAACTGCCTTCCATCCGTACCAGTGAACAATGCCACAGAAGGCAACATGCAGTTGTGCGCACTGAGTGCCACAGCCTGTGTGGGCGCAATTGCTGGGGAAGCCGTATCAACTGGTCATATGACCGCCGCCCGCCGTACACAAATTCTGGATCGCGCTCGCGATGCAATCCGTAGCTTATCCGTGCTGGCTTATACCGTTGAAAGCCGTATCCAGTCTGCGCCTGTTCTGGCCGCAGCGGTGGATCTGGTGACGGCTAACGCCACCGGCTTGATGTGAGGGAGCACCATGAAAGCGTTTGTTACTTACCTCAAAAAAGAATCACCAGCCATGCAACGGCCAAGTGGTTCAACGGGCTGGATAGAACTGCCGAACGGTCAGCGCTGGAATCCTAGCCACACGTATAAATTCAATGCGCATGAGTCTGTTCGAATGAAAGGCGGGGTGGTTTTACGTTTCTTGCCAACAAAAGTCCGTCGCCTGGTTAGGTGTATAGGGGGGCGCTATGGCAATTAGTCAGGAACAGCAACAGCGCGGACTGGATCAGATTAAAAAGATTCGCCGCAAATACTTCAATACCAGCAGTGAGGCTGCTGACTGGTGGGACAAATTAACACCGGAATGGCGCGGGGTAGTTCTCCATGCCGCCGCTGTTAATTCTGGCTTGAGTGTATTCAAAGCCCACTTAAGCAAATGCTGCTGGCGGGAACTGTTTGAGCGTCTGGATTACCGGGCAATGATTCAGCTGCGCTGCGGCATTTCCCGTGCGCGTCTGACGATGAATGGATTCGGGTCATTGCGTGACAGTGATTTTTCTAAAAGTACCGCGAACCGTCCAATAAAGCGGGTTTATCCAATCAATAACAATCGGGGTCCGCAGATGATTATCGCGCCTCATATCGTCCATAAGTTACAACAACAGGGGAATCTCTGATGGCCATTATTTCCGTTGAAGGTAAATCGTTAGGGGCTGAGCTGGCCGTGTGGGGCGTTCCACATAATTATGCCGTGGCGTTTGCAGAGAAAAGCACCAGCAAAAACGGTCGCATTGCGCTGCATCCGTTCTTCTTTAATGACACTGAGCACATGACTAATCCGCGTCACTGGCTGGCAATCAATGCCGCTTTCTGGTGCTGCGTGTACCGCGAGGCCGAAAGCAAAGAAGCACAGATTGAAGCGCTGGCTGGGATCCGTGCAATTTTCTACACGGCCGGTGCGTTGGGTGTTGGCGAAATTAAAGCACTGATCCAGGAGTGGTGGCGGACAACGTACGAGCTGCACCTTATTCCTGCACCGAACCATTCCGCCGTCACTGTACAACCCGCTTTTCACTAATTAACAACATGATTTTTTTGGGCCACAGCTTAGGTGGCCGGGGATTCTTTTGCCTTAAGGAAACCAAAATGCACATGACACGTCAGGATTTACCCGCAACAAAATCAGGCACTGACCTGCTGGCTATGCTCACCCAAGCCACGCAGGAAGGTAAAGCCGCTGCTGCTGATCTGTGTTCCACCCGTCTGGATAAGCTGGCCACCCATGCAGCCAATGAAGGTTTAAGCGCAACGGAAATCATTGAGTTAATCCGCGAAGAAGCCGCAGCGATTTGCAGTAAAGGCGGTGCAGCATGGCAGTAAAAACTCCGCTTAAGTGGGTGGGCAGCAAAGCCCGCCTTATGCCGCAGTTGCTTCCCCATCTGCCGGAGGGTAAGCGCCTGATAGAACCTTTTGCCGGTTCCTGTGCTGTCATGATGAATACGGATTATGACGAGTATCTGATAGCTGATGTGAATCCTGACCTTGTTAATCTGTATAAGACGATGGCTTATCACACTGATGCATTGCTCATTGAGCTGGAGGCTTTATTTTCTGCCGGTTCATTAGGTGATGAAGAAAACAGGGCAATTTTCTATTACGCGGTGCGTGATGCCTTCAATCAGTCCGGCAAATACTTTGGTTCTGAATCTGTGGAAGCTGCGGCGCGTTTTCTTTATCTGAATCGTCACTGCTTCAATGGCCTGTGTCGATACAATCGCCGTGGTCAGTTCAATGTTCCGTTTGGTAAGTACAAAAAAACCTACTTTCCTGCTGATGAAATCCGCGCTTTTGCAGAAAAAGCGAAACGTGCAACGTTCATTACTGCCAACTATTCAGAAACGCTTGATTTGGTAAGGGACGGGCATGACGTTGTTTATTGTGATCCGCCTTACCTGACTGATACCGACAATTTCACCGCTTACCATGAGCGCGGTTTTTCGCACATGGATCAGGGACGGCTGGCGCGTAGGCTGCGCCGCCTGACTGAGCGTGGGATTAAGGTTGTCGCGTCAAACAGCGATCTGGAAATGGTGCATTACCTGTATGCAGGATTTGAAGCTGTTCGGGTAAATGCGCCACGTAGTGTGGGTGCAGCAGCGGCAAGCCAGAAAGTGGCTGCTGAGCTGATTCTTAAGTCACCTGCTAACCCTGCGATCGATGTTCGGGCGGTGGTGGCATGATGACGGAAATTATTACCGGCTTTTATGCCTTGTTTGCCTGTATTACTTTCGCCTTTCTCTTATGGGACGAATGCCAGGACGAATTTGATCACGATGCTGAGGACTTAGGGCTAATCACTCTGAGTGCGGTTTTCTGGCTACCACTGGTAACGGCTGTACTTGTGGCCTTCCTGATTGATTTCTGGCGGAAGTGGGTTAACCGTGGCTGATATGCTGGAGCCTGGCCAACACCATGCCGTCAATGCCTGGCGGCGTGAAACCTTTGCGCCTAGTACCCCGTCAGATGCGACGATCACCGAACGCCGCCTGTGGGCTGTTAACCCACAGGATTATGAATGGCGTTCCCAGTACCTGCATGAGATACCCGACTGGTTAGCCGGGTATTTCGGCAACCGTTACGAAAAGCTGCTGTCTGGTCGTGACGGGCGTCGCCGTGCCAATACGTTCCTGCGCAAAACTATCGGCGGGAATGTATTGCCACGTCTGCGCAAAGTGGCTGCACGTTACAAACTGGCCGCTGATGCACTTGATCTTCCTTTCGGTAAGTCGCTGGAGCGACTGCCGTCACTTGACCGCCCGGAACTCAAAAAACTGGCTGGCCAGATATCTGGCTGGATCTCCCAGTCACTGTATGACTTTACCGATCAGTTTGTAGGCAGCACTGACGATGCCGCAGAGCTGCGCCGCCGTACGCTGGAGTCTTACCGCCATTTATGCACGTGTTCCCTGATGCTGAACAATCAACCGCCGTACTGGGCTGAACATGAAGCTAATGGCGGGCAACTGGAAACGCGTAAGGCTGAATCCGGGATCCTCCGCATGATGGCACCAGAATGGTGGTATCTGCGTCTTAAGCGGGCGCGGGATATGCAGCGTGAGCATATGGCCATTGCAGTGGGGCAGGTACAGAAAGCGGCCAGCGCTTATGTGTCCCGTAAAACCCTGGGCGAATGGATAGACCAGAAAAAGCGGAACCTTGAGTTCTTCAAAAAGTTTGACCTGCTGAATGATGAAGGGCTGCGTATTGCACTGGACAGCATGGTGCATCGCAGCGTTGCTAATCCGGCGATCCGTCGCTGTGAGCTAATGGTAAGAATGAGAGGGTTTGAAGATATGGCCAATGAAGAAGGGCTGGCCGGTGAGTTTTACACCATCACCGCGCCATCGCGATTCCATGCGGTACACAGCAAAGGGGGCTTTGTTTCACAGTGGGATGGCTGCACCCCGCAGGATACCCAGCGCTACTTATGTGGTGTATGGGCGAAAGCCCGCGCAGCCATTTCCCGGGCTGGTATCCATGTTTTTGGTTTTCGTGTGGTAGAGCCTCACCACGATGGGACACCGCACTGGCATATGCTGCTTTTTATGCGTCCTGGTGACGTGGATACCGTGCGCGATATTCTTTGCTATCACGCCAGAATTACCGATTCCGAAGAACTGCAAACGCCAAACGCGCTAAAGGCACGTTTCCATGTTGAAGCCATCGATCCCGCTAAAGGTTCGGCTACGGGTTACATCGCCAAATACATATCCAAAAACATTGATGGTTTTGCGCTGGATGGTGAACAGGACGACGAAACAGGGGAGAACCTACGGGACATGGCCAAGTCCGTTTCTGCATGGGCTTCACGCTGGCGCATTCGCCAGTTTCAGCAGATTGGTGGTGCGCCGGTGACAGTCTGGCGTGAGCTGCGTCGGTTGCGTGATCAGGTACTGACTGACCGCAGAATGGATGCGGTTCTGGCTGCTGCGGATGTTGGGGACTGGGCGGCATATACCCAGTCGCAGGGTGGCGCACTGGTTGCCCGCCGCGATCTGGTTGTTCGTCTGGCTTATGAAATCACTGAGCAGGGTAATGAATACGCAGAGGACGTGCAGCGCGTTCAGGGTGTCTATTCTCCATTAGTTCCAGATTCAGCGATATGTACGCGACTGGTGAAGTGGCAGAAGGTAGCGAAGTTGGCCGAAGCGCCAGCGGAGGCGGGTTTTTCTGGCGGCAACGCCGCCCCTTGGAGTTCTGTCAATAACTGTACGGAGGGTGGAACCCGCAGACGGTTAAAACTGGAATTGCGCAGCCGGGGTTTTGAAGGTTCTGACGATGAAATAGCGATTCTCATGCGGGGCAGTGGTTTGAGATTTGGCCAGGCGGCGTTGATTTACCGTAATGGCAGGTTACAGGAGACACGAAACGAGCCAATGCACGAGCTGTGGCCGGGGTGGTTGTAGCCTCGTAAGTCTGTGATACATCAATGTTTGTCAACGAATAGCAGCAAAAATCACTTTCACATTTTGTGCTTAAATGTATACTGTATGAATATACAGTTATTCTGTTTTTAGGAGGATGCTTGTGCAGGATTTGTTTATGGAAACTATCGCATTGCAGCGGATTGCGTTGTTTACCAGGTTGATCGCCAAAAGTAATTGCACTGGATGTGAAAAGGACATTGCACTTGCCTGGCTAAGCGAGCTGACTTCAGATCTGGAAAGTAAACTTGATGAATATGAAAGTAAAAACCCCCGGGAAGGGGGCTTATCAGGCGGCGGGAGTCGCTTTCAGTAGGTCTAATGCCATTTGACGCTGATCGGGTGACAGTGCATTCAATATTTTCTGCACCATTGCATCACCCGTTTTCGCGCTGGGGCTGAGAGTGTGGGAGAACGTCAGATTCATCACAAACGTATGGCCACACTCCACATCTGAACAGGCGCAGTAAATATCCGCAATCTGCCGGTGCTTCCGGTTTGTTTTACGAATAACAGCCTTTGAGCCGCATTCCGGGCATTCGATTTTCAGAACTCGCATATTCCATGCTCCAGCTGTTAAATAATGCCTGGATTTTAGCCTTTTTCGCCTCATGCCGCATCCTTATCCGTTGATTCTGTGTAACTTAAATCAAAGTGAAGGTGCAGACGTTCCGGTATTTCGGGATCGTTGTTCACGGCAGTCATAAACCGACGCTGAATAGGCGCTATCTCGCTTTTCTTGTAAATCCTTTCCGCCTTTTCAACATCCCCCAGACCGGCAGTGTTCTGCGGGACAATTCCGGCCAGCCCAGCGGGAAAGCGGTGCGCGTTGAGAATGTCCTGCGCACTGATGTTTTTGATGTTGGCAAATTCATCTTTTGCAGAGATATCACCCATTTCTATGAACTTGATCGCATCCCCATCCCCGCCTGGAATGTTCACCAGAATAGTGGAGAAGTTGCCAATACCTTTGCTGTCACGCAGCTGCTGTTCAATTTCTTCTTCCATTTCATCCGTCATGCTGGGATCACGTGTATAGAGAATGCCGCCAGTATGAGCGCCGTTGTGGTAGTAGCGGCGGCGGAAAATGACGGCTTCACTGTTAAGCAATGCCGAGTGTACGCCGCCGATATAGTCGGGCAGTCCGTAAATATGCTGCTGCGGGTCGTACATCTTGATAAAGATGATATCTTCCTGCGGCCATACCTGCGGTTCACCGTCCTGCAATACCACATAATCGCCGGGCTGGTCTGTGGCGTTGTCCCTGACTTTACGGCGGCGGATATACAGGCCGGGTAAAGGTTCCAGGGCAATCACATCCCCCCATCCGTTGCGGATTTTGCCAATCGCAATATCCCCGAAGGTTGTATAGTCAAACGCTGCGGCTTCCAGTTGGTCGTAAGTCAGGCCACCGCCCAGATAATCAGACACAATCATATTTTTCCGGGCGTGGATGATGCCGCCATGCTGACCGTTCAGATTGATAAGCTGTGCCAGTGCCAGCCGGTCAATAGGCTGGGTAAAGTGATCGGCGGCATTGTCGTACCAGATGTCGCGGTAATCCGTGCCGGTGGTCAGCACAGGTTCCGGTTTGCCGAACGTAATGATGCTCATTTTTTTGGACTTATCGCCGCGCGGGTTGCGCTTAACGAAGCGGTTTTTTTTACTCATGCAGCCTCTTTCCTTACACCCCAGCGGGATTTCGGTTTGTTTTCGTAGTTGAGTGGTTCGTTATGCAGGGCGTGGGTAATGGCCCAGAACGCCTCAGCGTGGCCAGTGTCCTGGCTGCGGTCAGCGACAAATGTCATGGCGTTACCGCTTTGCGTGGTGGTGCGGCGTACAGCCATAAAGCTGGCCGGGATCTCTTTCAGGTTTTTGTCCCATTCAATACGCTGGCTTTCCACCACGTCCGCCGCTTTCAGTACCAGCTGATTTTTCGTGTTCATGTCGTAACGAATGGCGACGGCCACGCGCATGGCAAAATGCTGGATGTTGTCAAAAACACCCTGGCCAATACCGGTAACGTCAACTCCCAGATAGGTGAAGTTGTATTTTTTAAACAGCAGTTCGATCTGCCTGGCCTGATACCGGCCGCAGTGAAAATGGCCGCTTTGTTCGTCAGGTTGGCGTGGACGGCAATGACTATTCACTGGTTGAAACGGACAGCTGCGCCGCACTGCGCTGGGATCTGCTTTCGGTCTGGGCCAATGCCGGTAAGGACGAAAACGAGTTTTACAACCTGGTCCAGGCGTTTACCACACAGGCGTTTGCGCTGGATATGCTGCGTATTGGTTTTAACGGTAAGAGCCGTGCCAAAACGACGAATCCAACGGATAACCCGAACGGCGAAGATGTCAACATCGGCTGGCATGAGCGTATGAAAACGCTGCTGGGTGGTAATCAGATTATGACCGATCCGGTCGTGCTGGATGAAGCCGGGGATTACAAGTCACTGGATGCAATGGCTTCTGACCTGATTAACGCCAAGATTCCGGCACAGTTCCGCAATGACCCGCGCCTGGTGGTTCTGGTCGGTGCTGATCTGGTTGCTGCTGAACAATACCGACTGTATCAGGCGGCAGACCGCCCGACTGAGAAAATTGCGGCGCAGATGCTGGGCAGCACTATTGCTGGCCGTCCTGCTGTTATCCCGCCGTTTATGCCGGGTAAACGTATGGTCGTCACGCCGCTTTCTAATTTGCATATCTACACCCAGCGCAACACCCGCATGCGTAAGGCGGAATTTGTTGAAGACCGTAAGCAGTTCGAAAACAAATACCTGCGTAATGAAGGCTATGCGGTTGAAGTGCCGGAGTTGTATGCGGCCATTGATGAATCCGCCGTGACCATCGGCAAGGTTTCCGAACCAGCAGAGGGCTGACAAATGGCACTTTCTCCCGCGCAGCGTCACAGCCAGCGCATAGCGATGGAACAAAAGCTGAAACGCAGCCAGGCACTGGAAACCACGGAAAGCATGCACCTGCTGATTAAGGCGCTGGAAACGGATGTGGAACATGCCCGTAACCTGCCGACAATCGCGGATCGCGTTGAGTTTAAACGGGATGTGTTGCTGCCGCGCTGGATGCCGACTGTGGAAGCGTATCTGGAAAGCGGGCAGGTGTACGCCAACCCGGTATTTGCCTGGTGTGTTATCTGGCTGTTTGACGTGGGCGATCTGGATAAGGCGCTGGACTGGGCTGTGGTACCCGGATTATGACGGTTTTTACTGGGCTGACGGGCGAACGCTGGATGTGGAAGGCGGCGATTACCAGTCGATTGAAACCCTGCGTGTTGCCGATAAAGCGGCGCGTCGTGTACGTCTGCTGGCTATCAGCAAAATTGCGGATCGTTCACTGAACAGCACACCGGGCAGCATTGCTGCACACCAGACGCTGTTTGCACGTCCACTGCGTGAAATGTCCACAGCGGCCAGTATCAATGGCGTGTCATTTCCGGGGGAAGTGAAGCCGCCGCAGGAGGGTGATGTGACCATTGTCTGGAAGAACAAAAAGACGGTGGATATTTATCTGGTGGTACGCACCTGGGAAGTTCCGCTGCAAATCACCATCAGTCTGTTACTGGATGCCAGTCTGGAGGGCGCTGCATGAGTAAACGTATTTCGGGTATGTCGTTTGATACCTATCTTGATGGCGATCTGATCCATATCGAGAAAATCACACTCGATATCACGGATAACAGCGCCGCCGCCCAGACCCGTGGTGTGCCGGATGGCCATGTCGATGGTGATGTAGCCGCAGAGGGAGAAATTGAAGTCAGTTCCAAGGTGCTGGGCGTACTGACGGCCAAAGCCCACGCCGCAGGTTCGTGGCGTGGTATTCCGCCGCTGGATTTTCTTTTCTATGCCAAAGCGGGCAGCGAAGAAATGAAAGTGGAATCGTTCGGCAACAAACTCCAGCTAAGTAATCTGCTGGATATCGATCCAAAGGGCGGCGGTGTGGCGACACACAAAATCAAATATTTTGTGACCAGTCCCAAGTTCGTGAACATCAACGGTGTGCCGTATCTGGAAGCGGAAGCCACGGAAAACCTGATCGGATAAGGAAGCCGGAATGCAGGAACATGAAAAGAGCCTTTATTCACTGCTGATTATGGGGGCGCTCATTGCTGTTGCGAAGGTGCTGGCCAGTGATGATCCCATTACACCGCGCCTGTTTATCAGCCGTGTGATCCTGGGCAGTTTTGTTTCAGTCATCGCTGGCGCGGTGCTGATTCAAATCCCGGAGGCCAGCCCGCTGGCAATTCAGGGACTGGGGGCAGCGCTGGGTATTGCCGGTTATCAGGCTGTTGAAATGTGGCTGCGCAGACGTGCAGCGGGAAAGAAGAACGGGAGCGTGACAAATGACCCTGAGTGAAAAGCAGCAGCTGTTTACCGTCATGGTGGCCAACCTGATCCACTGGGCGGAAGAACGCGGCTACCGGCTGACGTTTGGTGAAGCGTACCGCACCCCGGAACAGGCGGCGCTGAACGCGAAGAAGGGCAGCGGCATTTCTAACAGTCTGCACACCCAGCGTCTGGCCGTGGATTTTAATCTGTTTGTGAACGGCCAGTACCAGACCCGTACAGAGGACTATCTGCCACTGGGGGAATACTGGGAATCACTGGGCGGAAGCTGGGGCGGGCGCTTCAAATCCAGACCGGATGGTAATCATTTCAGCCTGGAACATAACGGGGTGCGCTGATGAGTCACGCGCAGTGGCTGGTTGTAGTAGCGCTGGCGTTTGCTTGGGGCTGGCTGACTGCTGACTGGCGGCGAGACAGCCTGGAGCTGGCAATCAACACGGCGGCGCAGGTGGCGGGTAATGAATCGCGAAAGATGATGCAGGGCATTGCCAGTGATTCCGCCAGGGCGCTGGAAGATAAACTGGAGGCGCTAAGAAATGCGCAACCGCGAGAGATCCGCACGGAAGTGCTTAAGCCGGTTTTTACTAACAGGTGCCTGTCTGATGATTTTGTCAGCATGTACAACAGCGCCGTCGCCGGTACCGAACGTGCGTTATCAGGAAAACCTGAAAACACGATGCGCCACGCAGCTGCCGCGTCTGAACGGGGCAACAGGTAAAGATGCAGCGGAACTGCTGACTGTTTACCTTGAAATATATGGCCAGTGTGCGGCGCGTCATAATCAGTTAGTCGATGAAATTAATTTAAGAGAGCGTGTTATTTATGGAACAAATTAAACTGAGTGTTTGTGGTGCAGATATTGTTTTTGAACCTAATCAGACTGCTTACAATAAACTGATTAATGAAATGGCAATGGATAATAAAGTTGCACCTGCAAATAATTATCTGATGCGTATTGTTACCCCGGAAACGAAAGAAGCACTGATTGACGTATTAAAACATCCGGGTGCAGCGTTGCAACTGGTCAGTAAAGTTAATGATATTTACGCGCCGGAACTGGAGATTGAAGTAAAAAACTGACAAAACGAGTCCATGATATTGAACGAAATGGACTCGAACAGTATTTAATTCTTCGCCGTCATTATTTACCACATGGTCAGGATTCCGTTGACGATATTGCCGCCGCTATATGGCTGGATAACCGTCACTGGGAATATACGGGAATAGCCGTGGCTAATGGCGTGGCTAAAGCATTTAAAGGCACTGAATGAAACAGTTAGATTTTACATTAAGCCTTATTGATAAATTGTCCCGCCCGTTAAAACAGGCGCAGGGCAACGTAACGGGCTTTGCTGAAAAATCAAAAGAAGCCTTTATGCAGATTGGTGGCGGCGTTCTGGCGCTGGCGGGTATTCCGATCTGCTTTTGCGATGGTTTACCGGCTACGTGGAACGCTCGCAACCAGCCGAAAATGGTTTTCAGCGTCTGTTTGTGCGCGAGCTGGTTGGCGTATTTGAAAGGATGTGGCCATGTTCTTTTCAACATCCCACTTTGCGCAAAGTAGCCAGCTGGCTGGAGGAAAACAGCGGAATTGTGGTCAGTGTGCCGGATGCCCCCTACAGCGATAAGCCGATCCCGCATTTCACCCATAACGGCACGGGTTATCAGTTGCTGAATAATCTGGGCAGGGCATTCAGTATTCAGGATTACATCTGGTACCAGTTGCCGGATGGTTCCCTGTATGTGGGCGGTGCGGAAAAAGCGATGTTTGCCGGTCGTCCGGTCGATATCCCGGCAGAGTTCAGCCAGGATGCTGCTGGCGGTAATTCCATGACGCTGCCGGTGATCCAGAGTCTGCGGCCGGGTGTGGAGCTGAACGGGGAGCGTGTGACCAAAGTTCATCTGACCAATGACACAATGGCCGTCACCTGGACACCCAGAAACCGCGCGACAGGTCAGCCATTACAGAAAACACCGGCACAGCGCCAGATTGAAAGCCATTACCCGGAGCTGGCTTCCGGGCTGCACCTGCCAAAACTGGCCAGAGTGGTGGCACCCAGTGAAACTGTGAAAAGCGGTAATTTTGCCGATCCGTTCCGGCCGCGCTATGCCGTTGATGTGCAGCTGCTTGATGCAGACGGCAACCCGGACAACCAGACGCCGGTTTATTCTGCGGTGCCGCTGCCGGTTCCTATGGCCGGGAATGACTCAGGCATGTTCCAGTTTCCGCCAGAAGGGACGCTGGTTGAAGTTGCGTTTACCGGAGGGCGACCGGATAAACCTTTTATCAGGCAGACGCTGCCGGATGGTACCAGTCTGCCGGATGTTAAACCCGGCGAGCAGCTGCAACAGCAGCGGGCGGAAGTATCGCAACGTGTCACCCAGGCTGGCGACTGGGTGAGGCAGACCGATCAGACCATCAGCGAAACATCGATGACGCGGACGGTCAAGGCCGATACGGAACGGCGCGATCTGGTTAGCCGTGAAACGACCGTTAAAGCCACTGACAAAACCACTGTACTGGGCACTGCCACCCTGATGGCCGGAGCCATTCAGCAGGTCAGTGCAGGGGATTATAGCCAGGCCGTGAAAGGCAACAGGCTGGCCAGCATTGAAGGAAATGACGAAACTGACATAACCGGGAAACAATCCACTAAGGTGGCCGGAGCCGTGGATGTTGATGTAGGGGGAACCCTGACTGAAAAGATTGCCGCATTGCGTAAATCGGTGGCGGCGGGCGGTCAGCAGATTATGGGGCCAACCGTCCATATTGGCAGTGAGAGCGTCAACACGTTGACCATGATGCTGGACACCATTGATTTACTGGCCGAGCTGGCGCAGCAGTGTGCGAGCCATTCACACCCCAGTGTTGGTACGCCAACCAATGCCGGAGCATTCACACAGACGGCGGAGAAGGCCGGACAGACCCGGAGTAAGTACCAGAAAATAATCGCCTGATCATCCCATCAGCCCGCGCATAATGCGGGCTTTTTTGTGCCCATCCCCAGACCTCACCAGACGCATTCTAAGCACTTCTTTTATCTGACCGCGACCGCGTAACACCACAAAAGGATCTGTGCTGTCACGTTACGCTGACGGCGCTACACGCTGACAAAATAAATCGTTCGCAGACAAAAACGGCACTACACCGCACCCGCCTGCGGTTTCTGGATCGATAAAATTTTTCAGTTTTCATTTTCTACAAAACAGAGCGCCAGACCGCGCTGTGGCTGGCAGCTTCACAGAAAACCAGAACTGAAAAGTATGAAAGGAATTTCAGTGTTTTTCATTTTCAAGGATTGCTTGAGGATCTAAGTGAATTTGCAACATCCAGATAAATAAAGAAATAATTACTTTTCAGCAAGTTGGGAAAGGTTCGGGCTGTGCTATGATGAAGAAAACAAAAAACCCGCGAAACGAGGAACATCGCGGGTTTCGGAACATTTTTTAATTTATCAAAATCTGAAAAATTTTCTCAGTCTTCGCGCATAAACTTTTCGCGAATATATTGATCGGCACTACATAAGCCCCCATTATCTTGCTCATCTTGCGTTAGAGGCTCTCCACAAATGCTACACGTATTGTGTTCAAGGGTAGCACCACACCAAGCACATTTTTGTTCGAAAATCAAAAAGGTATCATGATTGCATTCGTAACAGGTTTCACAAATTGGCTCACTACCATCGCGAGGGTCATAATCATTGGCAACATGAAAAGCGTGATAGAGTTCCGGTGCAATCAGGTCTGCGTAACTGCAACTAACACAGCGATATCTAAATTTATCTTCATGCTGTTTAACAGTAAGTCCTGACGCTAAGTCTTCATCCGCCGCCTTAATGAGTTGTGATCCGCACATCTGGCAATTGCAATCATCTAAATAGATTTGCATCCCATCAGGGATATCTGCGGATTGCCAACTGTCTTCACATTCAGCAAGTTTTTCGTTGTAGAAATCCTTGTGAGCAAGCATCTTTTCCCAAGCCCCACCTAAAACATCCATTGGAACTTGTTGTAACTCATTAGTAATGAAATCACTTAGGACGGGAAAAAGGTCGGCAATAAAGCCTCCTACCTCACCATATGTATGTTGAGGATGTAAGTGTTCTAAGTGATTTCGACAATCTTGTAATTTATTGATTACGTCCCAATCGACATTGATGCCGAACCCTTCAAATCGTTGTTGAATGCCATGGACATCAATTGTTGTTTTCTTGAACTTTCCATCCGGAACCCATCTAACACCACCGTTTCCATCAGATTCGGGCACGATAGGAGGGGGATTGAAGATAACGCTATAAGCATCTGCTGGATCACTAACCGATACAGCAATTTTGTATTTGAACAAAAGCAGCATTCCAGCGAAAAGGTTTCTTACTGACGAGAGTGCTCGTGCTTGATTACCGGAAGGTAGGGTTGACTGCTCAAAGTCTTCAATACCAAGTTGGATAGAAATTAGCGCATTATCGTACAATTTTACAGCATCAAGTGAGGGGGCGGGGATAGCCATAACTAAAATCCTTTTCCAAACGTAACAATTTTATGTACGAAGAAAATACCTTAGGAATTGGCTGAAATGAAGGCATAAAAAATCGTGTCGCCATTTTGTCGCCAGGTATGGTTGGTTTCACTCATAATTAATTGATTTTATAGGTGATAAATTTCAGGCAACAAAAAACCCATCAACCTTGAACCAAAATGGCGGGGTTGATGGGCTCCACAAATTGGGGACATCAAAGAAAAGCAGTGGCAATAGTTATGACTGACGCCTTGAAGAAAAGTTCTGCTTACCTGCAAAAATTTTTCAATTAAGGGAAAATTTCAGCGCTAACCAAGGCCAGGCCAGACAATGACGATGAGTGTCCCCGCTAATGTCAGAAGAACGTTAGCAATCGCGTAAGTCCCGGCATAGCCTAACGCAGGGATGTTGCTGCGTGCGGTGTCGCTGATGATTTCCATTGCTGGAGCACAGGTACGTGCGCCCATCATGGCACCAAACAGCAGGGCACGGTTCATGCGCAATACGTAAGCACCAAACAAGAAACAGATGACAACCGGAACCAGGCTGACTACCAGACCGGCAATCAACATTTGACCACCGACGGCACCCAGGCCATTACCAATGCCACTGCCTGCGCTTAAACCGACGCCTGCCATGAATACCATCAGGCCAAACTCTTTCACCATATTCAGCGCACCCTGTGGGATATAGCCAAATGTGGGGTGGTTGGCTCGCAGGAAGCCCAGCATGATCCCAGCGAACAGCAGTCCAGCCGCATTCCCGATGCCGAAGCTGAAATTACTGAACTGGAAGGTGATCATCCCGATCATCAGACCGATGATAAAGAAGGCGCAGAAGGCCAGCAGATCGGTCACCTGACTGTGAATGGAAATGAAGCCGATACGATCGGCAATGGTTTTCACGCGACGAGCATCACCGCTGACCTGCAACACGTCGCCTTTATTGAGTACGACGTTGTCATCAATAGGCATTTCAATCTGGCTACGGATCACGCGGTTCAGGAAACAACCATGGTCGGTCAGTTTCAACTGGGCCAGGCGACGACCAACGGCATTGTGGTTTTTCACCACAATTTCTTCAGTGACGATGCGCATATCGAGCAGATCGCGATCGAACACCTCTTTACCGTTACGGAAGCTGGGATCGAGGCGAGCATGGGCGTCCGGATAACCCACCAGGGCTATCTCATCGCCCATTTGCAACACCGCATCACCATCCGGGTTGGCCAGAATGCCGTTGCGACGGATGCGTTCAATGTAACAACCGGTCTGGCGATAAATACCCAGTTCGCGCAGATTTTTACCATCAGCCCATGCCACTAGCTCAGGGCCAACGCGATAGGCGCGGATCACCGGGAGGTACACTTTACGATTGGCGTCGGTGTCCAGACCTCGTTCACGCGCGATTTGTTGGGCGCTGGTTTGCAGATCCTGATGCTGCAGTTTCGGCAAATAGCGCGCACCAACAATCAGGCTGACCAGACCAATCAAATAGGTGAGGGCGTAACCCAGGCTCAGGTTATCGAGAGCGCTTGAAAGTTGTGTCCCTGTCATTCCTGAATGGCGCAAGGTATCACCCGCGCCGACCAGCACCGGCGTTGAGGTCATCGAGCCAGCCAGCATACCCGCCGTCAGGCCGATGTCCCAGCCAAATAGCTTACCCAGCCCCAACGCGATCAGCATTGCGCTACCGACCATCACCAGGGCAAGCATTAGATAATTTTTCCCATCGCGAAAAAAAATCGAAAAAAAGTTGGGACCGGCTTCGACGCCGACGCAAAAAATAAACAGCATAAAGCCGAGATTTAATGCATCGGTGTTAATACTAAAGTGCTGCTGACCTAATAATAGGGAGACCACTAAAACGCCAATGGAATTACCGAGTTGGACTGAACCCAGACGTAATTTGCCCAGACACAGGCCCAGAGCCAGGACCACAAATAATAACAGGATGTAATTCCCATTTAACAAATCTGCGACGTTTATATTCACGGAGACTAACTTCTTGTTTACTAGTAAGCTATTGAAAGAAATGGCAATTTACGCTAATGTTTTTGCCAGAAATTAAGGGGCGATAGCATCGTACACAGCCCCGAATAATGCAGCATAACAATATATGCGGTTAGTTTAATCTCATTACGTATCAACGGCTATAAGAATCGTGTGGGTGTGTTTTTGGCATGGAATGCCGAGTTACTTTATCTGACTGGACGCCTGCGGGCGAAAAGAGTGTTCGATAGAGAATGTGTCAGGAGGAACGATTGAAACATAAGCAAAGTTGGGCGAGTGCGGTCTGCTGCTTTGTGCTCTTTATTGTGGTGTGTCTTTCATTAACGCTGAACGTGAAAGGGGCATTCAGAGCGGCAGGGCATCCTGAGGTCGGATTGTTGTTTTTTATCTTACCTGGTGCTGCAGCAAGCTTTTTTTCCCATCGTCGGGAAGTGCTCAAACCCCTGCTTGGTGCAATGTTGGCGGCGCCGTGCTGCCTGTTACTGATGCGGTTCGTTTTTATGCCGACGCGTTCATTGTGGCAAGAGCTGGCGTGGTTGTTTAGTGCAGTGTTTTGGTGCGCGCTTGGCGCATTATGTTTTTTATTTATCAGTAGCTTATTCAATCAGCATCAACGGCGGAAAAAGAACTGATGACGCCCTCAAGGTGAGGGCGTAGAAACCGCTATCAGGCGAACAGATTCATGTTCTCTTTTGCCCAAGCTTCAAAATCAGTGCAGCCGCCGATGTGTTTTTGATCGACAAAAATCTGCGGAACGGTTTCAACTGGCTTACCTACCGTCTTTTCCAGATCTGCTTTGGTAATTCCTTCAGCATGGATATCAATGTAGCGGAAGTTAAAATCTTCATGCTCACTGCTTAATTTTTCTGCTAATTCTTTTGCGCGCACGCAATACGGGCACCCTGGGCGACCAAAAATAACGGCAAACATCTCTTTCTCCTCGAACTTATCAGGCCGGATGGCAATACTTGTTATGATGCCGCGATTTGTGACGGATGGAAAGCAGGTTCAGCCTGTTGCTTTGATATCCTCAAGCTATATCTGTTAAACACGGCAAGCCGGAACGTTTTATAATGGAAGCCATTTCACCGGGAGGCCGCGTATGCGCACAATTGGTGTATTACCCAAAAGCGTATTGATGCTGGAAATAATTGGGATGGTTTTGTTATCGCTGGCGCTGCTATCGCTTAACGATTACCTCACCTTGCCCGCACCGCTTAACAGCCCGTTAGCCTGCGTGGTGATGATATTTCTGGGCATACTGCTGATGCTCCCTGCTGCGGTGGCGTTGATGTGGCGTGTTGCTCAATTGCTGGCACCGCAACTGATGTCTCGCGCACCCGGTGATTCAACTGATTCAGACAGAGACAAAAGAGATGACTCCAACCATTGATTTACTTCGCAGCCACCGTTCCATTCGCCATTTTACTGATGATGCCATTTCGGATGCACAGCGTGAGGCGATTATTGCCGCCGCTCAGGGAACGTCAAGCTCCAGTTTTCTACAGTGCACGACGATCGTTCGCATAACGGATAAATCCCTGCGTGAATCACTGGCTACCTTATCTGGCGGCCAAAAGCATGTGGCTCAGGCCGCTGAGTTCTGGGTGTTTTGCGCTGATTTTAACCGTCATTTGCAGATTTGCCCTGACGCGCAACTTGGGCTGGCGGAACAGCTGCTGCTGGGCGTGGTTGATACTGCAATGATGGCGCAAAATGCATTGACGGCGGCAGAGTCGCTGGGACTTGGCGGTGTGTTTATTGGCGGTTTGCGTAACAATATTGAGCCGGTCACCGAACTGCTGAAGCTTCCGCAACATGTTCTGCCGCTCTTTGGATTGTGCCTCGGCTGGCCTGCGGATAACCCGGATATCAAGCCGCGGCTGCCCGCGTCGCTTGTGGTGCATGAAAACCAATACCAGCCACTCAACAGCGATGTTTTGGCGCAATATGATGAGCAGCTCGCGCAGTACTATCTGACCCGAGGAAGCAATACCCGTCGCGACACCTGGAGCGATCATATTCGCCGTACCATCATTAAAGAAAGTCGCCCCTTTATCCTGGAATATTTGCATAAACAGGGATGGGCCACGCGCTAAAGATTTTAACCCAGTGTATGATACGCCAGCTTTTACCAGGTCATTCAGAGAGGTGCAGGGTGAAAATTGCCATTTTGTCCCGGGACGGAACGCTCTATTCTTGTAAACGCCTGCGTGAAGCGGCGATGCAGCGCGGTCACCTGGTTGAAGTTATCGATCCCCTTTCTTGCTATATGAACATCAGCCCGGCGGCATCCTCTATTCATTACAAGGGCCGTCAGCTTCCCCATTTCGACGCGGTGATCCCGCGGATTGGTTCCGCGATTACCTTTTATGGGACGGCGGCGCTGCGCCAGTTTGAGATGCTGGGTAGCTATCCGTTGAATGAATCGGTAGCGATTACGCGAGCGCGCGATAAGCTGCGTTCGCTACAACTGCTGGCGCGTCAGGGAATTGATTTACCCATCACCGGAATTGCTCACTCTCCGGACGATACCAGCGACATGATTGACATGGTTGGCGGTGCGCCGTTGGTGGTGAAACTGGTTGAAGGCACCCAGGGGATCGGCGTGGTGCTGGCGGAAACGCGGCAGGCTGCAGAAAGCGTGGTAGATGCCTTTCGTGGGGTGAATGCCCATATCCTGGTTCAGGAATATATCAAAGAAGCGCAAGGGCGGGATATCCGCTGTTTCGTGGTGGGCGATGAAGTAGTGGCCGCCATTGAACGACGGGCTAAAGAGGGCGATTTTCGATCTAATCTCCATCGCGGCGGGGTGGCGACTATTGCGAATATTACGCCGCGCGAAAGAAAAATTGCGCTCAAAGCCGCTCAGACCATGGGGCTGGATGTTGCAGGTGTTGATATTCTGCGTGCAGAACGTGGGCCGCTGGTCATGGAGGTTAACGCTTCTCCGGGTCTGGAAGGGGTCGAGAAAACCACCGGGATAGACATTGCCGGCAAGATGATCCAGTGGATCGAGCGCCATGCTACGCCTGAATTTTGTCTTAAAATCGGCGGCTAAACACAATATCGATTGCGATCGTGGTATGACACGATCTTTTTGCGTAAGCTGTGCCGGTATTTTTTTCATCAATAGAGGTCGCACATTATTATGACATCACTGGTCGTTCCCACTCTGGATACGTTGCGTCAATGGCTCGACGACCTGGGCATGAGTTTTTTTGAATGCGATACCTGTCAGGCGCTGCACTTGCCACACATGCAGAATTTTGACGGCATCTTTGATGCAAAAGTTGATTTAGTCGATAACGTCATTCTGTTTTCTGCGATGGCGGAAGTCAGACCTTCTGCATTGCTGCCACTGGCAGCCGATCTGTCTGCGATCAATGCCAGTTCACTGACTGTGAAAGCGTTTCTGGATATGCAGGATGATAATCTGCCAAAGCTGGTGGTTTGCCAGTCTTTATCCGTTACGCCGGGCGTAACGTTTGAGCAGTTTGAATGTTTTGTTCGCCAGAGCGAAGAGCAAATATCGATGGTGATCCTCGAAGCCGGAGCGCATCAGCTGTTATTTAATGCTGAAGAAGATGCGCAAAACAGCACCGCTGAAATTCATTTCCTCCATTAATTCTTCCTGAATCTGGACATATATTGCGCAGCCGCTGCCAGAGCGGTTGCGTATTGCCTGTTTTTATTCTGCATTTAACCTTTCATTAAAGAATTATTCACCTCGATTCAGCGCCTTCCGCTTTATGTCATAGACAATTCCTGCATAAAAAATTGATAAAAGACGTTTTTTAATCTGGGCTATATCCACAATTCCTGGCTAAAGTTATTCTTGCGAAGCTTACCAACGTCATCATTTAAACAACCCCTTGTGACCTGACCTGTGGCCACAATGTGTGTTGAATGCATCGGCGGATGCCAGCGAGCAACAGCGGCATGAGGAGAGGTCTCTCTTTTCATCGGTGCCGCATGAAAGAATATGCACGTTTCTTGCATATCATTAGAGTGTGACATTTTTGTTCGTTTGTTAACGAACTTTCAGAAGGAAAGAGATTATGACCGCCTTAAATAAAAAATGGTTATCAGGCCTGGTTGCGGGTGCTCTGATGGCCATCTCTGCCGGCACGCTCGCTGCTGAACAAAAAACGCTGCATATATATAACTGGTCTGATTATATCGCCCCGGACACGGTGGCTAATTTTGAAAAAGAGACCGGAATTAAAGTTATCTATGACGTATTTGATTCCAATGAAGTACTGGAAGGTAAGCTCATGGCTGGCAGCACCGGCTTTGATCTTGTCGTTCCTTCTGCCAGCTTCCTTGAGCGTCAACTGACTGCGGGCGTATTCCAGCCGCTGGATAAGAGCAAATTGCCGGGCTGGAAAAATCTTGATCCTGAACTGCTGAAGCTGGTGGGTAAACACGATCCGGACAACAAGTTCGCGATGCCGTATATGTGGGCTACGACCGGTATTGGCTATAACGTGGATAAAGTCAAAGCGGTGCTGGGGCCGGATGCGCCGGTTAACAGCTGGGATTTGATCCTCAAACCGGAAAATCTGGAAAAACTCAAAAGCTGCGGCGTCTCTTTCCTCGATGCGCCCGAAGAGGTGTTTGCCACGGTGCTGAACTATTTGGGTAAAGACCCAAACAGTACCAAAGCGGATGATTACACCGGACCGGCAACTGACCTGCTGTTGAAGCTGCGCCCAAATATTCGCTACTTCCACTCCTCGCAATATATTAACGACCTGGCAAACGGTGATACCTGCGTCGCGATTGGCTGGGCAGGGGACGTATGGCAAGCGGCAAACCGTGCGAAAGAAGCGAAAAATGGCGTCAATATCTCCTTCTCAATTCCTAAAGAAGGTGCAATGGCGTTCTTTGACGTATTCGCGATGCCTGCCGATGCGAAAAACAAAGATGAAGCCTATCAGTTCCTCAATTACCTGCTGCGCCCTGATGTGATTGCGCATATCTCCGACCACGTGTTTTATGCCAATGCCAACAAAGAAGCGACGGCTCTGGTCAGCCCTGAAGTTCGTGACAACCCGGGTATCTACCCGCCTGCAGATGTTCGCGCCAAGCTGTTCACACTGAAAGTACAGGATCCGAAGATCGATCGTGTACGTACCCGCGCATGGACGAAGGTAAAAAGCGGGAAATAAACCGATGTTTGGGACATGACCCGGCAGGATTTTTGCCTGCCGGGCAGCGTTGAACCCGGACACATATAACCCGGCAATACGCACCGTTATGGTGCGTTATTTGCACCGTTTCTTTGTTTTATGCCGGAGAGCACCTGAGTGAATGATGCAACCCCACGCCCACAAGCGAAAATCCGCAAGGCGCTGACCCCGCTGCTTGAAATTCGCAATCTGACCAAGTCATTTGACGGTCAGCACGCCGTTGATGACGTCAATCTTACTATCTACAAAGGTGAAATATTTGCTCTGCTCGGCGCGTCCGGCTGTGGCAAATCGACTCTGCTACGGATGCTGGCGGGATTTGAACTGCCGACTACCGGGCAAATCATGCTGGATGGCGTCGATTTAGCGCATGTCCCGCCTTATCTGCGTCCGATTAATATGATGTTTCAGTCCTATGCCCTGTTTCCGCACATGACGGTGGAGCAGAACATTGCCTTTGGCCTCAAGCAGGACAAGCTGCCGAAGGCTGAAATCGCCAGTCGGGTGAATGAGATGCTGGGACTCGTGCATATGCAGGAGTTCGCCAAACGCAAACCGCACCAGCTTTCCGGCGGTCAGCGTCAGCGTGTGGCACTGGCGCGTAGTCTGGCGAAACGGCCAAAACTGCTGCTGCTGGATGAGCCGATGGGAGCGCTGGATAAAAAACTCCGAGACCGCATGCAACTGGAAGTGGTGGATATCCTTGAACGCGTCGGGGTTACCTGCGTGATGGTGACACACGATCAGGAAGAAGCCATGACGATGGCGGGCCGTATCGCGATCATGAACCGTGGCAAATTTGTCCAGATCGGCGAGCCGGAAGAGATCTACGAACACCCGACTACGCGCTACAGCGCAGAGTTTATCGGTTCGGTAAACGTTTTTGAGGGACTGCTAAAAGAACGCCAGGAAGATGGTCTGGTGATTGAGTCTCCTGGACTGGTGCATCCGCTGAAAGTGGACGCCGATGCGTCTATTGTCGATAACGTCCCGGTATACGTTGCGCTGCGCCCGGAGAAAATCATGCTCTGCGAAGCCCCTCCGCCAGAGGGTTATAACTTCGCGGTAGGCGAAGTGGTACACATTGCCTATTTGGGCGATTTGTCGGTGTACCACGTACGTTTGAAAAGCGGCCAGATGTTGAGCGCCCAGCTACAAAATGAGCATCGTTATCGCAAGGGATTACCAACCTGGGGTGACGAAGTCCGTTTATGTTGGGATGCGGACAGCTGTGTGGTGTTGACGGTTTAAGGAGCGAAGATGAGTACACTTGAACCTCCGGCACGCGTGGATAAAGCAGGGCGATTCACGCTGTTTATGTCGCGGCTGCAAATGAAGCACGGGCGCAAGCTGGTGATCGCGCTGCCGTATGTGTGGCTGCTGCTCCTGTTTCTGCTGCCTTTTCTGATCGTCTTCAAAATCAGTTTGGCGGAAATGGCGCGCGCTATTCCTCCCTATACGGACCTCGTTTCATGGGCTGACGATCAGCTATCCATCACGCTCAACTTAGCCAACTTCCTGCAGTTAACGGACGATCCGCTCTATTTCGATGCCTACCTGCAATCGTTACAGGTGGCGGGAATTTCGACAATCTGTTGCCTGCTGCTGGGATACCCGCTGGCATGGGCCGTCGCGCACAGTAAACCCTCAACGCGTAATATTCTGCTGTTGCTGGTGATCCTGCCGTCCTGGACCTCGTTTTTAATTCGCGTATATGCCTGGATGGGGATCCTAAAAAACAACGGCGTGCTGAACAACTTCCTGATGTGGTTGGGCGTCATTGACCAACCGTTGACGATTTTGCACACCAATCTGGCGGTCTACATCGGTATTGTTTACGCCTATTTGCCCTTTATGGTGCTGCCGATTTATACCGCGCTGACCCGTATCGATTACTCGCTGGTGGAAGCGGCGCTGGATTTAGGTGCCCGGCCGCTTAAGACCTTCTTTAGCGTGATTGTGCCGTTGACCAAGGGTGGGATTATCGCCGGGTCAATGCTGGTATTTATTCCGGCTGTTGGCGAGTTTGTGATCCCGGAACTGTTGGGCGGCCCGGATAGCATCATGATTGGTCGCGTGCTGTGGCAGGAATTTTTCAATAACCGCGACTGGCCGGTGGCTTCTGCTGTCGCCATTATTATGCTGCTGCTACTGATTGTGCCGATCATGTGGTTCCACAAATATCAGCAAAAAAGCGTGGGGGAACACGGATGAATAACTTACCGGTCGTTCGCTCGCCGTGGCGTATTTTTATCCTGGTAGTGGGCTTTACCTTCCTGTACGCGCCGATGCTGATGTTGGTTATCTATTCGTTTAACAGCTCGAAGCTGGTGACGGTCTGGGCGGGGTGGTCAACACGTTGGTATGGCGAGCTTTTTCACGATAGCGCGATGATAAGCGCCGTCGGCATGAGTTTAACGATTGCTGCGGGTGCTGCGACGATGGCGGCAATCCTTGGCACCATCGCCGCCGTGGTAATGGTGCGCTTTGGTCGTTTTCGTGGTTCGAATGGTTTCGCTTTTATGATCACCGCGCCGCTGGTTATGCCAGATGTCATTACCGGTTTGTCGCTGCTGCTGCTGTTTGTAGCGTTGGCTCACGCCATCGGCTGGCCAGCGGATCGCGGTATATTGACCATATGGCTGGCGCACGTCACTTTCTGTACGGCATATGTGGCGGTGGTGATTTCTTCACGTTTGCGCGAACTGGATCACTCCATTGAGGAAGCGGCGATGGATCTCGGCGCCACGCCGCTGAAGGTCTTTTTCGTCATCACCCTGCCGATGATTATGCCGGCCGTGATTTCCGGTTGGTTATTAGCCTTCACGCTGTCACTCGATGATCTGGTTATTGCCAGCTTTGTCTCTGGTCCTGGCGCCACAACGTTACCGATGCTGGTGTTCTCCAGCGTACGTATGGGGGTGAACCCGGAGATCAACGCCCTGGCGACGCTGATCCTTGGTGTGGTAGGAATTATCGGATTTATCGCGTGGTATCTGATGGCGCGAACAGAAAAACAACGGATCCGCGATATCCAACGTGCAAGACGCGGCTGAAAAAACTAAAATCTGCCAACCTGTCTATACGGCGCAACTGTGGTGGCTGCGCCGTTTTCATGGAAGACGACGCGTTGGGATTTTTTAAGAAATCATCCACATCACATGCTCGCTTAAACGTCCCTGCTTTGGTGCAGGTGGCGGCGCTGGCTATTATCATGATCCGCTGTCTCGATCTGTTGATGATTTTTAATACGCTTGGGTTTCGTGGAACCAGTGAGTTTATTCATCGCAGTGTGCAGACCTGGAATTTGACGCTGGTGTTTCTGGGCAGTCTGGTGCTGCTATTTATCGAAATTTACTGCGCATTTTCGCTGGTAAAAGGACGGAACTGGGCACGCTGGATCTATCTGTTGACCCAGATTATCGCCAGCGTCTATCTGTGGGCTGCTTCGTTGGGCTACGGATATCCAGAATTGTTCAGCATTGCGGGGGAGTCCAGACGCGAAATCCTGCATACGCTGGTGATGCAAAAACTGCCGGATATGCTGGTATTGCTGCTGCTGTTTGTTCCTGCGTCCAGCAGGCGGTTCTTCCGTTTGCAATAACGTGTATAATCTTGGCCCCCGGTTAATTTGTAGGTCTTTGTATGCAGTGCGCACTATATGACGCCGAACGCTGTCGCTCCTGTCAGTGGATAACACAGCCTGTCGCCGATCAACTCTTCGAAAAAACAGCCGATCTGCAGAATCTGCTGGCCGAGTATCCGGTCGGAGAATGGTGCGCGCCGGTCAGTGGTCCGGAAAGCGCGTTTCGTAATAAAGCCAAAATGGTAGTCAGCGGCAGCGTGGAAAAACCGCTGCTGGGAATGCTGCATCGTGACGGTACGCCTGAGGACTTGTGCGACTGTCCGCTCTATCCTGAGTCTTTTGCACCCGTATTTGCCGCGCTTAAGCCGTTTATCGCTCGGGCAGGGCTGACGCCCTATAACGTGGCGCGCAAACGCGGGGAGCTGAAATATCTGCTGTTAACGGAAAGCCGATACGACGGCGGTATGATGCTGCGTTTTGTCCTGCGTTCTGACGCAAAACTGGCACAGCTGCGAGCGGCGCTACCCTGGTTGCAGGCACAACTCCCACAGTTAAAAGTGATCACTGCCAATATTCAGCCGGTGCATATGGCGATTATGGAAGGGGAGACAGAAATCTTCCTGACGGAACAACAGGCGCTGGCGGAACGCTTTAACGATGTGCCGTTGTGGATCCGCCCGCAGAGCTTCTTCCAGACCAATCCGGTAGTGGCGGGGCAGTTATATGCCACGGCGCGTGACTGGGTGCGTCAGCTTCCGGTTAATCATATGTGGGATCTGTTTTGCGGCGTAGGGGGCTTTGGTCTGCACTGTGCTACACCGCAAATGAAACTGACAGGGATTGAAATCGCGCCAGAGGCGATTACCTGCGCGAAGCAGTCAGCGCAGGAGCTTGGGTTGCAGAATCTGCATTTTCAGGCGCTGGATTCAACCCAGTTTGCTACCGCTCAGGGCGAAGTACCTGACCTGGTGCTGGTGAATCCGCCGCGTCGCGGGATTGGAAAACCGTTGTGCGATTTTCTTTCCCGCATGGCACCGCGTTTTATTGTTTATTCCAGCTGTAATGCGCAAACCATGGCGAAGGATATTCGTGAGTTGCCCGGGTATCGCATTGAACGCGTCCAACTTTTCGATATGTTCCCACACACCGCGCACTATGAAGTGCTAACGCTACTCAGCCGACAATAACTGCCATGCCTGATGGCGCTTCGCTTATCAGGCCTACAGAGATATGCAGGGCTGTAGGCAGGATGACAAATCAATAAATATATTAACGCATTACATTTTTCTGGTGCTCGCGCGAACTTGTAACGTTGATGGTAATTCAATGAATTTATCCGTCGAATTGCCAGCAAGGAGATCAAGTAACGTTTTTCCTGCGCGAGTTCCTGTTTCACTCCACGGGAACTCGACAGCAGTCAGAGAAGGTGAGCAAACTGCGGCAAGAGTACCACCACTCAAGCTTGCCAATGCCAGGGAGTTGGGCACTTTTTGTCCTGCACCATGGCAGGCCATAATGCAGCCGCAGGCAATTTCATCAGATGTACAAATCAGCGCATCCAGCTCTGGCCAGGTGATACGAATATCTCCCAGCAGGTTTAAACCGGTCGTTATGCCTGCTGGTAGGTGAGAGGTCACCACGCGATGTGGGGAGTGGTTAACCGAGAGCATGGCGCTGTTCCAGCCGCTCAGCACCTGGCGAAACATAATGTTATTGGAGGCGGTGCAGAGCAAGCCGATATTTTTATATCCGCTCTGCGCAAGGGAGGTGACCAGCTTTTTAATGGCCGCAGCGTAGTCAACGCCGATACTGACCCAGCTAGCATCGCGATTAATAGCACCAATCTCAACCACCGGCACGCCGGTATTACTTATCATCTGCGAACAACTGCTGATGTTATCAATATTGAACTGAACAATCGCCGCCGGATTATAGGCGAGCATTTGTGCAAAGGCTTTTTCTTCGCTTTGTCCACCCTGGCCGGACTCGATAAACATCATGCTGTAGCCCTGGGTCGCGATCACCGTCTGTAGCGTTTCGGAGACGGCAAGAAATCCAGGGGAGGAAAAAGAAGGCACCACACCCATTACGAGACTGGAGTCAGCAGAGGCGAGGCTGCGGGCCTGCAGGTTTGGCACATAGCCCAACTCGTTCACCGCTGCTTCGATGCGGGTGCGTAGTTCAGGATTCACTTTTTCAGGCATACGTAATGCGCGCGACACGGTCATCGTGCTAACGCCGACAAGTTTTGCCACTTCGGCGAGCGTAATTTTGCCAGTGTTTTTCCTGCGTTTTTCTCGCGCGCTATCGTCCGCTTGTAACGTCTGCACTGATGTCCTCCTTTAGCCTGTCTGGGCTCCTATTGTAAATGATGTTTAGCGTTTTGCGCATTGCCCAACTGCAAAGTAATAATAAGTATGGTTAATTAAGTTAGCGGTAACAAGAATTTTAACATCACCATCGTGTTAGCGCTAACTTTGCGAGGAAGATCACGGTAAGGCGTGAAGGCATTCCTCTATAGTAGGCTCAATTTCAACGCTATCGGGGTATTTATGATTACGACCTGGTTACCTACGGAAAATATCCAAATTGTGGATTCAGTCTGTGACTGGAAACAGGCCATTACGTTAGCGGCACAACCTTTATTGGATAAAGAGTCGATAACTCAGGCTTATATTAAAGCCATTTTAAATAGCCATCAGGAACTCGGTCCTTATTATATTTTAGCACCTGGTCTGGCGATGCCCCATGCTCGTCCGGAACAGGGTGGGATTAAAAATGGCTTATCGCTTTTGCATATTAAACAAGGCATTTCTTTTGACTCGGAAGACAATGATCCTATTTATGTGGTGATTATGTTATGTGCGATTTCGGGAGATGAACACATTAATATGATCACATCCCTTGCGGATATTTTTAGCGATGATGAAAGACTTTCAGCATTGTTAAAAGCATCCTCATTGGAGAAAATTCAAGCCGTTATCAACGGATAGTGAGGTAAAGATGAAAAAAATTCTGATTGTGTGTGGTAACGGTTTAGGCAGCAGTTTTATCGTTGAAATGAACGTGAAAAAAATTATTAAAGAGCTAAATAAAGAAGCAATTGTTTCTCATACTGATCTGGCGTCGGCAAAAAGTGAAACTGCAGATATTATTCTTAGTGCTAAAGATATTGCTGAACATCTACCCAGCCATGCTGCACAGGTCTTTGGCTTATCTAATTTACTGGATAACAATAAAATCAAAGAAATTCTTTCCGAGAATCTCTGACTAATTTTTTGCGGCCCTACGGAGTCATTCTATGCTGCAGTTTATTATTCATGATGTATTGGGTACACCAGCAATACTGGTCGGTCTGTTTTCCTTGATCGGTTTATTATTGCAAAAAAAAGCAGTCTCCGAGGTTATTTCCGGAACTCTTAAAACTATAATGGGTTTTGTAATACTAACATCCGGTGCGGCGATTGTTGCCACTACGTTAACAACGTTTAGCCAGTTGTTTGAGTACTCATTCCATATTCAGGGCGTTGTGCCAAATACTGACGCCATGGCGGCGTTGGCGCAGAAAAACTACGGTACCGCGACGGCAATGATCATGGTGCTGGGGATGCTGTTTAACATTGTACTTGCCCGCATTACACCGCTGAAATACATCTTTCTGACGGGGCACCACACGCTGTATATGGCGGCGATGCTGGCTGTCATTCTCTCCGTCGGCGGCCTGTCACCATTTTGGGTGATACTGGTCGGGGCGGTGATCCTCGGCATCATGATGGTGGTCTCTCCGGCCATTCTGCAGCCGTTCACTCGCAAAATAACCGGTACTGATGATCTGGCACTAGGTCATTTTGGTTCAACTGGCTATCTGCTGTCGGCGCTGGTGGGAAAAGCGGTCGGTAAAGGTAGCCCGTCAATTGAAGAAATGCAGGTGCCGAAATCACTGAATTTCCTGCGGGACTCCTCGGTTGCTATATCTCTGACGATGATGATCCTGTTTGTCATTCTGGTGCTGGTTGCAGGTAAGGAATTTGTTGAGAGCAGCGTCAGTGGTGGTCAGAACTTTATCATCTTCGCCGTTATCCAGTCGCTGACCTTTGCGGCAGGCGTGTGGATCATCCTTGCGGGTGTACGCATGATTATTGCCGAAATTGTTCCAGCCTTTAAAGGTATCGCCGACAAGCTGGTGAAAGACGCCAAACCGGCGCTCGACTGCCCAACCGTCTTTCCGTTCGCCCCGAATGCCGTAATCGTCGGTTTTCTGTCAAGTTTTGCTGCCGGTCTGGTGAGCATGTTCCTGTGCCCTCTGTTTGGTTTGAGCGTCATTGTTCCGGGTTTGGTGCCGCACTTCTTCTGCGGCGCGACGGCGGGCGTCTACGGCAACATCTGCGGCGGTCGCCGAGGCGCGGTAGTGGGGGCTTTTGCTCACGGTCTGCTGATTTCGTTTTTGCCTGCAATCTTACTGCCTCTAATGGGCGACCTTGGTTTTGCATCCACCACCTTTGGTGATGCGGACTTCGGCGTTGTTGGCATCATACTTGGGCATGCCATTTCATTGTTTAACTAATTGATTATTATGGAGGTAAAATATGGCAGCTAAATTTTCGCCGTCGTTAATGTGTATGGATTTAACGCAGTTCAGAGAACAAATTACGGCAATGAATGGTCGGGCTGATTTCTATCATGTCGATATCATGGATGGTAGTTATGTGAAGAATATTACGCTGTCACCCTTCTTTATCGAAAATCTGAAGAAAATCACCGATGTGCCAATTGATGTGCATCTGATGGTGAATCACCCGGAAGATATAATTCCAATGTGTATTGAGGCCGGAGCCGATATTATCAGTTTCCATCCGGAAACAGCGAATAACAAAATCTTCCGTCTGCTGAACCAGATCAAAGATGCTGGTCGCCGCTGCGGCGTGGTGTTGAATCCGGCAACTCCAGCGGATGCTATTAAAGAATACGCGCATCTGCTGGATAAAGTGACTGTTATGTCGGTTGACCCCGGTTACGCAGGGCAGAAGTTTATTCCGGAATCACTCAACAAAATCAAAGAACTGATTGCGATGCGCGAAACGCAAGGCTACCACTACTTGACTGAAATTGATGGATCCTGCAACGAGAAGACCTTTAATGTGATCTCCCGATCCGGCGTTGACGTCTTTATTGTAGGGACCTCGGGCCTGTTCTCCCTGGCGGATAATGTCAGTGATGCCTGGGATAAAATGGTCGATATCTACCAGCGCGAAGTCGCTGCCTGAAATTACAGCGCGCTCAGCCGTATTAAGCCATTACTCAGGGTAAAGAGTCTATTTAACCGATCTGTCTCTTTGCTCTCGCTCTTGATTTATTCGGTTGAGGGCGCTGTAACCCTATTATATTAATTAAGGTGAATTATGAATATTTCGGATGTGCTTAATGCAAAAAACATTAAGCTAAATATGATGGCTAAAACAAAAGAAGAAGCCATTGAAGAATTAACTGATTTATTAGTGCTTGATGGAGTTGTCATTAGTAAAAATGATTTTCTAAAAGATGTTTGGCTACGCGAGGAACAAGGCTCCACTGGGTTCGAAAATCATATTGCGATCCCACATGGGAAATCCTCTGGAGTAGCCCGTACGGCATTGGCTATTGGACGAGCCCAGCATCAAATACCCTGGGAAACAATGGATGGTAGTGATGTTCGTTGCATTATTTTATTTGCTGTTTGTCTGGTGGATCAAAATGCAACTCATATCCGTTTACTATCACAAGTCTCTGGCTCATTAGCAGATGAAGAAATAATAGAAAAATTGCTGAAAGAAAATGACCCTCAGAAAATCATCGAACTTTTGATCCCTGAAGATGAAGGCATTAACGCTTAATTTAATCAACACCTCTGCCATGACGTAGCAAATAATTAAATCCTGGAGAATAGTTATGAATATTGTTGGCGTTACAGCTTGTACTGTAGGTATTGCACATACATATATTGCGAAAAAGAAAATTGAAATAGCTGCGAAAAAAGCAGGGCATAATGTCAAAATTGAAACACAAGGTACTATAGGTATCGAGAATACCTTAACCGCTGATGAGATCATACAAGCCGACATTGTCCTGTTAGCCGCCGATGTTAAGGTTTCTGGTGAAGAAAGGTTCGCTGGAAAGAAAGTAGTCAGAGTGCCAACTGAAATGGCAGTTAAATCTCCCAATAAGCTTATTGAAAAACTCAGTGAATTAGTAAATTCATAACTTTTACCTATGCGTATCCTATATAAATTAAAGGGCGTAATTTATGAATATTAAAGAAGTATGGAAAGCAGCAAACCCTAAGGGTCATCTGCTTACTGCCATCTCATTCTTGATTCCCATTGTTTGTGGTGCTGGATTCATTATTGCAATTGGTATGGGCCTTGGGGGGACGGTTCAGGACACTTTAGTACCGGGTCAATTTGATCTGTGGCAGGCCTTCGCGACTATGGGGGCCAAGGCGCTTGGACTATTACCCGTCGTTATAGCTATCGGGATTTCCGGTTCTATCGCAGGTAAGCCCGGTATTGCCCCTGGTTTTGTCGTTGGTTTGGCGGCTAATGCTATTGGTGCGGGCTTCATTGGTGGCATGATCGGCGGCTACATTTCCGGGTATATTGCTCTTGCTATTATTAAAAATATGAAGGTGCCTGACTGGGCTAGGGGGTTAATGCCCACATTGGTTGTGCCATTTTTTGCATCCGTTCTCAGTGCCCTGATTATGGTTTATATCATCGGTACGCCTATTGGTATTTTTACAGACGCTCTGACATCGTTCCTGAGAAGTATGGGAACTTCATCTAATTTACTATTAGGTGCTGTTATAGGAGCGTTGTGTATCGTTGACTTTGGCGGTCCGATAAATAAAACATGTTTTGCATTTGTCTTAACACTCCAGGCACAGGGTATAAATGAACCAATTACGGCCCTGCAGTTAGTTAACACTGCAACACCTATTGGTTTTGGGCTTGCATTCTTTATTGCCAAACTTCTTCGCAAAAATATTTATAATAACGAAGAAATTGAAATGTTAAAATCGGCTGTTCCTATGGGGGTGGTGAATATTGTCGAAGGATCTATACCTATAGTTATGAATGATATCGTTCGTGGTATTGCTGCTGCAGCAATCGGCGGTGCTTGTGGTGGTGCAATCACCATGGTTTATGGCGCAGATGCAACAGTACCTTTTGGTGGTGTTTTGATGATTCCTACAATGTCACATCCAATGGCCGGTATTATGGCATTGATAGTTAATATATTTGTCACGGCTACTGTCTATGCCGTTATCAAAAAAGATGTTCCCCGGGATGTAATTATAAATAATGTTCAAGAAGAGGAAGATATCGATTGGGATGATATTAAAATAAGCTAAGTACGCAATAAAAGCACTCCGAACATATCGGAAAGCGTTCATCATACAGTGGGGGATTTACCCCCCCACTGGCGCGCAACATGCGAAAAAAAAGCCCGTACTTGCGTACGAGCTCTTCTTAAAATATGGCGGTGAGGCGGGGATTGACTCGCTTTGCTCGCTCCTGCGGGGCAGCCCGTTCGCTGCGCTCCCGGTCTGTCCAACTGGCTGCGCCAGTAGTCGAACCCCGGTCGGGGCTTCTC
>NZ_JAOWGU010000035.1:0-251128 GCF_030332975.1 Citrobacter sp. Cpo032
TGAATCGCCACGGGTTTAACAGACACCTCGGAGTCATTTAAGATGACTTAAAGAGAGGTGCCCATGAGCGGTAAACGTTATCCCGAAGAGTTTAAAATTGAAGCAGTCAAACAGGTTATTGATCGCGGTCATTCTGTTTCCAGCGTTGCAACACGTCTCGATATCACCACCCACAGCCTTTACGCCTGGATAAAGAAGTACGGTCCGGACTCATCCACTAATAAAGAACAGTCAGATGCTCAGGCCGAGATCCGCCGACTCCAGAAGGAGTTGAAGCGGGTTACTGACGAACGGGACATATTAAAAAAAGCCGCGGCGTACTTCGCAAAGCTGTCCGACTGAGGTACGCCTTTATTCGTGACAACTCCCGTTGCTGGCCTGTTCGTCTGCTCTGCAGGGTGCTGGATGTTCATCCCAGTGGCTTTTACGCCTGGTTTAAGCAACCGTATTCTCAGCGCCACCAGGTAGATCTGAGACTGACGGGACAGATCAAACAGTTCTGGCTGGAGTCCGGTTGCGTTTATGGTTATCGCAAGATCCATCTGGACTTGCGGGATAGCGGTCAACAGTGCGGAGTGAACAGAGTCTGGCGACTGATGAATCGTGCCGGGATAAAGGCTCAGGTCGGGTACCGGAGCCCGTGGGCACGCAAAGGCGAGGCCAGTATCGTATCGCCCAACAGGCTCCAGCGACAGTTCAATCCGGATGCTCCGGATAAGCGTTGGGTAACGGACATAACCTACATCAGGACCCACGAAGGCTGGCTGTATCTTGCTGTGGTTGTTGATCTGTTCTCACGCAAAATTATCGGCTGGTCAATGCAATCCCGGATGACAAAGGACATTGTCCTGAACGCACTGCTGATGGCTGTATGGCGGCGTAATCCCCAAAAACAGGTGCTGGTTCATTCGGACCAGGGCAGTCAGTACACAAGCCATGAGTGGCAGTCGTTCCTGAAATCACACGGCCTGGAGGGGAGCATGAGCCGTCGCGGTAACTGTCACGATAATGCGGTTGCAGAAAGCTTTTTCCAGTTGCTGAAACGCGAACGGATAAAGAAAAAGATCTACGGAACGCGGGAAGAAGCCCGCAGCGATATTTTTGATTACATCGAAATGTTTTATAACAGTAAGCGTCGGCATGGTTCGAGCAATCAGATGTCACCGACAGAATATGAAAACCAGTATTATCAACGGCTCGGAAGTGTCTAGATTATCCGTGGCGATTCATGTCTCTTCAATCAACGATTAGTACGGAGACTCATACTAAACTGGAAATAAATCTCATAATAGCGCTTAAGCCGGAATGACTAGCGCTGTCCGGCAAATAGTCGCGGATGATTCAAGATCCACTTATTAAGTGGATCTTGATAGCATCCTGTTAGTAAACCGCTTGTTTTATAAGTAAAATTCCTTTGGCGGGTGTGTAATATTCAGTAGGCTGGCCGGTTATTTCACGCAGCACCTCAGTGACAATACTATTGACCATTCCCGTCAGTTTAAGCAATTCGGCAAAAGTTTCATTCTTGTCAATTATCTTTCTGGTGCCATTTGGAACGTAGAGCAGCATTGCAGCATTAGGGTTCTGTGCAAGATAATTTAGCCATCTGTGAGTCTCTACAAGGACAGCCAGCTCGTAGTATTGGCTATGTCGGAGATTGTTACCATCTGCGTGGTACATCAGCGAGGCAATATCATAACTACTGAGTTCAATTTTAGTACCCTCAGCTTCACTATCCGCTTTTAGTGTCTTAAGAAAACGAATAGACTTACGCAATCCTCCATTACATTGATCGCATTTGTCTTTAATTCGTTTGATGTGGAGGAAAGGTAGGTTGTAGATACGTTGACGTGTGTTTTTATCTATAATAGTGACCCCACGTTGATCTACATCTTTAGTATGTTGGTACTCTTTGGTATCCCACCAGATGCTTGGCACCACATCCACTTCTCTCTGCAAAGACCCTCCCGTTATTCTCAAAGATTTGGCGTTGTTGTCATCAACATCTGCCGCAGGGAAAGTTGCTTTCAGGGCATCCCTAGCGGCATCCCTGAGTTCAAGGATGACATCCCCATCATTTTTGTTCGTAGGGGTGTAGCGGCCAATACCGTCGCTATCATAAATAAGCATCTGAGTGTCTATAATCAGCAGATCCACATCACTGAAACTTTTAATATGAATATCCAGTGGTACAGAGCCTTGGACACGAAACTCCAGATTAAGATCTAATTTCTTTACCAGTTGGTTCTCAATACGCTTGGCAGTTTCAAAAGAAATTTCGGTATAGCGGTTATCAACCGGTTGCATGGCACCTATAACATAGCGGGTTGCAGAATCTTGTTTTCCCCTGGTTTCCCAACTTTCATTTAAATCCAGGAAACCTTCTAGCAAAGCATAGTTTTCCAGTCCATCAATCCTCTGGTTACTGATTGACTCTCTGGCTACGTTTAATTGATCGAATGTCCCTTTACGACGAGACTTCATGCGTTCAATTCGCGCACTAAATGAATTAGACATTGTCGATCCTAGTGATTGTCATTGTTCCGTAAGTAGCCCGGCCTTGACCGTTAAAATAATGGCCTTCAGCAGATTTGAGTCCGTCGTCGAACCTGAACTCTGCGAATCCAACATGTGAAGTCAGGTGTTCTTCACCTGTCTTGGGTTGGTTGCGGTAGTTATAAAGCAGCTGGTAACCAATTCCCTCGTCATGAATGATGGAGGCTGTCACACTATCCGAATGCGATGATTGAGTTTTCAGATGAATTCTGACTTTGTCCCATGACTGGACAATTCTCAGCTCACCTTCCCAGGGTTTACCACCTTCAGATCGGGTATGGCCTTCAACATTCCAGCGGCCTGCAAGATTTGGCACACATAAAAATTTCCCGAGGTAGGTGTTATGCCAGAGATTTTTATCAAACCATGTATACAACCCCATGTAGATCCCACCGGCGCTAATAAGTGAAAAAACTGAGGCAGGTATGTGGCTGTTAATGTGAAAGTTTTTCAGCCATTCGATTAGTGTGAGTGCTAGTAAAATCAGAACGAACGATATAACTGAGGCAACAATGGCAATATATCGGCCGACTTTACTGCGGTTAAAACCGCAAATCACAATGTACTCGTGACTTTTCATGAAATGGCGTCCAAGTGAGATGAAAACTAAAAAAACTATATATAGGTAATTTTACTATATCAAACCCTAGATATGGATGGATTGACAGTTATTTCTCGGTATGGTTATCAGAACGAGTTTTAAGTAGATCTGGAAGAAGATACATCCAGATTTCAGTCAGATACCGCCATCGTCATGTCAGCAGGAACCGGATTGATTTCCTCGTTTCATAGCGGTCAGGCTTGCCTGAAAATGATACCTTCGCAGGGAATGTTGATTGAGCTGGGCGGTGTCATTTTTCTGTTTATAGGCGGATTACTTGCAACCCTTGGCTGGCAGTGGCCGTTTTTGCTTCATCTTTTTGCCTAGGTTCTTCTGGTTATGCAGCTGGCGTTTGTGCCGTAACAATTGTCCTCTGGGACAGAAAACATGAATGAAAACGCCGGAGAAAGCGAATCGGTGAGTGCGACTCGATTAGCGCCTGTGCTTTTTGCAGCCCTGCTGTCCATGATTTGCTTCTTCACCAGCATTATCATCATTCCGCAGGTGTTTAGCTGCATGGCTATTGGGGCAGCAGAAACCGGATACTTTCTGTCGTTTATCTCACTGGTCGCCGTCGGGGCTGCTGCGATGATGCCGCGCCTCATAGCGCGTTTACGTGAGTACGGAAATCTGTACACGGCGTTTAGCTGCTACGCTGCCGGACATTTCATATTTTCATTCGCTGATAATGTAGTGTTCTACATCGCTGGCGGGGTTTTAATGAGTTGTGGGTTTGGTCTGTCGGTGCCGCTTGTGAATCATATGACAGTCGAGCAGAGTCACGCTCGCGTCCGGGGACGTAACCTTGCCTGGCTTTCTATGGCTATATTCTCCGGCCAGTTTTTATCATCATTCATGGAAATCATCCTAGGAGATTCATCAGTCGTCTTCCGGGGGACCGCGACAATTGCGGTGGCGGTAATTGTCGCTCTCATGGTGATACACCGGAAACGTCGCTTTAAAACGGCATAACGTCTGTCAGTATCAGCAACGCCGACATTGCTGAGCCGGCTTAGTCTGGTGCGGGTACTGAGGGTGCAAATGTCCGCTCTTGGCACGAAGCGGACATACATCACAAGCGCCGTACATACGCTCTATAAAACAACTGCTCCGGCGCTGCGGTACCAAGGGCGAATCCCGGAGTGCTTTACTCAAAAATGAAACGGTGCTTATATGTTCTGGCTTCAGCTTAAATAATTAATCGGGCCTGCAATATACGGGGCCTGCTCAGTGTCTTTGCCGTAAAGGATTAGGTATGGAAATTGAAATTAATTGCTGTAATAACATCGATAAAGCAAATATAACTCTGGCAGAAAAAAAACTAAATATTAAATTTGCGCCTAACGGCACCGGAAAAAGCACCATTTCCCGCGCGATTCAGTGTACGGTAAACGGGGATGAACAGGGTCTCAGCGACCTGCTTCCGTTTAGATACCGTGGTTCTAATCCCGATGCAGTACAGCCTAGGGTAACTGGTGTCGATGGCCTGCAAAACGTCATGTGCTTTAATGAAAAATATGTCGATCAATTCACTTTTCAACCAGACGAGTTAGTAAGTAATAGTTTTGACATCTTCATCAAAAGTGAAGCGTATCACGAGACAGAACGCGAAATCGAAGCCATGGTCGTGGCCATACGGCAGCAGTTTGCTGATAACGTCGGGCTTGAAGAATTCATCACGCACCTGGGGGAACTCAGCGCCGCATTTAAGCTGAGTAGTACCGGGATTGCAAAAACGTCTACCGGTATGAAAGGCTTATCCGCTGGCAACAAGCTTCAGCACATTCCCGACGGTTTGGAATCTTATAAGCCGTACATCCAAAGTAAAAGCAGCGTAGAGTGGATCGAGTGGCAGACCCGGGGGTATGAGAAATTCTCCGCGCTATCCGACGGCTGCTGTCCGTTCTGTACTGGCGACTCCCGTGAAAAGGCCGAGCAGATTAGCCGCGTCAGCGCGGAGTATGATAAGGCTGTCATTAAAAACCTGATCGGCCTGATCGGCGTGCTAGATAAACTCGGCGAATATTTTTCAGAGCCTGCCCGTGCCCGCCTCGCTGATATTACAACCCTAAAAAGTGGGCTGGAAAAACAGCACGAAGAATATCTCGTGACAGTGAAGAAGCAGACAGACAGCCTGATAAATATGCTGAATACCCTTAAGACTCTTAACGGCTTTACGTTCAGCGCTTCAACCAACGTCAAGGCTGCACTGGAAGCCTGTCGCCTAGACGTGAAGTTTTTCCCGGAGCTGCAGTCGGATAAAACGGCCCGCACCGTAGCCAGTCTCAATACCTCTTTAGACGACCTGACGACGCAGGCCGGACGCCTGCAGGGTCAAATAAATAAGCAGCGTCAGGGCATGCAGAAGCTGATCCTCAAGCATAAAACCGATATCAATACCTTTCTGGCTTACGCAGGCTATCGTTATCAGGTGGATATCACTGGGGAAGGCGATAAATGTCGGCTGAAACTGCGCCACGAAGACTTTGAAGGCTACGTCAGCGGCGGCAGCCAGCATCTCAGCTACGGTGAACGCAACGCCTTTGCCATTGTTCTGTTTATGTATGAATGCTTAGCCAAGAAGCCAGGCCTGATCATTCTTGACGACCCGATTTCATCGTTTGATAAGAACAAGAAATTTGCCATCCTGGAGATGCTGTTTCGCCGCAATACCGGTGAGTGCCTGAAAAATGAAACGGTACTGATGCTGACTCACGATGTTGAGCCTATTATTGATACACTGAAGTCCGTCAGGAAGCTGTTCAGTAATCTGGTTACGGCCTCACACTTGCACTACAGCGCAGGCTGCATCACCGAGCAGCTCATCGGTGAAAGTGATATCCGCACTTTTGCTCAGATCTGCCAGTCTGTCACTGACTCTGATAGTGAAGACATCATCAAGTTGATCTATCTTCGCCGACATTATGAAATTATGGACGACCTCGGTGATGCCTATCAGGTGCTGTCAAACCTTTTTCATCACCGTGAAACGCCCATCGACACCCGTGAACCCGTTGTGCAGGGAGTGGGACATCCTGAAATGTCCGCAGAAAAAGTTGCCTTCGGCTGCCAGGCAATCGCCGATCGCATTCCCGGCTTTGACTACCAGGCCACTTTCGTTCAGCTCACCGACCCGGATCGTATACGTGCGCTTTATCTGCTCTGCCGTAATGGCTACGAGAAACTGCAGGTGTTCAGGTTGCTTCAGACCGGACTCGAGAACGCAGTAATACGTAAATTCATGAATGAGACCTACCACATTGAAAATGAATTTATCTGTCAGCTGGATCCTGCCCGGTTTGATCTCATTCCTGAATATGTCATCAGGGAGTGCGACGCGCTTATACTTCCTCCTCCACCGGCAAATGACGATGCGCTGGAAGAAATTGCCTGACCTGTCGGAGGCGCGAGTATATTAATGCGCTTCAGTTTTCAGTGCGGCTCCAGTCAGGGCCAATAACCACCAGCAGGCGATTACGGTCTGTTACCCGGACCGTTTTCCCCTACCGCAGCGACCTGATGAGCTTCCGGCCTCGCGGCTGGGCCTGACATTCAGAGTGCTGACTGTACCAAGGCAGCGCCACCTCAAGGGAGCAGGAAGGCGACAGGATACATGATCTTGCACGGTAATCGGATGCATTACGGTAAGCAATTCCATCACATGAAGATAAACAATGAACCATCCTGAAATTCACGTCAAAGACTGGATTGATGTGGGCAATCGTGAGTGTGTGGTGCAACGACTTCTTCCTCCAGTGTCTCCCGTCGGCGTCTGTATTGTTGTTCTGAATAAAACCAAACCGACCACCCGGATCGCTGGTTGGAAAGGTGAAAAGTGGTACTTCATGCCCAGCCATGACTTTGGTGGCTATGCAGATGAGTATGATCCCTGTGTACGTGAACTGAAACGGGGCCGTCGCTGACCCCACGAGGTAATGTAGTGCAACTGCGTTTAGGCCAGACTACACGTCACAACACAAGGGCTGCATTCTGATGTTGACCATAACGCATTGTGATGTAGCAATGTCCGCTTTTGGCACGAAGCAGACAAACTAGATTATCCGTGGCTATTCAATAAGCTTGCAAAGCAAGGTTTCTCCTTCATGAGGTGGCCTGCTCACTTCGCTTTATCTGGTGATAGTGAACCATCAGGTATTTATTACATACAAGGGAAGGGGGCAGGTTTCATTATTAAAAGGTTAATTATTAAGGTTTTAATAAATTAATGATGAAACAACTCACCAAAGTAATGAAAAACTAAGGTGAGTTGGAATTACACAAGCTCTACTTATCAAAATTCATTCGGGTTATTCTTCAGCTATGTGAAATACCATGTCCTGAAGAACATGACTTACATGGTGATCCATTATGCTATAAAATATGTACTTACCCTTTCTCTCTCCGCGAACAAGCCTTGCACTTCGTAACAACCTCAGATGATGACTGACCAGAGATTGTGATAACTGGAGCGACTCAGCAATGTCGCCTACAGAGACCGAACCACGCATACAGTAAAGCAGGATTCGTAGTCTTGACTGGTCCCCCAGTAGATGGAAAATCTCGGAAAGTTGCCCAATGTCGTTTTGCGAGAGCATTGATAGATCTGGCTCCGCGACATGATCTGTCGCGGAACAGTCTTGTATGTTGCCGCAATCTGATGTGCTGGACATTATGATTCTCCCTCCTAAATTGATAGTGCATCACCAGAGGCCTGATTAATGTTTGTGGCCTGGACTAGAATGGTTATGCTTTTTTCCGTGTTCGTGTTCGTGTTCGTGTTCGTGTTCGTTACGCAGTTTTGTCGGTGAAAGGCTGCATGTATTATCGTTTTGATCGTAATTCCAGTCGATTCCCACAGTTGCATGTTCTATTTTGAACTGCTCATAAAGTTCTTGTTTTACAAGCTTCACAACGTCTTTTACGTCCACATCTTCCTTGGCTCTTACTTCCAGTGTTGCCATCGTCCGACCTGAGGTTATTTGCCAGACATGAATATGACTTACGGCTGCTAAGCCCTTAACAGAACTGATTAGTCTCTGTTCCACCTTGTCTGGGGAGGCATCTTCAGGCGCTCCTTCTAACAGGATGTGCAGCGATTTTGCTAATAATTTCCAGGCACTACGTAAAACCAGTGCTGCGACAAGAACGGAAAGTATTGGGTCAATCGGTGTCCAGCCCGTGTAGTAAATGACAATAGCGGCGACAATAGCGCCAACAGAACCCAATAGATCACCCATCACATGTAAAATAGCACCTTTGACATTAACATGATCGGTCTCACCACGGGTCATGATCCATAATACCAATATGTTGACCAACAATCCTGCAATGGCAACGATCAGCATTGGGCCTGCCAGTATAATTGGTGGAGCTTGTAACCTTTCCCATGCCTCATATGCAATCCACGCCACAATAGCGAAGAGTGTCAGGGCATTAAAGAATCCCGCGATGACTTCAAATCGCAAATATCCAAAGGTTCGTTTGCTATCAGCAGCTCGACGGCCAAAACGGAATGCCGCATAAGCCAGCGCCAAAGCTACTGCATCTGTAAGCATGTGGCCTGCATCTGCCAGCAATGCTAATGAGCCAGAAAGTATCCCTCCAACAGCTTCGACCACCATAAATGTGAATATCATGAGGAAGGAGATAAGGACTTTACGCTCGTTTGCACTGGTTACTGCTGGAGTATGGTCATGCTCGTGATCATGTGATTGTGACATAGGGCCTCAAGCGGTTGGTTATACATGATGCCTTCAATATAACATATGAATATGTGTTCATGTAAAGGGTTTTTATATCCATTCCTTCCACGGCATCGGCATGTTCAAAATAATGCGCTTGACCTTCCCACGATGGTAAGCCTTAAGGTTGTTCTTTATCTGACCATAACGATGAGAAATACATCATGAGCATTCAAAAAAAACAGCATTCTAATGATGGTGAAACTCAAGTCAGCTTGCCCATTGAGGGAATGACTTGTGCAAGCTGCGTTGGACGAGTTGAAGCCGCTCTGGCTAAGGTTGAAGGCGTACAAAACGTAAGCGTTAACCTTGCAACAGAGCGTGCAGATATCCGCCTAAATGCATTCGTTAATCGTATGGCGTTGGTTGAAGCAGTTGAAAAGGTTGGTTATGAGGTTCCTCAAGCTTCTGTAGAGTTATCAGTTCAGGGCATGACATGTGCATCATGCGTAGGGCGTGTCGAAAAATCGCTCCGAGCGGTTAAAGGTGTAAAAGAAGCCACTGTTAATTTAGCGACTGAAAGAGCTACTGTACGTGGAACCGCAGGAGTTGATGACCTCATAACTGCTATCGAAAAAATCGGTTATGAAGCCAGCCTGGTTGATAACCAAAGCCAGAATAATGATAGTGCCGCAGAAAAAAAAGATGCTGAAAAGGTTGCGTTGAAGAAAGATTTAGTTCTGGCGACCGTACTTGCGTTACCAGTATTTATTCTGGAAATGGGGTCGCATGTGATACCGGGAATGCATCAATGGATAATGGATACCATTGGGCTCCAGGAAAGCTGGTATCTCCAGTTTGTATTAACATTGCTGGTGTTGGCTATTCCGGGGCGGCGCTTTTACCTGAAAGGTATTCCCGCGTTATTAAGACTTGGCCCAGACATGAACTCTCTCGTCTCCGTCGGGACTCTCGCTGCATTCGGTTATTCAATGATTGCGACCTTTGCTCCAGGTCTTTTGCCTCAAGGTACCGTCAATGTGTATTACGAAGCTGCTGCGGTAATCGTCGCTCTTATTCTTTTAGGACGATTTATGGAGGCGCGAGCTAAAGGTCGAACGTCTGAGGCTATCAAGCGTTTGGTTGGATTGCAGGCCAAAGAGGCGCATGTGCTGCGTAACGGCATTGTCATCGATATTCCCATTAGTGATGTAGCCCTTGATGACATTATCGAAGTTCGACCAGGTGAGCGGATACCTGTTGATGGTGAGGTGAGTGAAGGAACAAGTTTTGTCGATGAATCGATGATAACGGGGGAGCCTATCCCCGTCGAGAAAGTTCCCGGAAGCTTAATGGTTGGCGGGACTGTTAACCAGAAAGGAGCATTGAGGTTGCGTGCAACAGCCGTTGGTGGCCAGACGATGTTGTCACAAATAATCAGAATGGTAGAGCAAGCCCAGGGCTCTAAACTACCTATACAAGCCGTGGTCGATAAGGTGACATTATGGTTTGTTCCTGTGGTGATGCTGGCAGCGTTGTTAACTTTCCTTGCCTGGTTAACATTTGGGCCATCACCGGCCCTGTCTTTCGCACTGGTTAATGCCGTGGCTGTATTGATCATTGCCTGCCCATGTGCAATGGGATTGGCTACCCCAACCTCTATCATGGTAGGTACTGGGCGTGGTGCAGAAATGGGGATCTTGTTCCGTAAGGGAGAAGCTCTGCAGTTGCTTAAAGATGCCAGGGTTGTCGCTGTAGACAAAACAGGTACTTTGACTGAAGGGCGCCCAGTAATGACAGACCTGGAGTTGGCCGAAGGGTTTGAGCTTGACTTAGTATTAGCAAAAGTTGCCGCTGTTGAATCACGTTCGGAACATCCTATTGCCCGCGCTATCGTTGAAGCTGCTCTAGGAAAAGAGATATCGCTGCCAGCGTTGACTGAGTTTGATTCAATTACTGGGATGGGCGTCAGGGCTACCGTAGACGGAGAGCGCGTAGAGGTCGGGGCCGATCGATTTATGCGTGAGTTAGGCTTGGATATCGAGTATTTTTCAAAGACTGCGATACGCCTTGGAAACGAAGGAAAATCGCCACTCTATGTTGCTATTGATGGACGTCTGGCTGCCATTATCGCAGTCGCTGACCCTATTAAATCAAGTACGCCGATTGCCATAAATGCATTGCACCAACTGGGGCTCAAAGTCGCAATGATTACCGGTGACAATGCCAATACAGCAAATGCGATTGCGAGACAGCTTGGTATTGATGAAGTGGTTGCCGAAGTGTTGCCAGAAGGGAAAGTTGAAGCAGTTCGTCGGTTGAAGGAGTCTTACGGTAAGGTCGCTTATGTTGGTGATGGCATTAATGATGCCCCAGCTTTAGCCGTGGCAGATATTGGGCTTGCAATTGGTACAGGTACCGATATAGCGGTGGAATCTGCTGATGTTGTCTTAATGTCCGGCAACCTACAGGGTGTGCCTAATGCTATTGGATTGTCTAAGGCAACCATAGGTAACATCAGGCAAAATCTTTTTTGGGCGTTTGGTTATAATGCCGCATTGATCCCTGTAGCAGCAGGCCTGCTGTACCCTGCCTATGGATTGCTGCTTTCACCAATCTTTGCTGCAGGCGCGATGGCGCTATCCAGTGTATTTGTCCTGGGCAACGCACTTCGTTTGCGTCGGTTCCAGCCTCCGCTGGCAGAAGACTCTGAGCACTAAGAAAAGGGGAGCTATGAACATTGGTAAAGCATCGAACGAATCAGGAATCTCCGCAAAGATGATTCGCTATTACGAGCAAATTGGTCTGATTCCTGCTACTGGCCGTACCGAAGCGGGCTACCGTGATTATGCACCCAATGATGTCCATCGTCTGATTTTTATCCGCAGTGCGCGCGATCTTGGTTTTTCTCTTGAAGAGATAGCCGATTTGCTCAAGTTATGGAATGACAAATCTCGCCAGAGCGCCGATGTTAAACGTCTGGCACAAGAGCATATGGATGATTTAGAGCGACGTATGGAAAATATGCGACGAATGGCAGATACACTCAGAGCTCTGATCAAAAGCTGTGCTGGGGATGAGCGAGTTGAATGCCCAATACTCCAGACATTAATGACCGCTGATGCTAAAAGCCATCCCGGTAAGAGAGAAGGGGCAGTGCAACGTCGTTCTCGTGGTAACGAAATGGAAAAAGCCTGACCCCTTATTTTAAGGGCATGATGGCGTAGCACAAAGCTGTATGGGCTTGTGTTACGCCATCAGTCTAATCAACTTATAAGCGCACACCACTAATGCACACCCCCCAAGTGGTCAGTTGGTACGGTTAAAGGAAGATCACCATTCTCTTCATCAGCAGTCAATTTCTGTACTATCCCGCATTCGTCCACGCTCCGGTCTGAGCTGCAATAGTTATTAAGTTCTTTGAGTTGTATTTCCAGGGCTATTAATTCTTTAATACGATGCTGAACATGAGTGAGATGGGCACTGATTATTGCATCAATGGGGCCACAGTCTTTACCGTGATTATTCATTGCCAGTAGCAATGCACGTATTTCCTCATGGGTCATATCAAGAGAGCGGCAGCGTCGGATAAATAATAACTTTTCCAGATGAGTATTGTTGTAACGGCGATAGTTATTTTCAATATCTCTTAATGGAGCCTGAAGTAATCCTTCTTTCTCATAGTACCGAATAGTTTCCACCGGACAATCCGCCTTACGGGCCAATTCACCAATTTTCATGCCTCCCCCCTTATGCGCTTGACCCTCTAGTTAGATTAGGGTCTTTAATCGTCAGTATAGTTAACAGATGAGGCAATGAAAATGAGTGGTGGTGTAAAAAATAGCAAAAACCCTGCAGGAGACGAAGCGGCTAGTTGCTGTGAAACGTTCAATTTAGGGACAGGACTCCGGGTTAAGAATACTGGTGAATCACATAAAGCAAATGATCATGCACATGATCAGCAGGCTCATAATCACAAGAAATGCAGTGATGATCATTCCCATGAAGGTCATAACCATGAAGGCCATAACCATGAAGGCCATAATCATGATGCCCATAGCCATGGCGGCGAAGGGCATTCGCATGATGAGCATAATCATAAGGGATGTAACCATGCTCATGCCGCGCAAGAGCATTCTCATGAAGGCCACGATCACGGCCATGAGGGGGATTGTTGCTCCGCTGCTCCAGAACAATTGAGTAGCCTAGGGGGCTCGCAGGTTGTGGCTGGTGGATTACGGACAGAAATTCGCATTATGCAGATGGATTGTCCTGTTGAAGAAAATCTTATCAAAAAGAAACTGGGTGGAATGAGCGCTGTTAAAGAGCTTGATTTCAACCTGATGCAGCGTGTTTTGACTGTAACCCATACACCGGATTCGCTTGAAGCTATCATGGCTGCAATTCGCTCGTTGGGATTCGCGCCAGAAGTCTCTGATAATACTAGCGGCAAGAAAAATACCCAGGAGAAAAAAAAGCCCTGGTGGCCATTAGCTCTTGCTGGCGTAGCTGCTCTTGCAGCCGAAGTGATGCACTGGGCTGATATGCCTGACTGGCTAGAAGCTGGGTTGGCTTTGATAGCAGTGCTTTCTTGTGGTCTGACAACCTACAAAAAAGGTTGGATTTCGATTCGCAATGGCAACTTGAATATCAATGCACTAATGAGTATTGCCGTTACTGGGGCTTTGGTCCTTGGGCAGTGGCCAGAAGCGGCGATGGTTATGGTGTTATTCACCATTGCCGAGCTGATAGAAGCCAAATCACTTGATAGAGCCAGAAATGCAATAGGTTCCCTGATGAACCTGACTCCTGAAACTGCAATGGTCCAACAAGCTGATGGAACATGGCAGGAAGTTGACGCCAGTAGCGTACAACCGGGCAGTATTGTCAGGGTAAAACCAGGTGAACGAATTGGTCTCGACGGAGAAATCGTCAAAGGCCAAACCACCATTAACCAAGCTCCAATTACAGGTGAAAGTATGCCTGTCGATAAAATTGCGGGCGATGCTGTATTTGCTGGAACAATAAATCAGTCAGGCTCTTTTGAATATAAAGTCACTGCAGCTGCAAATAATACAACCCTTGCTCGCATCATTCATGCCGTTGAGCAGGCGCAAGGCGCCAAAGCAGCTACACAACGTTTTGTTGACCGCTTTTCCCAGATTTATACCCCCGTCGTTATGGGTATTGCTGTTGCGGTTGCTGTATTGCCACCATTGTTTGGGGCAGGAACATGGCAGGAGTGGATCTATAAAGCTTTAGTTATGCTTGTCATTGCGTGTCCATGTGCCCTGGTTATTTCTACGCCAGTAACGATTGTTAGTGGACTTACTGCAGCTGCTCGCAAAGGGATTCTCATTAAAGGCGGTGTTTATCTTGAGCAGGGACGTAAGCTAAAAGCCCTTGCGCTGGATAAAACAGGAACTATTACCTATGGGAAACCAGTACAAACCGACGTAATGGTATTCAATGGGTGGAGCGAGCGTGAAGTTCGTACTACTGCAGCTAGTCTCGCTAGTTACTCTGATCACCCTGTTTCACTGGCAATTGTGAATGCTTCTGCTGATTTGAAAAAGCAGGATGTTGACAGCTTTGAAGCGATTGTTGGGCGAGGTGTGCATGGCGCGATTACAGGTAAGGATTTTTACCTTGGTAACCTGCGTTTGACTGAAGAACACTTTAATTGTCCATCAGAGATTAAAGCAACAGTACAAAGGCTGGAAAGCCAGGGTAAAACAGTTATTTTACTCAATGATGGTAAGCAAGTGCTTGGGTTGTTCGCTGTTGCTGATACTGTTAAAAACAGCAGCCGTGAAGCGATTGAACAACTTCATGAACTTGGCGTTAAAACTATTATGCTGACTGGTGATAACCCACATACAGCTAAAGCAATCGCATCTCAGGTTGGAATCGATGAGGCTCGAGGGAATCAATTGCCAGAAGATAAACATCGTGCAGTTGAAGAGCATTCACGGATTGGAATCACTGGGATGGTTGGTGATGGTATCAATGATGCACCGGCTCTGGCTGCAGCTGATATCGGTTTTGCTATGGGCGCAATGGGTACTGATACGGCGATTGAAACTGCAGATGTAGCCTTAATGGATGATGACCTGCGTAAAATCCCAGCCTTTGTAAAATTATCCCGACAAACGTACAGCTTACTCGTGCAAAATATCAGCCTCGCTCTAGGTATTAAAGCCGTATTCCTTGTACTCACGCTCATGGGAATGGGAACTATGTGGATGGCTGTATTTGCTGATGTTGGTGCCAGTCTTCTGGTTGTGGCAAATGGCCTGAGGTTATTACGAAAATAAAGAGTTGGGTCCCTGAGTTCTTCATGGATGACAGACTCAGAGACCGTATTCTGGTTTGAATATATTCATAGAATATGGTTTGGGGGGAGAGAATGGACACCAGGAAATATTCTGAAAGTGTTGTCAAAGATATTTTGCAGTGGGTTGAAAGTTCATTGAATACAACCTTGCCAGTAGAATTTATTGCTGAGAAGTCTGGGTATTCACGATGGCATTTTCAACGTTTGTTTAAACAGACGACCGGTGTTGCGCTGGGTGAATATGTTCGTGCTCGTCGATTATCATGTGCTGCGATTGATCTGAAATTGACTTCCAGAACAGTCCTAGACATTGCACTTCAGTATGGTTTTAATTCGCAACAAACTTTCACGAGAGCTTTTAAAAACAAGTTTCATCTTCCTCCCGGTCGGTACCGCAAGCAAGGGAATTGGAATTTATCAGCGCTGTGTCCATCTTTACTTTCAGATTATGAGGAGAGATATGCCAATGTTAGTTAATGACCCCGTATTAATTTCTATGATAGAAGATCTGACTGATAAGTATAATAAAATGCAGGATTTTTTAATCGATGATGAACCTTGTATTGATATCGTACGGTCGGTGTATGAGTTGGAGTGTACAGTTAGTGAATTCAAAAAAAGAATTATACTTCAACATATTTCCTATTGCCATTCAGATGAATGTGATGACCCTGACCTGCATGTCGCCTTAATTGACAATATAAAAAACATACTTGACTATCTTGAATAATTTTACAAGAAGGGCATTAGGCTTTCTTAAAACCATTTGTGTTTTGGATGAATAAATATTTTTAATTCACTGATTTCCGTATGGTCTCAACCATAAAGAATATGATGGTAACTAACCCGGGTCAGTCAGTGCGACTCATGCAAGATGCTTGATGTGTATATCGTATAAAATCTTGACCCTATATCAACTTCATGGTTTTTAATGGAACCAAGTCGAGAGTAGCGAGGACGATGAACAGAGCAATAGGGGGAATCATCAATGGAACCTTGTTGCGGACGTTCTGCCTAGTCGCTAGAGCAAACAGAGGTCTCCATGATCAAGCAAAAAACTATCAAGAATATTGTTGAATTAAACGGTATTGGCTTGCATAGCGGTAAAACCGTTAACATGAAAATCATGCCTGCTGGTGCCGATAGTGGCATACGGTTCCGTAGAACAGATGTAACTCCTGTTGTTGATATTCAGCTCCGTGCCGATCAGATTCATGACACTATGCTGGCAACAAGCATTATCAACCCTCAGGGAGTTCGAGTTTCAACAATCGAGCATTTCCTTTCTGCGGTGTCTAGCATGGGGCTTGATAACCTCTTGGTGGAGCTCGATGCTCCAGAACTTCCCATTCTCGATGGGAGTGCCAGAGGATTCATAGACTCAATAATGCACGCTGGTTTGATAGAGCAGTGTGCGCTAAAAAAATATCTTCTGATAAAAAAAACGGTTTCCGTAAAAGATGGCGACAAATGGGCTCTTTTGCATCCAGACTCAAAGTTCTCGATCGATTTTATGATTGATTTTAAGCATCCCTTGATTTCTGCTGAGACTAATAGATTAAATATTGAAGTGTCGAAAGAAAACTATATTAGCGAGATTGCTGATGCCAGAACTTTCGGATTTGTTCGTGATGTAGAACTTCTACAACAAAAAGGTCTTGGGTTAGGGGCAAGTTTGAACAATGCGATAGGGCTTGATGAATATAGCGTTCTGAATCCGGAAGGTCTGCGATTTAATAACGAACTTGTGCGACATAAAACACTGGATGCGATTGGAGACCTCTTTGTATCAGGCCATAATATTATTGGCGCCTACCATGCTTATAAGTCAGGGCATGCATTAAATAATAAGTTGATGCTTGCACTGTTGAATGATGTCGAATCATGGGAATTAGTGAGTGTTGGTGAATATAAAAATGATGCCACTAGAGAAACCATCCTTTCTAAACCCAAAGAAGAGTGTTTTGAGTCATTAAGTATGTGGTCATAAGGGATATGAGTATGTTCGTCACATCTGGTTTTTTACACAGCTTATCTTGATGATTTTTTTCTTGACCTTACCACCACGGGAAGGTCTAGGCTGGATATCGACTAAGTCTTGATGAGCCAAACGGTAACCGTATCACTACGTATGCAAGGTAAGAGTGTCAGAAACGACGTCATTTGAAACTGGATCTGATATTAACAGAATACATTTTGGGAGGTAAGGATGAACATTGGTGATGCTGCCCGGTTATCCGGAGTTTCCGCCAAAATGATCCGCTATTACGAAGAGGCGGGATTAATACCGGAAGTTGCAAGAACTGCAGCCGGGTATCGGATGTACAGCGATATTGATGTGTACAAATTGCATTTTATACGTCGATGTCGGGAGTTAGGTTTCTCTCTGGCGCAAACAGGAGAACTTCTCTGTCTTTGGGGTAACCATTCGCGCCAAAGCGCTGATGTGAAAAAATTAGTCGAGTCACACATCCGCGAGTTGACTGTAAAAATTCAAGAATTTCAGCGTATGGCATCAATACTTACAACGCTTTCTGATTGCTGTGCAGGGGATGATAAGCCTGAATGCCCTATTTTGCGTGCACTGTATCTTGCAGATGTTAACGGTTTGCAGGAATCAGATTCTGGCCCTGAAATTACTTAGCCGCTACCCATATATGACAGTAATTTCAACTGAAATTACGCCCACAAAACAAGATGATATTAACATTAATTGGGTTAGTAATTCTTGGGTGAAAAGAAAGCAATGTGGTTTTTAAAATATATTAACTGTTTTTAGTAGTGAGGTTTACAATGTCAGATATTATTCCCGGATATTGCACACTTTGCCGTTCGCGTTGCGGGACGTTGAATGAAGTAGCAAATGACCACCTGATCAAGGTACGGGCCAACCCTGAACATCCTAATGGTAAGGCCATGTGTATGAAGGGCAAAGCGGCACCTGAGCTGGTGGACAGCGCAAATAGAATTCTGTACCCGATGAAGAGAACCCATCCTAAAGGTGCCGAGAACCCGGGCTGGAAACGTATAAGTTGGGAAGAGGCTATGTCAACGATAGCCGGACAACTGGAAAAATTTAAACGAGAGAACGGAGCTGAATCTGTCGCTTTCGGTTTTACGAGCCCAAGCGGTACCCCCCTCAGCGATGCAATTGAATGGTTAGAGCGATTTGTTCGTATCTATGGCAGCCCAAACACCAGCTATGGAACTGAAATATGTAACTGGCATAAAGACGTTGCACATCGATGGACCTTTGGCTGCGGCATCCCTGTTGCTGACTATTCCCATGCCGATCTTATCCTTCTTTGGGGGCATAACCCCGCGAATACTTGGCTTGCCCAGGCTAGTGCGATTGGTACTGGTCGAAATAACGGTGCAAAACTGATCGTCGTGGATCCTCGCCCGACACCTTTAGCGAAAGAAGCAAATGCCTGGCTTGATGTCAATCCTGGAACTGACGGTGCATTAGCTTTGGGGTTAAGCCATCTCCTGGTAGAAAGAAACCTGTTTAATCATGAGTTTGTTCGAAACTGGACTAATGGTCCTTTGTTGGTTCGAAATGATAATGGTTATTTTCTTCGGGAAAAAGATATTAACCCACTTGCCATCAGTAATCGCTATACAGTTTGGGACGAACACAACCAGCAAGTCACATTTATCGATTCCGAGACTCGAACTGAAGAAACGCTGACGCCTACAGCTGCACTTGAGGGTAATGTTGAAGTTGCAATAGCTGATGGTGCAAAAATTTCCTGCCAAACGGCGTTTTCATCTTTTAAAGATATGTTGGCTAATTATGACCCAGAAAACGTAAGCCGTATCACCGGGGTATCTGTTGCATCAATTGAAGCCGCTGCGAGTTTGATTGCCGGGGCCAAGAAAATCGCCTACCACAGTTGGTCTGGAGTGGCACAACACACTAATGCCACCCAAACAGAACGTGCGATTGCGACACTGTATGCTTTAACCGGTTGTTTCGATCAGGAAGGATGTAATCGAATCTATGCCAGCCACCCGGTGAATGTGGTTAATTCACCGACACTGATGCCAAAATCACAATGGGATAAAGCATTAGGTCTTGAAGAAAGGCCTATCGGGCCGCCTTCACAAGGTTGGGTTCATTCTCAGGATATCTGGCATTCAGTATTAGAAGGTACACCCTATAAAATTCGCGGGTTAATTGGCTTTGGTGCCAACATATTACTTTCACAAAGTGATACTTCTCTCGGACAACAGGCGCTTGAGGCACTTGAGTTTTATGCCCATGTAGATTTGTTTGAAACGCCTACATCAAAGTATGCTGATATCCTTCTGCCAGTAAACACTGCCTGGGAGCGCGAAGGCCTAAGAACCGGGTTTGAAAGTAGTGCTGCTGCTCAGGACCACATTCAGTTGAGAAAAAAAATGGTCTCTCCGCGCGGTGAAAGCCGTTCCGACCTTGAGATTGTTTTCGATCTTGCATGCCGGTTAGGAATGAATGAAGCGTTCTTCGACGGCAATATTGAGGCAGCCTGGAATTATCAACTAGAACCATTAGGTTTGACTGTTGAGATGCTCAGAAATAAGCCAGAAGGTTACGATATCCCGCTTGAGCATAAAGTCAGAAAATATGCTTTCAGAGACCCAAATAGTGGATATCTGGCAGGTTTCAATACAGAAACAAAACGTGCAGAGTTTTACTCTGAGATCCTTCATCGCTATGGTTACAATCCTTTACCTGAGTATGTACAGCCGCAAGAATACCAGCGCAACGATCCTGATTATCCACTAATGCTGACATCCGTTAAAAGCGGATTCTTCTGTCATAGCCAACATCGAAGCCTGACTAGCCTACGAAAAAAAGCACCTTATCCAACGGTAGACATTTCGGCAGCTCTGGCTGACGAAGAAGGTATCAAGACGGGGGATTGGGTAGAAATTGAAACGAGAGCAGGTCTTGCTCGATTTAGAGCAAAAGTGGAAGCCAAACTCTCTCATGAAACTGTAATTGCTGAGTTTGGGTGGTGGCAGGCTTGTCCTGATTTTGGCAAACCTTCATACCCGGTTAAAGGTGAGTACAGTAGCAATTACAATAGCTTAATCAGCGGTGATAGCTATGATCCAGTCAGCGGTGCTTTACCTTTGCGTTCATTCCGCTGCCGCATTCGCCGCTTGAATGATTTTGAGCTGATAAGACGCCCCTGGGAAGGTCGTAAAACATTCAAAGTCATTGAACTGAAAAAAGAAGCAGATAATGTTACGACAGTTACCTTCCAATCGAATAGTGAAGGCTACTTACCTGATTATGAACCGGGCCAGCATATCACTGTTAGCTGTTGTCCGATGAGCGATTCTGAAGAGATCGTTACCCGGGCGTATTCGCTGACAGGCCCTGCGTTTGTTCATGACCGTAAAACCTATTCCATTTCTGTCCGTCATCAGAAAGCGACTGATGAGAAAGGTGAATATGTAGAAGGAATAATGTCATCCTACATAAACACGCATTTGCAGATAGGCAAGGATGTTGAACTTACGCCTCCTGGGGGGAATTTCATTGTCCCGCTCAATGCCGTCCAGCCTGTCGTAATATTTGCTGGCGGTATTGGAATTACTCCATTCATTTCCTATCTGGAGTCTATTAACCCCCAAGCGGAAGGTCCGGAAATCTGGCTTTTCTATGCTAATCAAAATAGTAGGCTACATGCGTTTAAGAAAAGAATTGCGGAGCTAAATGCGTCTATTGACAGGCTTAAAGTAATTAATATCTACAACCAGCCCCTCGACTGTGATATTCCAGGATTGGATTATGATAGAGCTGGTTATGTTGGTGCGGGAGATGTCGAGGCATATCTTATTGAGAATAATGCTCGTTATTACATGTGTGGTCCGCAGCCTATGATGGATGCGATATCCCGAGGGCTTCAGGAGAGAGGTGTACCTGCATTTGCTATTTTCTACGAGATATTTCGTTCTCCGACAAAAATAAATAATGATCCCTCATTACGTCATAAAGTAATTTTTGCAAAATCAGGAAGAGAAGAGATCTGGACCACGGATAAAGGTACTCTGCTGAATTTTGGAGAAAAACTTGGGATTAAAATGCCTAGTGGTTGTCGTGTTGGACAATGTGAAAGCTGTTCAACTAAGGTGATTGCCGGGAACGTGCAGCATCTGAATGGTGTGGAACCCTCTGATGAGGGTGCATGTTTGACATGCCAGTGCATTCCTGCCGGTGATATCACTATTGATGCCTGAGATAGGTATTAGCATCCTTTACATCAGGCCATTTTAGTGGTCTGATGTTATTCAATGGATAACGCTATGTTTTAAAGACATTTTTAATTATTTTGCGCCAATCCAACTCAATAACCGATTTAATGAATTATTTCAGTGCGATCTTCATGAATTTTTATCATCCTCCCCCTTACCTTCAAGTTACTGCAAGTCTTAGCCTGTAAGAAATTACTACAGTCACCAGTTTCGGATTGGCCGAGGAGTTTTAGTGAATGAAAGGCTTGCAATGATAAAATTGAAACTTCATTGTTTTTCTGCATCGAGCCTAAAAAAATGACCGGGTATCCCTGAGCACAAAACCAGCCATCCACTCGATACATACAGGAAACGCGTTGATAACCGCGCTGCCATGGATGCCATATTCTTCTTCCTCAGGACTGGTTGTCTGAACGCCACCGGGATATGTTCATCGAGTTCTGCACACCGGCGCTTTAAGGAGTGGCACGATTCAGGCATTTTTGAGCGCTTCTGGCAGAACGGTTTGCTTGCCTGCGAGCATCTGGACAGCATTGACTGGTCCTGGTTGTCGATGGACGGTTGTATGACCAAATCGCCGCTGTCAGGAACAAAAAACAGGTCGCAATCCTAAGGACAAAGGGAAACAAGGTGTAAAGCGCAGCCTGCTGACGGACGCCAGGGGGCTTCCTCTGTCGCTGGTCGTCGCAGCAGCGAACACGCACGACATCAAATTGGTTGCGGATACGCTCGATGCCCTTCAGGCGGGGCATCCGGGGGGAAACTCAGGCTCTGTCTGGACAAAGGTTACGAAGCTGGATGGCTGAAAACGTATCTGCAGAGTCGCCGTTACGAGCCACATATTCAGTCCCGTAAAGAGGAGTCTGACGCCAGTAAAAACAGGGACTTCAAAGCCCCTCTCTGGGGCGTTGAGAGGACTCATAGCTGGATGAATCGCTTTCGCCGGGTTCTGACCCGATGGAAAAAGAAGGCCGAAAATTACGAGGCTATGTTGCATTTTGCCTGTGGTCTTATCGTCTGGAATAAAGTCCTATTGAGATAGGCTCTTAGTTAATAGAATCCCGTTCATATGGTCTATCATATGCTGTATACAGATCGAGAGAGTACCACTTGCACTAAAATTTATTGTATTCCCAAAAGCATCAAGAGCGGTGACATTTATTTTCTCTGCACGGTATACAAAACGACTGGTTCCTGGTATAGAAAGACATTTTTCCTCAGTGATATTTTTTTCTTCCTTACTCTCAGCAATTACCGGATTAATTAATACTATTGGTTGCACCAGCGATTCAGGGACATCAATTACAGCAATCCTTTGGTGAACACCAACCTGGGTTGCTGTTAAACCTACACTGGATGTACCGTACATAGTGGTAATCATATCCTTAATAAATTGCCGGGTTATCGGTGAAATATGTTCGACGGGCATTGCAATGATCTTCAATTTGGGATCCGGATACTTTAAAACTGATAATAATGACATGCAAGGCTACTCTTTATTTAAATGGCAGTAAAAACGATATGTTTTAAGTCGGACCTGAGTGGAGAACCGGGACAGAAATAACTACCGGACTGACAGCCAGATATAAATCTTCTGCTGCCTGCGAACGTCATTCCGGTCTGTCCTGCTCAACAGCACAACAGACCGGAAACACTATATCAGAGAAGAGGAAGGGTATAACTGACTGTAACCCGGGTTTCATCCTGGTCACGCTGTCCAGCAGAGCCTTTTCTACTTGTGTCAGGCAGAGCGCTGCGCATTGTGGCATTTTTTACGGAGATGCCAAGTCCGTTAAGTATTCCCTCGGGGATAGTATAACTCAGGGCAATATCCCGTTCCCATTCCCCCTTTCGCCCATTCCCGGTATCAATATTATCGGCGTTCAGATAGAGGATACTTAGATTCAGCCCTTTGAGCCCTGCATCAGCAAAATTATAGGCGTACCGTGCCAGCCAGGTTCGCTCCCCCGCCCTGCTGAATTTTAGCAATTGTGCATCAGTAATTAACCAGGTGCTTGTTCCTTCTCCATCACCACGATTCAGATATGGAAAGTCACTTTTCCCCGTCAGCCACTGATAACCACTGCTCACACTGTGACCTCCAGAAGACCATGTCAACTGACCGCTATAAACATTGTTGTCCACTTCTCCCTTTGTGCGATTATTTCCGTAATAACCAGTACTTACATATCCGGCACTCCGTCCTGCAGCACTTCCGTTCTTTCCGTCTGCATCGCTGATGAATATACGAATATCTGATTTCAGGTTCCCGGAAACGATTTTCAGGTTATGTGCCAGTCCGATATAGTTTTGTCTGTAAAAATTATCCAGCTCACCGTAATAGTATGAGAGAGTCATGTCTTTCATAAGAGTATAGTCACCACCGGCGAAATAAAAACGATTACTGCTCCGTGAAGTGGGACCACTTCCATTGGCTCCGGCAATGGACATTCCGCGCATATCTGTGGAGTTACGTCCTTTTGTATGTGTGAGAACGCCGCCGGTCAGACTCAGATCGTCGATATCTGTTGATGATATTTGTCCTCCCTGATATGTCATGGGCAAAAGGCGGGCATCGTTGTATATAACGACGGGATTTTTGGGCTGAAGCGTTCCATAACGGAGTTCCGTATCAGATATTTTTGCCCTGCCGGTAACCCCCAGGCTACCGAACTGATGAACCGCTCTGCCATCATTGTCTAGCGGAAATACTGTACCGGGTTGCCGACCTGACGCCGGTGAGCCTGCTTTACCTCCTCCGTCAAGTCTGATGCCCAGTAGCCCCAGAGTGCTCAGTCCGAATCCCACTGGCCCTTCAGTATAACCTGAATCGTAATTGAGGATGAACCCCTGTCCCCATTCTTCCTGTTTACTGAACCCGTCCCCACTGCGATTATCTGTATTAATATAGAAATTGCGGAGTGTGAGATTGGCCTTACTGTCTTCAATAAAACCGGCTATCGCATTAGGGACTGTAACTCCCGGCATCAAAGCTACAGCAGATATTACGAGTGTAACTATTCTCATTCAGGTAATTCCTTTAGCTTGCCTGATATCAATATACGCGGTAACACGAAGGGAAAATGGCAGAAAATAATGAGGTATTTGTTTACCGCTGCACTAAGTACGAATCCAGTTCATATCAAAAACCATGAAGTGGCTACAGGGTCAAGACTTTTTTTTTCAGACTGACTGCTTATACCATGGATTGGCCCTATGCACCGTGTTTCTGCTGGTTGTAAGACAGGAGACTTCCGTTTAGACCGGCACTGTTTTCAGGGAGGGAATCAATCTGATGTATCAAGCGAATTGGGTTAATTGTAAGCGTCCAGCGAGACTTGCAACTACCCACAATTATATTAAGGTAATCATTATGATAATCAGCTAAATTACTTTCAGGGATGGTTGAATGATTAATCAGGAACAGACTTCGCTTTCATGGCTCGATGAGGAAATTAATTCTTCTGTCTTTAGCGATCGCCGCCGTGCCAGTCGTTTTAAAAGTCTCATGCAAAAACTCTGGCGGGGGATGGGCAACAGCCTCCCTTTTGCCTGCCAGGATAATGCAGCAACAAAAGCCGCTTACCGGTTCCTTTCCAGTGACAGGATTGATGAGCAGCACCTGCTGCAGGGACATTCCGAGGCTACCAGTCAAAGGATATATGCGCTGCAAGGTGAGAAGATTCTACTGCTTCAGGACACCACAACATTTGGCTACCACCGGGATAACCCTGATGCAGTAGGATTTGCAGGCAATCACACCTAATCAAGATGGGGAATGATGCAGGTGTCAATTGTGGGATCCTGATGCATTCGAGCCTGGCAGTGACGACATCAGGGCTCCCGCTGGGTCTGACCGCGGTGAAGTTCTGGACCCGAAAAAAATTCAAAGGCACTAACGCACTTAAAAGGAAAATTAATCCGACCGTTTTTTTACATCAGATCACTGGCTGACAGTCAAAGACGTGGCTCACGTCTTCATGGTTGACATAGTCTGTCCGGACAGAGATGTCCATATCCGAGCAAGTTTCCGGCAGGAACGAGGTTGCCATAGCTCCGGATGAGAGCATGCCAGTCAGAATCAGTACTGCAGTCACGCTAAATTTTTTCATCTGTATATTCCTCTTCATCAGATATCGCCGTTTCACCTGTTAATGTGTATTAAAAACCCTGTGGTTCATACAGGGTCAACACCCTTACGCTGTTTTTTCTGGTGGGATAAGGACAAAAAAAAAGGCTACCTGGGGGTAACCTGACTAAAACAGTCATCAAGGAAAACGGACAACAGGGATAGGGTTGTCCTGGAGGGTGTGTCCGCATGTGAGGTCGCCGGCGGAACCGGAGGTGACCCCCACTATAGTGGCAGTCAGTCCGGCAGTTCCCTCTGCGACCATCTCACGCGTTTACTGCTCAGGTTCAGGGTAATACCGTCCCGGATTACTTATCAAGTACTGCAGTCACGCGGGCAACGTTTTTCTGGTCTGCACTGGTGATGCGGTAGGACGAAGCACCGGATTCCTGGGCGATAGCGGCAATTTTCGCTTCCGCGTTGTTCAGGGTGTCAGCAGTAACGCTGACGGACTGGGCGAAGCCGGAGAAAGAAACTACGGAGAGCATACCGGCAGCAGCAAGCAGTTTGATGTTTTTCATGGTCATATTCCTTGGGTTATCTGGTCATCTGGTCATCTGGTGATACCGGCGTCATCGCCGTCTCACCTGTTGATGTGTATTAAAAACCCTGTAGTAAATACAGGGTCAACAAGTTATTTTGTAAATTATTGTCGGCTGTGTTTTTGTCGTTTTCATACAACCCAGCTCTTGAAAGAGACTCACTGTGGCTGACGAGAAATGAGAAAATACGGCCGTAACAGACACCGCGAAACCGGGATTGCGCTGGGGAGATAGGTCGGTGCAGGGCAAGTTAACTTACAGGATTAGTGAGGGTTTATGATGTTACGGCTACTGATTAAGTACGCGTGCGTATTCTGGCGAAGTTGAACGGTTATTCCGGAGGAACGTGAACGCGTTATTCCCTAACGCGCCCTAACTTCTTTTTATTACACCGACCGTTCACTTTCAGTCAACCTGTGCCAGTCGTTTTCTCATCGACTCACCCTTCATTTCCAGCCGGTGGGAGTTATGCATCAGACGATCAAGGATCGCGTCTGCCAGCGTGTTATCGCCAACGCAGCCATACCACTCATCCGTTGGCAGCTGGCTTATCATCACCGTGGCGTTCTTTCCGTATCTGTCATCCATCAGTTCCAGCAGATCGTTACGCTGCGCTGGCAGCAACGGCTCAAGGCCCCAGTCATCCAGGATAAGCAGCTGCGTTTTTGACAGCTGAGCCAGCTGCTTTCGGTAACTACCGTCTGCGCGGCTGTGCGTCAGTTCAACCAGCAACCGGTTCAGTCTCCAGTACTGTACGCTGTAACCCTGCTGGCAGGCGTTGTTGCCAAGGGCGCAGCCCACATAGGTTTTGCCGCAACCGCAGGGGCCGGTTATCAGCAGGTTCTGCCCCCTGACCACCCATTCGTTCTGGCTTAGCTGAGCGATCCGAGAACGTTCCAGGTTTCTCGCTGGCTGGTAGTCGATGTCCTGGACCGAGGCTTCAAGCCTCAGGCGGGCTTTTTGTAGCAGACGTTTCTGTTTACGCTGATCCCTTTCGAGTGATTCGCGCGTGACCAGCAACGCCAGTCTTTCCCTGAAGGAGAGCTCTTCGTAAGTGCCGGGTTGCTCCATCTGTGAGGACAGCGCGGCCGCCATTCCCGTCAGTTTCATTTCTGTCAGCTGTTTCATCAGCGTATGTGGCATTATCGGATCCCTTGTTTCAGTGGAAGTGGCGTGGGCCACGGATGTTTTCATGTTCCTGAGGAAGCTCCCGGGACGGGTGCAGATCTTTGTCCGCCGGAACCAGGTCGCGGTTATTCTTCAGGATCGACTTTATCTGCTTCAGCCGGGTTAACCCCTCTGCATTGGCCAGCCGACAGCTGTTATTGACGCGCTCAGAAGGATATTCACGCGTCAGGCTCAGCAGCCCCAGACACAGGCGATAGGCCTGTTCCGGATGCGCTTTTTCAGCCAGACGCTCGCTGACCCACGTGAAGGTGTCGGAGCCCACACCGGCCGCCCAGCTTTTCAGCCGCTCTGGCGTCCACTGCTGATGATGACGATGGCGCTCCGGCATATGTTCTGCTGCCGTACTGTTGCCCGGATGAAGACGCCGCGGGTGACTGGCGATCATCTGCCCGTCAGACCAGACTTCAAGCAGGTTGTCGAAGGCATGAAGCTCCACCGTTTTACCGACGTGCTGATGGGGGACTGAGTAGTGATGCTGTTCATATTCCACGTGATAATCGATATTCACCTTCGCTTTTTTGATGTGCCGGTAGCGCCACTGCTGCACCGGTAATGGCCTGAGCACAGTTTTGTCCAGCCTTTCGAAGGCCTCACGGCGATTGCCCGGCAGTTTTTTGAAGGGACGTTCGTTGAGCCCGGTTACCAGCGTACGGATACAGTGGTTCAGCTCAGCAAGCGAGAAGAAGACCTGGTGACGGAGCCGGGCCAGGATCCAGCGTTCGACGATCTGAACGCCAACTTCCGCCTTCGGCTTGTCTCTGGGTTTTCTGGGGCGGGCAGGTATCACCGCAACCTGATAATGCTCAGCCAGCTGCTGATAGGAGGGATTCAGTTCGGGATCGTAACGACTGGCTTTGCTAACCCCGCTTTTCAGGTTATCCGGAACCAGGATTTCGGGGACTCCACCGAAGAACTCCAGCATCCTGACGTGGCTGAGAAGCCAGTCTGACAGCGACTGCGTATAGGTAGCCTCCGCGAAGGTGTAGTTTGATGCGCCCAGCACCGCCACGAAGATCTGGGCCTGCCGGCATTCACCCGTCTCAGGTGAGATAACCGACACTGTGGGTCCACAATAGTCGATAAAGCATTTTTCACCGGCAAGATGCTGCTGGCGCATGGAGCGTTTCTGTGACTGGCACCAGGTCTGGTAGCGGCAGCAGAACTGCGAGTAGCTGTACGCCCGAACCGGCATCCTCTGGCAGTATTCCTCCCACAGCAGGTGGCGGGTGACGCCTTTTTACGCAGCTCCATATGGATTTCAGCCCAGTCGGGATCCTCCAGCGCGCCAGGACGACTGTCAGACTCAGGATAAAGCAGACTGGCAAGTAGGGGCTCTGACATTCCTTCCGGAAGTGGCCAGGAGATCCCAGCGGCTTCAAGTCGTTTGAGCATTTTCTGGATGGCACCCGTGCTGACATCTGCGCACTGGCTTATCTGGCGGAAGGACAGGCCGACTTCAAAACGCAGCCTTAAAATTTCATGGATTTTATGCATTGCGATTCTCTTGTTTGGCATATATCACACCCTGGAATAAAAGGGATAGATATAGCATCAAAAATCAATGCGTTAAGAATGATTCTGGCAACGTGAACGGCAATTCCGGTCGGGTGAACACCGATTCTGGCAAAATGAACAGTGATTCTGGTCATGGTGCAAAATCGGGGTATTTTCCGCCGGAATACGCGTTCACGCAAAACCAGAAATAGCGTTCACGTTCCGCCAGAATACGCAACGCGATCACCGCCGGAATGTGTAAGCGTTAAACGAGCGCCGTATTGACGGTTATTTATCGGTAAGAACCACGTTCCATGGCAGCAGTTCCGCCACTTTGTTGCTGGGCCATTCCGGCAGTACGCTCAGGATATGGCGAAGGTAGGCCTCCGGATCGATACCATTGAGCCTGCATGTTCCGATAAGACCATACAGCAGGGCTCCGCGCTCACCGCCGTGGTCGCTGCCGAAGAAGATAAAATTCTTTTTCCCAAGACAGACGGCACGAAGGGCTCGTTCGGCTGTGTTGTTATCAGGCTCTGCCAGGCCATCATCACAGTAGTAGCACAGCGCATCCCACTGGTTCAGGGCATAAGCGAACGCTTCGCCCAGACGGGATTTTTTCGACAGAGTGGCGCTTTTCTCCACTAACCAGTCATGCAGGGATATCAGCAGCGGCTTACTTCGGGACTGCCTGGCTGCCAGCCGCTCAGTTGCAGGGAGGCCCCGTATTGCTTCTTCGATTGAACCGCCCCGGGAATCCTGGAGACTAAACTCTCAGTAAAAGGAGATCCCTGATGAAATCAAAATCAGCTAATCGTTACCCGCCGGAATTACGTGAGCGCGCTGTCAGAATGCTCATTGAGCATCTTGATGAATATGACTCTGAACCGGATGCTATCCGTGCCATATCGTCAAAAATTGGTTGTCATTACGATACCCTGAAAGGCTGGCTACGCCAGCACAGAAATGACTTACGCGGTGGTATCAGCCCCGTCAGGACTGGTGATGGCGAGCTGACCAGTAACGAACGTCAACGTTTAAAAGAGCTGGAGAGGGAAAACCGGGAGTTGCGTCGCAGCAATGATATTCTGCGTCAGGCATCAGCCTATTTTGCTCAGGCGGAGCTCGACCGCCACTGGAAAAAATAATGCCACTGCTCGAACGTCTGAGTGGTGCCCACGGGGTCGGGCCGGTATGCCGCGAGCTGGATATTGCCCCGTCGACATATTACTGGCATCAGCAACGTCAGCAATCGCCGGAAAAACACAGCCTGCGCTCGCAGCGTGATGCGCTTCTGAAGGTGCAGATACAGCGGGTGTACGACGATAACTATGGCGTCTATGGAGCCCGCAAGGTCTGGCGTCAGTTACAGCGGGAGGGCATCGGCGTGGCCAGATGTACAGTGGTACGGTTGATGAAACTGATGGGGCTCGCAGGCGTGCTCCAGGGCAAAAAAGTCCGCACCACAACCAGTCGCAGAGATACCGCAGCACAGGACAGGGTAAACCGCCAGTTCGTAGCGGAATGTCCCAACCAGCTTTGGTGTGCAGATTTTACCTACGTCATCACCTGGCAGGGCTTCGCCTATGTGGCGTTCATTATCGACGTGTTCGCTGGCGTCATCGTGGGCTGGCGGGTCTCATCATCGATGGAAACGTCGTTCGTCCTGGATGCGCTGGAACAGGCACTGTGGTCACGGCGACCTTCGGGCACCATCCATCACAGCGACAAAGGCTCTCAGTATGTCTCGCTGGCCTACACGCAGCGGTTGCAGGATGCAGAGCTGCTGGCTTCCACGGGGAGTACCGGTGACTCGTATGATAACGCGATGGCGGAGAGTATCAACGGTCTGTACAAAGCGGAGGTCATCCACCGTCAGGCCTGGAAGAAGCGCTCAGAAGTGGAACTGGCTACGCTGGCATGGGGGGACTGGTACAACAATCGTCGGTTGCTGGAACGACTTGGTCACATCCCTCCGATAGAGGCAGAAAAAGCGTATTACGCTTCCATCGGGAACAAGGTTCTGGCAGCCTGAACTTCCGAACTTAACTCTCTCCAGGAAAACCGGGGCGGTTCAGTATGAAAACGCCCTCCGGGTGGTTGCGCTGGGGCGCCGTAACTACATGTTCTTCGGCTCTGATGGTGGTGGTGACAGTGCGGCAGTGATGTACAGCCTGATCGGTAGCTGCAAACTTAACGGCATCGAGCCGGAAGCCTGGCTGCGCCATGTGATCAGCGTCATCAACACCTGGCCCGCCAACCGCGTGAAAGAACTGCTGCCCTGGAACGTCACCCTCTCTGTAAACTAATTTTTACCCCACGTCCTTCACGGTGCGCTTACGGTCAGGCGGAGTTAAGGTATTGTAGAAGTGTTGATTTCGGCGGGCTTAGAATGCAAAAACGGACCACCATGGAGGTCCGTTGATATGAATTTGGTGCAAGACTCGCAATCGAACCAAAGATGCGGGGATTTTCAAAACTCGTGCTTAATTTGGTAATTCTGACGGTAAAGGCCAGTCTTCTGGTACCAGGGCAGGGGGCTTGGTCCAGGGAAGCTCGGTTAAAGCATCCTGGAACCACTGGTCGCGAAGATTTGCGTGCTCTGTCACGATAAGCTGGAAGCCTGGGACTTCTTCTTGTGTAAACTTCAGCAGTAACGCAAACAGTCTACGTACTGCTGCTAAGTCAGCATCAGCTTCCGTTTTCTGAACAGTACCATCAGCTTCCTGGTAAATTTTTTCAGAAGGGAAATAAACTTGGGTAGGCTGATCAATTAAAAGAAACTGAGGAATGGGGCAATTGTTCTTTGAAGCAAAGAGATGAAGGGCTAACAAGGCAGACAGGTGATAAGCGAGATGATTTTCGCCACCGCCAGTTCGACTCATTGGTACCGGACGATCTGTACGATCAAAGATAATAGTCATTTGGCTTAGATCAAACCGTGCAGGGAGCCCCTGAAATTCTGCATCAAAAGCCTGGATGTAGCGTGTAATCTGTGACGAAATGTTATTCAGAATAGATATGAGTCTTTCATGGCTGCTATCAGCTCCAAATTTCCTTTGTAGGTCTTCGACTTTGAGCTTTAGACGACGATTTTCTGCTTCATATGTGGCCAGTTCTGAGTTAGGTACAAGGTCTTCAAGGAACAAACTTATACGACCAATTACTCTTGCCGCAGCATTATTGCGTGTGCCTAATTGCTCAATAACTTCGTTTGCCGCGATTGCCGCAGCAAGCTCCACTTCTTTGGCTCTTATCGAACTTACAATGGTCTGAACCTCATCTTCTAGTTCAGTAAGATAAACATCCATTTTAGGGCGTTGGCCAGCCACAATGCTCATTTCAGCGTCGAGAGTTGTTAGTTCGCTCAGGAGTGCTTTAGCAATTGGAGATTCCAGTGCTAAATTTGCTTCACAGAATGGCCATTGCCATTCACCAGTTTCCGGATTTTTCGGTAGAGCCTTGATAGAAGATAATCGGTCTTGCTGCTCTAAAACTTCGTTTTCAAAATTACCTGATTGCTTGGCATACATCCGAGCAGAATCAATTCGGGACTGGGTCTGACGTCTGTCTTGTCGTAAACCAGCAATTTCATTTTCAAGAATGGATATTCTATGTCCATCGTCTTCAGGTAGGGGGGACGGAATCCATTGCATTGCAGAACGCAAAACATCAATTACTTCGTCAGTTCCGATTCTCTCTTTGTCTTGTGTGATGATACCCACGGCTCTGGCTTCAGATAAAAGCCCAGAACCTTTTAGCAGTGATGTATCGATTGTATCGCGAGCTTGTTCAAGACGTTTGGCGTTGATTTTCAGATCTCGTTGTGCTGTTCGGAGTTTGGCCTCAAGTTCATAGCGATCATTTGATGAAATACCTAAAAGAATCGGTAATGTGTCGCGAATAGCTTGTGGCTGAAATGCCTCATTTTGTCGATAAAAAAGTTGATCTTTATTTGCTACAAGGCCCTGCTTTTGGAAAAGGTAATAAAAAGTATGCTTGATGTTTGCTTCAAAGCTTTCTCTGCTGTGCCCAATTGCCACGTCTGTACGGTTCTCGCGGATGCCAAGTAATCGTGACAACAGTGCGACTACAGAATCATCATCGGTGTTAACCGAGAGGTCTTTGAAATTTGGTGCGGTCAGTTCATTTCCTCGTCGCAGCATAACGGTGCCACAGCTTGTGGCTCCTGCATTTGGTGTTGGTTTCGCGATTAGTACTTGTTCCTGTGAAAATTGATAAATGACTGCGAACCATGACACTTTATCGCGAATAATACCTTCTGGTACGTTAAAAGTAGATCGACCCATACAGTATTCAATGATCTCAGAAAGAGCTGATTTACCGGTTGAGGAACGGCCAGTAATGACATTTAAACCATTAACCTTAAATTGCAGGTCCCGACGTTGGCCATCATGGCTGTAGACATGAATCGACTTAATTTTCATGGGCGTATTCCAAAGGTCGTGTACACCGTAACGCGATCTGCAATACGGGCAAATTCTTTTCCTATATAGCGCGCGACACGCTGGCATGAGATTGATTCTTCAGTCCCTATGACCGATTTGCGAACTTTATTAGGTATTGTTTTCAATCGGCCGTCTTGCGTTACGACAAAACATCCTCGTTCCATGAGCACTCCAAAAGCTTCAAGCGTAAATGGCAGCATATTATTGACGCGGTTAGCAAAATTAATGAGTAATTTGGGATTGTTTTCTATAGTTTTCAAAAGGTAGCGGCGAGGATTTTCAGCAAACACTTGGCGAGAATCTTTTTGCAGACATAATGGTAAAACTAAAAGAGCGAGAGAAAATGGCATGCCCTGTGAGTTTTCCTCTTCGTAGCTCTGCATTGCTCTGAATAGTACAACACCACAAAATGCAGGATTGAAAAGATTCCTTATCTCGAATGGACGCTGATCCCATTGCTTCATGCTTGGGCTCCCAACAATTGCCCAATTCTATTTAGGAAGTGGGGATGCCAGAAAATTTTGGGTAGTGGTCTACTGTTCGCAAGGATGTGAAATCCTCCTCGAACTACATAAGGCTCAGTCACTCGTTCTCGGATTCGCAATGAGTGAATATTACCACTTTCAAGATCGGCCCATTGATACAATGCTTTTCCCGCAGTAATAAGTACTTCGTCAGCTGAATTTTCATCTAATTCTTCAAAAACTACGTCTTTATAGCGACTCCATTCATCAACAAGGCGGTCTTCATAATCTTCCATCTCTCCTGTTACCAAAAGGTTTTCACGCGCCCATGAAGAACGCTGCTCAAATGCTCGGTAGTAGTCGAGAATAGCGTTTCGGATACGATTAGAGGAAACCCCTATTTCACGGAGTTGCACAACAAAGAGCCTGGGATCATTCATCGCATCGATTTCTCCAACGGGAATTTTTCCTCTGAACGTAATCGGCAGATTGTCCGATTTGTACTCTTCAGAAAATGCTGCAAGTTTGTCGGAAATCTCATAACCAAAAATCGCCTCTTTACGTTTCCCTGTTAGCAGATCGACTATCGTGTTATTCCACCACCCTTCAAGTCGTTCAAAAATAGCGTCTCGGTTATCGCGTCTAATGATACGCATGTGTTGATTTTTGATAATTGTTGGGAGGTCTTCAATGCGAGGCCCGCCATCAAATATGATTATCCGTGATAAGAAGTCATCTTTTTGCTCATCAGTCAGTTTATTGAACTCATCGGCTATTGCCGTGATCAGTTTTGACTTGCTTCTAGCCAGAGCTGTGTTGGTGAGTTGAGTTATTGATACTGAATTATCGTCTTTTGTTGGCGGTTCGACTAAGAAGTGTTGCAGGAACGAGGAGTTTGAGATAGATCCGGTCGTAAACAAAAAGAAACGAAGATTTGCTTCGGTTTTACCATCACGATTATAGCGGTCAAGCCAGATGCGGACTGACTTCCAAAAATCGGTAGACAGGTCGGTTAGAGTATCCCCATCCCCTTTGTGTTTGAGCGATGCCAGTGTTTTGACACCATCAAAACTAACGAAGTCTAGGTCATCATCTTTTTCGATCAAAACAGATGTATCTTCTGGCCACTGAAGAAGCTTAAGTAGCGCAAAACGAGGCTGATAGATATACCCTAAGCCCTGTTCACCAGCAGCGTATTGATCGCTAGATACTCCGGTCATTTTAAGTCCCTGCGTCGATTGCGCTTTCAGCTGTACGGAAAATGGCTCATGAAAGCAACAAGTTACCATCCAATGTTTGGTGGTACGTATCACATCATCGATATTAGCTTAAAACAATACCACTGTGTTTCCTGCGTGAATAGAAAAAGTAAGTACTTGAGAATGCTAAATGTGAAGTGAATAGCCTTCCGTGCCGAGGTTTATCGTGCTGATGAGGCACTTTGTAACCTGAATGGAAAACGGCGTTCGGTCATGTGAAGGTTTTTGTTGTAAAAACGCTTCTTAATAGGGGGACCTATATGGTCTTCCCCCGTATTGCAAGAACGCAGTGACAATGAAAGTAACAGGTTTGCTTTCGTATATTCGGCCTGTTGATGAAGCTACTGCTTCTGGCCTTGATGAAACATTCGCGCATATCGTCCTTAACGCTTACACGGCCTTGATTAATTCTGGCCAAGCCCCGATCCCAGGTTTTCGATATGCAGGTTTGACCTGTTTTTCATCGTTTCTGCTTTCTACGCAATGCTGGAGTTAACGGTATAAATTACCCTGTTTCAACTTCTTATTTCATGCTACCGAAACCCGGTAAACTTCATTACGAGTGATAATAACCCAGACAATACGAATTAACTTATTTGCCAGGGCGACGACTGCCCTGTTAAATCCTCGTTTCTCCCGGACCAGGTTAACCCATGAGCTAAGTTGATCCGTTTTGCCTGCGGATCTGAACAAAACAGCTCGGGCACCATGTATCAGCATTGATCTGACGTAGCTGTTTCCACATTTGGTGATCCCCAGAAGAACCTGTTGCCCCCCTGTGCTGAATTGTCGTGGAACCAACCCAAGAGCCGCTGAAGCATCCCGACCTCTTTTAAACTGTTTTCCATCACCCATCCAGCTTTTCACTGCCAGACTAACCAGTGGACCAAAACCCGGAATAGAAAGTAGGCGCTGGCATACTGAATCCCCGGCGGCATTTTTTCGCTGTCGGTTGTCATACCATATGAGTTCATCATCCAGAGCCGCCAGCCGCTGATATTGCCGTTGTAACAGTTCACGCATCTGGGGCGTAAATCCATTCTCTGCATCTTCAAGCAACTCGGGTAATTTACGTCGAAGCTCAGTTGCGCCTTTACGCAAAACAATACCATACTCTGCCATTAACCCTCTGATATGGTTGATTAACTGCGTTCTTTCTTCAGAAACAAGTCGTCGCATTTTTAAAAAGGTTTGTTCATCCTGCTGAGATAGCGTTTTTACCGGAACTGGGCGAATTGTTCCGTGCCAGCAGGCTTCGGCAATGGCCTGAGCATCGTTATAGTCGTTTTTCTGGCGACGCTGATAAGCCCTGACGTGCTGAGCGGGTAGCATCACAACATCATGCCCCGTCTTTTGAATTTCTCTGGCCCAGTGATGAGAAGCACCACATGCCTCCATGGCGACAATCATCCTGGACTGTGTCGTAAACCAGCCAATCAACTTTTCACGAGAGAGCTTAATCCTTCCACCAGGCTTCCCTTCCGGTGAAAGGCTGAAAAGATAAAAATTTGTTTTCGCAAGATCAATTCCAATAATGTTCAGCCTTGACATGGTTTCTCACCCTTTCAACGCTGATTGAATTACCACCATCATGACGGTATTGAGAGTCGCCGTGAAGGAGGGGGTAGACCATCTCATCGCTTACGTTGCTGATGAAGACATTACAAACATCGCGGTGTATTAATCAACGGGGATCAGGTCAACCCGCCTCAACAATGGCGAGTCACTGACCGTCAGGAGCCTTGCTGACGAATTTAGCATTTGCGAAAAAACAATACGGCGTGATCTGACCGAACGTCTTGCTTACCTGAACTTGCTCCGACAGGGAAAGCAGTACTGGATCGCTTCACGTTTAAGTCCATACAGCGCGGTAAATATGCCAGAAGGTTATAGAACAAACAAAAAATAAAAGAATTACGTTCCCCGCACCTTCAGGTGCGGGTGAACAACCACTAACTTTTTGTCGATGAACTGAGAAGATTGTCAATATAATCAGCGTACCACTGCATCATTTCTCGTCTTCCATCCAGATACTGTGCATGGTTATATGTGCCGCGAATGCTGTTTTTATCCACGTGAGCGAGCTGCATCTCGATCCAGACTGTATTAAACCCCTGCTCATGCAAAATGGTGCTCATAGTGTGGCGAAAGCCGTGTCCGGTAGCTTTACCATCGTAGCCGATACGTTTGATAACCATGTTGATACTGGCTTCACTCATCGGTTTGTTGATGTTGCAGCGCCCTGGAAACACGAGTTGATACTGACCGGTATAAGTGCGGAGTTCCAGCAGGATCGACAGAACCTGGTCTGACAAAGGCACCAGATGTTTGCGGCGCTTTTTCATCCGGCTTTCGGGGATTGTCCACAATGCATTCTCCAGATCAAACTCTTGCCATTCTGCAGCGCGAAGTTCAATCGTACGAACCCCCGTCAGTAGCAGCAGACTGGTTGCCATACGCGTAATGCAACTGCCATGGTAATTAGCCAGACTGGCAAGGAACGCGGGTAACTCGGATGCCTGTAGGTGAGGGAAGTGCTCGGTCTTTGGTGCGGTCAGAGTACCGGTCAGTTCCGCAGCTGGATTAATCGTCGCACGCCCTGTTGCTATGGCGTAACGGAAGATCTGATTGCAGTACTGCCGGACCTTACGTAATTTTTCCAGCGAACCGCGTTTTTCAATCAGCCGTAAAACTTCCAGCATCTCCAGAGGCAGGATCTCAGCGACAGGGCGTTTGCCCACATACGGGAAAATATCCTTCTCCAGCGCCTCCTGAACGCTTTCTGCGTAGCTTTCCGACCATGAGATACACTTATGCTTATGCCACTCCATGGCGAGTGCCCTGAAGGTATTTACGACGGATATTTTTTTGGCGAGTTTTTCGAGCTGCTTTTTCTCACTCGGATCGCCGCCATCAGCAATCACTTTTCTGGCTTCATCGCGTTTTACACGCGCGTCAGCCAGAGAGATTTCAGGATAAACACCGATAGATAACTTTTTCTCTTTACCGGCGATACGGTATTTCATACGCCAGTAGCGTTTTCCGGTGGTGGTTACCAGGAGAAAAAGGCCACGTTCGTCAGAGAGTTTATAGTCCTTCTCTTTAGGCTTGGCGGTCTCGACCTGCCGGGCTGTCAGTGCCATATGGGGGCCTCAATTTTCATTGAACACAAAGAGCCCCCTGAAAAGCCCCCGGATGCAACTTGATTTAGAGAGAATCGAGTTGAGGTCAGTGGAGTTCGTAATGTTGGAAAGTGGCGTATAGCAGTGATTATACTTGAGTTTTGTGATGTTTGGGAGACGTACATTGAAGTGAAAGTGGTGCCCGGACTCGGAATCGAACCAAGGACACGGGGATTTTCAATCCCCTGCTCTACCGACTGAGCTATCCGGGCAACGAGGCGCATTAAAACCGATTCGCTTCGTTTCGTCAACGAAATTTCTTCAAATCAACGCAGACTGCACAATCTATCACCACATTGTTGCTATTGCACGCATTCTCAGGCAAAAAATGCCGTCCACGCGGCGGAAAGCGGCATTGCCAGCAGAAGGGCAGGAAGCATATTCACAACCGCAAACATTTTGATTCCACAAATACGTAAACCGGTTGCCAACAACAGCAGTCCACCTACGGCGCTGAAATCGGCCATCATGGCTGGCGTCGTCAGGGGCAAAATCATTGCCGCGCAGGTGGCAAGCGTTAACTGGATTGCCAGCATCGGTACACAAATTGCCGATACCGCGATACCTAATGAACAGGCAAAAATGATGGCCGTGAAGAAATCAAGAAACGACTTGGCGATTAAAATATTTGGATCGCCGGTCATCCCTTCATGTATCGCCCCGAAGATCCCGGTACCACTGGCGCAAAATAGCACGATGATGGCCACATAGCTCTGGATGAAGGATTCGTGCGTGGTGTTGGCATCCGACCGGGTGAAAAGCTGCTGCGCTTTGGCAACCGCGGTATTGATCCCTTTTTCCAGATAACAGAACTCACCAATTAATGCACCGACCAACGTAGCCAGGACCATCACCGGTAGGTTAGCGCATTTGATAACCAGCAAAATACCAATTCCCAAAGAGCACAATCCGAATATGGAGGTCATGGAGGCACGAATGCGTTCCGGTAAATGCTGGCTGAGTAGTGCGCCGAGAACACCACCAAATAAAATGGCGCCAGCATTAATAAAGGGTCCAATTACCACGTTTGCTCCTGCATACCCATTATCGTCTTGATGCTAAAGGCAATTCTCTGGGTAAAATATGTTTTCAGATTGCATTATTATGCCGCGATTGACAGGCGGATTGCTTGTTTATCTGTGAGGTTCAGGCTCCGGATTTTATCTTGCGCCTGAAAGTGAAAGGTGCCATGATTGCGCGAATTTTCTCCTGTCTGAATGGGGCTGCCTGGGATGATATTACTCCCCCTACATCGCCTTCAACATCGCCTTTTTGCGCGACGTTTGCCCCTTCCTGCGACTTATCTTTACGCTCCCACCATGCGGTGAGGGCAGCGCACGCTCACTGCAGGATAACAGTAAAATCAGAGGCTATCTGCTTTTACTGATGTCTGGCGGTCGGGGCTGGTAACCAGTTTGACCTGTCATTTCGTGGGCAAAGCAATATGGCTTTGTCCGGGACTTTTGATTTTCCCGAAACGGGTTATTGCGCTTATGAAATCAATGAAAATTGCCGCCAGTGGAGAACTGGTTTCTCGTCTGTCCAGCCATCGTCAGGTGGTGTCGCTGGACAGTACTGATTTTACTGACGTTGCGGCAGTCGTCATTACCGTTGCGGATAGCCGCAGCGGGATCCTTGCTTTGCTGAAACGCACCGGTTTTCATATACCCGTGTTTCTGTTCGCAGAGTCGGATGTTGATCTGCCGGCGGGCGTGAATGCGGTCATTCGCGGTCAGGCGCAGGACTGGCTGGAGCTGGAGTCTGCTGCCTGTCAGTATGAAGAAGATTTGCTGCCGCCGTTCTATGACACGTTGACTCAGTATGTCGAGATGGGGAACAGCACATTTGCCTGCCCAGGACATCAACACGGTGAGTTCTTTAAAAAGCATCCTGCGGGGCGCCATTTCTACGAGTTCTTTGGCGAGAATCTGTTTCGCGCGGATATGTGCAACGCCGACGTTAAGCTTGGCGATCTGCTGATTCATGAAGGCTCGGCGAAACATGCGCAGAAATTTGCCGCGAAAGTTTTCCACGCGGATAAAACCTACTTTGTGCTGAACGGGACCTCTGCGGCCAATAAAGTAGTAACCAATGCGCTGCTGACGCGCGGCGATCTGGTGCTGTTTGACCGTAATAACCATAAGTCGAACCACCACGGTGCGCTGATCCAGGCGGGTGCGACGCCGGTGTATCTGGAAGCGGCGCGTAATCCGTTTGGCTTTATTGGCGGTATTGACGAGCACTGTTTTGATGAGGAGTATCTGCGCCAGCAACTTCGCGAGGTTGCGCCGCAAAAGGCCGATCAACCGCGCCCGTTCCGTCTGGCGATCATTCAGCTCGGCACCTATGACGGTACGATCTACAATGCCCGGCAGGTGATCGACAAGATCGGTCATCTGTGTGATTACATCCTGTTTGACTCCGCATGGGTCGGCTACGAACAATTTATTCCGATGATGGCCGATGGGTCACCGCTGCTGTTGGATCTCGATGCTAACGATCCGGGGATCTTTGTCACCCAGTCGGTACACAAACAGCAGGCCGGATTCTCGCAAACTTCGCAGATCCACAAAAAGGATAACCATATTCGCGGTCAGGCGCGGTTCTGCCCGCATAAGCGTCTGAATAATGCATTTATGCTGCATGCTTCTACCAGTCCGTTTTACCCGCTGTTTGCGGCGTTGGATGTTAACGCCAAAATCCATGAAGGCGAGAGCGGCCGTCGGCTATGGGCGGAGTGTGTGACGCTGGGCATTGAGGCCCGTAAAGCGATTCTTACCCGCTGCAAGATGATTCAGCCGTTTATTCCCCCGGTAGTTGATGGCAAACCGTGGGAAAGCTATCCGACGCAGGTGATTGCCAGCGAGCGCCGCTTCTTTAGCTTTGAACCGGGTGCTAAATGGCATGGTTTTTCCGGCTACGCGCGTGACCAGTATTTCGTTGACCCTTGCAAACTGCTGTTAACCACTCCAGGCATTGACGCACAAACCGGGCAATATACCGAGTTTGGTATTCCGGCGACGATTCTGGCGCATTACCTGCGTGAAAACGGCATCGTACCGGAGAAATGCGACCTTAACTCGATTCTGTTCCTGCTGACCCCGGCAGAAAGCGCAGAGAAACTGGCGCAACTGGTGGCGATGCTGGCACAGTTTGAGCAGCATATTGAAGACGATACGCCGCTGGCAGATGTGCTGCCCACCATCTTCAATAAGTATCCGGTACGCTATCGGGATTACACGCTGCGTGAACTGTGCCAGGAGATGCACTCACTGTACGTCAGCTTTGATGTGAAAGATCTGCAAAAAGCGATGTTTCGTCAGGAAAGTTTACCTGCCGTGGCGATGAACCCACAGGATGCGAACAGCGCTTTTATCCGTGGTGATGTTGAACTGGTGCGGATTAGTGAAGCAGCTGGCCGCATTGCGGCGGAAGGTGCGCTGCCTTATCCTCCGGGCGTGCTGTGCGTGGTACCGGGCGAAGTATGGGGTGGGGCGGTACAGCAATATTTCCTGGCGCTGGAAGAGGGCGTAAACCTGCTGCCAGGCTTCTCGCCGGAGCTGCAAGGTGTTTACAGTGAAACGGATGCAGACGGTATTAAGCGTCTGTATGGATATGTTGTGAAGTAAGCGCAAAAAAAGCGGGTTACCTTTTGGTAACCCGCTTTTCTCTGCGTAAACGTTAGTGCGCGATAGTCTGTGTGCCTGCTGGAACGCGTACGTGTTTGTATTTAAACAGCGCAACGAAGGCAAAAGCCAGAACCAGCGAGTAACCTGCGAAGATCAACCACACGGTCTGCCAGTCGGTAATACCGTTCAGCGTATAGTGTTCAACGACTTTACCGCTCACCAGTCCGCCCAGAATACAACCGAAACCGTTGGTCATCATCAGGAACATACCCTGTGCGCTGGCGCGGATTTCAGGGCGTACTTCTTTCTCCACGAACACGGAACCAGAGATGTTGAAGAAGTCGAAGGCGCAGCCGTAAACAATCATCGACAGAACCAGCAGCACGGTACCGAACGGCGTTGGATCGCCGTAGGCAAACAGGCCGAAGCGCAGCATCCACGCCACAATACTGATAAGCATCACGTTCTTAATACCGTAACGGCTTAAGAAGAACGGGATGGTCAGGATAAACAGCGTCTCGGAAATCTGTGAAATCGACATCATCACCGATGCGTGTTCCACGATAAAGCTACCGGAGAACAGTGGGTTGTTATCGAAGCTGTGCAGGAAGGTGTTACCAAACATATTGGTAATCTGCAGCTCTGCGCCCAGCATCATTGAGAAGATGAAGAAAATCGCCATACGCTTGTTTTTAAACAGCGCGAAAGCATCCAGACCGAGCATTGATGTCCAGCTCTGGTTTTTCTGCTGATTGGCAACCGGAATATGCGGCAGCGTCAGGGTGAACAGTACCAGTACCAGGGACAATGTCGCACCGATGTACAGCTGCATATGGCTCAGTTCAAAGCCGGAGAAGCTCACGGCCCACATCGCCAGAATAAAGCCGATGGTGCCCCAGATACGAATTGGCGGGAAGTCGGTAACGATATCCATCCCGGCAGATTGCAGGCGATAGTAGGAGATGGTGTTGATTAGCCCCAGTGTTGGCATATAGGCCAGGGAGTTAAGCAAGATCACAAAGAACATGGCCCCTGGCGTGGTGACTTCGGCTGCGGCAAACAGCGTTCCTGCGCCGACCAGGTGGCAAAGGGCGTAAACCCACTTCGCACTGATCCATTTATCGGCCACGATCCCTAACAGCGTTGGCATAAACACGGCGGCGATCCCCAGCGAGCTATACACCGCGCCAATGGATGCACCATCGAATTTAAGGGTGACAAACATATAGGAGCCGAGGGTAGTGAGCCAACTACCCCATAAGCAGAACTGCAGAAACGAGAGAACTTTCAGCTGCAGCTTAAGATTCATGTTAATTTCCTCACACCGTAATGCGGATGAATGTTTTAAAAGGCACATTTGCCGTGGCTATATGATGTGATTCTATCAATGAGAGGCACTCTTTTTTTGTTACCTGTGACAAATATTTGCAAACAATTTCTGATTGCAAAGCAAAAGAGTGATGGAGTTAACATTTTTGGTGCTTCAGGCCCCCGTTTTAGGGGGCTGAAGAGGAATACATTAGCGGCGTCGATAGGATTTTTGTGCGGAATTGACCTTGTAAAGGTATCGGCGTGATTCAGCAGAGGGATGTCGGGTGGTCAGCGTTTGATAAACGTCACCTGGAGACATGCTGTTAATGATATTCGCGGCCTGAATTTTATCGTTCGAGAACACGCGCAGCACGCTGCCCGCACCGCCGTTGTACGCGGTGATTACCGCATAGCGGCGTGAGGTCGGATTATCGATACCACCTAAATAGACATTGTTGAGCATTGCCAGATAGGCCGTGCCGGTATCAATGTTGCTGGCCGGATCAAACAAGAAGCTACGGCTTGGTGTGCCTGAGCGCCCTTGCGAGCGGAACACATCTTTCCCGGCGCTGTGCTGTACCACCTGCATCAGTCCCAGCGCATCGGCATGGCTCACCGCATACGGGTTAAACGAGGATTCGGTTTGCATGATAGCCAGAATCAGCGACTCGTCGACGCCATACTTACGTGAAGCCTGACGCACCATACCGACGTATTTATGCGCGCGCTTATCAAGGTGGTTCGGCACCAGATTGATCGTCACGCTATAGATGATACGCAGGCCATTGCTGCGGCTTTTAAGTCGTGTTTGCAGCAGGTAGTTGGCAAAGTTGGTGGCACGCCCCTCCCAACGAATGGGCTGGCCGGTATTATCAACAACCTGTCCGTACAGGAATGGCTCTTTGGAAATCTTAATGTCGTCGACATCGGAATAGAGGTCGATAGAACCCGGATCATCGCCCATCAGCAATGTCTTGATAATCGCCCGACGCAGGTGTCCGGCGGGATCTGTCCCGGCAATGGTCTCGACGGTTATCGTACCGTCATCAAAGTTGATGTGGCTGCGGGTTTGATACTGATCGGTATACTTGACGTAGTCCTTCGGACCCGCAATCAGCACTTCCTTAAATCCCCACAAATTCTCAATATTATGGGCAAATTGCCCCATCAGAATATCAAAACCGTTGGTATCCTTGACCCAGGCTTCGTTATAGGAATCGCCTTTTTTGGTCGAACTGGAACAGGAGATGAGCAACGGCGCAATAACGGCAAGCGCGAGAAATTTTTTCATCATTCCGGGAGTGCGTGTTGTGTTTGTTGTTTGCAAGGACCAGATTAAAACGTAGGCCGGATAAGCGCAGCGCCATCCGGCAACGGTTCTTATGATTCTGGCGTATAGCCTTCAATATGCACATCCTTACCTTCAAACAGGAAGTTAATCATCTCCTGTTCCAGTAACTTACGGTGTTCGACGTTCATCATATTGAGTTTTTTCTCGTTAATCAGCATGGTCTGTTTATGCTGCCATTGCGCCCATGCTTCTTTAGAAATCTCGTTATAAATGCGTTTTCCCAGATCGCCCGGGTACAGCTGAAAATCCTGGCCTTCTGCTTCGCGTTGCAGGAAAGTGCAAAAAATCGTTCTGCTCATAAAAAGTCCTCTCTATCGTCCGGTACGTTAAACGTGTGTACCGGCACGTAATTGCTGTAACAAACGCTCCACGGGAGCCGCCAGTCCGACCGACGGCGGTTGCGCTAAGTTATACCAGAGCGCGTTGCCTTCATCCATGCATGAGGTGAATGAAGACACGGGAAGCCACATAGGCACAATATCTAAGTGGAAATGGCTAAAGGTATGGCGAAACGCATTAAGTTGGTTCAGATTATCTGCGTTAATTTGTCGTTGCGCCAGCCAGTTGCGCAGTCCATCTTCGTCGTCAAACTGCGGAAAACAGTATAAACCACCCCATAAGCCGCTGGGCGGTCGCTGTGAGAGCAGCACTTCGTCATCATGCTGCATCAGTAAAAAATAGCCCGTTCGTTCCGGTAGCGTCTGTTTGGGCTTTTTACCGGGATACAGCGCCCAACTTGCATTGGCGCTCGCCACACAGCCATTTTCCAACGGACACAGGGAACATTTAGGTTTTGAGCGCGTACAGACCATTGCGCCTAAATCCATCATCGCCTGATTAAAACGCTCAACACCCTGGGCCGGCGTAACTTGCTCGCTCAGCTCCCACAGCTTCTTTTCGACCTCTTTTTTACCCGGCCAGCCGCTTACAGCATAACAGCGAGCCAGCACGCGTTTGACGTTACCGTCGAGAATCGGAAAATGCTGACCCAGAGAGAGAGAAAGGATCGCGCCTGCGGTTGAACGTCCGACGCCAGGTAGGGCGGCTACTTCATCAAAGGTTTGCGGAAATATACCGCTATGCAGCGTCACAACCTGCTGCGCGGCTTTATGCAGATTACGCGCACGGGCGTAATAACCCAGCCCGGTCCACAAATGCAGAACTTCATCCAGCGGCGCATGGGCCAAATCCGTTACCGTTGGGAAGCGCGCCATAAAGCGCTCAAAATAGGGGATAACGGTCGCAACCTGAGTTTGTTGCAGCATTACCTCAGAGAGCCATACTTTGTAAGGCGTCTTGTCAATTTGCCAGGGCAGCGTTTTCCGCCCGTATTTGTCGTACCAGCTCAAAACCTGAGCCGAAAATTGAGACGCTTGCATGATTACCGTTTCATTATTGCCGGGGGCAAGATTGCAGCACAGCGGCAACGGGGTGTAAACCGGAACTTTCCGCTGCTCACTTTCTTCCTTTACTTGCATCCGGCAACTAACTTTGGATAATGCCCGTTTTCAGAACTTAAACACAGCAGACTAAACTTTTATGAAGAACGACGTCATTTCACCGGAATTTGATGAAAACGGCCGCCCTCTGCGCCGGATTCGTAGTTTTGTTCGTCGCCAGGGGCGACTGACGAAAGGGCAGGAACACGCGCTGGAAAACTACTGGCCGGTGATGGGCGTTGAGTTCAGCGAAGAGCCTGTAGATTTCGCAGAACTGTTTGGCCGTGACGCGCCAGTCACGCTGGAAATCGGTTTTGGTATGGGAGCGTCGCTGGTTGCAATGGCGAAAGCGCGTCCGGAACAGAATTTCCTCGGCATTGAGGTTCACTCACCTGGCGTTGGTGCGTGTCTGGCTTCAGCCCATGAAGAGGGTGTCGAGAACCTGCGCGTCATGTGCCATGATGCCGTTGAAGTCCTGCATAAAATGATTCCTGACAATTCTTTATCTATGGTTCAGCTGTTTTTCCCTGACCCGTGGCATAAAGCACGTCATAATAAACGCCGTATCGTTCAGGTACCGTTTGCTGAGCATATCTTAAGTAAGCTGAAGCTGGGCGGCGTGTTCCATATGGCGACCGACTGGGAAGCGTATGCGGAGCACATGCTTGAAGTGATGTCCTCGATTGACGGGTATAAAAACCAGTCAGAGAGTAACGATTATGTACCGCGCCCGGAATCGCGCCCGGTAACCAAATTTGAACAACGTGGTCATCGTCTTGGCCACGGCGTATGGGACTTAATGTTCGAGAGGGTGAAATAATGGCAAAGAACCGTAGCCGTCGTCTGCGTAAAAAGATGCACATCGAAGAATTCCAGGAAGTAGGATTTTCGGTTGCATGGCGTTTCCCGGAAGGTACATCTGGAGAGCAGGTCGATCAAATCGTTGATGACTTTATCAATGAAGTCATCGAACCGAACAAGCTGGCTTTTGACGGCAGCGGCTATCTGGCCTGGGAAGGTCTGATCTGTCTGCAGGAAATCGGCAAATGCACCGAAGAACACCAGGCAATCGTGCGTAAGTGGCTGGAAGAGCACAAACTCGAAGAAGTGCGTACCAGCGAACTTTTCGATATTTGGTGGGACTAAGTAGCACAGGGTCGGCAAATGCCGGCCCGATTTGTATTGAGGGAAAGATATGATGCGCAAAACGCTGCTGGCGGCAGTCCTAACGTTCACGGCGATGGCCGCACATGCAGATTACCAGTGCAGCGTCACCCCGCGTGACGATGTGATTTTGAGCCCACAAACGGTGCAGGTGAAGGGCGAGAATGGCGACCTGGTTATTACCCAGGCTGGCGATGTCACCTTCAACGGTAAACAGTACAACCTGAACGCCGCACAGCGTGAGCAGGCTAAAGATTATCAGGCGGCGTTGCGTAGCAGCCTGCCGTGGATCGACGAAGGTGCCAGAGCGCGCGTAGAGAAAGGTCGCGTGGCGCTGGACAAAATCATCGCCAAAGAGGTCGGTGAAAGCAGCAACATGCGTGGCCGCTTAACCAAGCTGGATGCGCAATTGAAAGAGCAGATGAACCGCATCATCGAGCATCGAACTGATGGCCTGACTTTCCATTATAAGGCGATTGATCAGGTCCGCGCGGACGGACAACAGCTGGTTAATCAGGCGATGGGCGGCATTTTGCAGGACAGCATCAACGAAATGGGGGCGAAAGCCGTGCTCAAAGGCGGTGGTAATCCACTGCAGGGCGTACTCGGAAGCCTCGGTGGTTTGCAGACCTCAATTCAGAACGAATGGAAGAATCAGGAACAAGACTTCCAGCAGTTTGGCAAAGATGTCTGTTCCCGCGTTGTGACGCTGGAAAACGATCGTAAAACGCTGGTTAGCACTCTGAAATAATCTTCACCTCTTATTAACGGCACAGAAACATTCTGTGCCGTTTTATTTTGTATATTTCTGTTTTTTTGATATCCATCTCTAAGAACGGCAATTTGGTGGAGATATAAATCTGGTTAATTGGAACTCGTCACATTATTCATCTGTAGGATAGACATAATGCTGCAAATTCAAGTAACTGGAGAAATAACATGGAGTTTTTCAAGAAAACGGCACTTGCCGCACTGGTTATGGGTTTCAGCGGCGCGGCGCTTGCACTGCCAAACATCACCATTTTAGCGACCGGTGGGACGATTGCCGGCGGCGGTGATTCCGCGACAAAATCTAACTACACGGCAGGCAAGGTTGGCGTAGAAAATCTGGTTGAGGCCGTACCTCAATTGAAAGATATCGCTGTCGTTAAAGGCGAGCAGGTGGTGAATATCGGCTCCCAGGATATGAATGACGAAGTTTGGTTAACGCTGGCGAAAAAGATTAATACCGAGTGTGATAAAACCGACGGCTTCGTGGTAACACATGGTACGGATACCATGGAAGAAACCGCCTATTTCCTCGATCTGACCGTCAAGTGTAACAAACCGGTGGTGCTGGTCGGCGCAATGCGTCCGTCTACGGGTATGAGCGCTGATGGCCCGTTTAACCTGTATAACGCAGTAGTAACTGCCGCAGACAAAGCCTCTGCCAACCGCGGAGTGCTGGTGGTGATGAACGACACTGTTATGGATGGTCGTGACGTGACTAAAACCAACACTACCGACGTCGCTACCTTCAAATCCGTTAACTACGGCCCGTTGGGTTACATCCATAACGGTAAAATCGACTACCAGCGTACGCCTGCGCGTAAGCACACCACGTCTACTCCGTTCGATGTGTCTAAGCTGACCGAGCTGCCGAAAGTTGGAATTGTTTATAACTACGCTAACGCCTCTGATCTGCCGGCAAAAGCGCTGGTGGATGCGGGTTACGCCGGGATCGTCAGTGCGGGTGTAGGTAACGGTAACCTGTATAAAACCATTTTCGATACGCTGGCAACCGCCGCGCATAAAGGTACCGTTGTAGTGCGTTCATCCCGTGTACCAACGGGCGCCACTACACAGGATGCAGAAGTTGATGATGCAAAATACGGATTTGTGGCTTCAGGTTCCCTGAACCCGCAAAAAGCACGTGTTCTGCTGCAGCTTGCGCTGACTCAAACCAAGGATCCTAAGCAGATCCAGGAAATGTTTAATCAGTATTAATCGATGAAGGTGGCTGCGCTTACCGCCCTAACCCTGTAGGCCGGATAAGACGCAGCCGCCATCCGGCAATTTTCCTGATGGCGCTACGCTTATCAGGCCTACGTTCACCAGCCATCACTCCGCCAGAAACAGCTCCAGCAGCGAATTCAAGAACAGCTTACCGTGTTGGGTAATCTGCCAGTACTCATCGCATTCACTCAGGTAGCCCTGGGAAATAGCCTCATCGATCTGTCGACGAATAACGTCTTCGGTAAGACCGGTATATTGCGTAAACTCCGCGCGAGGCGCGGCTTCCAGCAGCCGGAAACGATTCATGAAGAACTCGAACGGCTTATCGGCTTCGGCGACATCGCGCTGGCTTTCGAGATAACGCCCTTGCATATACCCACGCGGATGCCGTGTTTTGGTGGTGCGCAGGATTCGTCCGTCAGGGAATGTGATCTTACCGTGTGCGCCGCAGCCAATGCCAAGATAGTCGCCAAAACGCCAGTAGTTAAGGTTGTGCTGACACTGATAACCCGGTCTGGCGTAGGCTGAGGTTTCGTACTGCTGATATCCCGCGGCGGTCAGTAGCTGGTGGCCTTGCTCAAAAATATCCCACAGCGCGTCATCGTCCGGTAAAACCGGCGGTCGGGAACCGAACAGCGTGTTGGGTTCGATGGTCAACTGATACCAGGAAAGATGCGGTGGGTTGAGCGCGATGGCCTGCTGTAAATCACCCAGCGCCTCTTCCAGCGTCTGATCCGGCAAACCATGCATCAGGTCGAGGTTAAAGCTGCGTAGCCCCAGACCGCTCGCCAGGTGTGCTGCTCGTTTGGCTTCTTCCGGCCCGTGAATACGTCCCAGACGTTCGAGTTTGGCGGAGCTAAAGCTCTGTACGCCAATCGAGATACGGTTGACGCCAGCGCGTTGATAATCCACAAAGCGATCGGCTTCCACCGTCCCGGGATTCGCCTCCATCGTGATTTCTGCATCTTCGGCCAGATTCAGCCGTGCTCGCACGCCGTCGAGCAGCGTTTGCATCGCCGGGCCAGAAAGCAGGCTCGGCGTGCCACCACCGATAAAAATCGTCTTTACTTCACGTCCCTGGGCGTGGGCCACCTCAGTATCCAGATCGCTCAGCAGATGCTGCACATAGTCGTCATGAGGGACTTCGCCCTTTAGCGCATGCGAGTTGAAGTCGCAGTACGGGCATTTCTGCACGCACCACGGGATGTGAATATAAAGACTTAGCGGTGGAAGCTTAACCATTACGCAGGGCATCCAGCAACAGCTTCAGTGCCTGTCCGCGGTGAGAAATCGCACTCTTTTCTTCACGGGTCAGCTCAGCCGCGGTTTTCCCTTCAGACGGCACAAAGAAGATCGGGTCGTAGCCAAAACCACCGTTTCCGGCAGGTTCACGGGTAATCACGCCCGGCCAGCTTCCGTGGCACACAACAGGCGTTGGATCGTCTGCATGGCGCATATACACCAGCACACAATGGAACTGCGCCTGGCGCTTGTCATCAGGAATATCCTGCAGGGTGTGAAGCAGTTTTTCCAGGTTCTGCTGATCGGTCGCATCTTCGCCGGAATAGCGGGCTGAATAGATACCCGGCGCGCCGCCAAGGGCATTTACTGCCAGACCTGAGTCATCAGCAATGGCCGGTAAGCCGGTAATTTGCGCGGCATGACGCGCCTTCAGAATGGCGTTCTCAATAAACGTCAGCCCGGTCTCGTCTGCAGAATCAACACCCAGTTCCGTTTGGGCAACAACATCAAGACCGAAATCACTCAGAAGAGAGGCGAGTTCACGCACTTTACCGGCATTGCCGGTCGCGAGGACAACTTTTTGCATAGGATACCTAATCAGTTAACGCCGCAATTTCGGGCGGGATCTGTTGCGGATGAATGATTTTAACCTGTTTGTGACGACCAAGCTCGCCCTTCTCAATGACGACCTGGCTTTTTGCCACACGGAACTGTTTGCCGAGAAACTTCACCAGATGGCTATTGGCCTGGCCATCTACTGGCGGGGCGGTAATGGCGACTTTAACTTCGTCGCCATGTAAACCCACAATACTGTCACGGCTGGCTTTAGGCTGAATGTAGAGCCGTAAAACTAGACCGTCGTCGCAGGGTGTAACGGCACTCATAGCGCCATCCACAGCCCCGGCAGCAGCATGTTGCCTGTCGCCTGCAACACTTCCGCGATGCCCATGTTAATAACGTAGAGCAGCAGAACCAGAATCATTGGGGAGAAATCGATCCCGCCCATGCCTGGAAGTATGCGACGGATAGGACGCAGCAGCGGATCTGCCAGTTGAATCAGCACGTACTCTACAGGACTGCGGCCCTGGCTGACCCAGCTCATAATTGCCATCACCAGCAGCACCCAGAAAATCAGCAGCCCGATAGTCTTCAGGACAATCAGTACGGCGGCGATCCAGATGATCGGCTGGAACGTGACCACCTTAAACAGCACGATTGCTTTGATAAAGCTGAGAACGAGCGCAACTAATGCCGATGCGCTGTCGATCGGTCCCATCGGGGGAATAATGCGGCGTAACGGCCCAATGATGGGCTGAGTGATTTTCACTATAAACTGCGAGAACGGGTTGTAAAAATCGCAGCGAGACCATTGCATCCACACGCGCAGCAGCAGCGCCATGGTATACAGCTCAATTACCGTTGAGAGCAGGAAGGTCAACGTATTCATGGTGTTCCTTAGTTTTCCTTATTTTTTAGTGTAATCACGAGCACCAAAAATGGCAGTGCCAATGCGCACCATCGTGCTACCCGCCGCGATGGCGGCATCCATATCATCAGACATTCCCAGTGAGAGAGTGTCGATGCCTGGGTAGCGTGTTTTCAACCCGGCAAATGCTACCGCCATTTGCTGTGCAACTTCAAACTGCCTTACATAATCTGACTCTGGAGCCGGAATCGCCATCAGACCACGCAGGGTAATGCGCGGCAGTGCAGCGACTTCAGCGGCTAGTGCATCAAGCTCTGCCAGCGGAATTCCTGACTTACTGTTCTCATCGCTGATATTAATTTGAATCAGTACATTGAGCGGCGGCAGTTCCGCCGGGCGCTGTTCGCTCAGACGGGCAGCGATACGCAGACGGTCGATCGTATGGCACCAGTCAAAGTGCTCGGCGACCAGACGACTTTTGTTGGACTGCAGCGGGCCGATAAAGTGCCACTGCAGATCGTTGACGCCTTTTTCCTGGAAGTAGCGGATTTTATCCACCCCTTCCTGCACATAGTTTTCACCGAAGGCACGCTGCCCGGCGGCAATGGCTTCTTCGATGGCGCTCGCAGGTTTGGTTTTACTGACTGCAAGCAACGTAACTTCTTCTGAAGACCGCCCGCAACGCGTCGCGGCGGCTGAGATTTTGTCCCGGACATGTGCCAGGTTATGCGCGATATCGTTCATTTTCCGAGGATGTTCATATGAATATGGAAGAAATAGTGGCCCTTAGTGTAAAGCATAACGTGTCGGATCTACACCTGTGCAATGCATGGCCTGCGCGCTGGCGCATACGTGGAAAAGTCGAAATCGCACCCTTTACTACGCCTGACGTGGAGAATCTGCTGATGTGCTGGCTCAGTGAGCAACAACAGGTACAGTGGCAGGAACAGGGGCAGCTGGATTTTGCTATTGCGCTGGCAGGTTCCCGGCGGCTGCGCGCCAGTGCTTTTGCTCATCAACAGGGAACCTCGCTGGCGCTAAGATTGCTCCCGCTTGATTGCCCACGTTTAGACGATCTCCAGACCCCTGACGTCATACCTGAACTGCTGCGCAGTGAAAATGGGTTAATTCTGGTGACAGGCGCTACCGGTAGCGGTAAATCAACGACTCTGGCGGCGATGGTAGAGTACCTGAATCAGCATGTTGCGGGGCATATTCTGACGCTGGAAGACCCGATTGAATATCGCTACACCAGCCAGCGTTGTCTTATTCACCAACGGGAGGTGGGCGTACACTGCGCTTCTTTCGCCGCCGGTTTACGCGGCGCGCTGCGTGAAGATCCCGACGTCATTTTGCTGGGCGAACTGCGCGACGCGGAAACCATTCGTCTGGCATTAACGGCAGCGGAAACCGGGCATCTGGTGCTGGCAACGTTACATACGCGAGGGGCGGCGCAGGCCATCGCGCGGCTGGTGGATACCTTTCCCGCACAGGAGAAAGATCCGGTGCGTAATCAGCTGGCAGACAGCCTACGGGCGGTACTTTCGCAAAAGCTGGAGGAAGATAAGTTGGGAGGACGCGTGGCGCTATTTGAGCTGCTCGTCAACACGCCAGCCGTGGGCAATTTGATTCGTGAAGGGAAAACGCATCAGCTACCCGGCGTAATTCAAACCGGGCAGCAGACAGGTATGCAGACGTTTACGCAGAGCCAGCAGCAGCGCCAGGCGCAGGGTCGGCTTTAGTAGCCCTGCTCGAAATAGCTTTCGAGAATAATAACGGCAGAAGCGGAGTCCACTTTGCCTTTATTCAACGCCCGGTATCCGCCTTGTTCGAACAGGCCGGAGCGGGCCTCGACGGTGCTCAAGCGTTCATCGTGCAGCGTTACGGTTACGCCAAAGCGACCGTGAATACGGTTAGCGAACTTACGCGCGCGCGCGGTAAGGGGCTGTTCTGTGCCATCCATGTTGAGTGGTAGGCCGACAATGATTTCATCCGGCTGCCATTCTTTCAGCAGGCGTTCAATCAAACTCCAGTCTGGCGTACCGTCCTGCGCTTTAATGGCGGGCAACGGTCTCGCCGTACCGGTAATGCGCTGACCAACAGCAACACCAATACTTTTCGTACCAAAATCAAAAGAGAGTAATGTTCCGCTCATCAGGCATGTCCCGCCACGCCAGGCATGGTCTGAATATCTATCCCGATAAGCTTCGCCGCATCGCGCCAGCGGTCGGCAATCGGCGTTTTGAATAAGATGTTGAGGTCTGCGGGCGCCGTGAGCCAGGCGTTATCCAGTAGCTCTTGTTCCAGTTGACCTTTTTCCCATGATGAATAACCCAGCGCAACCAGCACTTCGGACGGTTGCTCCTGCGTACCCAGGGTTTCTAGTACATCGCGGGAGGTTGTGATGATGGTGTTATCTGAGATGCGAATACTGGAGGCAAAGCGTGAGGGTGGAGTGTGGAGAATAAATCCACGGTCTTCCGCCAGCGGGCCGCCGAGCATCACTGGTTTATCCAGACGAATGGCCGGATCGCGTTCTTCTGGGGTAATCTTCAGCTTTTCCAGAATCCCTTCAATTTGTAAGTTTTCCAGAGGCTTATTAACGATAATCCCCATTGCTCCGTTCTCATTATGTTCACAGATGTACACCACGGAACGGCGGAAAATCGGATCCTGGAGAGCAGGCATGGCAATAAGAAAGTGATGCTGTAAATTCATTGTCAGAGGTTCTGTTTCCTGGTTCAAAAAAGCAACAGAGCCCAGTATGTGGGCAAAGCTCGAAGATGTCACCCTCTGAAGATAGCATTGCCGGATGACGGCTTCGCCTAATCCGGCCTGCGGGGTGCAATTCCAGGCCGGATAAGACGCGATGGCGTCGCTATCCGGCAACGTATTTATTTCTGCAAACGCGCCTCAATGGCATCCATCAGCATACCGGTAATCGAAACCGGGAACTCCGCTTCAATTTCACGAATACAGGTTGGGCTGGTAACGTTAATTTCCGTCAGGCGATCGCCAATGATATCCAGACCGACAAAAATCAAACCTTTCGCTTTCAGCGTTGGCCCAATGCGACGTGCAATTTCCCAGTCGCTGTCGGTCAATGGACGCGGCTCGCCACGACCGCCAGCGGCCAGGTTGCCACGGGTTTCGCCGCCCTGCGGAATACGCGCCAGGCAATAAGGAACGGGTTCGCCATCGACCACCAGGACGCGTTTATCGCCATCATTAATTGCTGGCAGATAGTTCTGCGCCATGCAGTAGCGGGTACCGTGCTCGGTCAGCGTTTCAGCAATGACGCCAAGGTTCGGGTCGCCTTCCTTCACACGGAAAATAGATGCGCCGCCCATACCATCCAGCGGTTTGAGAATGATGTCGCTGTGTTTTTGCCAGAAGGCTTTCAGCTGCGCTTTGTTACGCGTGACCAGCGTTTCCGGCGTCAGGTCGGCAAACCATGCGGTGAACAGCTTTTCGTTGCAGTCGCGCAGGCTCTGCGGTTTGTTGACGATCAGCGTCCCTTTTTCTTCTGCACGTTCCAGAATATAGGTTGCGTAGATGAACTCGGTATCAAATGGCGGATCCTTACGCATCAGAATAACGTCCAGGTCTGCCAGCGGGAGATCCTGCTCGCTCTTGAACTCATACCATTTGTCGTAGTTCTGCTCTACGCTCAGGGTGCGCGTATGGGCGCGGGCTTCACCGTTGATCAGATAAAGATCGGCCATCTCCATATAATGAATTTCGTAACCGCGACGTTGCGCTTCCAGCAGCATAGCGAAGCTGGAATCTTTCTTGATGTTGATGCTTGCGATGGGATCCATCACGATGCCGAGCTTGATCATTTTCTTCTCCGTTTATGCCTTAGCCCAGATCGCCAAAACGCACCTGTAGCGCAGTAATGGCGGTGAGCGCGGTTGTCTCAGTACGCAGAACGCGAGGTCCTAACAGAATATCAGTAAACTGATAACGTGCGGTCATGGCAATTTCATCTGCCGACAACCCGCCTTCCGGGCCAATCAGCAAGCGGATGCGCTCCACCGGCAGCGGCAGCGTATTGATGCTGGCGCTGGCGCGCGGATGCAGGTTCAGTTTCAGACCTTCGTCCTGTTCCGCGCACCATGCTTCCAAATCCATTGCCGGGCGAATTTCGGGCACCCGGTTACGACCGCACTGTTCGCAGGCGGCAATGGCGATTTTCTGCCACTGCTGGAGCTTCTTGTTCAGGCGTTCACTGTCCAGTTTAACGCCGCAGCGCTCAGAAAAAAGTGGCGTAATGAGGCTTACACCCAGTTCGATCGATTTCTGGATAGTGAATTCCATTTTTTCACCGCGCGACATCACCTGACCCAGGTGGATGTGCAACGGCGACTCACGATCGTCGAGTTCAGCGTTAAGTACCTTCACGTCCACGCTTTTTTTACTGGCGTGGGTGATTTCAGCGTCGAATACCTGATTGCTGCCATCAAACAGCTGTAGCGCCTGGCCCGGTCCCATACGCAGCACGCGGCCGATATGGTTGGCTGCATCTTCACACAGTGAAATTTGGCTGCCGGAGGTGATTGGCTCAGGGTGATAAATGCGAGGAATGCGCATAGTTAAACATCCGCGTCATGGCCCTGGGCTACGAAAGGCCAGGGCATGGTTAAAAATATTGACGCTAGTGTAGGTTAGCTCTTTTGCGCCTGGCAAGCGCGTTGCACATATGGGTTATGGTTCCCCTGTACCTTTGCAATGCGTTCGTCGCGCTCACACTCCCAGTCGGTGACCGGATATTGCTTATTCCAGGCGTTAAAAAGCTGAGTTTGCTGGCGGGAGAGCGTTAGATCGTACTGGTCGCGCATGTAAAAATAGGTACGAGCAATGGCACCGCGGGCGCGGGCTGGCGGCTCGGCAACTTTCTCTTTGAAGTCGACCTTCATGGCGCATTGCCCATACTGACCCTCGCCACCGTTCCACTGGCTGTACATGAAGTTAGCGCGATCGCCATTTACCTCACCCACCGCAGGTTGCAGGTTATGCATGTCGCTTTCCATCTTACGATAGACCGGATCTTTGGCGCAGTTTTTACGCCCTCCGTCCTGCCAGCACTGACGCTGATGACCAAATTGCCAGGCGGGGACAACGTGCTCCCATTCAATTCGACTGGCGCGGTTTTCATTTTTTCGCACTTTATAGCCGCAGGATTCGAGGTCAACGACCCCTTTTTTGCCTTGCCAGTTAATTTTACAACCGCAGTAGAAATCGCCCGGCGCATCGGCGTTAACCTTGACGCCTGCTGCTTTTGCCTGAGAAAAACTGTTGATGCCTTCGGCTAAAACCGGGCCTGAAAACGCAGCGGCTAACAGGGCCGCAGCAAAAGAAAAATGACGGTACATCACAAACTCCGTGTCAAAACGAGCCCGCAACGTAGCGAAAGTTATTCCAGTATGCAATCAGTTAGGTCAGAAAAGCTACTGATAATTCTGAAGATTATTCTGCAACCAGTGGTTCGCCGCAGTGAACACAGCGGTAGGTGGCCTCACCGCGCACAACGCGGTTATGGCGGCGGACGGTCAGTTGGTGCTCCTGACACTTACAGCGGTAAGTAAAGGTTTTGCGCTGCACCGATTGCAGTTCAAACTGATGCGTGCGCCGGGCCGGTACGCCCAGAACGCTTTCCATCATCCATTTCCACTCTTTCCCGTGTGGCGGCACGCGCCCAAAGTGCTTCCACACCAGTAAATGCGCCAGTTCATGGGGTACCACTTCGTTAATGAATGCGTCGACGTTTTCCATCAGCAGGACGGGATTAAGGCGAATTTCATAGGTTTGTAGCCATGCGGTACCCGCGGCGGTGCCGCGCTGTTGGTAAACCAGCTTTGGCTCCGGGTATTGGCGTTCGAGCTTGAGATTGGCCTGGGCGAGTTTTTCCCGCAGGCTACGCATAACGGCTTGCTGGATGGCGATAGGGAGACGGGAGGTTTTCATAACGCCAGAGGATAGTGCGACAGGGAAGGGACTGCAAGAGGAAGGCTTCCTCCGCTGGGGAGGAAGCCTTTGGTGATTAGTCGTGTGCGCCAATTTCGCGCAGTTTACGACCCTTCATCAGGTTACGCTCAATGTGTTCCAGAGAGACGTTTTTAGTTTCAGGGATCAGCCACAGAGTCAGGAAGATGAACAGTACGTTCAGGCCGCCGTAGACCCAGAAGGTGTTGGCGCTGCCCAGTGAGTTCAGCATCGTCAGGAAGGTTGCGCCGACGATCATGTTGGCAATCCAGTTGGTTGCAGTAGAGCAGGTGATGCCGAAATCGCGGCCTTTCAGCGGCTGGATTTCAGAGCACAGTACCCAAATCAGCGGACCGGCGCTCATGGCAAAGCCAACGATAAACATCAGCAGCATCAGTACTGCGAAGTATTGTGCGGATGCCGAGTGAATACCCACGTGCATCATTGTACCCAGCACGCCCATACCAACAGCCATCACGATAAAGCCAAGGATCAGCGTAGGCTTGCGGCCCCAACGGTCAACCAGGCCAATGGCGATAAAGGTTGCCAGCACGTTGGTCAGACCGACGATAACAGTCCCCCACATCTGCTCGGTGGTGTTGGTGTAGCCCGCCAGCTCAAAGATTTTCGGTGCGTAATACATGATGACGTTCATCCCGGTGAACTGCTGCATCACCTGTAACAGAACGCCAAGGAATACCGCGCGACGGAAGTTGCTGTTTTCTTTAAACAGCGCCCAGCCGCTCTGCTTCACCTGCAGACTTTCACGGATTTCATCCAGCTCGCGTTTGGCTTCTGCGCTGGTGTCACGCAGACGCAACAGGACGCGTTCAGCATCAACAAAACGACGTTTAGCTGCAAACCAACGTGGGCTGTCCGGCAGGAAGATAACGCCAACCAGCAGCAGCAGGGCAGGGATGATGATTACACCCAGCATCCAGCGCCATGCGCCGCTGTAGCTAAACGCTGTATCGGAAAGATACGCGCCCAAAATACCGATGGTGATCATCAGCTGATACATGGAGATCATGCTGCCACGAATCTTTTCCGGGGCAATTTCGGACAGGTATAGCGGCGCGGTATAAGACGCAACGCCTACAGCCAAGCCGAGCAGCACGCGGGAAACCAGCAGGACTTCAACGTTTGGCGCAGCGGCGGAGAACAGTGAACCCGCAACAAACAAGATCGCACCGATCATCAGGCTTTTTTTGCGTCCCAGTTTGAAGGAGAGCCAACCGCTGCCGACAGCACCTACCGCCGCACCAAACATCATGGAGCTCACCACCCATTCCTGAGTGTGCGGGGTAATTTGAAACTCGTCGGTGATGAACGGTAAAGCACCGGCAATAACACCGATATCCAGGCCAAAAAGTAATCCAGCCAGGGCAGCCAGAAAGCAGACAAAAAATGTCATGGCTTTGTTGGAACGCCCCGTTTTTTTATTGTCAGGCATGATGCCCTCCGGTTGGGTAGCTAGTTTTGTTGATGTTAAGGGTAGGTGAGTACGGGGTAAAAAAATGCGAATCACATCACATTAGTGTAATCGCTTACACTGTCATTCATGCTGGTTATTAGTTAATTCATTGAAAGTTAACATTATTTATTGAGATTAAATAATGTTGGTTGTCTGAATTTAAGACAATGATGAAAGATAATGTAACAGTGATGCAAGTGTGCTGGATAAGAGATGTTAATTCAAGGTAGAGGGAAATATGGTGTGATGTAATCGCTTTCATTTTCATTTAAAGCAATAGTAATCAGCGCGGTTTGGTGATGGATGTGGGAGAGGAAATAGGTATAAAAAAAGACCAGCGCGAGGCTGGTCTTCATAAGCGTTAAGTCTGGTTTAAATTACTTCAGACCGGCAGCGTCGCGCAGCAACTGTGCTTTGTCGGTTTTTTCCCATGGGAAATGTTCGCGACCAAAGTGACCGTAAGCAGCGGTTTCTTTGTAAATCGGGTGCAGCAGATCCAGCATCTGAATCAGGCCATACGGGCGCAGGTCGAAGAACTCACGTACCAGCAGGGTCAACTGCTCTGAAGGCACTTTTTCAGTACCGAACGTTTCCACCATGATAGATGTCGGTTCTGCCACGCCGATTGCGTAGGAAACCTGAATCTCACAACGGTCAGCCAGGCCTGCGGCAACGATGTTTTTCGCTACGTAACGGGCTGCATAGGCTGCGGAACGGTCAACTTTAGACGGGTCTTTACCAGAGAATGCACCGCCGCCGTGACGCGCCATGCCGCCGTAGGTATCAACGATGATTTTACGACCGGTCAGACCGCAGTCGCCCATCGGGCCGCCGATAACGAAACGACCAGTTGGGTTGATGAAGAATTTGGTCGAAGCGGTCAGCCATTCAGTCGGCAGTACCGGCTTGATGATCTCTTCCATAACGGCTTCTTGCAGCGATTTCTGGTCGATATCTTCAGAGTGCTGAGTAGACAGAACAACCGCATCAATACCGACGATTTTGCCGTCGTCATACTGGAAGGTTACCTGGCTTTTGGCATCCGGACGCAGCCAGGATAAGGTGCCGTTTTTACGCACTTCAGCCTGACGCTGCACCAGACGGTGAGCATAGGTAATAGGTGCTGGCATCAGCACGTCGGTTTCGTTGGTTGCATAACCAAACATCAGGCCCTGGTCGCCTGCGCCCTGTTCCAGCGGATCGGCACGGTCAACACCCTGGTTGATGTCCGGAGACTGTTTACCAATCGCGCTCAGTACCGCGCAAGAGTTGGCGTCAAAGCCCATGTCGGAATGCACATAGCCAATTTCGCGAACCGTGTTACGGGTGATCTCTTCGATATCAACCCATGCGCTGGTGGTGATCTCACCGCCAACTAAAACCATACCGGTTTTGACGTAGGTTTCGCAGGCAACGCGTGCTTTTGGATCCTGTTCCAGGATTGCATCCAGCACAGCATCAGAGATTTGGTCAGCGATTTTGTCAGGATGCCCTTCTGATACGGACTCGGACGTAAAAAGGTGTTTTGCCATATTTAATTTCACCTAAGGAGAATTTGGTTAGCTCAAACTGTCGAGTGGAATAGCCATGTGTAGAAGATTCTACCATGAGTCTGCAGATGACGGACACTGGCAGTCTGAGTGTTAATCGGTATAGATGGATTAACATCTGGACGGCTATTTTAGGACAGTTCTTCGCCTGATTTCCAGCTTTTTTTGATTGAGGTCGCATTGTACTGAAAATGTAACTGGAAATTTTTCCTGACGGTGCTGGCAATGTGCATATTTATCTTTTGCTTTTTGACTTTCTTATCGGTATAAAACGCGGCGCGCGGCTCATACAAAAGCACACGACGTTTTCATCGTGTTGCCACTTCCAGCCGGGTTAAAACTTTAGCTTTGGCTTGTGGGTTCGTTCCGTAAGGAGCAACCGTGGAGGTGATACGAGATAATGAACCGTTGTATTCTGCAGAATCTGTCGCACCGTTCTGGTGTACATATGTCCCCCGCAATCTGCATCTCTGCTTTGCATACCTGTCGATGTTATATACACAAAATCATTTATGCTGCGTCGAGGCGGCAAGTGAATGAGTCCCCTGAACGTACGAGTAGTACGTGACTGGGGCGAATGAGCGTAGCCAACAAAGTGGCTGCATGAAGGATGAAGTGTATACCCATCTCGGCGTATCTCAGGACTCAAGAGCCGGTAACGGTCACTAAGAACTGAACAAGGGCGCTCTTGGTAAACAAGAGTTTTCTCGTGGTTTCGCCGAACCGTCAGCATTAAGTTCGGTTACGTGTTTACATTGATATGAAAAAGAAACCGGTCGCACAGTCGGAGCGTCAGCACTATCTGCTGCAAATTCTGCCTGTATTTGGGTTGTTATCGCGTCTTCGGATTGCGATAGTAGTCAACTGTTTTACACTTGTTAATAAAATTGAGGTTCGCTATGTCTGACGACATTTCTTTGGGTTCGCCTTCGTCAGCAGGCGAACACGGTGTACTACGCTCCATGCAGGAGGTTGCAATGAGTTCCCAGGAAGCCAGCAAGATGCTGCGTACTTACAATATTGCCTGGTGGGGTAATAACTACTACGACGTCAATGAACTGGGTCACATCAGCGTGTGCCCGGATCCAGACGTACCCGAAGCGCGCGTTGACCTTGCTGAGTTGGTGAAAGCCCGTGAAGCGCAGGGCCAGCGTTTGCCTGCATTGTTCTGCTTCCCGCAGATCCTGCAACACCGTCTGCGTTCGATTAACGCCGCGTTTAAACGTGCCCGTGAATCTTACGGTTACAACGGTGACTATTTCCTCGTTTACCCGATCAAGGTCAACCAGCACCGCCGCGTGATTGAATCGCTGATCCACTCTGGCGAACCGCTGGGACTGGAAGCGGGTTCCAAAGCTGAACTGATGGCCGTTCTGGCCCATGCCGGAATGACCCGTAGCGTGATCGTGTGTAACGGTTATAAAGACCGCGAATATATCCGTCTGGCGCTGATTGGCGAGAAGATGGGCCATAAGGTCTATCTGGTCATCGAGAAGATGTCTGAAATTGCAATCGTGCTGGATGAAGCTGAACGCCTGAATGTCGTTCCGCGTCTGGGCGTGCGTGCGCGTCTGGCGTCGCAGGGCTCTGGCAAGTGGCAGTCTTCCGGCGGGGAAAAATCAAAATTCGGCCTGGCGGCAAACCAGGTGCTGCAGCTGGTCGAAATTCTGCGCGAGCGCGGTCGTCTGGACAGCATTCAGTTGCTGCACTTCCACCTTGGCTCGCAGATGGCGAACATTCGTGATATTGCCACCGGCGTACGTGAATCGGCGCGTTTCTACGTTGAGCTGCACAAGCTTGGCGTCAATATCCAGTGCTTCGACGTGGGCGGTGGTCTGGGCGTGGATTACGAAGGTACCCGTTCGCAGTCTGACTGTTCCGTAAACTACGGCCTGAACGAATACGCCAACAACATCATCTGGGCTATTGGCGACGCCTGCGAAGAACACGGTCTGCCGCATCCGACGGTAATCACCGAGTCTGGCCGCGCGGTTACCGCGCACCATACCGTGCTGGTATCAAACATTATCGGCGTTGAGCGTAGCGAACACACAGAAGCAACGCCTCCGGCTGATGATGCGCCGCGTGCTTTGCAAAGCATGTGGGAAACCTGGCAAGAAATGCATGAACCGGGAACCCGTCGTTCACTGCGTGAATGGCTGCACGACAGCCAGATGGATCTGCACGATATTCACGTTGGTTACTCTTCAGGTACCTTTAGCCTGCAAGAGCGCGCGTGGGCTGAGCAGCTTTATCTGAACATGTGCCATGAAGTGCAGAAACAACTCGACCCGAGCAACCGTGCGCACCGTCCGATTATCGACGAGCTGCAGGAGCGAATGGCGGATAAGATTTACGTCAACTTCTCGCTGTTCCAGTCGATGCCGGATGCGTGGGGGATCGATCAGCTGTTCCCGGTAATGCCGCTGGAAGGGTTGAACCAGGTGCCTGAACGCCGTGCGGTGCTGTTGGATATCACCTGCGACTCTGATGGTGCTATCGACCACTACGTTGACGGTGATGGCATCGCGACCACGATGCCGATGCCGGAATATGACCCGGAGAACCCGCCGATGCTGGGCTTCTTTATGGTGGGGGCGTACCAGGAGATCCTCGGCAACATGCACAACCTGTTTGGTGATACCGAAGCGGTTGACGTGTTCGTCTTCCCTGACGGCAGCGTAGAAGTGGAATTGTCCGACGAAGGGGATACCGTGGCGGATATGCTGCAGTACGTGCAGTTGGATCCGAATACCCTGCTGACGCAGTTCCGTGACCAGGTGAAAAACACCGATCTGGATACCGAGCTGCAGCAACAGTTCCTCGAAGAGTTTGAGGCCGGTCTGTACGGTTATACTTATCTGGAAGATGAGTAACGATAAATGCCTGCTGGCGCTACGCTTACCGGGCCTACGAAAGTAGGCCGGATAAAGCGAAGCCGCATTTTTGGCACTTACTTGAATCCGTACAAAATAACGGCGATAATTTGCCGTAAATATGCAGTTACCAAATCAATCCCTTCCTCGTCGGGCTTAACGACGCGGAGGGGATTTTTTTTCATCGATTTTTAAAGAGGTCAGTACATGAGCACCTTAGGTCATCAATACGACAACTCCCTGGTTTCTAACGCCTTTGGTTTTTTACGTCTGCCGATGAACTTCATGCCATACGACAGCGACGCCGATTGGGTGATCACCGGCGTACCGTTTGATATGGCAACGTCTGGTCGTGCGGGCGGGCGTCATGGTCCGGCGGCGATCCGTCAGGTTTCCACTAACCTGGCGTGGGAGCATAACCGCTTCCCGTGGAACTTCGATATGCGCGAGCGCCTGAACGTGGTGGACTGCGGCGATCTGGTCTATGCCTTCGGTGATGCGCGTGAAATGAGTGAAAAACTGCAGGCTCATGCTGAGAAGCTGCTTTCTGCCGGTAAGCGCATGCTCTCCTTCGGCGGCGACCACTTCGTCACGTTGCCGCTGCTGCGTGCGCACGCTAAGCATTTTGGTAAAATGGCGCTGGTGCACTTTGATGCCCACACCGACACCTACGCTAACGGCTGTGAATTCGACCACGGCACCATGTTCTACACTGCGCCGAACGAAGGTCTGATCGATCCGAATCACTCAGTGCAGATTGGTATCCGTACCGAATTCGACAAAGACAACGGCTTTACCGTGCTGGATGCCTGCCAGGTGAACGATCGCAGCGTGGATGACATCATCGCCCAGGTTAAGCAGATTGTCGGTGATATGCCGGTGTATCTGACCTTTGATATCGACTGTCTGGATCCAGCGTTTGCGCCGGGTACCGGTACGCCAGTGATTGGCGGTCTGACTTCCGACCGCGCGATCAAGCTGGTACGTGGTCTGAAAGATCTGAACATCGTCGGGATGGACGTCGTTGAAGTGGCTCCGGCCTACGATCAGTCTGAGATCACCGCGCTGGCGGCGGCTACGCTGGCTCTGGAAATGCTGTATATTCAGGCGGCGAAGAAAGGCGAATAAGTTGTTTTGCCGGATGTCGCTAACGCTAATCCGGCCTACAGCTGGTTGATGCTTGTAGGCCGGATAAGGCGTTCACGCCGCCATCCGGCAGTGTTCAAGGGTTATTTGATCCCGTCGGCGCTCATGCGATCGCGAATATGTTGCGCACGTTCTGCGGATGCCGGGTGATCGTCAAACATTGAGCTTTGACGTCCAGCTTCCAGTTTGGCCAGTTTCTCAAAGCTGGTGGCTAAACCTGCCGGATTGATCCCGCGTTTGCGCAACAAATCATACGAGTAATCATCCGCCTCGGATTCCTGACGCTGGGAGAACTGCGAGTTCACCAGTTTCTCGCCAAGATCGCCCAATTGCGACTGTGACAGGCTGCCGACAATGCCGCCAGCTGACGCCGCCGCTGCACGTACGGCGTTTGTACCCAGCGCAACCTGCATGCCTTTTTTCACGTGGCCCAGCGCGACGTGGCCCATTTCATGGCCGATCACCGCTTCGACTTCGTTGTCGGTCATCATATCCATCAGGCCGCTGTACACGCGGATACAGCCGTTTGCCATGGCAAAGGCATTCACATCTTTCGCCATATAGACTTTGTAGTTCACCGGCTGGCCGTTAATGTTATCGCCAAGCGCGGCGGATATTTTGCCAAGACGCGTTGCGTACTCGCTGCTGGCCGGGGCGATAGTAGCCTTGCTGTCCATATCTTTACAGGCCTGATCGCTCAGCGCTTTTACCTGAGCATCGCTCAGACTGTAGGCCTGAAAAGCCTCCGCGCCAGAAGAAAGCAGTCCGTTGGAGTCCATGTTCTGGCAGCCGGTCAATGCCGCAGCCATGCTCGTAGCAAGCAGTAAAGCGCGAATTTTCATTTTTTCTCTTCCGCACAAAGTCAGGATTATTCTAAAAATTACGTCGTTTGCAGGTGAACCGACGCTCGGCCTAAGTATAAAGAAAAGAACAATACGCGGGCGAGAAGATTGCGCAACTTGCGCGCATGATCCAGAGATTTCTGAAGCGGCAAAAGGATGCTCCATGTACATGACACGCGGCTTGGGTTACATTGTTGGCACTTTTTTCCGGCGTAGCCCAAAACGCGCTGTCGTCAAGTCGTTAAGGGCTCAGCCTTCATTATCCGATCTGGAGTCAAAATGTCCTCACGTAAAGAGCTTGCCAATGCTATTCGTGCGCTGAGCATGGACGCAGTACAGAAAGCCAAATCCGGTCACCCGGGTGCCCCGATGGGTATGGCTGACATTGCCGAAGTCCTGTGGCGTGATTTCCTGAACCACAACCCGACTAACCCGTCCTGGGCTGACCGTGACCGCTTCGTGCTGTCCAACGGCCACGGCTCCATGCTGATTTATAGCCTGCTGCACCTCACCGGCTACGATCTGCCGATGTCCGAGCTGCAGAACTTCCGTCAGCTGCACTCCAAAACTCCGGGTCACCCGGAAGTGGGTTACACCGCCGGTGTTGAAACCACTACAGGTCCTCTGGGTCAGGGTATTGCGAATGCAGTGGGTATGGCTATCGCTGAAAAAACGCTGGCGGCGCAGTTTAACCGTCCAGGTCACGACATCGTTGACCACTTCACCTATGCTTTCATGGGCGACGGCTGCATGATGGAAGGTATCTCTCACGAGGTATGTTCCCTGGCCGGTACGCTGAAGCTGGGTAAACTGGTTGCGTTCTACGATGACAACGGCATCTCTATCGATGGCCACGTTGAAGGCTGGTTCACCGATGACACCGCGAAGCGTTTTGAAGCTTACGGCTGGCATGTGGTTCGTGGCGTTGATGGCCACGATGCTGACGCCATTAAACGCGCAGTTGAAGAAGCACGCGCAGTAACCGACAAACCGTCCCTGCTGATGTGCAAAACCATCATCGGTTTCGGTTCTCCGAACAAAGCGGGTACTCACGACTCTCACGGTGCACCGCTGGGCGATGCAGAAATCGCACTGACCCGTGAACAGCTGGGCTGGAAATACGCGCCGTTCGAAATCCCGTCTGAAATCTACGCGCAGTGGGATGCGAAAGAAGCCGGTCAGGCAAAAGAAGCTGCATGGAACGAGAAGTTCGCTGCTTATGCGAAAGCCTACCCGCAGGAAGCGGCTGAATTCACCCGTCGTATGAAAGGTGAAATGCCGTCTGACTTCGACGCCAAAGCGAACGAGTTCATTGCTAAGCTGCAGGCTAATCCGGCGAAAATCGCCAGCCGTAAAGCTTCTCAGAACGCGATTGAAGCCTTCGGTCCTCTGCTGCCTGAATTCCTCGGCGGCTCCGCTGACCTGGCACCGTCTAACCTGACGCTGTGGTCTGGTTCGAAAGCGATTAACGAAGATACTGCCGGTAACTACATCCATTACGGTGTGCGTGAATTCGGTATGACCGCTATCGCGAACGGTATCTCCCTGCACGGTGGTTTCCTGCCGTACACCTCCACCTTCCTGATGTTTGTGGAATATGCCCGTAACGCGGTGCGTATGGCTGCGCTGATGAAACAGCGTCAGGTCATGGTCTACACCCACGACTCCATCGGTCTGGGCGAAGACGGCCCGACTCACCAGCCGGTAGAGCAGGTTGCTTCTCTGCGTGTGACCCCGAACATGAGCACATGGCGTCCGTGTGACCAGGTTGAATCCGCCGTTGCGTGGAAATACGGTGTTGAGCGTCAGGACGGCCCGACCGCGCTGATCCTCTCCCGCCAGAACCTGGCACAGCAGGAGCGTACCGAAGAGCAACTGGCAAACATCGCTCGCGGTGGTTACGTGCTGAAAGACTGCGACGGTCAGCCGGAACTGATCTTCATCGCAACTGGTTCTGAAGTTGAGCTGGCTGTGGCTGCGTGGGACAAACTGACTGCCGAAGGCGTGAAGGCTCGCGTGGTTTCCATGCCGTCTACCGACGCGTTCGACAAGCAGGATGCCGCTTACCGTGAGTCTGTGCTGCCGAAAGCGGTTTCCGCTCGCGTTGCAGTGGAAGCAGGTATCGCGGACTACTGGTTCAAATACGTGGGCCTGAACGGCGCAATCGTCGGTATGACCACCTTTGGTGAGTCTGCTCCGGCAGAGCTGCTGTTTGAAGAGTTCGGCTTCACCGTAGACAACGTTGTCGCGAAAGCAAAAGAACTGCTGTAATTTCGATTACAGGTGAAAACGGGTCGCTCAGGCGGCCCGTTTTTTTTGCTTTTCCGGAACGCGCCGCGCGTTGCGCAATCGCACGGTTCAGTCTGCTATCCAGACCGTCTGCGGCATCATTGAAGGGCTCCGGGACTCGGACCTCGCGCTGGTGATTAGATGCAGGTTAGGGGGCTTTCTGATTTAAATCAGGGTGTGTAACACGACAATGAAATAATTTTGCTACGGTTATTCGTCATTCTGGAATATGGAATAAATTTAGCGTTGAAGGGCGTTAAAATGTGACGCAAGTCAGATAACTGTGTTCTGTTGCTGGACAATCATTCCTTTTATTCCTCGTTTCGCTTATTCTAGCTGAAGCGTTTCAGTCGATTAAATGTTCGACAATTAACCAATTAGTCGCAGTTTGCGACAGGTAAGGTTTCCCTGAGCGATTTGCTGCATTACTCTGTCTGCCACATCGTTTCTGAGAAATCCTTGCAGGAGACCTATGACCGTACGCGTAGCGATTAATGGTTTCGGTCGCATCGGACGCAACGTGGTTCGTGCTTTGTATGAATCCGGGCGTCGGGCGGAAATCACCGTGGTGGCAATCAACGAACTTGCGGATGCTGCAGGCATGGCGCATTTGTTGAAATATGACACCAGCCATGGACGTTTTGCCTGGGATGTTCGTCAGGAACGTGACCAGCTCATCGTTGGCGATGACGCTATCCGCATTCTGCATGAGCGAACACTCGATGCACTTCCATGGCGCGAACTGGGTGTCGACATCGTGCTGGATTGTACGGGGGTCTTCGGCAATCGCGAACACGGCGAGGCGCATATTGCCGCTGGTGCAAAAAAAGTGCTCTTTTCACATCCTGGTAGTCACGACATCGACGCAACCGTTGTGTATGGCGTTAATCAGGATCAGCTGCGCGCTGAGCACCGGATCGTTTCCAACGCTTCCTGCACCACGAATTGCATAATACCCGTCATTAAATTGCTGGATGATGCTTACGGCATTGAGTCTGGTACCGTCACCACGATCCACTCCGCGATGCACGATCAGCAGGTTATTGATGCTTATCATCCTGACCTGCGTCGCACGCGAGCGGCCAGCCAGTCGATTATTCCGGTTGATACCAAACTGGCGGCGGGCATCACGCGAATTTTTCCGCAGTTTAACGATCGTTTTGAAGCGATAGCGGTGCGTGTACCAACCATAAATGTGACGGCGATCGACTTAAGCGTGACGGTGAAAAAACCAGTAAAAGCCAGTGAAGTCAACCAGTTGCTGCAAAAAGCAGCACAAGGTGCATTTCATGGTATAGTTGACTATACGGAATTACCGTTGGTCTCTGTAGATTTTAACCACGACCCGCACAGTGCCATCGTAGATGGTACGCAAACGCGTGTGAGTGGCGCTCACCTGATCAAAACGCTGGTCTGGTGTGATAATGAATGGGGCTTTGCTAACCGTATGCTCGACACTACGTTAGCGATGGCTGCTATTGGTTTCAGGCTCGACGCTTGAGCGTCGACAAAACTTTATGAATCAACGAGAGGATTCACCATGTCTGTAATTAAGATGACCGATCTGGATCTGGCTGGTAAACGCGTTTTTATCCGTGCGGACCTGAACGTACCAGTTAAAGAAGGGAAAGTAACCAGCGATGCGCGTATCCGTGCTTCTCTGCCGACCATCGAACTGGCCCTGAAACAGGGTGCGAAAGTGATGGTAACTTCCCACCTGGGTCGTCCTACCGAAGGCGAGTACAACGAAGAATTCTCTCTGCTGCCGGTTGTTAACTACCTGAAAGACAAACTGTCTGCTCCGGTTCGCCTGGTAAAAGATTACCTGGACGGCGTTGAAGTCGCTGCCGGTGAACTGGTGGTTCTGGAAAACGTTCGCTTCAACAAAGGCGAGAAGAAAGACGACGAAGCACTGTCCAAAAAATATGCTGCGCTGTGCGACGTATTCGTAATGGACGCTTTCGGTACGGCTCACCGTGCGCAGGCTTCTACCCACGGTATCGGTAAATTCGCTGATGTAGCTTGCGCAGGCCCGCTGCTGGCTGCTGAGCTGGATGCGCTGGGTAAAGCACTGAAAGAACCTGCTCGTCCGATGGTTGCTATCGTTGGCGGTTCTAAAGTTTCCACCAAACTGACCGTTCTGGATTCTCTGTCAAAAATCGCTGACCAGCTGATCGTTGGCGGTGGTATCGCGAACACCTTCGTTGCCGCTCAAGGCCACAACGTGGGTAAATCCCTGTACGAAGCTGACCTGGTTGACGAAGCTAAGCGTCTGCTGACCACTTGCGACATCCCGGTCCCGACTGACGTTCGCGTAGCGACTGAATTCTCTGAAACTGCACCGGCTACTCTGAAGTCCGTAAGCGATGTGAAAGAAGACGAGCAGATCCTGGACATCGGCGACGCTTCTGCACAGCAGCTGGCTGACATCCTGAAAAATGCGAAAACCATTCTGTGGAACGGCCCGGTTGGCGTGTTCGAATTCCCGAACTTCCGCAAAGGTACTGAAATCGTTGCTAACGCTATCGCAGACAGCGAAGCGTTCTCTATCGCAGGCGGCGGTGACACCCTGGCAGCAATCGACCTGTTCGGCATTGCTGACAAAATCTCCTACATCTCCACTGGCGGCGGCGCTTTCCTCGAATTCGTGGAAGGTAAAGTATTGCCAGCAGTAGCGATGCTCGAAGAGCGCGCTAAAAAGTAAGCATTTAATGGGCAGGGAAACCTGCCCAATTATTAGCGCGCTTTAGAGCGCGCGCCCTTTCCAAGGCCGAAGATACAGGATTCGTAATATGTCTAAAATTTTTGATTTCGTAAAACCAGGCGTAATCACTGGTGATGACGTACAGAAAGTTTTCCAGGTAGCAAAAGAAAACAACTTTGCTCTGCCAGCTGTTAACTGCGTGGGTACCGACTCCATCAACGCCGTTCTGGAAACCGCTGCAAAAGTTAAAGCGCCGGTAATCGTACAGTTCTCCAACGGTGGTGCTTCTTTCATCGCGGGTAAAGGCGTGAAGTCTGACGTTCCTCAGGGCGCTGCAATCCTGGGTGCTATCTCTGGCGCGCATCACGTTCACCAGATGGCTGAACACTACGGTGTTCCGGTTATCCTGCACACTGACCACTGCGCGAAGAAACTGCTGCCGTGGATCGACGGTCTGCTGGACGCGGGTGAAAAACACTTCGCAGCAACCGGCAAACCGCTGTTCTCTTCTCACATGATCGACCTGTCTGAAGAGTCTCTGGAAGAGAACATCGAAATCTGCTCCAAATACCTGGCGCGCATGTCCAAAATGGGCATGACCCTGGAAATCGAACTGGGTTGCACCGGTGGCGAAGAAGACGGCGTGGACAACAGCCACATGGACGCTTCTGCACTGTACACCCAGCCGGAAGACGTTGATTACGCATACACCGAGCTGAGCAAAATCAGCCCGCGTTTCACCATCGCAGCTTCCTTCGGTAACGTACACGGCGTTTACAAGCCGGGTAACGTTGTTCTGACCCCGACCATCCTGCGCGACTCTCAGGACTATGTTTCTAAGAAACATAACCTGCCGCACAACAGCCTGAACTTCGTCTTCCACGGCGGTTCCGGTTCTACTGCTCAGGAAATCAAAGACTCCGTAAGCTACGGCGTAGTGAAAATGAACATCGACACCGATACCCAATGGGCTACCTGGGAAGGCGTTCTGAACTACTACAAAGCGAATGAAGCTTACCTGCAGGGCCAACTGGGCAACCCGAAAGGCGAAGATCAGCCGAACAAGAAATACTACGATCCGCGCGTATGGCTGCGTGCTGGTCAGGCAACCATGATCACCCGTCTGGAACAGGCTTTCAAAGAACTGAACGCGGTTGACGTTCTGTAATTTACGCCGTTCTACGTGACATGAGGCCCGCAAATGCGGGCCTTTTTTATTGCCATTTCAATATGCTGCTGGCAGAGAATTCTGTGATCTGTTTGGCAAAATCCAGGTTTATTGTTTACCCTTGTCAGATTGCCAGTCCCGTTGGGACGGCTTTATTTTTCCCATTTGGGTAAGCAAAAAAGGAATATTGAATGGAAGATTTGAATGTTGTCGACAGCATAAATGGTGCGGGCACCTGGCTGGTCCGCAATCAGGAGCTGCTGTTAAGCTATGCCGTCAACATCGTTGCGGCCATCGCCATTGTCATTATCGGTATGATTGTGGCGCGCATCGTATCAAACACCGTTAACCGCCTGATGGTGGCACGTAAAATTGATGCAACCGTTGCTGACTTCCTCTCCGCACTGGTGCGCTACGGGATTATCGCGTTCACGCTGATTGCCGCTCTGGGTCGCGTTGGGGTACAAACCGCTTCTGTGATTGCCGTTCTCGGTGCCGCAGGTTTAGCCGTTGGTCTGGCGCTGCAAGGTTCGCTGTCTAACCTCGCCGCTGGCGTGCTGCTGGTGATGTTCCGTCCGTTCCGCGCAGGTGAGTATGTAGACCTCGGCGGCGTAGCGGGAACCGTACTCAACGTGCAGATTTTCTCCACGACTATGCGTACCGTAGACGGTAAGATTGTTGTGATCCCAAACGGTAAAATCATTGCCGGGAACATCATTAACTTCTCTCGTGAGCCGGTTCGTCGTAACGAATTTATCATCGGCGTGGCTTACGACTCCGATATCGATCAGGTGAAAAAAATCCTCACCGATATCATTCAGTCTGACGAGCGTATCCTTAAAGATCGTGAAATGACGGTGCGCCTGAATGAGCTGGGCGCTTCCTCGATCAATTTTGTGGTACGCGTCTGGAGCAACAGTAGCGATCTGCAAAGCGTCTACTGGGACGTACTGGAGCGTATTAAACGCGAGTTTGACGCCAACGGTATCAGCTTCCCGTACCCGCAGATGGATGTGAACTTCAAGCGTGTGAAAGAGAGCGCGGCAGAGTAATCGCGTGCCCGGTGGCGCTATCGCTTACCGGGCCCGCAGGTTTTGTAGGCCGGATAAGGCGTCAGCCGTCATCCGGCATTTCCCCCCCCCCGTGGTATTAATTCTTCTTATCCCTGATTAAAATTATCCATTTCCGCTAATGTTTTCCCCGCGCTATAGTCTGCTCCTAAGAGAAACAGTTCGGGATGATTAACGTGTTATCGTATTATTTTCAAGGGCTTGCACTTGGTGCGGCTATGATACTTCCGCTCGGTCCGCAAAACGCCTTCGTGATGAATCAGGGGATCCGTCGCCAGTATCACATCATGATTGCTTTACTCTGCGCTATCAGCGACTTAGTGCTGATTTGCGCGGGGATCTTTGGCGGTAGCGCCTTGCTGATGCAGTCACCATGGCTGATGGCGCTTGTCACCTGGGGTGGGGTGGCATTTTTACTCTGGTACGGTTTCGGGGCGTTAAAAACGGCGATGAGCAGTAACCTGGAACTGGCCAGCGCCGAGGTGATGAAGCAGGGCCGCTGGAAAATTATCGCTACTATGCTGGCGGTGACATGGCTAAACCCCCATGTTTACCTGGATACCTTTGTGGTGCTGGGGAGTCTGGGAGGCCAACTGGACGTTGAGCCTAAGCGCTGGTTTGCGCTGGGTACCGTCAGCGCTTCGTTCCTGTGGTTCTTCGGCCTGGCATTGCTGGCGGCCTGGCTCGCTCCGCGTTTGCGCACTGCTAAAGCACAGCGGATCATCAATACCCTGGTAGGATTGGTGATGTGGTTTATCGCTTTTCAGTTGGCAAAAGAAGGTGTTGCGCACGTTCATGCGTTGTTCAACTAAGTGTTGTCTGATGGACAACGCAGCGAGATCGGCTAAGCTTGCCTGCATGTGCCCTGAGTTTCGGGGTAATTAATGAAACATGGAGGAACGACCGTGAAGTTCAAAATAATGGCCCTGGCGGCATTAGTCGGATTCAGCGCACTATCGGTACAGGCAAATGAGTTGCCAAATGGACCGCACATCGTGACTTCCGGAACGGCAAGCGTGGATGCGACACCAGACATCGCTACTCTGGCGATTGAAGTGAACGTAGCTGCAAAGGATGCGGCTTCAGCGAAGAAACAGGCTGATGAGCGCGTGGCACAATATCTGTCCTTCCTTGAACAGAACCAGATAGCGAAGAAAGATATTAGCGCGGCAAACCTGCGCACCCAGCCGGACTACGACTACCAGAATGGTAAAAGCGTCCTTAAAGGCTATCGTGCGGTACGTACCGTTGAGGTCACGCTGCGTCAGTTGGACAAACTCAACGCGCTGCTTGATGGTGCGCTGAAGGCCGGTCTGAATGAGATCCGTTCGGTATCGCTTGGCGTTGCCCAGCCGGATACTTACAAAGATAAAGCGCGTAAAGCAGCAATTGATGATGCTATTCATCAGGCTGAGCAGTTAGCTGCGGGCTTTAACAGCAAATTGGGGCCCGTTTACAGCGTGCGTTACCACGTTTCCAATTATCAACCGAGCCCGATGGTACGGATGATGAAAGCAGATGCAGCGCCTGCGACATCCGCTCAGGAAACCTACGAACAGCCGGTTATTCAGTTTGACGATCAGGTTGATGTGGTCTTCCAGATTGAGCCGACGGCGGGGCAGCCAGCAGCAACGCCAGCCAAAACCCAGTAATCATTGCAGACCCGGCTTTCCAGCCGGGTTTTTTCTGTGAGCAACTGTAAAAATGAGACCCCACATCCAGTCTTTTTTTTCGCCGTAATGAGGATAGGCCATAGCGATTTTTAAGGGGACGCTATGGATATTTTTATCTCGAAAAAGATGCGTAATTTCATTCTGCTGGCGCAAACCAATAACATTGCCAGAGCGGCAGAAAAAATACATATGACCGCATCGCCTTTCGGTAAAAGCATTGCCGCACTGGAGGATCAAATCGGCTATACGCTGTTTACCCGCAAAGATAACAACATCAGTCTGAATAAAGCCGGACAGGAACTGTATCAGAAGCTGTTTCCCGTTTATCAGCGCCTTTCTGCCATTGATAACGAAATCCATAACGCCTCTCGCCGCTCGCGGGAAATCGTCATCGGTATCGACAATACCTACCCAACGATTATTTTTGACCAGTTGATTAGCCTTGGTGACAAGTATGACGGCGTGACGGCTCAGGCCGTTGAATTCAGCGAGAATGGGGTGATTGATAACCTGTTCGATCGCAAACTGGATTTTATTATCTCGCCGCAGCACGTTTCCCCCCGCGTCCAGGAACTGGAGAATCTGGCGATTAGCGAGCTGCCCCCGCTGCGTCTGGGGTTTCTCGTTTCCCGTCGCTACGAAGAAAAACAGCCGCAGGATCTGCTGCGCGAGCTGCCCTGGCTGCAAATGCGCTTCCAGAATCGCGCCAACTTTGAGGCGATGCTGGATGCATACATGCGGCCCTGTGGGATCAACCCGACGATTATCTACCGTCCGTACAGCTTTATGGCCAAGATCAGCGCGGTAGAGCGCGGGCAGTTTTTGACGGTGATTCCTCACTTCGCCTGGCGGCTGGTGAACCCGTCGACGCTAAAGTATTTCGATGCGCCCGGCAGCCCCATGTATATGCAGGAGTTTCTCTATTCGCTGAAAAACCATCGTTATACCGCCACGATGCTTCAGCATATTGCTGAAGATCGTGACGGTAGCGCAAGTTAACCGAGCATCGATCCTGTTTCGAGAAGATTACGATGCAGATCGAACGCATGGCTGAGATCGTGATGGATATGTCCGCCGGGTGCTTTCTCCAGATAGCGGTGCAGATAATCCCGGTAAAGAGGGTGCGCACAGTTATCGATAATCGTGTGCGCCCGCTGCATCGGAGATAGCCCACGCAGATCGGCAATCCCTTGTTCGGTCACGATCACTTTAACGCTATGTTCGCTGTGGTCGACATGGCTGCACATCGGTACGATGGTGGAGATTTTCCCGCCTTTGGCAATCGACGGCGCCATAAAGATAGACAGGTAGGCATTGCGCTCGAAATCCCCGCTGCCGCCGATGCCATTCATCAGGTTCACCCCCGCAACGTGCGTGGAATTGGCATGGCCGTAGATATCAAACTCCAGACCGACGTTGAGCGCAATAACCCCCAGCCGACGGATGATCTCCGGGTTATTGGAGATCTCCTGCGGGCGCAGCACAATCCGGCTGGCGAAGAAGTCCATGTTGTCGTAAATCTTCTGTAGCGACGGGGCTGAAATGGTCAGGCTGGAGGCGCTGGCACCTGTTATCTTGCCCGTTTCCAGCAGATTCACCACCGACTCCTGCAACACCTCCGAATACATCATAAAGGGCGGGATATCCGGGTTCTCGCCCAGTCGCGCCATTACCGCGTTGTTGATATTGCCCACGCCGCTTTGTAAGGGTAGAAACTCAGCTGGAATACGTTTGTGAGCCATTTCTGCCAGCAGGAAAGTGACGACGTTATCGGCAATTTGCTGGCTGACCGGATTGGTTTTATCCGCCGCATTTCCGGCATCGGGCAGCTCGGTATCCACCACCGCAACCACCTTTTTGGGGTCTATCTGTACGCACTGACTACCTACGCGATCCATGGTATGAAAAATGGGTACGCTGTTACGCCGCGGCGGCGCACCGGGTATCACGATGTCGGCAAACTCCGCCACGCGCGGATTATGGTAATGATTCAATTCAATGATCACTTGTTTCGCCCGCAGCAGCCAGGTCGGCGCATTACCAATACCGCTGGAAAGCCAAATCCGGCCATCTGGCGCAATGGCGGAGGCTTCAATGACGGCAACATCGATCTCGCCAAAAAAGCCGTAATTAACCATTTGCGCCACTTCACTCAAATGGAGATCGACAAACCTCACCTGGCCCTGATTAATTTTCTCGCGCAGGCCCGATGACGTTTGATAAGGCGCCCGCCAGGAAACGGCATCCGCCGCGGATAGAACATCATCAGCGGCGGCGCCAATTGATGCTCCGGTCAGCAGGCGGATCTGAAAAGGCTGCCCGTTCTGATGCCGTTCGCAGGCGCGTTGGGCAATTGCGCTGGGTAACGCTTTGGGTGAACCCGCAGGGGTAAAGCCGCTAAACGCCACCATATCATCGTGCTGGATAATTTCTGCCGCCTGTTCGGCGCTCATCCGTTTCATGGCCGTCTCCTTCCTCGGACGTGATTAATGGCCAACAAAATTTGGTTTACGTTTTTCCATAAACGCGTTCATCCCTTCCTGATAATCCTCGCTGTCGTACACCGCGCGGCGCATGCCCTGAATACGCTCGAACTCATCAGAATTCATGGTGTGCGCTTCACCCAGCACGCGCAGTTCTTCTTTGATGACGGCGATGGCCAGCGGCGCTTTTTCCGAGATGTGGTGCGCCATTTGCAGAGTGAAATCTTCCAGTTCCTCAACGGGCACGACATGGTTAAGGATCCCGACCGCCATGGCGCGTTGAGCGGTGATGGGCGAAGCGGTAAAAATCAGCTCTTTCACGATGTGAAAACCAGCGTCGCGGGTCAGGTTGTGGATGCCCACCAGGTTATACGGCACACCGAGGTTGACCGGGGTCATCGAGAAAGTGGAGGTACTGGCTGCAATGATCAGATCGGAACTCATGATCATCTCAAACGCGCCGCCCCAGACGCTGCCTTCGACCATGGAGATCACCGGCTTCGGGTATTTTTGGATCATACGGGTTATCTGACGCAGCGGATCGTCATAAGAGAGCGGATCGCGACGTCCGGTCGGGAGTTCATGAATATCATGCCCGGCAGAAAACACTTTGGCCCCGCTTGGAGCGCGCAGAATGATGCAGCGAATGTCTGCACGATTGAGATCGCTCAGCGCCTGCATCAGATCGTCAATAAACACTTTACTCAGGGCATTGAGCTTGCGGGCGTAATTGAACTCAATAACCGCGACTTTCTGGATGATGACCACGTTGACGTATTGATAAGACATAATGTTCTCTTTATTGAAAGTAATGATGCTGAATAAATTCGCTGATGTGCCGCAGACCGGTGCGCGGCGAAAGATCATTGTTTTTGACGGCCTGAAGCGTCTGCTGGAAATAGCGGTCGAAATCAGTGCGGGCAAACAACAGATGCAGGGCTTCTTCTTCAGCCTGTTGGTGTAACCAGTCCACCGCCTGCTGCTGGCGAACTTTTTCCAGTCGACCGCTGGCGGTCAGGCACGTTTTAAATTCGGTTATCGCCTGCCAAACCTCCTCGATACCGCGTTTTTCCAGGGCGCTACAGGTCAGAACCCGCGGCTGCCACTCGTCATATTTGCGGCGCAGAATATGCAGGGCGGACTCGTACATATGGCGGGCAATGGCAACACTGGTATGGTTATCACCGTCGTCCTTATTGATGACGACCAGATCCGCCATTTCCATCAGGCCTTTTTTGATGCCCTGTAAATCGTCGCCACCGCCAGCGATTTGCAGTGAGATAAAGCAATCCACCATGCCTGCGACTTCGGTTTCTGACTGCCCAACGCCGACGGTTTCTACAATCACCACGTCAAAGCCAGCCGCTTCGCACAGCAGCATTAATTCGCGGGCACGCTGGCTGGCACCGCCTAAATGACCGCAGGAAGGGACCGGGCGAATAAACGCAGATTCGGCGCGGGCCAGCTCCGTCATGCGGGTTTTATCGCCAAGAATGCTGCCGCCGCTGACCGGGCTGCTGGGATCGACGGCGATCACCGCCACCCGTAATCCGTGGTGGATGAGCAACATGCCGAATGCTTCCAGGAAAGTGCTTTTGCCCGCGCCCGGCGTACCGGTGATCCCCAAGCGCAGGGCGTTACCGGTGAACGGCATAATCGCGTCCAGCAATTGCGTACTCAACGGCTGGTGGCGCGGGTGGTTGCTTTCGACCAGCGTCATCGCCTGGGCGAGCGTAGCCCGTTCGCCGAGTCGCAAACGGCGGACGGTATCTTCAAGCGTGGCGGCGTTAATCATGATGCTGACTGATACGGGTTAACACATCGCGGACGCTGTCGAGCATTGGCGTGCCGGGACCATAAATGGCTGCCACGCCATGTTCGTGCAGGAAGGCGTAATCCTGTGGCGGAATAACGCCTCCTGCTACCACGCAGATATCTTCACGCCCCCATTTTTTGAGTGCGGTAACCAGTTCCGGAATCAGCGTTTTGTGGCCCGCCGCCAATGACGATGCGCCTATTACATGCACATCGTTTTCTACCGCCAGACGGGCGATCTCTTCCGGAGTGGAGAACATCGGGCTGAGATCGACATCGAAACCGAGATCGGAATAGGCGCTGGCGATTACCTTCGCGCCGCGATCATGGCCGTCCTGGCCCATCTTGGCGATCAGAATACGCGGGCGGCGGCCATTTTCCGCGAGGAACTGTTCGGTTTGCGCAACGATGGTATCGAACTCATCGGCGGATTTGTCTGACTGGTGATAGCTTTGCGCAATCACGCCGGTGACGCAGTGGCTGGGAACCAGATACCGATCAAAAGCGACTTCCAGCGCGTCGGAGATTTCACCGAGCGTGGCGCGAACACGGGCGGCGTTGACGGCAGCAGCCAGCAGGTTTTCATTATGCTGCGCGGCGTGGGTCAGTGCCGTGAGCGCGGCTTTAACGGCATCGTTGTCGCGGGTGGTGCGGATATGTTTCAGCGAGGCAATCTGCTCGTTGCGCACCTTCACGTTGTCGATCTCCAGTACCGACGTCTCGTCTTCTTTATCCAGCTTGTACTTATTGACGCCGACGATAACGCGCTTACCCTGGTCGATCAGCGACTGTTCACGCGCGGAAGCTTCTTCGATCATCCGTTTAGGCAGCCCTGCTTCGATCGCTTTCGCCATGCCGCCTGCCTCGTCAATCTGTTTGATGATCGTGCGCGCCTGCTTCACGATTTGATCGGTGAGTGACTCGACGTAATACGATCCGGCCAGCGGATCAACGGTGCGGCAGATCTCTGATTCTTCCTGAATGATGATTTGCGTATTACGCGCAATACGGGCGGAGAAATCGGTGGGCAGACCGAGCGCTTCATCAAAAGCATTGGTATGCAGCGACTGGGTGCCGCCAAGCGTAGCGCCGAGTGCTTCAATAGTGGTTCGTACCACGTTGTTGTACGGGTCCTGCTCGGTCAGGCTCCAGCCAGACGTCTGGCAGTGGGTACGCAGAGCGAGAGATTTCGGGTTGGTCGCGCCAAAGCTGCTGACCGCTTCACTCCACAAATAGCGCGCCGCGCGCAGCATGGCGACGTTCATAAACAGATCCATGCCGATACCGAAGAAGAACGACAGGCGCGGGGCGAAGTCATCAATTTTCAGTCCGGCGGAGAGTGCAGCTTTGATGTATTCAATACCGTCTGCCAGCGTAAACGCGACCTGCTGCACGCAGTTCGCTCCGGCTTCCCCCATGTGATAGCCGCTGATGCTGATGGTGTTAAAGCGCGGCATGTTGCCAGAGCACCAGGCGATGATGTCGGCGATAATGCGCATGGACGGTTTTGGGGGATAAATGTAGGTGTTGCGGCACAGGTACTCTTTCAGGATATCGTTCTGAATGGTCCCGGTGAGTTGTTCCGGCGCTACGCCTTGTTCTTCTGCAGCGACGATATAAAACGCCAGCACAGGTAGAACCGCGCCGTTCATGGTCATCGATACTGACATCTTATCCAGCGGGATCTGGTCGAACAGTATCTTCATATCTTCGACGGTATCGATCGCCACGCCTGCTTTACCGACGTCACCCGCCACGCGTGGGTTGTCAGAGTCATAGCCACGATGGGTGGCAAGGTCAAAGGCGACGGAAAGTCCTTTTTGTCCGGCGGCGAGGTTGCGGCGGTAAAAGGCGTTGGACTCTTTGGCGGTAGAGAAACCAGCGTATTGACGAATGGTCCACGGCTGCGCGGTATACATGGTGGCGCGCGGGCCACGCACGTAAGGCGGCAGGCCGGGAAGGGTGCCCGTGACTTCCAGATTATCGAGGTCTTCTTCGGTGTACAGCGGCTTGATGGCAATCCCTTCCGCCGTCTGTCTTTCCAGCGACTCGACGGTTTTTTCCCGGCGACTGAGTTCTTTATTGGCGAGTGTTTGCCACTCCTGCACGTTTGCCATTTTTTGCTCCGTATTACGCAATAAGTTGAATCTTTGCGAATACGGTGAGCTTTTTCATTTGGCTTGTCGCCAGCAAAAAATAGCCAACAGGACGTCGTTTTTTGCCGCGTGGCGTGTTTGATTTTGTGATTTATTTCAAAGACGTGGCGGGAATAGCATGAAAAGAGGGTAAAAGGCTTGTCGGCCGGATAGGGCGTTACGCCACCATCCGGCACTCAGAGGTTATGAGCGGTTTAATCCTGACGCAGTACGTTGTGACCATAGGCCAGCAGCGCATCGGTGACGTTGCGCATCATGCGGCTTTCCGGTGCAAAACGGTGCCAGTACAGCATCCGGCGCTGGAACAGGCCCGGTGTTAAGTCGATAAGCTCGCCGCTTTCCAGTTCTTTCTCAATCTGCAAGTGGGGGATCATGCAGCAAGTGGTTCCCTGACGCGCCAATTGAACAAAGGCTTCAGACGAGTTAACGATATGGCACGGCACGCTGCCCGGTGGCAGGTCGAAGTTTTGTTGCAGGAACGCCTGGTGCATATCATCAAGATGGTCAAACGCTACCGCTGGGGCTTTCAGCAGGGCAGAGCGGGTGACGCCGTTAGGGAAATAGCGCTCGGCGAAAGGTTTGGATCCAACAAACAGGTAGTCCAGCGCGCCGAGTTTATCCACCAGACAACTTGGCAGCGCCTGATGCTGAATACTCACCGCACCGACCACCTCACCACGACGCAGACGCTCCTGAGTGCGCGTTTCATCCTCAACCTGCAGGTTCAGCCGAATCGGCGAATTTGCCAGTACCGGAGCCAGCGCAGGAAGTAACCAGGTCGCCAGACTGTCGGCGTTCACCGCCAGTGAGAGCAGCAGCGGCGTCGAGCCGGTTTGTTCATCACCCAGCCACTCGTCTTCCAGCAGTTCAACCTGACGCAAAAGCGCCAGTAGTTTCTGCCCCTGTTCGGTTGGGCGTGGTGGTACGGTACGCACCAGCAGCGGTTGTCCGAACATATTCTCAAGCTGTTTTATGCGCTGTGAAACCGCGGATTGCGTGATGCACAGCTTTTGCGCCGCGCGCTCAAATCCTCGTTCACGAATAACCGCATCCAGTGCTTGTAGTGTTCTGTAGTCCGGACGTTTCATTGCTTTGACGCACTCCTGAAAATTTTGCTTGTTCTGCACTATGACACAAATTTAGGTTGGGTAAAGACGAAATCCGCCGCTTGCGAGCGAGTGTGGGGACATTTTTCTGCACAATGTTCTATAATGCGCGTGAATTTTCCCACCATATTCACACCACAGGCGAAACGATCATGACGCAGGATGAACTGAAAAAAGCAGTAGGATGGGCGGCACTTCAGTATGTACAGCCCGGTACCATTGTGGGCGTAGGTACAGGTTCAACAGCCGCACACTTTATTGATGCGCTGGGCACAATGAAAGGTCAGATTGAAGGTGCGGTATCCAGTTCGGACGCTTCAACCGAAAAACTCAAAAGCCTCGGTATCCACGTGTTCGATCTTAACGAAGTGGACAGCCTCGGCGTATACGTTGACGGCGCGGATGAAATCAACGGCCACATGCAGATGATCAAGGGCGGCGGCGCAGCGTTGACCCGTGAAAAAATTATTGCTTCCGTGGCGAAGAAATTTATCTGCATTGCCGACGCGTCCAAAGAAGTCGATATTCTCGGTAACTTCCCACTGCCGGTTGAAGTGATCCCAATGGCGCGCAGCGCTGTGGCTCGCCAGTTGGTGAAGCTGGGCGGTCGCCCTGAATACCGTCAGGGCGTAGTGACGGACAATGGTAACGTGATCCTTGATGTACACGGTCTGGAGATCCTCGATGCCATCGCGATGGAAAACGCCATCAATGCGATTCCGGGCGTGGTAACCGTCGGTCTGTTTGCCAACCGTGGTGCGGATGTCGCGCTGATCGGTACACCAGACGGCGTGAAAACTATCGTAAAATGATCTGACGGGAGTGTCTTCTCCCGTTAAAAAAATTTTGGCAGGGCAAATTTGGTGACTTGTGTCACGTTTATAATATTGTCCTGCCGATCTCTCCAAAGAAAAAGTTATCGCCAGTATTTTCCTCTGACATTTCACCCTGAATGACATTTCTTCAGCACGGCGACGCAAACGTTCATATTGCCGCAATATTATTTTTTGATATGTTGAAGAGACGGATGGAAATCCCACACACAACACATCAGTTTGAACAAAAAAAGACAGGGTCGGGGAAATGGCAAAGGTATCACTGGAGAAAGATAAGATTAAATTTCTGCTGGTTGAAGGCGTGCATCAAAAAGCGCTCGAAAGCCTTCGTGCAGCAGGTTATACCAACATCGAGTTTCATAAAGGCGCTCTGGACACTGAACAACTGAAAGAGTCCATCCGTGATGCCCACTTCATTGGCCTGCGATCCCGTACCCATCTGACTGAAGATGTGATTGACGCCGCAGAGAAACTGGTCGCGATAGGCTGCTTCTGTATCGGCACCAACCAGGTTGATCTCAGCGCTGCGGCAAAGCGCGGTATCCCCGTGTTTAACGCGCCATTCTCTAACACGCGTTCCGTTGCGGAACTGGTGATTGGCGAACTGCTGCTCCTGCTACGCGGCGTACCCGAAGCAAACGCCAAAGCACACCGCGGCGTGTGGAATAAACTGGCTACCGGCTCGTTTGAAGCGCGTGGCAAAAAACTGGGGATCATCGGCTACGGCCACATTGGTACTCAGCTAGGCATTCTGGCGGAATCGCTGGGGATGCACGTCTATTTCTATGATATTGAAAATAAACTCCCGCTCGGCAACGCCACGCAGGTGCAGCATCTTTCCGACCTGCTCAATATGAGCGACGTGGTCAGTTTGCACGTACCGGAAAATGCCTCCACCAAAAATCTGATGGGCGCGCGTGAGATTGCGTTGATGAAACCAGGCGCGCTGCTGATTAACGCCGCACGCGGCACAGTTGTTGATATTCCTGCGCTGTGCGACGCGTTAGCGACCAAGCACCTGGCAGGGGCTGCAATCGACGTATTCCCAACCGAGCCGGCAACCAACAGCGATCCTTTCACTTCGCCGCTGTGTGATTTCGACAACGTGATCCTAACGCCGCACATTGGTGGTTCAACGCTGGAAGCACAGGAAAACATCGGTCTGGAAGTGGCTGGGAAACTGACCAAGTATTCCGACAACGGCTCTACGCTGTCTGCAGTTAACTTCCCGGAAGTTTCGCTGCCGCTGCACGGCGGTCGTCGTCTGATGCACATTCACGAAAACCGTCCGGGCGTACTGACTGCGCTGAACCAGATTTTTGCCGAGCAGGGCGTCAACATTGCCGCGCAGTATCTGCAGACTTCCGCACAGGTAGGTTACGTGGTTATTGATATTGAAGCGGATGAAGATGTGGCAGAGAAAGCGCTGCTGGCGATGAAAGCCCTTCCGGGAACCATTCGCGCTCGTCTGCTGTACTGATTTCCTCTACATGGGCAGGCGGTTGACCTGCCCATCTTCCCTCTGATTTCCCGGCCTCAAAATCTCTTCCTGTCACGCATACATTCTGTTTTCGAGCCTTGCCGCAATTGGTAAAAAAAGCTACCACTCCCAGATTTTGGACGGCGTCACCACTGCAGGCAGCGGGATATCCCATTCTTCGACAGGCAGCTTTTCCACTCGCTGACAATCGTGCGCGTAGCCTACGGGCTGGATCTTATGCTGCTGCCAGTTTTGAAGCGTTCGATCGTAAAATCCACCGCCCATACCCAGGCGTTGCCCGACCTCATCAAACGCCACTAACGGCGTAATCAGTACATCCAGCTGTGAGAGCGGCAATACGTCACGTACATCAAGCCGTGGTTCCTGGATCTTTAAGCGATTGGTTACCAGGTCGCTGTGCGGATGATAGTGCAGGAACAGCAGGTTGCCAGGGCTGAAGGGGTGAAGAACTGGAAGATAGACGCGCTTGCCTGCTCGCCACAGCTGATCTATTAGCGGCTGGGTATCGAGTTCGCCATCGAACGAGAGGAATACCGCCACGGTATGAGCGAGTACAACAGGGGGATAACTGAGCATTCGGGTCGCGGCTTGCTGACCGTATTGTCGTTGCTGTTCGGAAGTAAGCGCGCGACGACGCTGCCGAATCAGTTGACGGATTTCTTGCCGGGATAAAGGGAGTTCAGAAAGTAATGTCATGGCTGTTGCCAGGTAGAAGGGAATCTCCGAGATGCCGCCGCAGGCTGTAACCCTTGAACCCTTGGTTCAAGGTGAATGCGTCGTCACAGTTTTAAGGCTTCTCGGACGGGCCGAGCATGCTCACCAACCGTGGAGCGCCACATTCTTGTGGTATGAAATATCGGCTCAGGGGACTGGCCCGCTTGCAAACATCTCAGAGAAATTTTGTCTTCACGGTCACTCTACCACAGTAAACCGAAAAGTGTTATTCAAAGTTTTGGCCCGTTTTTTCGGTTATGCGACCCTGATCAAGCAACGCCTGTTCGATGGTCTGTTGTAGCATCCGAATACGTTGTTCCATGCTCGCCGCGTACTCACGCGTCTTCGCTTTTTCCTGAGTTAATTCATAGCTGATGTTCAACGCGGCGATGAAAACCAACTGCTCAGTATTTGTGACTCTAGTGCGAACTTTCAGATCTTGCAATCGCTGATTGAGATCGTCCGCAGCCTGATTCAACGCATCCCTTTGTTCAGGCGGGCAATTCACTCGCAGTGAACGGCCAAATATTTGGATATCGACGGGTTGTGCAGACATGCCACCTTCCTGCTGATTGACTGCGCTGCCTTCGTCTCCAGACCGTGGGTCCGCGAAGGGGCGACACTATAGCTACCCTGGTATCAAGATACAAGCCCTTTTCTGGTCCACCAGGGTCCAAAGTGGTAGCATATCATGAATATTCCTCCCTTTGATGACGAATGCTTATGTCTATACAGAACGAAATGCCTGGTTACAACGAAGTTAGCCAGTTTTTGAACCAACAAGGGGCTGGATTAACCCCGGCCGAAATGCACGGCTTGATAAGCGGAATGATTTGCGGCGGAAACAACGACAGCTCATGGCAGCCGCTGCTGCACGACCTGACGAACGAAGGTCTGGCCTTTGGTCACGAGCTGGCTCAGGCGCTGCTGAAAATGCACTCAGCCACCAGCGATGCCCTCGAAGACGACGGCTTCCTTTTTCAGCTTTATCTGCCTGAAGGGGATGACGTCAGCGTTTTCGATCGCGCCGATGCGCTGGCGGGGTGGGTAAACCACTTTTTACTGGGCCTTGGCGTCACGCAGCCGAAGCTCGACAAAGTGACCGGCGAAACCGGGGAAGCGATTGACGACCTGCGCAATATCGCTCAATTGGGATATGACGAAGACGAAGATCAGGAAGAGCTGGAAATGTCGCTCGAAGAGATCATCGAATACGTGCGCGTAGCCGCCTTGCTGTGCCATGACACGTTTACGCGTCAGCACCCGACCGCGCCGGAAGTCCGTAAACCGACTCTGCACTAAGAACGAAACGCAAAGGAGAGTGTGATGAGCGAGATATCTCAGCAAGAATTCCAGCGTCGTCGCCAGGCTTTACTGGCACAAATGCAGCCCGGCAGCGCCGCGCTGATTTTTGCCGCACCGGAAGCGACGCGTAGTGCGGACAGTGAATACCCTTACCGCCAAAGCAGTGATTTCTGGTACTTCACCGGTTTTAACGAACCTGAAGCCGTGCTGGTGCTGATTAAAAGTGATGACACTCATAACCACAGCGTTTTGTTCAATCGGGTTCGCGATCTGACGGCGGAGATCTGGTTTGGCCGCCGTCTGGGTCAGGATGCTGCCCCGGCAAAACTTGGCGTTGACCGGGCGCTGGCCTTCAGTGAAATCAACCAACAGCTGTATTTGCTGCTCAATGGTCTGGACGCGGTATACCACGCCCAGGGCGAGTATGCCTGGGCAGACGAGATTGTGTGCACGGCGCTGGATAAACTGCGCAAAGGCTCCAGACAAAATCTGCACGCGCCTGCCGCGATTATCGACTGGCGTCCGATGGTGCATGAAATGCGCCTGTTCAAATCACCGGAAGAAATTGCGGTCATGCGTCGTGCCGGAGAAATCACCGCACTGGCGCATACCCGCGCGATGGAAAAATGCCGTCCAGGAATGTTTGAATACCAGTTAGAAGGGGAGATTCACCATGAATTTACCCGTCATGGCGCGCGTTATCCGTCCTATAACACGATTGTCGGCAGCGGTGAAAACGGCTGTATTCTGCATTACACCGAAAATGAAAGTGAAATGCGCGATGGCGATCTGGTGCTAATCGACGCTGGCTGTGAATACAAAGGCTATGCGGGTGACATTACGCGAACCTTCCCGGTAAACGGTAAATTTACCCCAGCACAGCGTGAAATCTACGATATCGTACTGGAATCCTTAGAGACCAGCCTGCGTCTGTATCGTCCCGGAACATCCATTCAGGAAGTCACTGGCGAAGTGGTGCGCATCATGATTACGGGCCTGGTGAAGCTTGGCATTCTGCACGGTGATGTCGATCAGTTGATTACCGAAAATGCGCACCGCCCATTCTTTATGCATGGTCTAAGTCACTGGCTTGGGCTGGATGTGCACGACGTCGGCGTTTATGGTCAGGACCGCTCACGTATTCTTGAGCCGGGAATGGTACTCACCGTCGAACCGGGACTGTATATCGCGCCGGATGCCGATATACCGCCGGCCTATCGTGGTATCGGCATTCGTATTGAGGATGACATCCTCATCACCGAGGACGGCAATGAAAACCTGACCGCCAGCGTAGTGAAGAAAGCCGATGATATTGAAGCCTTAATGGCTGCGGCGCGACTGCAATGAGCGTGATTATCGTTGGTGGTGGTATGGTTGGCGCGACGCTGGCGCTGGCCATTTCTCAGCTCAGCCATGGGACTCTGCCGGTTCATCTGATAGAAGCGAGCGAACCTGAAACTGACCGCCATCCTGGGTTTGACGCCCGGGCGATCGCGCTGGCGGCAGGAACCTGCCAACAGCTGGCGAGAATTGGCGTATGGCAGGCGATTGCCGATTGCGCAACGGCCATTAAAACGGTTCACGTCAGCGATCGCGGCCATGCCGGATTTGTGACGCTGGATGCGCAGGAATACCGTATTCCGGCTCTGGGCCAGGTGGTAGAACTGCACGACGTCGGGCTGCGTCTGTTTGCGCTGCTGCGCAAAGCACCGGGTGTCATATTGCACTGCCCCGACCGCGTAGCCAGCGTGTCGCGCACGCAGGAGCGCGTTGAAGTGACGCTGGAGAATGGCGAGATGATTACCGGTCGCCTGCTGGTGGCTGCTGACGGCACGCGTTCCGCACTGGCGACTGCCTGCGGTGTTGACTGGCTGCAACAGCCTTATGAGCAACTGGCGGTGATTGCCAACGTCACGACCTCTGTACCGCACGATGGGCGAGCGTTTGAACGCTTCACGCAATATGGCCCGCTGGCAATGCTGCCAATGTCTGACGGTCGCTGCTCGCTGGTGTGGTGCCATCCGCTGGAGCAGCGTGATGAGATCATGGCCTTGTCCGACGAACAGTTTTGCCGTGAACTGCAAACCGCTTTTGGCTGGCGACTGGGACGTATTACCCAGGCTGGTAAACGCAGCGCTTATCCGCTTTCGTTAACTACGGCGCTGAAAGCGATTACCCATCGTACCGTGCTGGTAGGGAACGCCGCCCAGACGCTGCACCCCATTGCCGGGCAAGGTTTCAACCTTGGCCTGCGCGATGTAATGAGCCTTGCTGAGACGTTGACGCAGGCGCAAAACGGCGCGGAAGATGTGGGTGATTATGCGGTGCTGGCACGTTATCAGCAGCGCCGCGAGCGCGATCGCGAGACGACGATTGGTGTGACCAACAATTTAGTGTATTTGTTTGCCAATCACTGGGCCCCGCTGGTTGTTGGGCGCAATGTCGGGTTGATGGCGATGGAATTATTCACCCCTGCGCGCGATGCGCTGGCGGAGCGGACCCTGGGTTGGGTTGCACGATAAATATGACCTGTAGGCCGGATAAGGCAACGCCGACATCCGGCAAGGGTCCCCGCAAAAATGCCTGATGGCACTGCGCTTATCAGGCCTACGGATTACAGGTTTCGAGGTATAAACAGTGCAAAGTGTTGATGTAGCAATTGTTGGTGGCGGCATGGTGGGACTGGCGGTTGCCTGCGGCCTGCAGGGCAGTGGGTTGCGCGTTGCTGTATTAGAACAACATGTTCCGCAGCCGTTGGCGGCGGATGCACCTCCTCAGCTTCGCGTTTCGGCCATTAATGCAGCCAGCGAAAAACTGCTTACCCGTCTTGGCGTCTGGTCCGACATTGTTGCCCGTCGCGCTTGCTGCTACCACGGCATGGAAGTCTGGGACAAAGACAGCTTTGGACGCATTGAATTTGATGACCAGAGCATGGGTTACAGCCATTTGGGCCACATCGTTGAAAACTCAGAAATCCATTATGCGTTGTGGCAAAAGGCACAGCGTTCAGCGGATATTACGCTGATGGCGCCAGCTGAAATACAGCAGGTGGCCTGGGGCGAGAACGAGGCATTTCTCAGCCTCAAAGATGGCGCAATGCTGACGGCGCGTCTGGTCGTCGGTGCCGATGGTGCTAATTCCTGGCTGCGCAATAAAGCGGACATTCCGCTCACCTTCTGGGACTACCGTCACCATGCGCTGGTGGCGACTATCCGTACGCAGGAAGCTCACGGTGCGGTTGCGCGTCAGGCGTTTCATGGCGAGGGGATCCTGGCATTCCTGCCACTCAGCGATCCACACCTGTGTTCTATCGTCTGGTCGCTCTCGCCGCAGGAAGCAGAACGTATGCAGCAGGCAAGCGTTGACGAGTTTAATCAGGCGCTGAATATCGCCTTTGATAATCGTCTGGGGCTGTGCAGCCTTGAAAGCGAACGTCAGGCGTTTCCGCTGACGGGACGTTATGCTCGCCAGTTTGCGGCCCATCGTCTGGCGCTGGTGGGGGATGCGGCGCATACCATCCACCCGCTGGCGGGTCAGGGGGTTAACCTTGGCTTTATGGATGCGGCGGAACTGATCGATGAGCTTAAGCGGCTACAGCGTCAGGGCAAAGATATTGGGCAGTATCTCTATTTACGCCGCTACGAGCGCAGCCGTAAGCACAGCGCAGCGCTGATGCTGGCGGGGATGCAGGGTTTCCGTGAACTGTTTGCAGGCGAGAATCCGGCGAAAAAACTGCTACGCGATATTGGGCTGAAACTGGCCGATACCCTCCCGGGCGTAAAACCACAACTCATCCGTCAGGCGATGGGACTGAACGATCTTCCCGAGTGGTTACGTTAGTGTCCGTAAGGACAATCTTAAGAGTTTGAGACCCGTCACACTTTCCTCTCCCGGCCTTCGCGCCGGGGTGCTTCTCTCATTTGAAATAATCTAATTCCACGTCTTTTTTCGCATTAGTTTTTCTAATATTACGTTTTTTTCATAACGCCATTTTTGACATTTTTTCCACATTTAATGTGGATTGATGCTGCGATTTTACGCTTACCTTTGTTTGTTGTTCTGATTAATTGCTATATGTATGGAGTTTTATTCTGTTGGCGATCTGGCTGTTTTTCGCCATAAGCTAATGTGATGGTTAATTTTGACTTATGGTTTAGCGTCTGTTTCGGTGGTAAGTTCAGGACAAAGAGAACGTTTGCGTCGTAGCCCCTGGAGCGGCTGCGGTGCTGGGTTTCGTGGCGAAAATTTCACCGCGAAAGAGTTGGTAGCCCCGCTTATTCAACGAGGAAAAGATGGCTCAACAGACTCCTTTGTACGAACAACACACGCTATGTGGCGCGCGCATGGTCGATTTCCATGGCTGGATGATGCCACTGCATTACGGTTCTCAGCTCGATGAACACCATGCTGTTCGCACCGACGCCGGAATGTTTGATGTGTCGCATATGACCATCGTCGACCTGCGCGGTAGCCGCACCCGGGAGTTCTTGCGTTATCTGCTGGCAAACGACGTCGCGAAGCTAACGAAGACGGGTAAAGCCCTCTACTCCGGGATGCTCAACGCTTCGGGCGGCGTGATAGATGACCTGATTGTCTACTACTTCACTGAAGATTTCTTCCGCCTCGTTGTAAACTCCGCCACACGCGAAAAAGACCTATCCTGGATTACCCAACACGCTGAACCTTACGCCATCGACATCACCGTTCGTGACGACCTGTCGCTGATTGCGGTGCAGGGGCCAAATGCGCAGAAAAAAGCAGCTACGTTGTTTACTGACGAGCAGCGTCATGCGGTTGAAGGCATGAAGCCGTTTTTCGGCGTTCAGGCAGGTGATTTGTTTATCGCAACCACCGGTTATACCGGCGAAGCAGGTTATGAAATTGCCATGCCGAATGAAAAGGCGGCAGATTTCTGGCGTGCGCTGGTACAGGCTGGTGTCAAACCTTGCGGTCTCGGCGCGCGTGACACCCTGCGTCTGGAAGCGGGTATGAACCTGTACGGCCAGGAGATGGACGAAGGTATTTCTCCGCTGGCGGCCAACATGGGCTGGACCATCGCGTGGGAACCGGCTGACCGCGACTTTATTGGTCGTGAAGCGCTGGAAATGCAGCGTGAAAAAGGCCACGAACAGCTGGTCGGGCTGGTGATGACTGAGAAGGGCGTGCTGCGTAATGAACTGCCGGTGCGTTTCACCGATGCTTCTGGCAACCAGCATGAAGGCATTATCACCAGTGGCACATTCTCCCCAACGCTGGGTTACAGCATCGCGTTGGCGCGTGTGCCTGCGGGTATCGGTGAGACTGCGATCGTACAGATCCGTAACCGTGAAATGCCGGTAAAAGTGACTAAACCTGTTTTTGTGCGTAACGGCAAAGCCGTCGCGTAATTCATCCTTTTTTGGAGATTGATTGATGAGCAACGTACCTGCAGAACTGAAATACAGCAAAGAACACGAATGGCTGCGCAAAGAAGCTGACGGTTCTTACACCGTTGGTATCACCGAACACGCTCAGGAGCTGTTAGGTGACATGGTTTTCGTTGACCTGCCAGAAGTTGGTGCCACCGTCAGCGCGGGCGATGATTGCGCCGTTGCGGAGTCCGTAAAAGCGGCATCCGATATCTATGCGCCAGTAGGCGGTGAGATTGTTGCGGTTAACGATGCGCTCAGCGACTCCCCGGAACTGGTTAACAGCGAACCGTATGCGGGCGGCTGGATTTTCAAAATCAAAGCCAGCGATGAAAGCGAAATTGAATCGCTGTTGGATGCCACTGCGTACGAGGCATTACTGGAAGACGAATAAGATTGTGCCGGATGGCACTGCGTTTATCCGGCCTACGGTTTTATGTAGGCCCGGTAAGCGTCAGCGCCACCGGGCAATTGAGTTAGAGACAATCACGATTCACTGCACGTTTCAGGAACCATCGCCCATGACACAGACGTTAAGCCAGCTTGAAAACAGCGGCGCTTTCATTGAACGCCACATCGGACCGGACGCCGCGCAGCAGCAAGAGATGCTGAATGCGGTTGGCGCCGAGTCGTTAAACACGCTGATCGGCCAGATTGTGCCGAAAGACATTCAGCTCGCAACCCCGCCACAGGTGGGCGAGGCGGCGACCGAATACGCTGCGCTGGCTGAATTAAAAGCCATCGCCGGGCGTAACAAGCGCTTCACGTCCTACATTGGCATGGGCTACACCGCCGTGCAGTTGCCACCGGTTATTCTGCGTAACATGCTGGAAAACCCAGGTTGGTACACCGCATATACGCCGTATCAGCCGGAAGTATCCCAGGGACGACTGGAAGCTCTGCTGAACTTCCAACAGGTCACGCTGGACCTGACGGGCCTGGATATGGCTTCTGCTTCTCTGCTGGATGAAGCCACTGCGGCTGCTGAAGCCATGGCGATGGCCAAACGTGTCAGCAAACTGAAAAATGCTAACCGTTTCTTTGTGGCGGCTGATGTTCACCCGCAAACGCTGGACGTGGTTCGCACCCGTGCAGAAACCTTTGGCTTTGACGTCATTGTTGATGACGCGGCGAAAGCACTGGATCACCAGGATGTGTTTGGCGTGCTGTTGCAGCAGGTTGGCACCACCGGTGAAGTGCATGACTACAGCAAACTGATTGCCGAGCTGAAATCCCGTAAAGTTGTGGTCAGTGTCGCTGCCGACTTTATGGCGCTGGTACTGCTGACTGCGCCGGGCAAACAGGGCGCGGATATTGTTTTCGGCTCTGCGCAACGCTTCGGCGTACCGATGGGTTACGGCGGCCCACACGCGGCATTCTTCGCCGCTAAAGACGAATTCAAACGCTCCATGCCAGGCCGTATTATCGGCGTATCGAAAGATGCGGCGGGCAATACCGCACTGCGCATGGCGATGCAGACTCGCGAGCAGCATATCCGCCGTGAGAAAGCGAACTCCAACATTTGTACCTCGCAGGTTCTGCTGGCCAACATCGCCAGCCTGTATGCCGTTTATCATGGTCCGGTTGGCCTGAAACGTATCGCTAATCGCATCCACCGCCTGACTGATATTCTGGCGGCCGGTCTGCAACAGAAAGGGCTGAAGCTGCGCCATGCGCACTACTTCGACACTCTGTGTGTTGAAGTGGCCGACAAAGCGGCTGTTCTGGCGCGTGCCGAAGCGGCAGAAATCAACCTGCGTAGCGATATCCATAACGCGGTAGGTATTACGCTCGATGAAACCACCACCCGTGAAAACGTGGTGCAGTTGTTCAATGTTCTGCTGGGCGACAGCCACGGTTTGAATATCGATACGCTGGATAAAGATGTGGCGCTCGACAGCCGTTCCATTCAGGACAGCATGCTGCGTGACGATGCGATCCTCAGCCATCCGGTGTTTAATCGCTATCACAGCGAAACCGAAATGATGCGCTACATGCACTCGCTGGAGCGCAAAGATCTGGCGCTGAACCAGGCAATGATCCCGCTGGGTTCTTGCACCATGAAGCTGAACGCTGCCGCCGAGATGATCCCTATCACCTGGCCGGAATTCGCTGAACTTCACCCGTTCTGCCCGCCAGAGCAGGCAGAAGGTTATCACCAGATGATCGGCCAGCTTTCCGAGTGGCTGGTAAAACTGACCGGTTATGACGCCGTCTGCATGCAGCCGAACTCCGGCGCGCAGGGCGAGTATGCGGGTCTGCTGGCGATTCGTCACTATCACGAAAGCCGTAACGAAGGCCATCGCGATATCTGTCTGATCCCGGCTTCTGCCCACGGCACCAATCCGGCATCTGCACAGATGGCGGGGATGCAGGTTGTGGTTGTCGCGTGTGATAAGAACGGCAACATCGACCTGGACGATCTGCGAGCAAAAGCAGAACAACATGCTGCGAATCTCTCCTGCATCATGGTGACCTATCCGTCTACTCACGGCGTGTATGAAGAAACGATCCGTGAAGTGTGCGACGTTGTGCACCAGTTTGGCGGCCAGGTTTACCTTGATGGCGCGAACATGAACGCTCAGGTTGGGATCACCACGCCGGGCTTTATCGGCGCAGATGTCTCGCACCTCAACCTGCATAAAACATTCTGCATTCCGCACGGCGGCGGCGGCCCAGGTATGGGACCGATTGGCGTCAAATCACATCTGGCACCGTTTGTACCGGGTCACAGCGTAGTGCAGATTGAAGGAATGCTCACCCGTCAGGGCGCAGTTTCAGCGGCGCCGTTCGGTAGCGCATCCATTCTGCCAATCAGCTGGATGTACATCCGTATGATGGGTGCAGAAGGTCTGAAGCAGGCAAGCCAAGTAGCTATCCTTAACGCTAACTACATTGCCAGCCGTCTGAAAGATGCTTATCCGGTACTGTATACCGGTCGCGACGGTCGCGTGGCGCATGAATGTATTCTCGACATTCGCCCACTGAAAGAAGAGACCGGCATCAGCGAACTGGATATTGCCAAGCGTCTGATCGATTACGGTTTCCATGCGCCGACCATGTCATTCCCGGTCGCGGGTACCCTGATGGTTGAACCGACTGAATCTGAAAGCAAAGTGGAACTTGATCGCTTTATCAATGCGATGCTGGCAATCCGCGCTGAAATCGATCGCGTGAAAGCCGGTGAATGGTCACTGGAAGATAACCCGCTGGTTAACTCACCGCACACGCAAAACGAGCTGGTCGCGGAGTGGAATCACGGTTATAGCCGAGAAATCGCCGTCTTCCCGGCTGGTGTGGCGAACAAATACTGGCCGACCGTGAAACGCCTTGATGATGTTTACGGTGACCGTAACCTGTTCTGCTCCTGCGTGCCGATGAGCGAATATCAGTAACTTTTCCGCGCAGTAAAGCTTTTGTAGGCCGGGTAAGGCGAAGACGCCTCCCGGTTTTTTCATATCTGGAGGTATCCATGGGAATCGCATTGGTTACTGGCGGCAGTCGCGGCATCGGGCGGGCAACCGCGCTGCAGTTAGCGCAAGAGGGTTACACGGTTGCGGTTAACTTTCATCACAATATCCGTGCAGCAACGGAGGTGGTGAATACCATTGCCGCTACCGGGGGAAAGGCGTTTGCTCTACGGGCTGATATCAGCGATGAAAGCCAGGTTGTGGCAATGTTTGAATGCATTGACCGCGAAGGGGAACCACTGACCGCGTTAGTGAATAATGCCGGGATTTTGTTTGAACAGAGCACGGTGGAAAGCTTAACCGCCGAAAGAATTAACCGCGTGCTGGCGACCAATGTTACCGGCTATTTTTTGTGTTGTCGGGAAGCGGTAAAGCGCATGTCTTTCAAACACGGAGGGCAAGGCGGGGCGATTGTGAATGTGTCTTCGGCGGCATCGCGGCTTGGTGCGCCATTCGAATATGTTGATTACGCGGCCTCAAAAGGCGCTGTGGACACGCTCACCACCGGCCTTGCGCTGGAGGTTGCGGCGCAAGGGATCCGCGTAAACTGCGTGCGACCTGGTCTTATCTACACTGAAATGCACGCATCAGGCGGCGAGCCGGGAAGGGTCGATCGCGTGAAATCGATGTTGCCTATGCAGCGCGGAGGACAACCGGAGGAGGTCGCGCAGGCGATTACCTGGCTGCTGAGCGAGAAGGCGTCGTACGTAACGGGCAGTTTTCTGGAACTGGCTGGCGGGAAGTAGGGTTTAATCGCCGGTTGGCGCTACGCTTATCCGGCCTACGGGAATTTAATCTGTAGGCTGGATAAGGCGTTTACGCCGCCATCCGGCAAAAAATCAAAGTTTCTCGCCGTTGCTGGCAATCACCGCTTTGTACCAGTTAAAACTTTTCTTGCGTGAACGCGACATATCGCCGGTGCCGTCGTCGTGTTTGTTCACGTAGATAAAGCCGTAACGTTTGCTGTACTGACCGGTGGTGAACGAGACACAGTCGATGCAGCCCCACGGAGTGTAGCCCATCAGGTCTACGCCATCATACGTTACCGCTTTCATCATCTCTTCAACGTGGGCGCGCAAATAGTCGATGCGATAGTCGTCGTTGATGCTGCCGTCTTCTTCCACTTTGTCGTAGGCACCAAATCCGTTTTCTACGATAAATAGCGGTTTCTGATAGCGCTCATACAGTTCGCATAAGGCGTAACGCAGACCGACCGGATCAATCTGCCAGCCCCAGTCGGACGCTTTTACGTGCGGGTTCGGTACGCTGCCCTCAAAACCAGAAATGGCATCGCCGCTGCCGCCTTCCGCTTTTACCGCGTTGGTCATGTAGTAACTGAATCCGAGATAGTCACAGGTGCCTTCACGCAGGATTTGCTCATCTCCGGCTTCCATTCGGATGTTGAATTCGCGGCGTTCCCACTCGTTCAGTACATATGATGGATAGTAGCCGCGCAGTTGAACGTCGGTGAAAACGTAGCGCTCACGCATCGATTCCTGCGCGAACATCACATCTTCAGGCTTACAGGAGAACGGGTAAAGTGGCACCATCGCCAGCATGCAGCCGACTTTCATTTCCGGGTTGATGCGGCGTGCGGCTTTCACTGCCAGAGCGCTGGCCACGAACTGGTGATGCAGCACCTGGTACATGGTTTCTTCCGGGTTTTCATGCTCGGTATACACCACGCCGGAGCAGCAATAACCAAACAGCGGTGCGCGCCAGTTGCGCTGGTTGTTGATCTCGTTAAAGGTCATCCAGTATTTGACCTTGTGCTTGTAGCGCTCAAAAACGACTTCAGCAAATCGGACAAAGAAATCGACGACTTTACGATTGGTCCAGCTACCGTATTGTTGAACCAGGTGCAGCGGCATTTCAAAGTGGGAAAGGGTGATGACCGGTTCGATGTTGTACTTCAGCATTTCATCGAACATGTCGTCGTAGAACTTTAGCCCTTCTTCATTCGGCTGGCTTTCGTCCCCTTTGGGGAAGATACGGGTCCAGGCGATTGAGGTACGGAAGCATTTGAAGCCCATCTCGGCAAACAGCTTGATGTCTTCTTTGTAATGACCGTAAAAATCGACGGCTTCGTGGTTGGGGTAGTACTTACCGGGCTCAACTTCCTGAGTGATTTCTCGCGGAACGCCGTGTGCCCCTCCGGTCAGTACATCGCAAATGCTGGGGCCTTTGCCACCTTTGTTCCAGCCGCCTTCAACCTGGTGCGCCGCAACCGCGCCACCCCATAAAAAATCTTTTGGTAAGGTAAGTTTTTTCATCTGCGCTCAGTCTCAAATTAATACCATCTGATTTTGAGTCTAACAAAGGAAAGATAAATGTCACGATATAACAAAATAGCGCTAATGTGATTTGTTACATCCAAAAAACAGATTGTTTTTTTTACGCTATTCTTTTCGCCAACTTGCGGCCGAGTGATTCCAGAATATAAATAACAGGGATCTGCGTAGTTATATCGTATACACCGGCAATGCGCGTCTGTGGAACGTGCCAGGAGAGATTAAAGTCAGCCAATTTGGCCAGCCGCGAATGTTCATGACTGGTGACAGACAGGACCTTACAGTTATGCAGGCTGAACTGGCTGGCAAAACGCAGGATCTCTTCTGTTTCACCGGAAACGGAAAGCACGATCGCCAGCGCGTTTCTGGCCATGTCATTCGTTACCGGGAAATAAGGGTCATCAATGTGATTACTGAATTTTCCAACGTTTGAGAAAAAACGTGCGCCATATTTGGCTAAGGCTCCGGATGTTCCCGCCCCAACGAATATAATACGCTCGGAAGATAATATAATATCAACAGCCTGATCGAGCAGATTATCGAACTCATCGTTATTAACGCCTTTAAAGAAGCTGATAATTTCGCTAGCACCGAAATTAGCCTGTTGCGGTTCATTCTGCTCTAAATATAATTTGAAGCGCACGCGAAATTCTGAGTAACCTTCACACTTAAGCTTGCGGCAAAAGCGCAGTACGGTGGTAGTGGAAACACCCACGGCATCGGCCAGTTCGCGAATGGTCATGTACATGACTTTGTCACGGTTTTTGATGACATAGTTGTAGACCAGCATCTCAAGATTGTTGAGACTGGCGATGGCAGCGTGGGAGAACATACTCACAATGGCAAAACTCACTCATCAGACTTCATCTACAGGGAATAATAACATGCAGCCAAATGACATCACTTTTTTTCAGCGTTTCCAGGATGACATTCTGGCCGGACGCAAGACCATCACTATTCGTGACGAGTCTGAATCACACTTCAAAGCCGGGGACATTTTACGGGTTGGGCGCTTCGAAGATGACGGTTACTTCTGCACGATTGAGGTTGTTGGCACCTCAACCGTCACGCTGGATACGCTGACGGATAAACATGCCCAGCAGGAAAACATGACGCTTGAAGAACTTAAACGTGTCATTGCCGAGATTTACCCGGATCAGACGCAATTTTATGTGATTGATTTTAAATGCCTTTGATTTTAATAGTACGCATGTTAGCTGAAATTTAAAAACTAAAACCATGATTTTTAATGGTAAATATTTATCTGGTAATTATTTTAGCTAACAGGTGTTCACTGGAACCATTCTCAGTTACGCTAGAGGAGCAATCACGATAGGGTTCGTTTCTCGGGAGTAAGTTATGGTTCAGAAGCCATTAATCGTGCAGGGATATTCGCTGGCAGAGGAAATAGCCAACAGCATCAGTCACGGTATCGGGCTGGTGTTTGGGATTGTCGGACTGGTGTTGTTGCTGGTTCAGGCAGTGGATACCAATGCCAGCGCTATGGCGATTACCAGCTATAGCCTGTACGGCGGCAGCATGATCCTGCTGTTCCTCGCCTCAACCTTGTATCACGCGATCCCCCATCAGAGAGCGAAAGTCTGGCTGAAAAAATTCGACCACTGTGCGATTTATCTGCTGATTGCCGGGACCTATACGCCATTTCTGCTGGTGGGGCTTGATTCGCCGCTGGCTCGTGGGTTGATGATTGTTATCTGGAGCCTGGCGCTGCTCGGTATTTTATTCAAACTGACCATCGCACACCGGTTTAAAATTCTGTCGCTGGTGACTTACCTGACAATGGGCTGGCTTTCGCTGATTGTGGTGTATCAACTGGCGGTGAAGTTGGCGGCGGGAGGCGTGACGTTGCTGGCTGTTGGCGGTGTGGTGTATTCGCTGGGCGTAATTTTCTACGTCTGTAAGCGTATTCCTTATAACCATGCGATCTGGCACGGTTTTGTGCTGGGTGGCAGCGTTTGCCACTTCCTGGCGATCTATCTGTACGTGGGGCAACACGCATAGATTCAGTGCAACCCCGGGGGCGGCGTAAACGCCTCGCCCGGGCTGTATTTTGTTGGCCGGACGAGGCAATGCCGCAATCCGGCGGCCTGTGCCGAATTGCCTAATGGCGCTGCGCTTATCAGGCCGACCAATTACTCTTCGTCTAACGAATATGGCAGCGGTACGATACGCAGCGTTTTTGCGTCGTCACGGACGCGGAACACGCTGTCGGCCTCCATGTCGTTATTCATCACAACCTGCACCAGTACCTGACCATCGGCCAGTTGTACTGCGGCAAGTACGGTACCAGTACGACGCCAGTTCTCGCCCATTTTTAATTCAAGGTCTTCGCCAGCTTCCGGTACTCGACCGGCGGCACCCGCCAAAGTCCACATGGCGCGTTTGTTGGCTCCGCGGAATTTTGCACGAGCCACCATTTCCTGACCGGTGTAGCAGCCTTTTTTAAAGCTGATCCCGCCCAGAGCCTGCAGATTGGTAGCCTGTGGAATAAACTGTGCACTGTTGGCTGTATCAATAACGGGGATACCCGCTTCGATATCCAGCGCCAGCCACTGCTGGCTGTTATTTAACTCAGCTTCGCCACGCAGCTTTTCAACCAAGGTTTCTGCTGTGGTGGCATCAACGATCAGCAGAAAACGTTCGGCAGGGTGTTCGAACCACAATACCGTGGAGGCACCTTCGGTAATGACCTGCTTATCACTGTTCGGTAATTCGCTAAAGAGATTGGCCAGCGCTGCACGTGCCTGGAATCCCGCTACGCCCAGCAAGACGCGCTCGTCGTCTGGGGCGATCGCCACCTTCGAGAAGACCGCGTATTTTTTCAGCTCAGTGAGCTGCGCATCACGCAGGCTACGGCGCTCAAGCCATGCAAAACCGTCACCCTGGCGGAACAGACGCAGGTTGCTCCACATTTTACCTTTGGCGTCACAATGTGCAGCCAACAGGTGCTGATGCTCGGTCATCTGGCTGACATCCGCCGTGACCTGACCCTGAATATACTTCTCACTGTCGACACCGGTGATGGTGGCGAGCGCCCAGTCATCGAGCGTCATTAGCGTCAGAGGTAAACGCGTTGACGCAAAAGGCTGGCGAGGAGGAAAAGATGTAAAAGCCATAATAATGTCCTGATTTGCTTAACGCAGTGATGATGACTAATGGTAAAAGAGCTATGGGCCATTGCAAGCGGTTTAAACAGGCTATTTGTGCCATATATTGTGCTTTGCGAGGAGACATCCAAAATTGGTGAATCCTTTGGCTTAATAAGGTTTTATTTAGCGAGCGAGCTTCAGTTTACTGATATTCCCGTAAAAAGAGCGGGAAAAACACGTTACAATAGCGGGATACTTCGTTTTCGCGAGACAGGGAGAAGAACATGGATATTAACAACAAAGCACGTATTCATTGGGCATGCCGCCGCGGTATGCGCGAGCTGGACATCTCGATCATGCCGTTTTTTGAACATGAATATGACAGCTTAAGTGACGAAGAAAAACGTATCTTCATCCGTCTGCTAGAATGTGATGATCCAGATTTATTTAACTGGTTGATGAATCATGGGAAACCAGCTGATGAGCAGCTGGAACAGATGGTGCGACTTATCCAGACACGGAATCGGGAACGTGGTCCAGTGGCAATCTGATTTACGCGTATCATGGCGCGCGCAGTGGCTTTCACTGCTAATTCATGGGCTGGTCGCGGTGTTTATTTTATTGATGCCCTGGCCATTGAGCTACACCCCATTATGGCTGGTTTTGCTCTCTCTGGTGGTGTTCGATAGCGTTCGCAGTCAGCGTCGAATCAACGCCTGTCAGGGTGAGATTCGGCTATTGATGGATGGCCGTCTGCGCTGGCAAGGGCAAGAGTGGTCTATCGTTAGCGCCCCCTGGATGGTTAAAACAGGTATGATGCTACGCTTGCGATCTGATGCCGGAAAACGTCAACATTTGTGGCTGGCAGCAGACAGTATGGATGATGCAGAGTGGCGGGATTTACGACGGTTGATGCTGCAAAAGGCGAAGCAAGGGTAACGCATGACACATGCCTGATGGCGCGCAGCTTGAAAGCCAACAGTTAGGTGCGTCATGCAGGCCGGATAAGGCATTTACGCCGTCATCCGGCAAATCGGTTATCAGGACCAGTGCTCGGCCATTTCCCCAAGAATTTGCTCGCACCAGGCCTGAATGCGTTCATCGCTGAGATCGTACTGGTTCGTCTCATCCAGCGCCAGGCCAACAAACAGCTGTCCATCAGCAATGACGGGTTTATCGCTGGTGAATTCGTAGCCTTCTGTGGGCCAGTAGCCGACAAACTTTACACCTTTGGTGATCAGTTTATCGTGCAGCATACCCAACGCATCCAGGAACCATTCGCCGTATCCCAACTGATCGCCCATACCGTAAAGCGCGACAATCTTGCCCTCCAGGTTGAGGTCGTCCAGTTGCTCCCAGACCGCTTCCCAGTCCTCCTGAATTTCACCGAAATCCCAGGTTGGGATGCCCAAAATGAGCACGTCATATTGCTCCATTAGGGTCGGAGAATCGTCTTTGAGGTTGTGCAGTGTCACCAGTTCGGGACCCAGGATATCGCGGATTTTTTCTGCTGCCATTTCGGTGTAGCAGGTGCTGGAACCGTAAAAAAGACCCATGTTCATGACGTAAACATCTCAATTCTGCTGTAGCGTTGCGGGTAGTGTAACAGAATCGCCGCATTCTCGGCACAATGAGGCATAATGCATCAAAAATGAGAGTGGAATAAGGGGCGCGAGTGGAACAGGATCTGGCGCGCATCGAGCAGTTTCTTGATGCCCTGTGGCTGGAACGAAATCTGGCGGAAAACACATTAAGTGCGTATTGTCGCGATCTGACCATGCTTGTGGAATGGTTACATCACCGCGGCGCTTCGCTTGCGACCGCGCAAAGTGATGATCTGCAAGCCTTGCTGGCTGAGCGGATGGATGGAGGGTATAAAGCCACCAGTTCCGCACGTTTGCTCAGTGCGACGCGACGTTTTTTTCAGCATCTGTACCGCGAAAAATATCGCGAAGATGACCCCAGCGCCTCGCTTGCATCACCTAAACTTCCGCAGCGCCTGCCTAAAGATCTCAGCGAAGCGCAGGTTGAGCGGCTGCTACAAGCGCCGCTTATTGAGCAACCGCTGGAGCTACGCGACAAAGCCATGCTGGAAGTGCTGTATGCAACAGGCCTGCGCGTGTCTGAACTGGTAGGACTGACGATGAGTGACGTCAGCCTGCGTCAGGGTGTGGTACGGGTGATCGGTAAAGGTAACAAAGAGCGCCTTGTCCCGTTGGGTGAGGAGGCTGTGTACTGGCTGGAAACTTACCTGGAGCATGGGCGTCCATGGTTGCTCAACGGCGTATCGATTGATGTGCTGTTTCCTAGTCAGCGGGCGCAACAGATGACCCGTCAGACCTTCTGGCATCGTATCAAACACTATGCTGTGTTGGCGGGAATCGACAGCGAAAAGCTGTCACCGCACGTCCTGCGGCACGCGTTTGCCACGCATCTGCTCAACCATGGCGCAGACCTGCGCGTGGTGCAGATGCTACTGGGGCATAGCGATCTCTCGACAACGCAGATTTATACTCATGTCGCAACGGAGCGCTTGCGGCAACTACATCAACAGCATCACCCGCGAGCGTGAGTGCTGACAGGATAGGATAGGCTATGAAAAAACGTTTTATGATGTTCACCCTTCTGGCGACGGCGTTTTCCGGCATGGTACATGCAGACGACGCGGCAATTCGTCAGTCATTAGCAAAGCTGGGTGTGCAGAGCACCGAGATTCAACCTGCTCCGGTTGCGGGCATGAAAACCGTACTGACCAATAGCGGCGTGCTGTACGTTACCGAAGACGGTAAACATATTATCCAGGGACCGATGTACGACGTGAGCGGCGCAAGTCCGGTGAATGTCACCAACCAACTGCTGATGAAGCATCTGAACGCGCTGGAAAAAGAGATGATCATCTACAAAGCGCCGCAGGAAAAACACGTCATTACCGTTTTCACCGACATCACTTGTGGTTACTGCCACAAGCTGCATGAAGAGATGAAAGATTACAATGCGTTGGGGATCACCGTTCGTTATCTGGCCTTCCCACGTCAGGGGCTGGACAGCCAGGCTGAGCAGGACATGAAGTCTATCTGGTGTGCTAAGGACAAAAACAAAGCCTTTGATGATGCGATGGCAGGCAAGGGCGTGAAAGCGGCGACCTGTGATGTGGATATCGCTAACCACTATGCGCTGGGCGTACAGTTTGGCGTCAGCGGTACACCGGCGATTGTGCTGAGCAATGGCTATGTCGTACCTGGTTATCAGGGCCCGAAAGAGATGAAAGAATTCCTCGACGCACATGCAAAACAGACCAGCGGTAAATAATTCGCGTGAAACAACAGATACAACTTCGTCGGCGTGAAGCCGACGAGACAGCCGAGCTGCCTGATGACTTGCCGCCATTGTTGCGTCGTTTATACGCCAGCCGCGGTGTACGTAGCGCGCAGGAGCTTGAGCGTAGCGTCAAAGGAATGCTGCCGTGGCAGCATTTAAACGGTGTCGAAAAGGCGGTTGAGATCCTCTACAACGCCTTTCGTGCGGGAACTCGCATCATCGTTGTTGGCGATTTCGATGCCGATGGCGCGACCAGCACGGCGCTAAGCATCCTGGCGATGCGCGCGTTGGGCTGCAGTAACGTTGACTACCTGGTGCCAAATCGTTTTGAGGACGGTTATGGTTTAAGCCCGGAAGTCGTTGATCAGGCCCATGCCCGTGGTGCTCAGCTGATTGTCACCGTAGACAACGGCATCTCGTCTCACGCGGGTGTCGAACATGCCAGAACGTTGGGGATCCCGGTCGTTGTGACCGATCACCACCTGCCAGGGGATACGCTGCCGGGCGCAGAGGCGATCATCAATCCTAACCTGCACGACTGTGAGTTCCCGTCGAAATCGCTGGCAGGCGTTGGTGTAGCCTTCTATCTGATGCTGGCGCTGCGCACTTTCCTGCGTGACAAAGGCTGGTTTGATGAGCGAGGCATTGCACCGCCGAACCTGGCGGATTTGCTCGATCTGGTTGCGCTTGGCACGGTGGCGGACGTGGTACCGCTGGATGCCAATAACCGCATTCTGACGTGGCAAGGCTTAAGCCGTATCCGTGCTGGAAAATGCCGCCCTGGTATTAAAGCGCTGCTGGAGATTTCCAATCGCGACCCCCTAAAGCTGGCAGCCAGTGATTTAGGTTTTGCCCTCGGGCCACGGCTGAATGCGGCGGGGCGTCTGGACGATATGTCCGTTGGCGTAGCGCTGTTGCTGTGCGACAACATTGGTGAAGCGCGCGTGCTGGCCAATGAGCTGGACGCACTCAACCAGACGCGCAAAGAAATTGAGCAGGGTATGCAGGCCGAAGCGCTTACCCTGTGTGAAAAGCTGGAACGCAGTAGCGATACGCTTCCGGGCGGCCTGGCAATGTATCATCCCGAGTGGCATCAGGGGGTAGTCGGCATTCTGGCATCGCGCATTAAAGAGCGCTTCCATCGCCCGGTGATAGCGTTTGCCCCGGCAGGTGACGGTACGCTAAAAGGCTCCGGACGTTCGATTCAGGGGCTGCACATGCGCGATGCGCTGGAGCGCCTGGACACCCTTCATCCGGGCATGATCATCAAGTTTGGCGGTCACGCCATGGCGGCGGGGTTATCGCTTGAAGAGGCGCAGTTTGAGCGTTTCCAGCAGCGTTTTGGCGAACTGGTTACCGAGTGGCTGGATCCCGCCTTACTGCAAGGTGAAGTGGTGTCGGATGGCCCACTGAGCGCAGCGGAGATGACCATGGAGGTCGCACAAATGCTGCGCGATGCCGGACCGTGGGGACAAATGTTCCCGGAACCGCTGTTTGACGGGCATTTCCGTTTGCTCCAGCAGCGTCTGGTCGGTGAGCGTCATCTGAAGGTAATGGTCGAGCCCGTAGGCGGTGGTCCGCTGCTGGACGGCATTGCGTTTAACGTCGATACCACCTGCTGGCCGGACAACGGCGTGCGCGAAGTTCAGCTTGCCTACAAACTGGATATTAATGAGTTTCGCGGCAACCGTAGTTTGCAGATTATAATCGACAATATCTGGCCACTTTAGCGTCACTAATCGCTATAAAAAAGGGCGTGGATTAGTTACAATCCCGCTCTTATCACCGCATTTTGACTAGTCCAATAAAAGAAATCAGACAATGTTTGAAATTAATCCGGTAAATAACCGCATTCAGGACCTCACGGAGCGCTCTGACGTTCTTAGGGGGTATCTTTGACTATGATGCCAAGAAAGAGCGTCTGGAAGAAGTAAACGCCGAGCTGGAACAGCCGGACGTATGGAACGAACCCGAACGCGCGCAGGCGCTGGGTAAAGAGCGTTCTTCTCTTGAAGCCATCGTTGATACGCTCGATCAGATGAGCCAGGGCCTGGAAGATGTCTCCGGCCTGCTGGAACTGGCTGTAGAAGCCGACGACGAAGAAACCTTTAACGAAGCCGTAGCAGAACTCGACACGCTGGAAGATAAACTGGCCCAGCTGGAATTCCGTCGTATGTTCTCCGGTGAATATGACAGCGCAGATTGCTATCTCGATATTCAGGCAGGTTCTGGCGGTACGGAAGCGCAGGACTGGGCAAGCATGCTGATGCGCATGTATCTGCGTTGGGCTGAAGCGCGCGGCTTTAAGACTGAAATTATTGAAGAGTCTGAAGGTGAAGTGGCGGGTATTAAATCCGTAACCATCAGAATTGCTGGCGAATATGCGTACGGTTGGCTGCGTACTGAAACCGGCGTACACCGTCTGGTTCGTAAGAGTCCGTTCGACTCCGGCGGACGTCGCCATACGTCGTTCAGTTCTGCGTTTGTTTATCCGGAAGTTGATGATGATATTGATATCGATATCAACCCGGCGGATCTGCGTATTGACGTTTACCGTGCCTCCGGTGCGGGTGGTCAGCACGTTAACCGTACGGAATCTGCGGTGCGTATTACCCACATCCCGACTGGGATTGTGACGCAGTGTCAGAACGACCGTTCCCAGCACAAGAACAAAGACCAGGCCATGAAGCAGATGAAAGCGAAGCTTTATGAACTGGAAATGCAGAAGAAGAATGCCGAGAAACAGGCGATGGAAGACAACAAGTCAGATATCGGCTGGGGTAGCCAGATTCGTTCTTATGTCCTTGATGACTCCCGCATCAAAGATCTGCGTACCGGGGTTGAAACCCGTAACACGCAGGCGGTGCTGGATGGCAGCCTGGATCAATTTATCGAAGCAAGTTTGAAAGCAGGGTTATGAGGAACCAACATGTCTGAACAACACGTACAGGGCGCTGACGCGGTAGCCGACCTTAACAATGAACTGAAAACGCGCCGTGAGAAGCTGGCGAGCCTGCGTGAGCAGGGGATCCCGTTCCCGAACGATTTCCGTCGCGATCATACCTCAGACCAACTGCATGCTGACTTCGACGCGAAAGAAAACGAAGAGCTGGAAGCGCTGAACATTGAGGTATCCGTTGCTGGCCGTATGATGACCCGTCGTATTATGGGTAAAGCATCATTCGTTACGCTGCAGGACGTTGGCGGCCGTATTCAGCTGTACGTTGCTCGCGATGACCTGCCGGAAGGCGTCTACAACGAGCAGTTCAAAAAATGGGATCTGGGCGATATCCTCGGCGCGAAAGGTAAGTTGTTCAAGACCAAGACCGGTGAGTTGTCTATTCACTGCACCGAACTGCGTCTGCTGACCAAAGCGCTGCGCCCGCTGCCGGACAAATTCCACGGTCTGCAGGATCAGGAAGCGCGCTATCGTCAACGTTACCTGGATCTCATCTCTAACGATGAATCCCGCAATACCTTTAAAGTGCGTTCACAAATTATGGCTGGCATCCGTCAGTTCATGGTGGGTCGCGGCTTTATGGAAGTGGAAACCCCGATGATGCAGGTGATCCCTGGCGGTGCCGCTGCGCGTCCGTTCATCACCCATCATAACGCGCTGGATCTGGATATGTACCTGCGTATCGCGCCGGAACTGTACCTCAAGCGTCTGGTGGTTGGCGGCTTCGAACGCGTATTCGAAATTAACCGTAACTTCCGTAACGAAGGCATCTCTGTTCGCCATAACCCAGAGTTCACCATGATGGAACTCTACATGGCTTATGCGGACTACAAAGATCTGATCGAACTGACCGAATCGCTGTTCCGTACGCTGGCGCAGAACGTTCTGGGAACGACTGAAGTGCCTTACGGTGAAGAAGTCTTCGACTTCGGTAAGCCGTTCGAAAAACTGACCATGCGCGAAGCGATTCAGAAATACCGTCCGGAAACCAACATGGCCGATCTGGATAACTTCGACTCTGCAAAAGCGATTGCTGAATCTATCGGCATCAAAGTTGAGAAGAGCTGGGGTCTGGGCCGTATCGTGACCGAGATCTTTGAAGAAGTTGCGGAAGCGCACCTGATTCAACCGACCTTCATTACCGAGTACCCGGCCGAAGTTTCTCCGCTGGCGCGTCGTAATGACGAAAACCCGGAAATCACTGACCGCTTCGAATTCTTCATCGGCGGACGTGAAATCGGTAACGGTTTCAGCGAGCTGAACGATGCGGAAGATCAGGCGCAGCGTTTCCAGGATCAGGTTAACGCTAAAGATGCGGGTGATGACGAAGCAATGTTCTATGACGAAGACTACGTTACCGCTCTGGAACACGGTCTGCCGCCGACTGCGGGTCTGGGCATTGGTATCGACCGTATGGTTATGCTGTTCACCAACAGCCATACCATCCGCGACGTGATCCTGTTCCCGGCGATGCGCCCGGTTAAGTAAGATGTGAAATGCCGGATGGCGGCTGACGCCTTATCCGGCCTACGATTCGTTATGTAGGCCAGATAAGCGTAGCGCCATCAGGCAATAATTTGTTGGTAGTAATTCCGCAACAGCGCACGCGCTTCTTTGTCTGCAACCTGCATTACCATCCACGGGCTAAAAGCCCACGGCGTCGCGTCAATCCCGCTTAAGACATCCTCAAGACTGCTCCACTGGCAATCCATCACTTCATCTGGATTTAGCTGTAGCGGACTCACGATATGTGCGGCATAAACCGGGCACACTTCGTTTTCCACAATTCCACTCGGGTCTGTAGCGCGATAACGAAAGTCAGCATACACGGGGCTGAGCGAGTCGATGTCTGCACCCAGTTCGAAGCGAGCCCGGCGGACAATAGCGGCTTCGTGGGTTTCACCCAACTGCGGGTGACCACAGACAGAGTTGGTCCAGACGCCAGGCCAGGCTTTTTTGTGCAGCGAGCGGCGGGTGACCAGCAGTTGGCCCTGCTCGTTAAATATCCAGCACGAGAAAGCGGAATGCAGGGGGGTTGTGGCGGTATGCGCCGCATATTTTTCCAGCGTTCCGCAGGGTTGGCCCTGCTCATTCAATAAAATGACATGTTCCTGTCGCATAGCGTCCACCATCAATCTTAAGCATCCATATTATATGCTTAATTAAGTCAGATTGATTAACAGAGGGTGTGAAATGCCAGGGCCGACGGTTCGTTGCGCGATATGATTTGGCATCCGGTTTCTGGCTGCTATGATAAAGCGTCTGAAAATGTTGCGAGGTATTGTTTTGAGTGCAGGACGCCTGAAGAAAAATGGCCTGGGTATCGTGATGTTGCTGTGCGTCGGTCTGCTGTTAGCAGGGTGTTCCGGGAGCAAGTCGTCTGATACAGGAAGTTATTCCGGCTCCGTGTATACCGTGAAGCGGGGGGATACGCTATACCGTATTTCGCGCGCTACCGGGACCAGCGTGAAAGAGATCGCCCGCCTGAATAATATTTCACCGCCCTATACCATTGAAGTAGGGCAAAAACTGAAGGTCAGCGGTGGCGCGAAAACCAGTTCTAACTCTGGCAAAACAACCAAGAAATCCTCAACCAAAACGGCAGCTGTCAGACCGTCTTCGTCCGTACCGCAGTCTTCCTGGCCTCCGGTAGGGCAACGTTGCTGGCTGTGGCCTGCCAGCGGTAAGGTGATCCTGCCTTATTCAACCGCGGACGGCGGCAACAAGGGCATTGATATCTCGGCTGCGCGCGGTACACCGATTTATGCCGCCGGCGCCGGGAAGGTGGTTTACGTCGGTAATCAGCTACGGGGCTATGGTAATCTCATCATGATTAAGCACAGTGAGGACTACATCACTGCGTATGCGCATAATGACACCATGCTGGTGAACAACGGTCAAAACGTGAAGGCTGGGCAGAAAATCGCAACGATGGGCAGCTCGGATGCGACTACGGTGCGGCTGCATTTCCAAATCCGCTACCGGGCGACAGCTATCGATCCGCTGCGTTATTTGCCGCCGCAGGGCAGTAAGCCAAAATGCTGACGGTGATTTAATCGCCAGTCAGTCGGTTAGTCCCTTGCCAAGAAGAGCGTAAGGTTTATAATCCCTTACGCACTTCGATGCGGGCGTAGTTCAATGGTAGAACGAGAGCTTCCCAAGCTCTATACGAGGGTTCGATTCCCTTCGCCCGCTCCAAAAATTCTCTCCCTGTAGTTAATCCTTAAAAACGTTAGATAGCGACACCGGAATCCGGTGGTAGCGTGCCGTTACCTTCACCCAGATTACGTTGTAGCAATACCGTGTCGAGCCATAGCCCATGTTTGAAGCCAATGTTTTTCAGTGTGCCGATTTGCGTAAATCCGGCCTGCTGATGGACTTTTAACGATCCCTGATTATTGCTGTCGCCGACGATGGCAATCAGTTGCCGATAACCCTGTGCTTCTGCCCAGCCAATCACATGACGCAGTAAGGTTTTTCCTACACCCTGACGCTGAGCCGTTGGAGCAATATAAATCGAATCCTCAAGGGTATAGCGGTAAGCATAGCGCTCGCGGTAGCGGGTGAGGTAGCAATACCCGATGACCTTATCTTCCTGCAGAGCGACGACCCACGGCAGCCCGAGGCTGCGGATTTTTTCCAGACGAGCAAGCATCTCGTGTGCATCCGGCGGGTCGGTTTCAAAGCTGCCGGTACCGTGAAGAACATGATGTGCATAGATATCGCGTATGGCGGGGATGTGCTTTTCTTCTGCATTAACGATTTTCATTGACCGGCTCCCATTGGCGTCTTTGCCCAGATTACCTGAAAGTCTGAGGGGAAGGTAAGTGCAAAAAATTATGCTTCTATCAGTTGCTTGTAATGCAAATAGGCTTGCATATTGTAAGGGGAAATAATTGATTGTGGTTGATATTGTCAATAGTACGCAAGGTTGGTAAATATATTAACAGGTAGAGTAATACACAATTAATCACGCACGTATTTGATTGAGTTTCCAAATACCAATTATGGTAGGTTTCGAAAAATGATAAATAAAGTTGTTTGATTTCAACGCATTGTTACTGTATCTAATTCTTCTTGCGCCTGTACCCTTATTTTCATTTCATTGGCCCTGTTTGAGCCCTAAAAATTAAGTTATATTTTGTTGTTAGCAGAGAGCCTATTATCAGATTTTTCTCTATTCACCTCTCAAAATAGTTACCATGCAAACAGTTGCGCGGTGTAGCTATGCTAACCAGCAATAGTAAGCATCGTCACATGATGTCACCGGGCAAACTTTGTTTAAATCCAGAATTCAATCCCAAGAGTATTAGGATTATTTAGTCTAAAATACTTTTTTGCCTAAGACTTTTCTTATTGCGTAGCCACGAACTACATGGAGTGATAAAATTCCCGAGTTTATGCCTTCTGTCCAACGATTAGAGGACGCGGTGCGGGTAGTCAATAAGACGAAAGAATTAATTGCTTCATAACCCTATTACGAAATAAGCGGCAGTGCATCTTACATGGTCGGCAACTGTCAGGGATTGACCGTAACTTATTGAAAACGCTTATTTTTACTATGATGTAAGATATAAGGGCAGATATGTTCAGTATGCGTCGACATGCCAACTTCATTAAACGTTTTAAGTCTGTAAGCTGTTTATTTACGGCAAGCATTCTTTTCCCTATGCAAATCTCTGCTGCGGTATCAGATTATGATGCTTTGGTTATTGAAGCGCGGGGGGGGAATAGTGCGCCACTATTGCGCTACCTTGAGGATCAGGGAAAGAAAAGTGCGCTAACGCCAAATCAGGTTGCCGACTGGCTGCAAGTTTCTGGTTGGGTTGAGAACAACGATAAAACAACCATTCAAATCTGGCAGCGGTATCGTGGGCAGATGGATGTGCCTGCGCGCGGCAAAGTCGCCGCTGCACGTGCGTACCGTAACCAGAAAAACTGGAATGATTCATTGGCGGTGTGGGAAAGCGTTTTACAGGAAGAGCCTGATAACGTGGATGTACGCACCGGCTGGATAATGACGTTGGCGGATGCGCGCTACAACCAACAAGCCCTTACTGAAGCGAATAAATGGGCGCAGGCGCATCCGGGCGCAGACTCCGACGCACTGCTTGCCTACGTATATCATTCTCAGGGGAAAAACTGGGATGCACTGTTGGTTGCCAGCCAGGCGGATGATGTTGATCCAGGCAACAAAAATGCAAAATCCACGCTGCTATCTGCGCTGTCGGCGAACCGCGTTTCCGGACCCGCTTTAAATATGGCGGAGGTCGTTCCCACGGCTGATCCAGTGAAGCGCCGTCTTGAGCTTGATGCGGCGGCTGAAATGGTACGCTCCTCCTATACGTCCGCACGTAATGAAGAAGAACGGTTTATCGTGGCCGATAAAGCGCTGGCCCGTTATGACCAGTTGCTGGCGGCCTGGAAAGATGAGCCGTCTGCGCAGAATGATGTCCGTCGGGCGAGAATTGACCGTATGGGTGCCCTGTTGGTGCGTAAGCGTACTGCCGAAGTGATTGATGAGTATGAATCCCTTTCTGCAAGCGGCGAAGTACCAAACTATGCAAAACGCTGGGTGGCATCAGCATGGTTAAGCGAACGCCAGCCGGAAAAAACCGAAGCGATGCTGGCGAGCATCTACTACCCGAATGGACCTATCCCGGTGACGCCGCTCAGTCCTGAGGATCAACAAGATCTGTTCTACGCGCACATTGATAATGAAAACTTCGATGCTGCCAAAAAACAAGTCGATGATTTGATCAAAGAGAGTCCGTATCTGCGGCGTATCTATGGCTCGCCAACGCCGCAGCCTAACGATAACTGGCTGCTCGGACAGTCGCTACTGACGCAATATCATATCGCTGCCAATGAACTGCCAGAGGCAGAAAAGCTCGCAGAGCATCTGGCACGAACAGGCTCTGGTAACCAGGGATTGCGCATATCTTATGCCTCTGTGCTTGAAGCGCGTGGATTGCCGCATGCGGCGGAGAAAGAGCTTAAGCTGGCGGAAGTCATTGAGCCAAGCAACCTGGAGCTGGAACGTCAGCAGGCTTACGTTGCACTGGATCTTCAGGAGTGGAAACAGGCAGATGAACTGACGGATGACGTTATTGCCCGTAGCCCGGATGATGAAGCGACGCTGCGCCTCGCGCGTATTCGTGATGTCCACAAAATGTCGGAAGTGCGTATTAGCGGAACGCAGGGGATCTCGTCCGATAGCCCGGTCAGCGGTAAGAATGACTTCAACATCAACACGGCTATTTACAGTCCGCCGATTAATGACAACTGGCGACTGTTTACCGGATTCAACTTTGCTACTGGTGAATTTGAGGAAGGGAAGGGCATCAGCCGCGATCTGGCGGCGGGTGCAGAATGGACTTCCCGCGATTACTGGGCGGAAATGGAAGTGTCTGGCCGAAATTATGGCGATGGTCAGAAGATTGGCGGGCGTCTATCCGGCTGGCATGACTTCAATGACAACTGGCGCGTTGGTGGGTCGGCCGAGCGTCTTTCGCGCAACACGCCACTGCGCGCGCTGCGTAGCGGCGTGTATGCCAACGGCGGCGATATGTTTGTTCGCTGGTATCAAAACGAACGACGTGAATATCAACTGTCGTTTGCCGCATCACATTTCTCGGACGGTAACGATCGCATCGAATATGGACTCAGCGGAAAAGAGCGCATGTGGACCACGCCGCGCTTCACGCTGGACTTTACACCGGGTATCGGCGGGAGCACCAACACCAAAGAAAATGTTCCGTATTACAACCCGAAGAGTGATTTTTCGGTTGTCCCTGGCCTGAGCGCAGAGCAGGTTCTTTACCGCCACTATGATACCGTCTGGACGCAGCAAGGTCTGGCTGGCGTAGGTGGCTACTGGCAGCAAGGTGAAGATGCAGGCGCTATCGTCCAGGTGGGATACGGCCAACGGCTTAAATGGAACAACGTCGTAGACGGCGGGGTGATGCTGATTTGGGATAAACGCCCCTATGACGGTAAACGTGAGCGGAATATCTCCCTCGCTTTCGATTTAAATGTCAGGTTTTAAGGATTGTTCATGCTGAAAAGATGCCTGTGGCTTAGCGCATTAATCGCTGGCTGGTTGATGATTACCGCGTGCAGCAGCGCGCACAATACAACGCCTCGCTATGTTCCTCCCGCAGAGAGAACGCCGCTGACGGCGGATCATCCGTGGCCGAAAAATAGCTTTCTGGTGCTCGGCTACCATGATGTGGAGGATGGTGCAGCCGACCAGCGCTACCTCTCTGTGCGTACCAGCGCGTTGAGCGACCAAATGGCCTGGCTGCGTGATAATGGCTATCAACCGATCAGCGTGCAGCAAATTCTGGACGCCCATGACGGTAAAATTGTACTGCCGGAAAAAGCGGTACTGCTCACCTTTGACGATGGATATAGCAGTTTTTATACCCGCGTCTGGCCGCTACTGAAAGCCTACAACTGGCCTGCGCTCTGGGCGCCAGTAGGCAGTTGGGTTGATGCGCCAGCCAACAAAAAAGTCGATTTTGGCGGCTTAATGACCGCGCGAGATAAATTCGCCACCTGGAAAATGGTCGAAGAAATGGGCAAGTCGCCGTTGGTGGAAGTCGGTGCGCACACCTGGAACTCGCACTTTGGCGCTGAGGCCAACCCGCAGGGGAGTAAAGAGCCCGCTGTGGCGAACCGCCTGTATGATAAGAAAACCGGCACTTACGAAACGGACGAACAGTACACGCGACGTATAAACACGGATATCTCTCTGATCACTAACAAGATCAAAGCGGTGACCGGCAAATCGCCGCGCGCGTGGGTATGGCCTTACGGCGCAGCCAACGGTACAACGTTAAACCTGGCCAAAGAGCATGGCTATAAGATGGCCTTTACGCTTAATGAAGGGTTGGCGAATGCCGCGTTTCTCGATGATATTCCGCGCGTGCTGATTTCTGATAACCCATCCCTTAAGCGCTTTGCCAGTCAGGTCGCTCAGGTCCGTGAACCGCAGACGATGCGCGTGATGCATGTCGATCTGGATTACGTGTATGACAAAGACCCTGCTCAGCAGAAGCGAAATATCGATAAGCTGATCCAGCGCGTTTATGACATGCGTATTTCTCATGTCTTCCTGCAAGCGTACGCCGATCCGCAGGGCGACGGGAATATTCGCGAACTCTATTTCCCTAACCGTTGGCTGCCGATGCGTGCCGATCTCTTTAACTATATCTCCTGGCAGTTACAAACGCGGGCCGGGGTGACGGTGTATGCCTGGATGCCGGTTCTGGCTTTCGATCTCGACGCGTCCATTCCACGCGTAACCGCATGGGATCCGAAAACGGGACGCACTGCTATCAATCATGAGAACTATGTTCGTCTCTCGCCCTGGGACAGCGAAGCGCGCAAACGCATCACTGAAATCTATGAAGACCTGGCGAAGCACGCCAGCTTCAAAGGTATTTTGTTTCATGACGATGCTTTCCTGACGGATTTTGAAGATGCGTCACCGGAGGCGTTAGCCGCCTACCGTGCCGCAGGGCTTCCGGGCAGTATCGAGCAAATACGTAATAATCCTCAGGCGTTCGAGCGCTGGACTCGCCTGAAAAGTAAGATGCTTATTGACTTCACCAAACAACTGACCCGGACGGTGCGTAATATTCGCGGTCCACAGGTGCAAACTGCGCGCAATATTTACGCCATGCCGGTACTGGAGCCTGAAAGTGAAGCCTGGTTTGCACAAAACCTGAATGATTTCCTCAATACCTATGACTGGACGGCGCCGATGGCGATGCCATTCATGGAACAGATCCCGGCCAATGATGCCAACGCATGGCTTGACCGACTGGTGAATGCCGTTGCACAAACCCCTGGGGCGCTGGATAAAACCGTGTTTGAACTGCAGGCACGAGACTGGCGTAAATCCGGGGATCAGGCTGAAATCAGCGGAAAACAAATAGCCGAATGGATGCGCCAGCTGAAATTAAGCGGTGCAGGTAACTACGGCTATTACCCGGATGATTTCATCAGCGACAAACCTGAGATGTCAGAGATTCGCTCGACGTTCTCCTCATACTGGTATCCGCAAAAATGACCGATCGCATTATTGCTTTCCTGATACTTTGCCTGATGTTCAGCCTGCCGTTTGGCGTGGCTGTCATCTTTACAGGTGAAGTGATGTTGAACTTCGTCTTCTTCTGGCCTTTGTTCATGTCTGCTTTGTGGATAAGCGGCGGGGTCTATTTCTGGTTTTACCGTGAACGTCACTGGAAATGGGGAGATGACACGCCACCACCGACTCTGCCGGGGAATCCACTGGTTTCCATTCTGATCCCCTGTTTTAACGAAGGGATCAACGCGCGTGAAACCATTGAGGCAGCACTGGCACAGCGATATAAGAATATCGAAGTGATCGCCATCAACGATGGCTCGACGGATGACACTCACGACGTGCTGGAACAACTGGCAGTGGAATACCCCAGCCTGCGGGTGATTCATCTGGCTGAAAACCAGGGTAAAGCGCTGGCGCTCAAGACCGGTGCAGCCGCTGCGCGCAGTGATTACCTGGTGTGCATTGATGGCGATGCGTTACTGGATCGTGATGCCGTTGCCTATATTGTGGCTCCGCTGATCCAGTTCCCGCGCGTTGGTGCAGTGACGGGGAACCCGCGTATTCGAACCCGCTCTACGTTAATCGGTCGTGTGCAGGTCGGTGAGTTCTCTTCCATTATCGGCTTAATTAAGCGTACTCAGCGAGTCTATGGGCAGATCTTTACCGTTTCCGGCGTAGTTGCGGCGTTTCGTCGTCGCGCGTTGGCCGAGGTCGGTTACTGGAGCCCGGACATGATCACCGAAGATATCGATATCAGCTGGAAGCTGCAATTGCGCCACTGGTCGGTATTCTTTGAGCCGCGCGCACTGTGCTGGATCCTTATGCCTGAAACATTAAAAGGGCTATGGAAGCAGCGTTTGCGCTGGGCGCAGGGGGGTGCAGAGGTGTTTATCGTTAACATGCGTCGTCTGTGGTCGTGGGAGTTCCGTCGCATGTGGCCGCTGTTTCTTGAGTTCTGTTTTTCTACCGCCTGGTCTTTTGCCTATGCGATCAGTATCGTGCTGTTCCTGTTAGGACTGATGATCCCGATGCCGGACTCGCTGTATGTACAGCATCTTTTCCCGCCAGCCTTTACCGGGCTTATCCTCGGCGTGGTGTGCTTGCTGCAGTTTGCGGTGAGCCTGATGATTGAACGACGCTATGAAAAAGGCATTGGCGCCTCGTTGTTCTGGATTATCTGGTTCCCGGTGGTGTACTGGATGCTAAGCCTGTTCACCACGCTGGTCGCGTTCCCGAAAGTGATGCTCAAACGCAAACGTGGCAGAGCGCGTTGGGTGAGTCCAGACCGCGGTATTGGGAGGATTGAATCATGAACCAGCCACTGATCTTCACGGAGCGGCGTTTGCTGCCGCGCATCATCGATGTGTTGTTGACGGTCATCGCATGGGTTGGATTTATCTATTTGATCTATAAAGGGCTGATCACAGCCCTGGCGCATTCACCGTATATGGGTGTGCGACCCTTTTTCACCACGCTGGATACGGTCACGTTTTATATCCTTGTCGCCCTGGTCAACGGCCTGGTGCTGATTGGCTGGGCGAAGTACAACCAGTTTCGTTTTCGGGTCGAACGCCGCAGTCGCAGACCCGGGCTTGAAGACCATGAGCTGGCAGAAAGTTTGCGTATTACCCGGGAGCTGGTTACGGAACTGAACAAGGCGAGGGTGCTGACGGTCCACCATCATGAGAATGGCGAAATCAGTCATATCGATGTGGACAGGGATATTGCCGATAACCGCCTCCCGCCGCCGACGCCTGCGATGCTGGAGTATTTGCCGCCAGAGCCGCAGCCGTCGATACAGAAAAAGCCTGAATGATATTTCTGCTTTCAGCCGCTTCCTTCAGCCTCGCATAGGTCTATGATTAGACCCAGACAATAAAAAAATGCGAGGCAATGTCGTGGATAAGGAACTATTGGATGCAGGTTACCGGGCCTATACCGGCGAGAAGATTGACGTCTACTTCAACACGGCGATGTGTCAGCATTCGGGCAATTGCGTGCGGGGAAGCGCGAAGCTGTTTAACCTGAAACGTAAACCGTGGATTATTCCGGATGAAGTGGACGTTGCTACGGTCATCAAGGTCATCGATACCTGTCCGAGCGGTGCGCTGAAATATCGCCAAAAATGAGTGAGGGAAGCATGGAAATTCTTGCCGGCCATAACAAGTTTTATGTCAATGATGCTGAGGGCAACCAGGTTGCCGAGATTGTTTTCGTGCCGACGGGCGAGCATCTGAGCATCATTGAACATACCGATGTCGATCCCAGTCTGAAAGGTCAGGGCGTCGGCAAACAGCTGGTGGCGAAAGTGGTAGAGAAGATGCGCGCTGAAAACCGCAAAGTTATTCCGCTGTGCCCGTTTGCCAAACATGAATTTGATAAAACCCGCGAGTACGACGATATCCGCGCCTGATTATCTAATATGCACCGGAAGGTATAACAGCCATCCGGTGCATCACGCCCGATGCAGTAAATCCTGATAAATCCCCGTCAGTATCCCTTGCGGGCCAAACTCTTTTTTAATCCACTGAGTGACACGACCGGTTGCCGAATGCTGGGTTGCCAACAGCATTCGTGAATCCTGACGCGGGTTGTGGATCTGCCGTGTCACCAGCAACGACTTTTCCATCGCCTCGCGCACCATATAGTCTGGCAGAAAACCGATGCCCTCCCCCAGGATCTGGCACTGGCACTTGGTATTAAAATCGGGAACCAGAATCGACTCCTGTCCGTGTAACAGCCAGCCGACCTTCTTATTGATGGTATGTGCGGTGTCTTCCACCATGATGTTCGGGTACAGGCGCAGTTGGCTCTCAGAAATGGGTTCAGGCATAAACGCCAGCGGATGATCCGGGGCAATCGCGAACGACCAACGGATCGCGCCGATCTCGGTGTAATCAATTCCGCCGCCGTCCAGTAATGTATCGGGCGCGCCAATGGCGATATTGGCCTGGTTGTTGATGATCGAATCCCAGACGCCGTTATACACCTCTGTAGTGACGGTTATCTGGCAGGTTGGAAACTGTTTCTTGAGTACCTGCAGCAGCCTCGCCGTATGTTGAGGGGTATACAACAGCTGGTTAATGCAGATGCGCACCCGAGCCTCAATTCCCTGAGCGATGGTATCAATGCTGCGCTTGATGGCGTGGAAATCGTTGAGCAGGTCGGTCGCCTTGCGAAACAGGTAACGCCCGGACTCGGTCAGCTCAATGCTGCGAGTACTGCGGGTAAACAGCACCACGTCGAGACCCATTTCCATGCGCTTAATGGTGTAACTAATTGCCGATGTGGTTAAGCCAAGCTCCTCCGCCGCCTTGCTGAAACTGCTATAGCGGGCAGCCATCGTAAATGCCAGTAGGTTTTCCTCGGTAAATATTGAATTCATCTTTCTCCCCTCCGGCGACAATGCGCATCCGCAACACGATGATTGTTGAATGTATTTGTAATCCTTATACAGAGCAATCAGTTTTGAACAGAATTTAACACCAGTTTTACATTTGATTTGAAGGCAATCACACTTCTGTATTTTAATTGCAGGCCGCTATCCGTGCAGCATACCGCCTGATTTCCCGGACTACTGATTAGTGGCTAAAAGGGGCCCAGCCATAAGGGAAAGATTGCACTACAGCACGTTTTGTCCTCATTGTTAAAATTGATTCAATAATCGATGCGCTAACGATGAATGAAATTTAAGCGGATGTTATTCTCTGCACTCTATTGCTATTCTCAGGTTATCGGATATTTAAAAAGTCTAAAAAACTGCAGGAGAGCGATTATGTCAGAGAAAGAACTCATTACTGAATTTCTGCTGGCGGCAGAACAGGGCAATGCCGATGGATTAAAATCCTGTCTGGCAAAAAATGTGGATATTAACGCCACTAACCGCCAGGGGCGTACTGCCATTATTATTGCCAGCCTGAATAAACATTATGACTGTGTTTCTTTATTGATTGCTGCGGGTGCCGATATTAATAAACAAGATCAAACTTGTTTTAACCCCTTCCTGATTAGCTGCCTGACGAATGATTTAACGCTGTTGCGTACGGTATTACCGGCGAACCCCGATCTCAATTGCCTGAGCCGTTTTGGCGGCGTTGGTATTACACCAGCCAGCGAAAAAGGTCATGTCGAGATCGTGCGCGAGCTGCTGCTGCGTACCGATATCAATGTCAACCATACTAATTTTGTTGGCTGGACGCCGCTCCTGGAAGCCATCGTGCTAAATGACGGCGGTGCGAAGCAGCAGGAGATCGTTAAGCTGCTGCTCGACCATGGCGCAAACCCGCACATGACGGATAAATACGGTAAAACCCCGCTGGAACTGGCGCGAGAGAAAGGGTACCACGAAATTGCCGAGCTGCTGATTGCGGCCGGAGCCTGACACAGGAGCGCCATTATCGCTACGCCATCACGGCGATGCGTACGGGCGCTAACCGCAGACAGCGCGTTTCTCACTTTCCGGGGAACGGGACGGGTTGAACAGGTTTTTTCTCACGCGGTAAACCTGTTGATACCCGAACAGCAGCGGCTGTTGACGTTACTGAGTGAGGATTGTGATAACGCACCTAACAGCTGTCGGTTGGCGCTGACGCATTGTGAAGACCTGTTTCACCCCGGTGAGCGGGTCAATTTTAGCGGGTCGGGAATAGTTGTTGGCAATGATAAATGGATAGAAACCGCCGGTTGCCTGCTGTGGCGAATACCACGGTGGACATCTGATGCAGCAAGCCTTGCCGCAGTCGGCTGGCAGCATTGGGAAGATGTTATCCGCCAACAGCTAAAAAGCGACGACACATTATTTCTGTACCGGGGTGACAATCCGTTTTATCAGGAAATCACCCGTCAATTACTCAACCGCCGACAAACATTACTGATAGCGTTGCGTACAGGAGAAAATATTACTACGGCGGTCAGCCATTTAATTGGTTTGGGGATAGGGCTGACGCCCTCATCGGATGATTATTTAGTAGGCTTAAGCACCATTTTATTTATTTCCGGGCATCCGCTGAGGAAATATCGAGATGATTTTTTAGCGGCATTGCAACGCGCAGGAAATAATACAACGCTACTTAGCAAAATAACGCTAGAGGAAGCATTTAATCAGCGTTATCGGGAAAGCATCGGCCGGCTGCTGAACCAATTTATTACTGAGCAACAACTCGTTTCTACGCAATATATTACTGACATTAAAAATATCGGTTCAAGTTCTGGCTGCGACATGCTGTATGGCATGGCGGATGCCTGCGCCCTGAGCCACAGGTCCGGAGGGAATTATGTCGATCAGGATAGTTGTTAAAAAGAACACGTATTTTGATTCTGTCTCACTGATGTCTATCTCCACGCGCGCAAATAAGCTCGATGGCGTTGAGCAGGCGTTTGTGGCTATGGCGACAGAGATGAATAAGGGTGTGCTGAAGAATCTCGGCTTGCTGACGCCTGAGCTGGAAGAGGCGAAAAGTGGCGATCTGATGATTGTCATTAAAGGCGCCAGCGAGGCGGCGAACGACCAAACGCTGGTGGCGATTGACGATCTGTTTACGCATAAAGAGCAGGGTGGCCAGCATGAAGCGCGCTATGCCACGCTTGCCAGCGCGAAGAAGCATGTTCCTGAGAGCAATCTGGCGGTGATCTCAGTCAATGGCCTGTTTGCCGCGCGTGAAGCGCGCCAGGCTCTGCAAAATAACCTCAATGTGATGCTGTTCTCTGACAACGTCTCTCTTGAGGACGAGCTGGCGCTTAAGCAGCTGGCGCATGAAAAAGGACTGTTGATGATGGGGCCAGATTGCGGAACCGCCATCATTAACGGCGCGGCGCTGTGTTTTGGCAACGCGGTGCGTCGCGGCAACATCGGAATTATTGGTGCCTCCGGTACCGGTAGCCAGGAGCTGAGCGTACGCATTCACGAGTTTGGCGGCGGAATTTCCCAGTTGATTGGCACAGGTGGACGCGATCTGAGTGAAAAGATTGGCGGCCTGATGATGCTTGACGCGATTGGCATGCTGGAGGCCGATCCGCAAACTGAGATCATCGCACTTATCTCCAAACCGCCTGCGCCAGCGGTGGCGCGCAAGGTGCTGGAACGTGCGCGCGCCTGTCATAAGCCCGTGGTGGTGTGTTTCCTCGGACGTGAAGCCGCGCCTGCGGATGAAAAAGGCCTGCAGTTTGCCCGCAGTACTAAAGAGGCGGCGTTGAAAGCGGTACTGCTGACCGGCGTGAAAAAAGAGAGTCTGGATCTGCATCCGCTCAACTGGCCGCTGATTGAAGAGGTTCGCGCCCGTCTGACTCCACAGCAAAAGTACATCCGTGGCTTGTTCTGTGGCGGCACGTTGTGCGATGAGGCGATGTTTGCTGCCATGGAAAAACATGCCGAAGTTTACAGCAACATTCATCCGGATCCGGCATTCCGCCTGAAAGATCTCAACCGCAGCGTGGCGCATACCTTCCTCGATTTCGGTGATGACGATTTTACCAACGGCAAACCGCACCCGATGATCGATCCCACCAACCGCATTAGTCGTCTGTTACAGGAAGCGCGCGATCCTGAAGTTGGCGTGATCGTGATGGACTTCGTCCTTGGATTTGGATCGCATGAAGATCCGGTTGGCGTGATGCTCGATGCGATCGTTGAAGCCAAAGCGATCGCCGTCGCAGACGGTCGTCCGCTTGAGATCCTCGGCTATGTGCTGGGAACCGATCTTGATACGCCGTCGCTGGAAAAACAGTGTCAGATGCTGACCGACGCCGGGGTTATCTGGGCGAGCAGTAGCACCAACACAGGATTGCTGGCGCGTGAATTTATCTGTAAAGGGGAGGAAGCCTGATGAGCCAGACACTGTTTAACCAGCCGCTGAACGTGATTAACGTTGGCATAGCAATGTTCAGCGATGACCTGAAAAAGCAGAACGTACCGGTGACCCAGCTCGACTGGACGCCGCCGGGCCAGGGCAACATGCAGGTCGTGGCCGCGCTGGACGACATTGCCGATTCGCCGCTGGCAGACAAAATCGCGGCCGCTAACCAGCAGGCGCTGGAACGCATTATCCAGTCGCATCCGGTGCTGATTGGCTATGACCAGGCGATCAACGTCGTGCCGGGCATGACCCGTAACACCATCCTGCACGCCGGGCCGCCAATCCGCTGGGAAAAAATGTGCGGCGCAATGAAGGGGGCGGTAACCGGGGCGCTGGTCTTTGAAGGGCTGGCGAAAGATCTGGATGAAGCCGCGGAACTGGCCGCCTCGGGTGAAATCATCTTCTCTCCGTGCCACGAGCATGACTGTGTCGGCTCGATGGCGGGCGTGACATCGGCATCGATGTTTATGCACATCGTCGAGAACAAAACCTATGGCAACCGCGCATATACCAATATGAGCGAGCAGATGGCGAAGATCCTGCGCATGGGCGCGAACGATCAGAGCGTTATCGATCGTTTGCACTGGATGCGCGATGTGCTGGGACCGATGCTGCGCGACGCTATGAAGCTGGCGGGCGAAATCGATCTGCGTCTGATGCTGGCGCAGGCGCTGCACATGGGCGATGAGTGCCATAACCGCAACAATGCCGGGACGGCGCTGCTGATTCAGGCGCTGACGCCGTGGATTATTCAGACCGGTTATCCGGTTGAGCAGCAACGTGAGGTGTTCGAGTTCGTCCTTAGTAGTGATTACTTCTCCGGACCGACCTGGATGGCGATGTGTAAAGCCGCAATGGACGCTGCACACGGTATTGAATACAGCACCGTGGTGACGACGATGGCGCGCAACGGCGTTGAGTTCGGTCTGCGCATTAGCGGTTTACCGGGCCAGTGGTTTACCGGTCCGGCACAGCAGGTGATTGGGCCGATGTTTGCGGGCTACAAGCCGGAAGATTCCGGACGTGATATCGGCGATAGCGCGATAACAGAAACCTACGGCATTGGCGGTTTCGCGATGGCGACGGCACCGGCCATCGTAGCGCTGGTGGGCGGTACGGTCGAAGAGGCCGTTGATTTCTCTCGCCAGATGCGAGAAATCACTCTCGGCGAAAACCCCAACGTCACCATTCCGCTGCTTGGTTTTATGGGCGTACCGACCGCTATCGACATTACGCGCGTGGGCAGCACCGGCATTTTGCCAGTGATCAACACCGCCATTGCGCACAAAGATGCGGGGATCGGCATGATCGGCGCCGGAATAGTTCACCCGCCGTTCGCCTGTTTTGAAAAGGCGATCCTCAACTGGCGCGACCGCTACTGCCAATAACAATAACCGGGGCTAACGCGATTAGCCCCACAGTAGCGAAGCGAAAAACGTTGCTTACCTGCAGGGCTGGGCGATCTCCGCGATCGCAAACGATGCTTAACCTGTTAAGGATATTCCATGAACAGCATAAAACTAGAATGGAAACGTGGTGACTGGGCGGCTTACTTTGGGCTGATGACCAACAACCTGACTAACCTGCTGACAATGATGGGACTGCTCATTTTTGTCGTCGGGATCCCTACCGAAATTGTCTATGGTCGCATTGCGCCTGCCTTTGGTCTGGCGGTGCTGGTGGCCAGCGTCTGCTACGCCTGGTTTGGTCTGCAGATGGCTAAGCACACCGGGCGTAACGACGTAACGGCGCTGCCGTCCGGACCGAGTGCACCGTCAATCTTCACCGTGACCTTCCTGGTGCTGATGCCGGTTTATCAGCAAACCAAAGATGCCAACTTCGCTATCCAGATAGCCCTGGTGTGGTGCTTTGTCGAAGCGTTGATCCTGGTCGGTGGCTCCTTCCTGGGCGAGACCATCCGCAAGATGATCCCGCGTACGGTACTGCTTTCTTGTCTGTCCGGCCTGGGGCTGTTGCTGCTGGCGATGAACCCGATGCTGCAGGCATTCGAAGCGCCGACCGTCTCTTTCATCGTCCTGTTGCTGATCTTCATTAACTGGTTCGGTAAGAAGCCGATTTTTGCCCGTATTCCTACCGGTTTACTGCTGCTGATTGCCGGTACGGCCCTGGCGTGGATCTCCGGTTTACAAAGCCCGGAAGCCATTAAAGCGTCGATGTCTTCCTTTGGCTTCAACCCGCCGGAAATTCATGTCGACAGCTTCCTGCAAGGTTTGCCGCACGCACTGCCGTATCTGGCTTCTGCTGTTCCTCTGGGCCTGGCGAACTACATTTTTGACCTTGAGAACATTGAAAGTGCGCACGCGGCGGGGGATGAGTACAACACCCGTAAGGTCATGATGGCGAACGGCTTTGCCTCCATGCTCGGCTGCATGCTGGGTAACCCGTTCCCGGTGACCGTATATGTTGGGCATGCGGGCTGGAAAGCGATGGGGGCCAGCATCGGTTATACCCTCGCTTCAGGCATCACCATGTTCCTGGTGCCACTGTTTGGGCTGGGCGCGTTTATGCTCGCCATTATTCCGATGACCGCGATAGTGCCGATTCTGGTGTTTATCGGCGTGGTGACCGCCAACCAGGTGGTGCGAGAAACGCCCAAAGTCGAGGTTCCCGTTATCTTCATCTGTCTGTTCCCGTGGATCGCCAACTGGGCATTGACCATCGTCAACAGCGTGATGGGTGCCGCCGGAACTTCCGCGGGGAAACTGGGTAGTGACTTGCTGCACAGCAAAGGTGTCTATTACGACGGACTGGTGCATCTGGGAAGCGGCGCACCGCTGGCCAGCATGCTTTGGGGCTGCGTCGCTATCTTCGCCATTATGAACAAGCCGCTGCGCGGCGCGATTGCCGCAGCCTTTGGCGCGCTGTTATCGCTGTTTGGCGTGATCCACTCCCCGGCGATTGGCTTTGCGGAAGGCAGCTCAATGATGTTTGTTGTGGCCTACCTGATGATGAGCGGCATGTTTGTCCTCAAGCATGTTCTTGATAGCCGTGAAGCGGTGACTGCGCCTGAGCAGGAACCGACGAAAACGACCTGAATTGCCTGCAAGCGGAAGATAACACTATGAAAGAACTTGTGGTCGTTGCCATTGGCGGCAACAGCATTATCAAAGATAACGCCAGCCAGTCGATTGAACACCAGGCTGAAGCGGTGAAAGCGGTAGCGGATACGGTGCTGGAGATGCTGGCATCGGACTACAACATTGTGCTGACGCACGGTAACGGGCCACAGGTAGGGCTGGATCTGCGGCGTGCGGAAATCGCGCACGAGCGTGAAGGGCTGCCGCTTACCCCGCTGGCAAACTGCGTTGCCGATACGCAGGGCGGTATCGGTTATCTGATCCAACAGGCGCTGAATAACCGTCTGGCGCGGCGCGGTGAGCAGAGGGCAGTTACGGTGGTCACGCAGGTGGAGGTCGACAAAAACGATCCGGGCTTCGCTAATCCGACCAAGCCCATTGGAGCGTTCTTTAGCGAAGTGCAGCGTGATGAACTGCAGCGGGTCAATCCGGGCTGGCGCTTTGTTGAGGATTCGGGGCGCGGCTACCGTCGGGTAGTCGCCTCTCCACAACCGAAGCGCATTGTCGAGGCGGAGGCGATCAAAACGCTGACCCAGCAAGGCTTTGTGGTTATTGGCGCGGGCGGCGGCGGGATCCCGGTGGTGCGTAGCGATCAAGGGGATTACCAGAGCGTGGACGCGGTGATTGATAAAGATCTCTCCACGGCGCTACTGGCGCAGGAGATCCGCGCCGACATTTTGGTGATCACCACCGGCGTCGAGCAGGTCTGTATTCATTTTGGCAAACCCAACCAGCAGGCGCTGGATACGGTGGATGTCGCAACGATGACCCGTTACATGCAGGAGGGACATTTCCCGCCTGGCAGCATGTTACCCAAGATCGTTGCCAGCCTGGCGTTTCTGGAGCGTGGCGGTAAACGAGTGATCATCACCACGCCGGAATGCCTGCCTGCCGCACTGCGCGGCGAAACGGGCACCCATATTGTCCATTCCTGAGAGGAGACGTGAATGAAGGAAAGTAACAGCCGCCGTGAATTTTTAAGCCAGAGCGGAAAAATGGTGACCGCTGCCGCGCTGTTTGGCGCGGTCGCTCCGGTCGCGTATGCTGCTAATCCTGTCGGGAACACCTGCGGGTCGAAGAGCACAATGACGATTAACGATAAACACTATTACCTGGATAACGTCCTGCTGGAAGCGGGCTTTGATTACGAAAACTCGGTGGTGGTGCACACCCGTACCGCGCTGCAAACCGTTGAAATCCAGGACGGAAAAATCGTTGCGCTGCGCGAGAATAAGCAGCATCCGGATGCGACGCTGCCCCACTATGATGCGGGTGGAAAGCTGATGCTGCCCGCCATGCGCGACATGCACATCCATCTGGATAAAACCTTTTACGGCGGTCCCTGGCGTTCGCTGAACCGTCCGGCTGGCACCACTATTCAGGATATGATCCGCCTGGAACAAAAGCTGCTGCCTGAACTCCAGCCTTATACGCAGGAGCGCGCAGAAAAGCTGATCGATCTGCTGCAATCAAAAGGCACCTCGATCGCCCGCAGCCACTGCAACATAGAACCGGTTTCCGGGCTGAAAAATCTCGAAAACCTGCAGGCGGTACTGGCGCGTCGTCAGCCGGGTTTTGCCTGTGAAATCGTGGCATTTCCGCAGCATGGCCTGCTGTTATCAAAATCTGAACCGCTGATGCGTGAAGCGATGCAGGCGGGAGCGCATTACGTCGGCGGTCTGGACCCAACCAGCGTCGATGGGGCGATGGAAAAATCCCTCGACACCATGTTCCAGATTGCGCTGGATTACGATAAAGGCGTAGATATCCATCTGCATGAAACCAGCCCGGCGGGCGTGGCGGCGGTGAATTACATGGTGGAAACGGTGGAGAAAACGCCGCAATTAAAGGGCAAATTGACCATCAGCCACGCGTTTGCGCTGGCAACGCTGAACGAACAGCAGGTGGATGCGCTGGCGAGCCGCATGGCGGCACAGCAGATTACCATTGCCTCGACGGTGCCGATCGGCACCTTGCACATGCCGCTCAAGCAGTTGCGCGATAAAGGCGTGGAAGTGATTACCGGAACCGACAGCGTAATTGATCACTGGTCGCCGTACGGGCTGGGCGACATGCTGGAAAAGGCAAATCTGTACGCGCAGCTCTATATTCGCCCCAACGAACTCAACCTGTCGCGGGCGTTGTTCCTCGCCACCGGCGATGTGTTGCCGCTTAACGATAAAGGTGAGCGCGTGTGGCCGAAAGCGCAGGATGAAGCCAGTTTTGTGCTGGTGGATGCCTCTTGTTCGGCAGAAGCGGTCGCGCGAATTTCTCCACGCACCGCGACCTTCCATAAAGGGCAACTGGTGTGGGGGAATGTCGCAAGCTAGCCAGGTTTTACGCGCAGCGGCAAGCGCTGCTGCGCTCTCTTGGTGTTAACCGACGATCCCCATATAGCCGTGAATCCCCATATATAAGCCGACCATCGCAATGAGCACACTGGAAAAATAGGGTGCTTTGCGGGCCATCGTGTTAAATCCGCTCCAGCGTTTGGCCGCCTGCTGCACGCTGATTGCTGCACCCACGCCCACCGTTACCAGCGTCAGCGCCAGTCCGAGGCTGAAGCACAGCACCATAGTCGCGCCCAGCGTGAAGGCTTTGAGCTGGATGCAAATCAGCAGCACCGTAATGGCGGCAGGGCAGGGGATTAACCCGCCGGTCAAACCAAATAGTAATATTTGGCCGTTGGTGACCTCTTTGCCCGCAAAGCGGCGCTGAATATCGGTGGCATGCGCCCGTTCGTGGGCATCCTGATACTCTTTCGATCCTTCGGTGAGTCCTGCCAGTGCGGCATGGTCGTGATTATGCTCGTGTTCGTGATGATGATGATGATCGTCATCGTGGTCATGATGATGGCGGTGATGGTCATCATGATCATGGTGGTGGTGATGCTCGTGATTGTGGTCGTGATGCGTCTGGGCCAGCCAGTTCTGCTCTCCCTGCCAGGTTCGCCAGAACATCCAGAATGCGGTCCCGAGAATAATAATCGCCGAGACAAACTGCAGCCAGGGCTCAACGGCCTGGGCAGTAAACGCTTTGCTGATATACATCCCGCCGAGCGCAATCAGCCATACCACGGCGGTATGCGACAGCGTTGCTGCCAGCCCCAGCATCACCGCCTGTTTGATGGTCCCCTTAATGGCAATAATAAAGGCCGCCATCATCGTCTTGGAATGCCCCGGCTCCAGGCCGTGTAACACCCCCAATAGAATCGCGCTGGGAATGAAAAACCAGGCGTTACCTTGCTGAAGAAGCGTAGAAAACTCACCCATGAGAATGATTCTTAGTTGTTTAATTTCGCCTGATTCTACTCCCCCCCAGTATCAAATACTACCCCCCAGTAGAATGTCGATGGTATTGTCCCTACAGCCAGACGTTAAAAAGGTAAAGTTATGTCACATACGATCCGCGACAAACAAAAGCTGAAAGCCCGAACCAGCAAGATTCAGGGGCAGGTAGCGGCGTTGAAAACCATGCTGGATGAACCGCATGAATGCGCGGCAGTATTGCAGCAAATAGCGGCGATCCGCGGGGCAGTAAACGGATTAATGCGTGAAGTGATTAAAGGTCATCTGACCGAGCACATTGTGCATCAGGGCGATGAAATTAAGCGCGAAGAGGATTTGGATGTGGTCCTGAAAGTGCTGGATTCGTACATCAAATAAGTCAGTTTAACGGCTCATCCACGTTCAATACCGTCCAGTTAAGCATGTAGGGTGAACATGTGATTCTTTCTCAGGGTTCCGTTCACCTCAGCAGTGTTATTTTTCTGAAGCATTGATACCTGTGAACGTGTAAAGGGCGTTCTTCGCCACGCCCTTTACAATCCCGGCTCCCGGCGGGAAAATTGCCGCTCCGCGGTCCCCTCCGCTTATTCCTCCAGGCTACCGGGTCGGGCGCGAGGAAGCATCCCTGCAAAGCGCGCCCTGAGCCAGCATCCATGCTGGCTCTCCCGGGCTTACGGAAACACGTCGGCAATTTTCAGCCGGACCAGCCCACACCTCACCATCTGCGTTTTTGGTCTGAACAGCAAAACAGATTTAACTGGAAATCAGAGCGTTGAAGCGATGACTCGGGTCCGGCTGAAAATCGATGAGGAGTTGACGTCTGACCGGGGCTGTCCGCAGGGATGCGGACAGAGGGGACGGGCTGCATGGACGCAGGCTCGGCCCCGACCCGACAGGCAGACGGCATAAGACGAATGAATCGCGTAGCGACGATTTTCCCGCCGGGAGCCTGGGTTGCAAGGGAGGCGGCGGTGAGCCTCCCTTGCACGTTCACAGGAATCGGTGCTTCAGAGAAACGATGAACATGAGGTGAACGGAACCCTTCTCTGAGATAGCATGTTCATTACTTCCGCCAACACAGGTTGAAACTTTCTGAAATTGAGTCGTTAACTGAACGACATCGCACCCACTTTCAGGAGAATGAGCCGCTAAACAACACGTTCTAGCCAAAAAACATCACAGATACGCACAGCAGACCGACAATCAGGGTGATCAGATTACCCACTGAACGGTATGGCTTCAGCGCCGGGATCAGATAGGTAGACAATGTCGGCATGATAAACAGAATCATAGCAATCAGCGGGCCGCTTATCGCGTAAATCATTGAAATGGCATTAGGATTAATGCAGCAGATGATAAACGTGATAGCCGAGACCAGCATGATGGACAGAGCGCGGTTAAAGGCCCGGCTTTTCTTCACACCCACCTGATGCAACGACGTTTTTACTACCTCCGTTGCCCCTTCAATCACGCCAAAGTAGGTGCCGAGGAACGATTTTGACATCGCGACAACGGCAACGATGATCCCGGAAATCGACAGCCATGCCGGTGCGTTTGGCATCATCGACAGCGCGGAAAGAATCGTCACGCCTTCATTTTTCGCGTCTTCGATATAGTTTGTCGGAATCGAAAGCAAGCAGCTGAAGACGAAAAACAGTACGCTCAGGCAGATGATAACGTAGGCTACCTTCATGATTTTTTTGCATTTACCCATGGCCTGCTCGCCGTATTTCTCTCGTCTGTCGATGGCGAACGTAGAGATAATTGGCGTATGGCTAAAAGCGAAAACCATCACGGGAATAGATATCCAAACCTGATGAAGCGTGTGCTGATCGAAAGACATCTGGCCGGTGAGTAGCGTTGGCTGCCAGCTTCCGGTCAGGTAGAGCGAAAGGAACAAAAAGTACGCGATGAGGGGGAACACCAAAAAGCCCATGACCCGAATAGTGGCTTGCCGGCCCATCAGAAAAATCAGGTTCAGCACCAGCACCACGCCAAGGCTGACCAACATGCGGATCCGCAGATCGATAGTGATATGTTTTGCCAGCTGTTCAGTGAGTGAATTGGTTATCGCTACGGCGTAGATCAGCACCACCACAAAGAAGGCAATAAAATAGAGGGTGGTGATCAGGCTGCCAATCTTCTTACCGTAGTAGTGGGTAACCGCGCCAGTGATCCCTTCACCAGCCGACGTTTTTGAGGACAGGATAAACTGGCATAGCGCCTTGTGCGGCCAGTAGGTTAAAGGCCAGGCGACGAGTGCGGTGATAAACAATACCACCGCGCCTGCAGAACCCAGCTGTATGGGTAGGAATAGGGTTCCTGCGCCGACGGCAGTCCCATATAGTGCGAAGCTCCAGAGAGTCTCTTCTTTTGACCAAAATTTCGACATTATTTGAACGTATCAACTATAAAATAAACAAAAAGAAGCGCAATTTACCACAAATGGCAGGGGCTGGGGGAGGTGTGAACAAGAGGGCGAGTGAATGGGACAATAGCCGGAACCGAGAAGATTCCGACTATTATTTTAATTATCAGGCAGTAACGCGCTGCTGGCGGCGCTTCATAACGCGCTCGCGTAACGTGTCATAAGCCCAGTTATAGAACATGGTGTACGGCAGGAAGAACAGGAAGAAACCTATTTCCAGCGTGAATGCCTGAACCAGGCTGACGTTCAGCACATACGCCACGATGCTCACCCCGATCACAATAAAACCGCTCTCGAAGCCTAACGCGTGAAATGCTCGCACTTTCGCCGTACGTTTTACCAGGTGCGACGGCCACAAACGGTCAAACAGGGCGTTATAAATGATATTCCAGATCATCGCAGTGGTGGCGAGAAGAATGGTCAGTCCGCCCATTTCCAGTACCGAGCGCTGCATCAACCATGCGGTGGTTGGTGCGAGGATCGCGGTGGCAATGCCTTCAAAGCAGACGGCATGAAAAATACGCTCAACTAACGAGCGGCGTTGGACAGTATCGTGTTGCATAACCTAAAACCTTCTTTGATGCCCGGATAACGGAATGGTGGCAATTTTATCGTTTTATGTGATATCTAAAAGATAGTATCCATCGATAAAGTAGATAGTTCATGCGTTATTCTCCTGAAGCATTAACGGCATTTGTGGAGACCGTTTCCTGCGGTTCATTTTCTGCGGCGGGCCGGCGGTTGCGTAAAAGCCAGTCCACTATCAGTACGGCCATTGCGCATCTGGAAGCCGATCTTGGTTTTGCGCTGTTTGACCGTTCATCCCGCCAGCCAACGCTGACCGAGGAAGGTAAGCGGGTGTTGGGCTATGTGCAGGCTATTCTGACGGCCAGCGAACGTCTCGATGAGGCGGCGATCTCGCTGTCGGGTGAAACTGAGGCGCGTCTAACCTTTGTGCTGTCTGACACGCTGCATCCGGATGTGCTGGAAGAGTTGATGGTGCAGTTTGATCGCAAGTTTCCCCATACCGAGTTTGAATGCCTGATTGGTGAAGATGAAGACGTGATCGATCTGCTGCAAAAAGGACGTGCTCAGGTGGGGTTGATCGAGGCGCGGGAGGATTACCCGACCGACATGGGCGTTACGCGTCTGCCGATGCAAACCTGGATGGGATTATACGTTGCAGCGTCGCATCCGCTCGCGGCTCAAGAAAAACTGCAGTGGGAGCAGCTACACACCTGGCGCGAGCTGCGCTTGAATACCTATCTGGAAAGCGGCACCAACGTGGCGCGCGGTCCCGTCTGGTCTGCTCCTAACTACCTGTTATTGCTAAGTATGGCTGTTCAGGGATTCGGCTGGTGCGCGCTCCCTTGTGCGCTGGTGGAGGAGTTTGCGGCAGAAAAACCACTGGTGCAATTAAAGATGCCTGGCTGGCCAAAGGCTATCTCTATCGATCTGTTGTGGAATAAGAAATCACCGCCTGGTGTGGCAGGAAGTTGGCTGCGTGACCATTTACAGCAGAGTGGCGTTCAGATGACCAATAAGTGATACGAATTTCCTTTGTGATAAAAATCACCGTTTTTAAACAACCTTGATAACTATTTTTAACAATCATCTACTATTGCGGTGTTATTTTGCGCTGAGGTAGTGATGAAAGAGGTTGTGATCGTCGGGGCATTAAGGACACCGATTGGCTGCTTCCAGGGGACGCTGGCGCGCCACTCTGCCGTTGAGTTAGGCAGCATGGTGGTCAAGGCGTTACTGGAACGCACGGGCGTGGACGTTCACGCTGTGGATGAAGTGATCCTCGGACAGGTGCTTACCGCAGGTGCCGGGCAGAACCCTGCGCGTCAGTCTGCCATCAATGGTGGGCTACCCAATACCGTTTCCGCCATCACCATTAACGATGTCTGTGGCTCGGGTCTGAAAGCGCTGCATCTGGCGACCCAGGCTATCCAGTGTGGCGAAGCCGACATTGTGATTGCGGGCGGGCAAGAGAATATGAGCCGTGCACCGCATGTCCTTACCGATAGCCGCACTGGCGCACAGCTGGGGAACAGCCAACTGGTCGACAGCCTGGTACATGACGGTCTGTGGGATGCCTTCAACGATTATCACATGGGCGTTACCGCGGAAAACCTGGCGCGAGAATACGGAATCAGCCGCGAATTGCAGGATGCCTACGCGCTGCACTCGCAGCACAAAGCGCGGATGGCAATTGATGCCGGACGCTTTAAAGATGAAATCGTGCCGGTGGTAACACAGCGTAATGGGCAATCGTTCGTGGTGGACACCGACGAACAACCGCGTACCGATGCCAGCGCCGAGGGGCTGGCGCGTCTGGATCCTACCTTTGACACACTCGGTTCGGTAACGGCGGGTAACGCGTCATCCATCAACGACGGTGCTGCTGCGGTGATGATGATGAGCGAGGCCAAGGCGCAGGAACTTAACTTACCTGTGTTGGCCCGTATTCGCGCCTTTGCCAGCGTCGGGGTCGATCCCGCGCTCATGGGGATTGCGCCAGTGTATGCAACGCGCCGCTGCCTTGAGCGCGTGGGCTGGCAACTGGCTGATGTTGATCTTATCGAAGCTAATGAAGCCTTCGCCGCGCAGGCATTATCCGTTGGGAAAATGCTGGAGTGGGATGAACGGCGGGTGAATGTGAACGGCGGGGCCATTGCGCTCGGCCATCCGATTGGCGCTTCTGGCTGTCGTATTCTGGTTTCGCTGGTACATGAAATGGTGAAACGTCGGGCGCACAAGGGCCTGGCAACACTGTGTATTGGTGGTGGTCAGGGGGTGGCGCTCGCTATCGAACGAGACTAATCCCCGTCATACTTCAAGCTGCATGTGCGTTGGCTTTACTCGTTCACCCCAGTCACGTACTTATGTACGCTCCGGGGAATTCGCTGCGTCGCCGCCTTCCTGCAACTCGAATTATTTAGGGTATATATTTTTCTTCTCGAACAGTTTTCTGCCGTGTTATCTCTTCCTCTATAAAAAAGCCCTCCAACAGGAGGGCAAGGCCAGTTACAGAAACATACACTCTAAACCCTGCCAACATATCAAAACGTTGTTTCATTTCATGTGATTGATAGCGCACTTTGTTAGAAAAGGTGTGTGAATGACGTATGAGCCTGGCTGTATTTTCAATATCTTATCCCTGCCACTAATGATCTACTCTTTTGTATTTTTATCTATCTAATTGTTTTAAATGATTTTATTGAAATCATTTTTGCGATTTATATGCGCTAGCGTGATCGCACTTACACTTTTGATAATAAGATGCGGAAAAAGTGAAACATCGTTTTAGTTATAATTGAAAACACATTCAGGGAGGGATATCATGAGCGCATAAGATAAAACGGAACAGCGTTTTGCTATTCGTTTAAGCATTCACGGTCAATTTATCACTGGAGGTAAATGTGGACGTAAGACAAAGCATCCATAGTGCGCATGCGAAAACCCTGGACACTCAGGGGCTGCGTAATGAGTTTTTGGTCGAAGAAGTGTTTGTCGCAGATGAATACACCATGGTCTACAGCCACATCGACCGCATCATTGTTGGCGGCATTATGCCAGTGGCCAAAACCGTCTCTGTGGGTGGCGAAGTCGGCAAACAGCTGGGCGTAACCTATTTCCTCGAACGTCGTGAGCTGGGTGTGATCAACATCGGTGGCCCGGGCACGATTACCGTTGACGGCCAGTGCTATGAAATTGGCCATCGCGACGCGCTGTACGTCGGAAAAGGGGCAAAAGAAGTGGTATTCGCCAGTATTGATACGGCGAAACCGGCGAAGTTTTACTACAACTGCGCGCCGGCACACACGACTTACCCAACTAAGAAAGTCACGCCTGCAGACGTTGCGCCAGTGACGCTGGGTGATGACCTCACCAGTAACCGTCGTACCATCAACAAATACTTTGTGCCGGATGTTCTGGAAACCTGCCAGTTGAGCATGGGTCTGACTGAGCTGGCTCCGGGTAACCTGTGGAACACCATGCCGTGTCATACCCATGAACGTCGTATGGAAGTCTATTTCTATTTCAATATGGAAGAAGACACCTGCGTCTTCCACATGATGGGTCAGCCTCAGGAAACGCGTCATATTGTGATGCACAACGAGCAGGCGGTGATTTCTCCAAGCTGGTCTATTCACTCCGGTGTCGGCACAAAAGCTTATACGTTCATTTGGGGCATGGTCGGCGAAAACCAGGTCTTTGATGATATGGACCATGTTGCAGTAAAAGATCTGCGCTAGTTGCGGGCGACAGCCGTGCCTGCTGCGGCGGGCATTATAAAAAATTAAGGATTTACAATGATTTTGAATGCATTCTCTCTTGAAGGTAAAGTCGCCGTTGTGACCGGTTGTGACACAGGTTTGGGTCAGGGTATGGCGCTGGGCCTGGCTGAAGCGGGCTGCGATATCGTCGGTATCAATATTGTTGAACCGACAGAAACCATCGAACGCGTGACCGCACTGGGCCGCCGTTTTTTAAGCCTGACCGCCGATCTGCGTCAAATCGATGGTATTCCGGCACTGCTGGAGCGCGCAGTGGCAGAATTCGGCCATATCGATATTCTGGTCAACAACGCGGGTCTTATCCGTCGTGACGATGCGATCAACTTCAGCGAAAAAGACTGGGATGACGTGATGAACCTGAACATTAAGAGCGTGTTCTTTATGTCTCAGGCTGCGGCGAAGCACTTTATCGCTCAGGGTAACGGCGGCAAAATTATCAATATCGCCTCTATGCTTTCCTTCCAGGGCGGGATCCGCGTGCCGTCTTACACCGCATCTAAAAGCGGCGTAATGGGTGTTACCCGTCTGATGGCGAACGAGTGGGCAAAACATAACATCAACGTCAACGCGATTGCACCGGGTTACATGGCGACGAATAACACTCAACAGCTGCGTGCTGATGAGCAACGTAGCGCAGAGATCCTCGATCGTATCCCGGCGGGTCGTTGGGGTCTGCCGAGCGACCTGATGGGGCCTGTCGTGTTCCTGGCGTCCAGCGCATCTGACTATATCAACGGCTATACCGTTGCAGTAGATGGCGGCTGGCTGGCACGTTAATTCGCTTTCCAGAACCGTTAAACCCTGCCCTCTGGCAGGGTTTTTTTATATTCGGATCATTAAAATCCATATTGTGGTTATAAATTATTCCATATTAAATTTCATACGTATAAATTTATTGTTTTAATATTCTTTAATATCAATGAATTAAATTTAATTGAGTGATTGTCGGTAAATTTTAAAATTGGAATATCCATCACATAACCATGTGGTGTAGCTATTTAATCCATGTTTTTGCCGTTTCCCGCCTGACGCTTCCTGCAAGGGATCCCTTACTTTCAATGGCATGGTTACTCTGTATCTGGCAGGAAAAAATGGTCTCAATAAATAATGATGCTGCTTTAGCGCCGCGCCCAGTGCGCGATACGCGACGTATGAATATGTTTGTTTCTATCTCTGCGGCTGTCGCAGGGTTGTTATTCGGCCTGGATATTGGCGTGATTGCTGGCGCGTTGCCTTTTATCACCGATCACTTTGTGTTGACCAGCCGCCTGCAGGAGTGGGTGGTAAGCAGCATGATGCTGGGTGCGGCAATTGGTGCGCTGTTTAACGGTTGGTTGTCATTCCGCCTGGGGCGCAAATACAGCCTGATGGCGGGCGCGATCCTTTTCGTCGCCGGATCTCTGGGCTCGGCGTTTGCCTCCAGCGTAGAAATGCTCATTTTTGCCCGCGTGGTGCTGGGCGTTGCGGTGGGGATCGCGTCTTACACCGCACCGCTCTATCTCTCCGAAATGGCTAGCGAAAACGTGCGTGGCAAGATGATCAGTATGTATCAGCTGATGGTGACGCTGGGCATCGTTCTGGCCTTTTTGTCCGATACCGCGTTCAGCTACAGCGGTAACTGGCGCGCTATGCTTGGCGTGCTGGCGCTTCCGGCTGTATTGCTGATTATTCTGGTTGTTTTCTTGCCCAACAGCCCGCGCTGGCTGGCGGAGAAAGGTCGCCACATCGAAGCTGAAGAAGTACTGCGTATGTTGCGCGATACGTCAGAAAAAGCCCGCGATGAGCTGAACGAAATCCGTGAAAGCCTGAAGCTAAAGCAGGGGGGTTGGGCGCTGTTTAAAATTAACCGTAACGTGCGTCGCGCGGTTTTCCTCGGAATGTTACTGCAGGCGATGCAGCAGTTCACCGGGATGAACATCATCATGTATTACGCGCCGCGCATTTTTAAAATGGCGGGTTTTACCACCACAGAGCAGCAGATGATTGCCACGCTGGTAGTTGGTTTAACGTTTATGTTCGCCACTTTTATTGCCGTCTTCACGGTCGACAAAGCAGGACGTAAACCGGCGCTGAAAATTGGTTTCAGCGTAATGGCCATCGGGACGCTGGTGCTCGGATATTGCCTGATGCAGTTTGATAACGACACGGCTTCCAGTGGATTATCCTGGCTGTCAGTTGGCATGACGATGATGTGTATTGCAGGCTATGCAATGAGCGCCGCGCCGGTGGTGTGGATTCTGTGTTCGGAAATTCAGCCACTGAAATGCCGTGATTTTGGTATTACCTGCTCCACCACCACCAACTGGGTGTCGAACATGATCATTGGCGCAACGTTCCTGACGCTGCTCGACAGCATTGGCGCCGCCGGTACGTTCTGGCTTTATACCGCGCTGAACGTTGTGTTTATCGGTATTACGTTCTGGCTGATTCCAGAAACCAAAAACGTCACGCTGGAGCATATCGAACGTAAGCTGATGGCAGGCGAAAAGTTAAGAGATATTGGGGTGTAAGTCAGACAAGCATGCCGGATAGCGATTCAGCCTTATCCGGCCTGCGAGTGGAGTCTCTTACAGGCCGGGAAAGCGTCAACGCGACCCGGCTTTTTTATTTAGCACCTTACCCGTGCAGAAAATCTTCGCGAATTGGGGTAAAGGTATCCAACAGCGTTCCCGGTTTTAAGCAGACGCAGCCATGCATAATGTTGGGCTGTTTATACAGGGTATCGCCCGCCCTAACGATATGTTTCTCTTCGCCGATGGTAAATTCAAACTCACCGGACAACACGTAAGTCAGCTGTTCGTGCGGATGATTGTGCATCGGGCCGATTGCGCCTTGCTCGAAGTTCACCTCAACCGCCATCATGTTACCGTCATGAGCAAGAATACGCCGGGTAACGCCATTGCCCAGATCGTCAAGCGTGGTCTCTTTATGAAAAATAAACATCCGGCCTTCCTGTAATAATTAAAACAATGTTTCATTAAACCTATATCAGAAAATTAAAAAAAGAAATGCACGCCAACAGATGTGGAAAGTTGATCACATCTTTGATTCACTGGAGAGACAACAACGAGTCAGGGGAAATGATGAAAACGATCGGTCTGTTAGGCGGTATGAGCTGGGAATCTACCATTCCTTATTATCGACTCATTAATGAAGGCATAAAACAGCGTCTGGGAGGTCTGCATTCTGCGCAGATTCTGTTGCACAGCGTGGATTTTCACGAGATTGAATTCTGCCAGTCAAGCGGTGACTGGCAGCGAGCCGGTGAGATCCTCGCGCAGGCCGCCACAGGGCTACAGCAAGCCGGGGCGCAAGGAATTGTGCTGTGTACCAACACCATGCACAAAGTTGCTGAGGCGATTGAAAGCGCCTGTGATGTGCCGTTTCTGCATATTGCCGACGCGACGGGGCGGGCGATACAAAAGCAGCAAATGAGCAACGTGGCGCTACTGGGTACGCGTTACACCATGGAGCAGGATTTTTACCGCGGGCGTTTACAGACTGAATTCGGCATTAGCACGCTGATCCCTGAAGCTGAGGATCGTCAGAAAATAAACCAGATTATTTTCGATGAGCTGTGTCTCGGTGAATTCAGCGAGGCTTCCCGCGATTATTACCTGGGCGTCATCGACCAACTGGCGAAACAGGGGGCGCAAGGGGTTATCTTTGGCTGTACCGAGATTGGTCTGCTGGTTCCCACCGAGCTAAGCCCACTACCGGTTTTCGACACCGCGGCAATCCATGCGCAAGATGCGGTGGCGTTTATGCTTTCGGCTGCGGATGCAAAATAGCCTCCAGTGGGTCAATAAGCCTCGGTAGATGGGCCTGCAGATGCGCCGTAAAAGCATCAACCAGCGCCGAGGCGGGGCGATGAAGCGGGTGAATCAGGCTGACTGTAAAGGGGACCGAAATACTGAAGCGGCGGATAACGACTCCGCTGCTGGCGTAATCCAGCGCGGTCAGTGGGTTCACCACCGAGATCCCCACACCTGCCCGTACCATTGCACAAATTGAAGCGGCGCTATGGGTTTCAATCACCATGCGGCGCTTCACCTGGTGCTCATTAAACAGTGTATCCAGTAGCTGACGGTAGCTGTCGGTGCGCGACAGGCTGATGTAGTTTTCTCCCTGAAAATCCTGCGGCGTTAACACCGCTTTCTTAGTCAGCGGATGGCCCTGCGGCAGCACGCACACTTCATCCAGCGCCAGCAATTCGGTGCGTTTCGTTCCGGCAGGCGTATGCAGCGTTTCCGTTAACCCCAGATCGTGGCGCTGCGCCGACAGCCACTCTTCCAGCAGCGGTGACTCCTGCGGCACTATCTGAATATTGACCTGTGGATAGCGAGCGAGGAATGGCTGCAGCAGCGGCGGTAAAAAAGACTGTGAGAATACCGGCAGGCAAACAATCGACAATTCGCCTTGGCGAAACTCGCGCAGGCTTTCGGCGGCGCTCACAATTCTGTCCAGGCCATACCACGAACGTTGCACCTCTTCAAACAGACGTAACCCTTGCACGGTTGGATGCAGTCGGCCACGCGTACGTTCAAACAGCGTTAATCCCAGCACTTTCTCGAATCGGGCCAGTTCCCGGCTGACGGTGGGCTGCGAGGTATGTAGCATGCGCGCAGCTTCTGTCAGATTACCTGCCGTCATGATGGCGTGAAAAATTTCGATGTGTCGCAGGTTAACGGCGGGCATGGGCAATCCTCGAATGAATCAATCCATATCATTTTTGCATAGACTCACGATAAAACGATATTTTTTATTCTTTTCGGGCTGTGGCGTAATCATAAAAAAGCCAATATCGGAGCACACTATGCCACGCCCACTCAATAGTACTGACACTGACCTGAACGCCGACAACCTGCTGCGCCTGCCTGCCGAATTCGGCTGCCCGGTGTGGGTCTATGATGCTCAGATTATCCGCGGGCAGATTGCCAAATTGAGTCAGTTTGACGTGGTGCGTTTCGCCCAAAAGGCATGTTCGAATATTCATATTTTGCGCCTGATGCGCGAGCAGGGCGTGAAGGTTGATTCCGTCTCGCTTGGCGAAATTGAACGTGCGCTGGCGGCAGGCTTCGTACCGGGGAAAGATGAAATCGTCTTTACCGCCGATATGATTGATGAAGCGACGCTCGCGCGGGTGCATGAATTGCGCATTCCGGTAAATGCCGGGTCGGTGGATATGCTGGAACAACTGGGCCAGGTCTCGCCGGGCCATCGCGTGTGGCTACGCGTAAACCCTGGCTTTGGGCATGGGCACAGTCAGAAAACCAATACCGGCGGCGAAAACAGCAAGCACGGGATCTGGTATAGCGATCTTCCCGCGGCGCTGGAGGTGATTCAGCGCTATAAGCTAAAGCTGGTGGGGATTCATATGCATATCGGCTCCGGCGTGGACTATGCGCATCTGGAGCAGGTGTGCGGTGCGATGGTGCGCCAGGTGGTTGAATTTGGCCAGGATCTGGAGGCGATCTCCGCGGGTGGCGGTTTATCAATCCCGTATCGTGAAGGCGAAGAGGCTATCGATACCGATCACTACTTTGGATTGTGGAACGCTGCGCGTGAACAGATTGCTAAACACCTGGGTCACCCGGTCGCGCTTGAGATAGAGCCGGGTCGTTTTCTGGTCGCGGAAGCCGGTGTGTTAGTGGCGCAGGTGCGTAGCGTAAAAGAGATGGGTAGCCGCCATTTTGTGCTGATCGATGCGGGCTTCAACGATCTAATGCGCCCGGCCATGTACGGTAGTTATCACCATATCTCCGCGCTGGCAGGGGATGGTCGCTCTCTGGAACACACCCCACATCGGGAAACCGTGGTAGCCGGGCCGCTGTGCGAATCTGGTGACGTGTTTACCCAGCAGGAGGGCGGAAATGTGGAAACCCGTCTGTTGCCTGCGGTGGTGCCGGGCGATTATCTGGTGCTGCATGATACCGGGGCGTACGGCGCGTCAATGTCGTCAAACTACAATAGCCGTCCGCTGTTGCCGGAAGTTTTGTTCGATAACGGCGTGGCGCGACTGATTCGCCGTCGCCAGACCATTGATGAGCTGTTAGCGCTGGAATTAATCTGATTACAGCGTTGTGAAATGCCGGATGGCGCTACGCTTATCCGGCCTACAAGATTAACTGCGCCGCCATCCGGCATTTGATTACTTAAAGTATGGCCCGAGCGTTACTGAGTCACGTAGTACCAGTTTGCCGGTGAACGGTGGGATTGGCTCGACGCTCTCGCCGTTGGCCAGCCGGATAGCCTGGTCGATTGCCGTGGTTATCATGGTATCAATCGGTAGATAAACGGTAGACAGCCCCGGCTCCAGCCATTTGGCGCTGGGCGCATCATCAAAACCAAACAGTGAGACGTCCGTTGGGATCCTCAGCCCGGCCTGATGTAACGCTTTTGATGCGCCTAATGCCATGTCATCGTTACAGGCAAACAGGGCGCTAAATTTTACCCCTTCCTCCAGCAGTTCACGGCAGGCCTCATAGCCTCGCGTCATCGTGGAGTCGCCGTATTTGACCTTATCGGGATCCCAGGGAATACCGTTTTTTTCCAGCGCCTTACGATACCCCATCAGGCGGGATTTACCGGTAGGCGTATGGCCTGGCACAGTGATACAAGCAATATCGCTATGGCCCTGGGAGATCAGGTAATTGACCGCCTGATAGGCCGCGTCTTCCTGTTCAAAGAAAATTGCGCGATCGCGGGCCTGGCTGACATCACGGTTGATGACCAGCAAGGGCATAGCAATGCTGTTCATCAACGACATAATCGCCTTTTCACTCATATAGCGGGTATAGAGAATAATGGCGTCGCACTGCCTGTCCGCCAGCATTTGCACGGCTTCCTGCTCACGCTCTGGTGTGTCGTGGCCGTCGGTGACGATCAACTGCTTGCCGTGAGATTCCGTCTGGCGTGAAGCCTGTTGCAGCAGGCGGCCAAAGTAGAATCCATCAAATGTGGAAACTACCAGACCAATGCTGTTGCTGGTGCGGTTTGCCAAAGAGCGCGCTAAAAAATTAGGCCGATAATCAAGTGCCTGCATGGCCTTAAACACTTTCTGGCGCGTGCTCTCTTTTACCTGACCCGTGCCATTCAGTACGCGCGAAACGGTCGCTTTTGAGACGCCTGCGTGTCGTGAAACGTCCAACATCGTAGTCATAACGCTATCCTGGTTATTCGTTTGACGATGAATTCCCCGGCTCTGTCAGCGTCGAAACGGAATGGCGACGCACCAGAGTTGGGTTAAAAACGTGGGTAATTTCAGGCACGGGACGCTTCTCCGCCAGCGCGAGCGCCAGTTCGGCAGCCTGGGTTGCCATCGTCACGATCGGGTAGCGCACCGTGGTCAGACGCGGGCGCACGTAGCGGGAAACCAGCACATCATCAAAACCAATCAGCGAGATTTCTCCCGGCACATCAATGCCGTTATCATTCAATACGCCCATGGCACCAGCCGCCATTGAGTCGTTGTAGCAGGCTACCGCAGTGAAGTTTTTGCCACGGCCAAGTAACTCGGTCATAGCCTGTTCACCGCCGCTTTCATCCGGTTCACCAAACGTTACCAGTCGATCGCTGACAGGAATATTGCTCTCTGCCAGCGCGTCGTAATAGCCTTGCAGACGATCTTCCGCATCTGAAATCGTGTGATTGGAGCACAGATAACCAATGCGCGTATGGCCCTGCTGAATGAGGTGTCGGGTCGCGAGCCAGGCGCCGAAACGGTCATCAAGGGCAACGCAGCGTTGTTCGAATCCCGGCAGAATTCGGTTAATCAATACCATGCCGGGGATTTGCTTCATGAGTGATGCCAGCTCAGCATCCGGGATAATTTTCGCGTGGACAACAAGGGCTGCGCAGCGGTGGCGAATGAGCTGTTCAATCGCCTGTCGTTCCTTCTGTTCGTTATGGTAGCCGTTACCAATCAGTAAAAAATTACCGGTGTTATACGCCACCTGCTCGACAGCTTTAACCATTGCCCCAAAAAATGGATCGGACACATCTCCAACCACCAGACCGATGGTTTCAGTGGATTGTTGTGCCAGCGCACGCGCATTGGCGTTGGGGTGGTAGCTGAGTGATTCCATTGCACTCGTTACGGCCAGGCGCGATGCTTCGCTGGCTTTAGGAGAATCATTAATCACTCGAGAAACGGTGGCGACTGATACACCAGCTAGTCGGGCTACATCCTTTATGGTCGCCATGATAGTACCTGTTGTGGGTAAACGCTTACATTCCGTCAGTGTTACGGAAAATGGCTGGCTGTTCAAGCAGATTGCCCGTCAGAACGTCGCAAATGTGAGCGCACACGAGCGAAGTAAGACAGAAAATAGAAAATGCTAATTTTTGCTTACACTTTGCGATGTGCTGTTGCGATTGTTCGCTGGTGAGAGAACTGAGCAGATTGCTAGAGTTGAGATCCCAGAGGTATTGATAGGTGAAATCAACTTTCGGGTTGATCACTAGAATTACACCAGCCTGCGCAGATGCGCAGGTTTTTTTTTACCTTCAGTCTATCTGTAACAGTAACCGATAATTTACACAACTCGTTGCATTTGGGTTCATTCCTTTGCGTTTTCGCACTGGCGTATCTGGCTGCTGACGACCACAATCAAGATCCCAGAGGTATTGATTGGTGAGATTATTCGGTACGCACTTCGTACCTGTCTCTTGCACCAACCTGCGCGGATGCGCAGGTTTTTTTTCGGATTGTATTTACCAGTTACCTGTCGCGCCAATTCCCCAACTCGTATACTCTCCCACCATTGATGTTTATATAATTAATGGCACAGGGAGTTGAGATGCTATTTGGCTTTTTTCGTAATCTGTTTCGCGTGCTTTTCCGCGTTCGCGTCACGGGCGATGTCAGCGCGCTACAGGGAGAACGCGTTCTAATCACTCCCAACCATGTCTCATTTATAGACGGCATCCTGTTGGCGCTCTTTTTACCGATTCGTCCCGTCTTCGCTGTTTACACCTCGATCAGCCAGCAATGGTATATGCGCTGGCTAACCCCGCTGATTGATTTTGTACCGTTAGATCCAACCAAACCGATGTCGATTAAACATCTGGTTCGTCTGGTCGAACAGGGCCGTCCGGTGGTTATTTTCCCGGAAGGACGTATTTCGACCTCCGGCTCGTTAATGAAAATTTATGACGGCGCGGGGTTTGTTGCCGCTAAGTCGGGGGCGACGGTGGTTCCTGTGCGCATTGAAGGCGCGGAGCTTTCCCGCTTTAGCCGCCTGAAAGGTTTGGTTAAACAGCGATTCTTCCCGCGCATCCGCTTACACATCCTACCGCCGACACAACTGCCGATGCCGGAAGCTCCGCGTGCTCGCGATCGCCGCAAAATTGCCGGAGAGATGCTGCATCAAATTATGATGGAAGCACGCATGGCGGTTCGTCCGCGTGAAACGCTATACGAGTCGCTGCTGGCGGCGAAATACCGTTTTGGCGCAGGCAAAAACTGCATTGAAGATGTTAACTTTACCCCGGACAGCTACCGCAAGCTGCTGACAAAGACGCTCTTTGTGGCCCGTATTCTGGAAAAATACAGCGTCGAAGGTGAAAAAATCGGCCTGATGCTGCCAAACGCGGGGATCAGCGCAGCGGTCATTTTTGGCGCCATTGCGCGCCGACGCATTCCGGCCATGATGAACTACACCGCGGGCGTGAAAGGATTAACCAGTGCCATTACTGCGTCTGAAATTAAAACGATCTTCACATCCCGACAGTTTCTCGATAAAGGCAAACTCTGGCATTTACCGGAACAGCTCACCCAGGTGCGTTGGGTTTATCTGGAAGACTTAAAAGCTGATGTGACCTTTAGCGATAAGCTGTGGATTTTCTCACATCTGCTGGCACCGCATCTGGCGCAGGTGAAGCAGCAGCCGGAAGACGCTGCGGTGATCCTCTTTACTTCTGGTTCAGAAGGCCATCCGAAAGGTGTGGTTCACAGTCATAAAAGCATTCTGGCGAACGTTGAGCAGATCAAAACGATTGCCGATTTCACCGCCGATGACCGTTTTATGTCGGCGCTGCCGCTGTTCCACTCCTTTGGCCTGACGGTGGGATTATTCACGCCGCTACTGACTGGCGCAGAAGTGTTTCTTTATCCCAGCCCGCTGCATTACCGCATTGTGCCAGAGCTGGTATACGACCGGAACTGCACCGTGTTGTTTGGTACTTCAACGTTCCTCGGCAACTACGCGCGTTTTGCGCATCCGTACGATTTCCACCGCCTGCGCTATGTGGTGGCGGGAGCGGAAAAACTTCAGGACAGCACAAAGCAGCTGTGGCAGGAGAAATTTGGCCTGCGCGTTCTTGAAGGCTATGGCGTGACGGAATGTGCGCCGGTTGTGTCGATTAACGTACCAATGGCGGCAAAATCGGGAACGGTAGGGCGCATCTTGCCTGGTATGGATGCTCGACTGTTGGCTGTTCCGGGAATTGAGGACGGTGGGCGTTTACAGCTGAAAGGTCCTAATATTATGAGCGGCTATTTGCGCGTCGAAAAACCTGGCGTGCTGGAAGTGCCGACAGCAGAAAATGCGCAAGGTGAGATTGAGCGCGGCTGGTATGACACCGGAGACATCGTGCGCTTTGATGAAAACGGCTTTGTACAGATTCAGGGGCGCGCTAAGCGATTCGCTAAAATTGCCGGAGAGATGGTTTCGCTGGAAATGGTTGAGCAACTGGCGTTGGCGGTATCCTCAGACAAAATGCACGCCACGGCGATCAAGAGTGATGCCAGCAAAGGTGAGGCGCTGGTGCTGTTCACTACCGACAGCGAGCTGACACGTGAAAAACTACAGCAGTATGCGCGGGCGCACGGTGTACCTGAACTCGCCGTACCGCGTGATATTCGCCATCTGAAGCAACTCCCCTTACTCGGCAGCGGTAAGCCGGATTTTGTTACGCTGAAAAGCTGGGTCGATGAGCCGGAAAAACAACATGAGTGAGTCAGTGCACACTAACACTTCAATCTGGTCCAAAGGGATGATGTCCGTTATCGCCGCGCAGTTCCTGTCGGCGTTTGGCGATAACGCGTTGCTGTTTGCTACGCTGGCGTTGCTGAAAGAACAATTCTATCCGGACTGGAGTCAGCCAATCCTGCAAATGGTGTTTGTGGGCGCTTACATTCTGTTTGCCCCCTTTGTGGGACAGGTGGCGGATAGCTTTGCCAAAGGCAGAGTGATGATGTTCGCGAACGCTCTGAAACTGCTGGGCGCGGCGAGTATTTGCTTCGGCATTAATCCGTTTCTTGGGTATACGCTGGTGGGGATCGGCGCGGCGGCATATTCACCGGCCAAGTACGGCATTCTCGGTGAACTGACTACCGGCGACAAACTGGTGAAGGCTAACGGCCTGATGGAAGCCTCCACCATTGCCGCGATTTTGCTCGGATCTGTCGCCGGCGGCGTTCTGGCCGACTGGCACGTGATTGCCGCGCTTTCTGCCTGTGCCCTGGCCTATGCTGGGGCGGTGATGGCTAACCTGTATATCCCGAAACTGGCTGCGGCTCGTCCTGGCCAGTCCTGGCATCTGGGGAAAATGACGCGCAGTTTCTTCTGTGCGGCTTCATCGTTGTGGCGTAATGGCGAGACGCGTTTCTCGTTGGTGGGAACCAGCCTTTTTTGGGGCGCGGGCGTTACGCTGCGTTTTCTGCTGGTGCTGTGGGTCCCGGTGGCGCTCGGCATCACCGATAACGCCACCCCGACCTACCTCAATGCCATGGTAGCAATCGGGATTGTGGTCGGTGCGGGTGCGGCCGCGAAGCTGGTAACGCTGGAAACCGTTTCGCGCTGTATGCCTGCGGGGATCCTGATTGGCATCGTGGTGCTGATTTTCTCTCTTCAACATTCGCTGCTTCCGGCCTACGCATTGCTGATGCTTATCGGCGTGTCGGGTGGCTTCTTTGTGGTGCCGTTGAATGCGTTGCTGCAGGAACGGGGTAAGAAAAGCGTCGGCGCGGGTAATGCGATAGCGGTGCAAAACCTGGGTGAAAACAGCGCGATGCTGTTGATGCTGGGGATTTACTCACTGGCGGTGCTGGTGGGGCTCCCGGCTGTTGCGATTGGTATTGGATTTGGTGCGCTGTTTGCGCTGGCGATTGCGGCGCTATGGATTTGGCAGCGCCGCCAATAGTCTGTTGTATGCTGTTGCCGGATGGCGGCGTTGCCTTATCCGGCCTACAGGATGCTCACTTTGTAGGCCTGATAAGCGTAGCGCCATCAGGCGCTAATCGTCACGGTGCGAGATGAGTATGCTATGAATGTGCCGGATGGCTGCGTTGCCTTATCCGGCCTACAGGATGCTCACTTTGTAGGCCTGATAAGCGTAGCGCCATCAGGCGCTAATCGTCACGGTGCGAGATGAGTATGCTATGAATGTGTCGGATGGCGGCGTTACCGTATACGGCCTACAGGGCGTTCACTTTGTAGGCCTGATAAGCGTAGCGCCATCAGGCGCTAACTGTTACGGTGCAGGATAGGTATACACCTGATGCACCGCTTCAATCTCTGCCAGTACTTCTTCGCTCAACTCCAGATGCAGGCTTTCAACGTTGGTTTTTAGCTGCTCCATCGTCGTGGCGCCCAGCAAAGTGCTGGCGACAAACGGCTGACGACGCACGAATGCCAGCGCCATTTGCGCAGGATCCAGATTATGGCGTTTCGCGATATCCACATAGGCCGCAACGGCTTTCTGCGTCTGCTCGCCGCTGTAGCGCGTGAAACGGCTAAACAACGTATTGCGTGCACCGGCAGGTTTCGCGCCGTTCAGGTATTTCCCGGTTAACGTACCGAAGCCCAGGCAAGAGTAAGCCAGCAGCTCAACGCCTTCATACTGGCTCACTTCAGCCAGTCCAACCTCAAAGCTGCGGTTCAGCAGGCTGTAGGGGTTCTGGATGGTGGCGATGCGTGGCAGATCGTGTTTGTCCGCCAGGTGCAGATAGCGCATCACGCCAAACGCGGTTTCATTAGAAACGCCGATGTAGCGAATTTTCCCGGCGCGCTGAAACTCGGCCAGAGCGTCCAGCGTATCGAGAAGGGAAACGACCGGCGCGGAGTCTGTCCAGCTGTAGCCTAACTTACCAAAACAGTTGGTCGGGCGCTGCGGCCAGTGAACCTGATACAGATCCAGATAATCGGTTTGCAGTCTTTTCAGGCTGTCGTGCAGCGCTTCACGGATATTTTTACGGTCCAGCGCCTGATTCGGTCGAATGCCGCTGTCGTTGTTACGTGATGGTCCGCTGACCTTAGACGCAACGATCAGCTTTTCGCGGCTGCCGTGTTTGGCGAGCCAGTTACCTACGTAGGTTTCGGTGAGACCCTGGGTTTCAGGACGCGGCGGTACCGGATACATCTCGGCAACGTCGATCAAATTAATGCCCTGTGCTACTGCATAATCGAGCTGTGCATGTGCGTCGGCTTCGCTGTTCTGTTCACCAAACGTCATTGTGCCCAGCCCCAGTGTACTGACTTCCAACGAGCTGTGGGGTATACGGTGATATTGCATAGCCGTTTCCTTTTTATAATCACGACATAAGGATTATAAAAATGGCTGAGGGAAGAGAAAAAGGGAAGTAAAATTGTTAAGGCCAGCGCGCTGCTGACCTCAACCATCAGCGTTCAATGATTTGAGACACATCATCGCGGTTAATCTGCATCGCATTGCCCTGCTGGTCGTGATAGCTCACCAGACCGGTATCATCGTCAATTTCTGGTTTTCCATCGGTCAGGATCATTCGACCATCTTTTGTCGCCATTACATAATCGCTGCTGCATCCGGAAACGGCAAAAGCCAGTCCTACGGCGGAAATCAAAACTGCCCATTTTTTCATCTGCTTATCCTCACATGGCCTGCGTCTGACAATAGTTTAGTAATAACGCGAAGTTGTGCAGGGTGAAAGCAGTAAAATCTTAAACTGTGAGAAGGGGTAGGTGTGGCTGGCATTCGCTCCCCTTGCGGGGAGCGATGGATTTCATCAGAGCGGATTTTTTTTATTACGCCACAGGTTCAGGGTCTCTACCGCGATAGAGAAGAACATGGCGAAATAGATATATCCTTTCGGAACGTGGACGTCGAAACTTTCCAGAATCAGCGTAAAACCGACCAGAATCAGAAACGAGAGCGCCAGCATTTTCACCGAAGGGTGGCGATCGACAAACTCGCCAATTGGGCGCGCGGCAAACATCATCACGCCTACGGCAATCACCACCGCCGCCATCATAATAAACAGATGATCGGACAAGCCAACCGCAGTAATCACGGAATCCAGACTGAAGATAATGTCTAACAACATGATCTGCACAATCGCGCCCAGGAAAGAAGATACGCGGGTTTTTAACCCCTCTTCCTCACCTTCAATGGATTCGTGGATCTCCTTGCTGGCTTTCCAGATCAGGAACAATCCCCCCAGCAGAAGGATCAGGTCACGTGCTGATATCGCCTCGCCAAACAGCTCGAATAACGGGTTTGTCAGCCGCGTTACCCAGGCGATAGAAGCCAGCAGTGCCAGACGCATGATCATCGCCGCCGCCAGCCCAATACGTCGAGCATGATTGCGTTGCGCTGTCGGGAGTTTGGCTACAACCAGAGAAAGGAAAATAATATTGTCGATCCCAAGAACGATCTCCAGCAGCGTCAGCGTACCGAGCGCAAGCCAGGCGTTAGGATCGGTTATCCATGCAAATAACATCGAACAAAGTCCTGCCAAAAAAAAGAAGCGGTAATTATAGGCCCGTAACGCGGCGGGTGAAAGGCCGGACGGTGCCTATTGCGCCTGGAACAAGAAATGTCGCTCAAGCAATGCGCGGGTGAAGTTCTTTTTCAGGTAAAAGCCGCGTGGCAGGGTCAGGATGGGTTCGCCGTTGGCGCCAATGGCCTCGGTAAGCGCGCGGGCGTTGGCGGCTTTAGGACGCAGTTGCAGTACTTCCCCATGGCGAGCGGTGATGCGTTCGACATGACCTAACACAATCATGTCCATTAACTCTTCCCAGTCCAGACGCAATTGCCGGTCTTCTTCTTCATTCGGGCTCCACAGCAGGGGAGAGCCGACGCGGCGCTCAGCCAGAGGGATGCTGCGTTCGCCTTCTACCGGGATCCACAGAACACGTTTGAGTTTGTGTCGTACATGGCTGGTTTCCCAGGTGACGCCGGTATTGCCGGTTAACGGCGCCACACACACAAAGGTGGTTTCCAGCGGTCTGCCAAGACTGTCCACAGGGATCGTTTTCAGCTCCACGCCCAGCGCCGCAAAATCCTGCTCTGGTTTACTGCCCGCGCTGGCACCGAGCCAGATTTCCAGCAGGACGCCAATCCAGCCTTTATCGCGCTTAAGATCCTTCGGCGTAACGATTCCCGCTATTGCCGCTAATTCTCCTAACGCGTAGCCCGAAAGCTGCCGTGCCTGGCTCAGCAACTGGGCTTCAGATTCAGGGGGAGAAAGCAACGGACGGAGTTCTGGCATCGGGTTAACCCTTAGGTGAAAAAATGAGCAATGATTTTATACCGTGTGGACAGAGTTTATCTTTTTCCACATGCTTTATTCAATTCTATGATTTATATTGGTTTTTAGATTTACGTTCGCAGAGTTGCGCAACAGCGAAGCGGGTTTTCCAATTCTGGTCACTGACAATGAACAGGATCTTACACCATGTTATCCACAGAAAGATGGGATAACTGTGAAAAACCCCCACTACTGTTTCAATTTACAGCCTTGACGTGCGACGAAAATCGAATTTTCACACAAATTGTGCCTAACTTATTGGCATAATCTGTGGATAAAACCAACGCTGGTCGATCTTTCATCAGCGTGAAGATCGTATGCGTGATGCACATCACATTTCTGTGTGTTTATCTGCGTGGATCGGTTTTAACTTTATGAATGTATAAGAGTATTTTTGATATGTGACGAATGTCTTATTCGGACTGTTCTGGGTTTTCCCATAGTAATTCCGTACTTCTTCACAACTATATCCACAGAAAAGGTGAATAAAATCGCCTTGCTTGCCCTTCTTCTGTTTATAACTCGGCCTTTAACTGTGAGTTATTCAATTGTTATTAGAATATCGCACCCTTAACAGAGTGGTTTACCGCCCCTCAGGAGTGTGAAACAATCGTTTGTATATAAGGTTTATGTTGAGGTAGTCCGGTGATTGATGACGATGGCTACCGCCCGAATGTAGGGATAGTAATTTGTAACCGCCAGGGGCAGGTCATGTGGGCCCGGCGATTTGGTCAGCACTCCTGGCAATTCCCACAAGGTGGGATCAACGCAGGAGAGACAGCAGAGCAGGCGATGTACCGGGAACTCTTTGAAGAAGTGGGTCTCAGTCGTAAAGATGTACGGATCCTTGCTTCTACTCGTAACTGGTTGCGTTACAAGTTACCGAAACGTTTGGTGCGTTGGGACACGAAGCCGGTTTGTATCGGCCAGAAACAAAAATGGTTTCTTCTGCAATTGGTCAGCAGCGATGCTGAAATCAATATGCAAACCAGCAGTACACCTGAGTTCGACGGCTGGCGCTGGGTGAGTTACTGGTATCCGGTTCGACAGGTGGTGTCATTTAAACGCGATGTCTATCGCAGGGTGATGAAAGAATTCGCAAGTGTTGTCATGGCGCTTCAGGAGAGCACTCCTAAACCGCAAAGCGCACCTGCGTACAGACGTAAAAGAGGTTAAGCTACGCAAATTATGCTCACCCGCCTGCGCGAAATAGTCGAAAAGGTGGCCAGTGCTCCGCGTCTGAACGAAGCGCTGAATATACTGGTTACCGACATCTGTCTTGCGATGGATACAGAGGTCTGTTCGGTCTATCTGGCCGATCACGATCGACGTTGTTATTACCTCATGGCGACCCGGGGATTAAAAAAACCACGTGGTCGTACTGTCGCACTCGCGTTTGATGAAGGTATCGTTGGCCTGGTTGGCAGGCTGGCGGAACCTATCAACCTCGCCGATGCGCAAAAACATCCCAGCTTTAAATACATTCCTTCGGTAAAAGAAGAGCGTTTTCGTGCATTCTTAGGCGTACCGATCATTCAGCGTCGCCAGCTTTTAGGTGTGCTGGTGGTGCAGCAGCGTGAACTGCGTCAGTACGATGAAAGTGAAGAGTCTTTCCTCGTCACGCTCGCCACGCAAATGGCGGCCATACTTTCGCAGTCGCAGCTAAACGCGCTGTTCGGCCAGTACCGTCAAACGCGCATCCGTGCGCTGCCAGCCGCTCCCGGTGTGGCAATAGCCGAAGGTTGGCAGGATGCGACGCTGCCGTTGATGGAACAGGTCTACCAGGCTTCAACGCTGGATCCTGTGCTTGAACGCGAGCGACTGACCGGTGCGCTGGAAGAGGCGGCGAACGAATTCCGCCGCTACAGCAAGCGTTTTACCGCTGGGGCGCAGAAAGAAACGGCGGCGATCTTTGATCTTTACTCGCACTTACTTTCCGATACCCGTCTGCGCCGCGAGCTGTTTGCGGAAGTGGATAACGGTTCGGTGGCCGAGTGGGCGGTTAAAACGATCATCGAAAAGTTTGCCGAACAGTTCGCCGCGCTGAGCGATAACTACCTCAAAGAGCGGGCCGGAGATTTACGCGCGCTGGGCCAGCGCCTGCTGTTCCACCTTGATGACTCTATCCAGGGGCCGAATGCCTGGCCGGAACGCTTTGTGCTGGTGGCGGACGAACTTTCGGCGACCACGCTGGCGGAGCTTCCTCAGGACCGGTTAGTTGGCGTGGTTGTCCGGGACGGCGCAGCCAACTCTCATGCGGCAATTATGGTGCGTGCGCTGGGTATCCCTACCGTCATGGGGGCCGATATCCAGCCGTCAGTGCTGCATCGCCGTACGCTGGTGGTGGACGGTTATCGCGGTGAACTGCTGGTCGATCCGGAACCGGTATTGATCCAGGAATACCAGCGTCTTATCAGTGAAGAAATTGAGCTGAGCCGCCTGGCGGAAGACGACGTCAACCAGCCAGCACAGCTGAAAAGCGGCGAGCGCGTGAAGGTGATGCTCAATGCGGGCCTCAGCCCGGAACATGAAGAAAAGCTGGGTAGCCGAATCGACGGCATTGGCCTGTATCGCACCGAAATTCCGTTCATGCTGCAAAGCGGTTTTCCTTCGGAAGAAGAACAGGTTGCGCAGTATCAGGGGATGCTGCAAATGTTTAACGACAAGCCGGTGACCCTGCGTACGCTGGATGTCGGCGCCGATAAACAGCTGCCCTATATGCCGATCAGTGAAGAGAACCCCTGCCTTGGCTGGCGAGGGATCCGCATAACGCTCGATCAGCCGGAGATCTTTTTGATCCAGGTTCGCGCTATGCTGCGTGCGAATGCGGCAACCGGAAACCTGAGCATTTTGCTGCCGATGGTAACCAGCATCGATGAAGTGGACGAAGCGCGACGTTTGATTGAACGCGCCGGACGCGAAGTGGAGGAGATGATCGGTTACGAGATCCCGAAACCGCGCATTGGCATCATGCTGGAAGTTCCGTCGATGGTGTTCATGCTGCCGCATCTGACAAACCGGATAGACTTTATCTCGGTCGGAACCAACGACCTTACCCAGTACATACTGGCCGTCGATCGTAACAACACACGGGTAGCCAGCATTTATGACAGCCTGCATCCGGGGATGTTGCGTGCGCTGGCGATGATTGCGCAGGAAGCCGAAAGAAGCGGTATCGATTTGCGCCTGTGTGGTGAAATGGCGGGCGACCCGATGTGCGTGGCTATTCTGATCGGTCTCGGTTTCCGTCATTTGTCGATGAACGGTCGTTCTGTCGCTCGCGTAAAATATCTGCTGCGCCATATCGATTTTGATGAGGCGCAAACGCTGGCGCAGCGCAGCCTGGAGGCACAGATGGCAACAGAAGTACGCCATCAGGTAGCGGCCTTCATGGAGCGTCGTGGCATGGGGGGCTTGATTCGCGGGGGATTGTAGGTCTGACAAGCGTAGCGCTATCAGGTATTACGGGGGATAGAGATTACCTATACAGATCTTTTACATCTTCCCGGCATCCGCTTCTAACCCCTTGTGCTATCATTCGCACCTTTGGAGCGCCTGCATTATGCAGGCGCGCTTATCAATTGCTGTCTGACTTCAGCGAAATAACAAGAACTTGTGGTGACAGATGACCAGTAGCTATCTGCATTTTCCGGATTTCGATCCGGTCATTTTCTCAATCGGACCCGTCGCGCTTCACTGGTACGGCTTAATGTATTTGGTGGGGTTTATTTTCGCGATGTGGCTGGCGACGCGCCGCGCGAATCGTCCGGGCAGTGGCTGGACCAAAAATGAAGTAGAAAACTTACTGTATGCGGGCTTCCTCGGGGTTTTCCTCGGTGGGCGTATTGGTTACGTACTGTTCTATAACTTCCCGTTATTCCTCGATAATCCCCTGTATCTGTTCCGCGTCTGGGACGGCGGTATGTCCTTCCACGGTGGACTTATCGGTGTGATCCTGGTGATGATCATCTTCGCCAAACGCACTAAGCGTTCGTTCTTCCAGGTTTCTGATTTCATTGCCCCGCTGATTCCGTTTGGCTTGGGTGCAGGGCGTCTGGGCAACTTTATCAACGGTGAGCTGTGGGGACGCGTTGACCCGAACTTCAAGTACGCCATGCTGTTCCCCGGCTCCCGTACCGAAGATATTTTACTGCTGCAAACTAACCCGCAATGGCAGTCTATTTTTGATACCTACGGCTCGCTGCCACGCCACGCCTCACAGCTTTATGAGATGGCGTTGGAAGGCGTTGTGCTGTTTATCATTCTGAACTTGTACATTCGCAAACCGCGCCCGATGGGTTCGGTATCCGGTCTGTTCCTGATTGGTTATGGCGCGTTTCGTATTATTGTTGAATTCTTCCGCCAGCCGGATGCGCAGTTTACCGGCACCTGGGTACAGTACATCAGCATGGGTCAGATCCTCTCTATCCCGATGATTGTCGCAGGCATTATTATGATGGTTTGGGCGTACCGCCGCAGCCCACAGCAACACGTTTCCTGAGGAACCATGAAACAGTATTTAGAACTGATGCAAAAAGTGCTGGATGAAGGCACACAGAAAAACGACCGTACCGGAACCGGAACGCTTTCCATTTTTGGTCATCAGATGCGTTTTAATCTGCAGGAAGGGTTCCCGCTGGTTACGACTAAACGCTGCCATTTACGCTCGATCATTCATGAGCTGCTGTGGTTCTTGCAGGGCGATACTAACGTTGCCTACCTGCATGAAAACAACGTCTCAATCTGGGACGAATGGGCGGATGAAAACGGTAATTTAGGCCCGGTTTACGGCAAACAATGGCGCGCGTGGCCTACGCCAGATGGTCGCCATATCGACCAGATCACCACCGTGCTAAACCAGCTGAAAAATGATCCGGACTCTCGCCGCATTATCGTTTCCGCATGGAACGTCGGTGAGCTGGATAAAATGGCGCTGGCACCGTGCCATGCGTTCTTCCAGTTCTACGTGGCGGATGGCAAGCTCTCCTGCCAGCTGTATCAGCGTTCGTGCGATGTGTTCCTCGGCCTGCCGTTTAACATTGCCAGCTACGCTTTGCTGGTACACATGATGGCGCAGCAGTGCGATCTGGAAGTGGGTGATTTTGTCTGGACCGGCGGCGACACGCACCTGTACAGCAACCATATGGATCAAACGCATCTGCAGCTTAGCCGTGAACCGCGCGCGCTGCCGAAACTGGTTATCAAACGTAAGCCTGAATCAATCTTTGACTATCGCTTCGAAGACTTCGAAATTGAAGGCTACGATCCGCACCCGGGTATTAAAGCACCGGTAGCTATCTAACCTGTTTCATGCTGTCACAACCGACGCCCATGTGCGTCGGTTTTTTTGTCTCAAATCGCGTTCTTCGGCGTGGATTCCTGAAATATTGCAACGGCCTGTAACGTGCTAAATATTCCCCATAGCTCGCCGTAGAAACCGAATTTCCCGCTCGTTATTCATTTTCCTCACGCCATACTGGCGACATGAAAAAACAACAAGGTTACACGCTTCTCGAAACCCTGATTGCGATGCTGATTGTCGCGGCGCTTGGTGCATCTGGACTGTATGGTTGGCAGCGCTGGCAGCAGCAACAGCGGCTGTGGCAGACCGCCTGCCAGGTGCGGGACTACCTGCTGCAACTGCGTGAAGATGCTAACTGGCGTAACCGCGATCATGTGATAAGCGTGATTCGGGATGGCACATCATGGTGTTTTGTCAGCTCTGCGGCTTCGCAAACCACGTGTCGACCCGCTTCGTCTTTGGTTTTTACACCGCCCTGGGACGACGTCGAAATGGCAGAGATAACACCTTCACTGGCCTTTTTTGGACTGCGCAATACGGCATGGGCCGGACATATACGTCTGAAAAATGCGAGTGGGGAATGGCGCGTGGTGGTGTCTGGCTGGGGGCGAATCAGGCTTTGCGAGCGCGATGAGGCCAGATTATGTCAGTAAATGAACGGGGATTTTCACTGCTGGAGATGCTCATTGCCATGGCGATTAGCAGTATTTTATTGCTTAGCTCAGCACGATTTTTACCGGCGCTACAGCGAGAGATTCTGCGTAACACGCGCCAGTTAGTACTGGAAGATGAAATATGGCAGCGGGTCTACACCGTGGCGAAGCATCTTCAGCGGGCGGGGTATTGCCGGGGAAACTGTGTCGGAGAGGGACTGGTGATATCGGCTAAGGGAGACTGTGTTATTGCCCGATGGGATGCCAACAGCAATGGCGTTTGGGAAAGCAGTCCCGTGAAAGAGGCTGATTCTATTGGGTTTCGTTTACAGGACAAGGTGTTGGAAACCGTGCGTGGAGCCACCGGCTGCACTGGCAAAGGATGGGAGAAAATGACCGATCCGGCCACGATGCAGATTGAGGCATTCCAGGTTGAAAGGCTGAATTTCAGCGGATATTCCCCGCTTCTTACGCTGCGTTTGCGTGGAGTGAGCAATGACCAACCACAAAAAGTTGTTGAAGCGGTCTACAGCGTTACGGGATTCAACCTGTGAACCGTGAGCGAGGCGTATCTTCTCTGGCAATGGTCCTGTTGCTGCTGGTGCTCGGTAGTCTGCTGCTGCAAGGCGTTAGCAGACAGGAGGCCAGTTTTGCTGCGCGTGTGGTCACACAAAGTCAGGCGCTGCAGCGTCAGGCGGTAGTGCAATCCGGGATGGAATGGGGGCGTATGCAGCCCTGGCGCTTACAACCCCCTGTACAGTGTCGGCGCGTTCCCACGCAGGATGCCGCGGTTTGCCTGCGCCTGCTTACCAATAATTTTGTTCTGCTTATTGCCCACTATGAAGGGATATCGTTATGGCGTCAGGGGGTGGTTATTGATGGCAACATAGAATTCTCGGCGCGTGGCTGGAGCGATTTTTGTCCGCTAAAGGAGCAGACGTTATGCCAGATCCCCTGAACAGACAGCGTGGCTTTAGTCTGCCGGAAGTGATGCTGGCAATGGTACTAATGATAATGATTGTGACCGCGTTGTCAGGATACCAGCGGGTGCTAATGAACAGCTTTATCATCAGAAACCAGTATCAGCAACTCTGGCGCCACGCCTGGCAGCAAACCCAGCTGTACCCGTTTTCATCGCCTGTGAACTGGCAGGTTAACCGAATGCAGACAACGAGAGCGGGATGTGTCAGCATCAACGTTATAATTTCTTCACCCCTCGGCAGGCAGGGTCAGATGACGCGTCTGCATTGCCCGAATCGTCAGTAGTCAGGAGTCGCTATGTTAAGGGTCTACCACTCCAACCGTCTGGATGTGCTGGAAGCGTTAATGGAATTTATCGTTGAGCGCGAGCGGCTGGACGACCCCTTTGAACCTGAGATGATCCTGGTTCAAAGTACCGGTATGGCGCAGTGGCTACAAATGACTCTTGCACAGAAGTTTAGTATTGCCGCCAATATCGATTTTCCGCTGCCCGCGAGTTTTATCTGGGATATGTTTGTGCGCGTGCTGCCGGATATCCCGAAAGAGAGTGCGTTCAGCAAACAGAGTATGAGCTGGAAGTTGATGACGCTGTTGCCACAATTGCTGGATAGCGATGACTTCGCATTGCTACGCCACTATCTGACGGACGATACTGATAAACGTAAGCTTTTTCAGCTTTCCTCGCGCGCGGCTGACCTTTTCGACCAGTATTTAGTCTACCGCCCTGATTGGTTGACCCAGTGGGAATCGGGGCGACTGGTTGAGGGACTCGGCGAGTCTCAGGCCTGGCAGGCACCGTTGTGGAAAGCGCTGGTGGAATACACCGCGGAATTGGGCCAGCCGCGCTGGCATCGTGCCAATTTATACCAACGATTTATTCAGACCCTGGAAAATGCGTCTGAATGTCCGCAGGGGCTGCCTTCTCGCGTCTTTATTTGCGGAATTTCGGCGCTACCGCCGGTTTACCTGCAGGCCTTGCAGGCGTTGGGTAAGCATATTGATATTCATCTGCTATTTACCAACCCTTGTCGCTACTATTGGGGCGACATTAAAGATCCTGCCTGGCTGGCGAAGCTGATGGCTCGTCAGCGTCGGCACAGCTTTGAAGAACGGCATCTGCCGCTGTTTCGTGATAACCAGAAAGCCGAAGGATTATTTAACAGCGATGGCGAACAGGATGTGGGCAACCCGATGCTGGCCTCGTGGGGCAAGCTGGGGCGTGATTACATTTATTTGCTTTCGGAGCTGGAAAACAGTCAGGAACTGGATGCGTTTGTCGATATTACGCCTGACAACCTTTTGCATAATATTCAATCGGATATTCTGGAACTTGAAAGTAATGCCGTGGCGGGCGTTACGCTGGAAGAATATTCCCGTAGCGACAATAAACGCCGGCTTGAGCTGAACGACACCAGTGTGACTTTCCATGTCTGCCATAGCCCACAGCGCGAGGTGGAAATTCTTCATGACCGGCTGTTGGCCATGCTGGAAGCGGACCCAACGCTGACGCCGCGCGATATTATTGTGATGGTGGCGGACATCGACAGCTACAGCCCATTCATTCAGTCGGTCTTTGGTAGCGCGCCAGCCGAGCGTTACTTACCTTATGCAATATCTGACCGTCGGGCACGCCAGTCTCATCCCGTCTTACAGGCCTTTATCAGCCTGCTGTCGCTGCCGGATAGCCGTTTTGTCTCAGAGGATGTCCTGGCGTTACTGGATGTTCCCGTGCTGGCGGCGCGTTTCAACATTGATGAAGAAGGGTTGCGCTATCTTCGCTTATGGGTCAATGAATCCGGGATTCGTTGGGGAATTGACGACGATAACGTGCGTGAACTGGAACTTCCACCTACAGGTCAGCATACATGGCAATTTGGTTTAACGCGTATGCTGCTCGGCTACGCGATGGAAAGCTCGCAGGGCGAGTGGCAATCGGTATTGCCTTACGATGAGTCCAGCGGCCTGATTGCCGAACTGGTAGGGCATCTGGCCTCGTTGCTGATGCAGCTTAATCTCTGGCGTAGAGGGTTAGCGCAGGAACGACCGCTGGAAGAGTGGCTACCCATTTGTCGGGAAATGCTTAATGATTTCTTCCTACCGGACGCGGACACCGAAGCTGCAATGACGCTGATTGAACAGCAGTGGCAGGCCATTATTACCGAAGGTTTAGGGGCCGAGTACGGCGATGCTATACCGCTCTCTCTGTTGCGTGATGAGCTAGCCCAGCGCCTTGACCAGGAACGCATCAGCCAGCGCTTCCTGGCGGGGCCCGTTAACATTTGTACGCTGATGCCGATGCGCTCCATTCCGTTCAAAGTGGTGTGCCTGCTGGGTATGAACGATGGGGTTTATCCGCGTCAACTTGCGCCGCTGGGCTTTGATTTAATGAGCCAAAAACCGATGCGGGGCGATCGCAGTCGTCGAGATGATGACCGCTATCTGTTCCTCGAAGCATTAATTTCGGCACAGCAGACGCTCTACATCAGCTACATTGGCCGCTCTATTCAGGATAACAGCGAGCGCTTCCCGTCGGTGCTGGTGCAAGAACTGATGGACTACATCGGGCAAAGCCACTACCTGCCGGGCGATGAATCGTTGACCTGCGATCAAAGCGAGGCAAGGGTAAAAGCGCACATAACCCGTTTGCATACCCGTATGCCCTTTGATGCACAAAACTATTTGCCGGGCGAACAGCAAAGCTATGCCCGGGAATGGCTGCCTGCGGCGAGTCTGTCAGGAAAAGCGCACACGGATTTTGTGCAGCCTCTTCCCTTTGAAATGCCAGAAACGCTAACGCTGGAAACGCTGCAGCGATTTTGGGCACATCCGGTACGCGCCTTTTTCCAGATGCGTTTAAGGGTCAACTTCCGCTCTGAAGAGAGTGAGATCCCGGATACGGAACCTTTCACTCTTGAAGGGTTGACCCGCTACCAGCTTAATCAGCAATTGCTTAATACGCTGGTTGAAGAGAACGATGCTGAACGACTGTTCCGCCGTTTTCGTGCGGCGGGCGCGCTACCCTATGGGCCGTTTGGCGAAATTCTGTGGGATACGCAGCGTCAGGAAATGCAGTCGCTGGCTGAACGCATTATCGCCTGTCGTCAGCCCTGTCAGAGCATGGAAATCGATCTTAACTGTCACGGCGTGCAAATCACCGGCTGGCTGCCGCAGGTGCAAGAAGACGGTTTGTTGCGCTGGCGCCCATCTTTGATAAGCATTGCGCAGGGTGTGCAACTTTGGCTGGAACATCTTGTCTATTGTGCCAGTGGCGGTAGGGGAGAGAGCCGATTGTTCCTGCGTAAAGACGGAGAATGGCGTTTTCCGCCGCTGGATGCAGAACAGGCGTTGCTGTACCTGTCGCAACTCATTGAGGGGTATCGGGAAGGCATGTCGTCACCATTGCTGGTATTACCCGAAAGCGGCGGTGCATGGATAAAAACCTGTTATGACGCCGCAAATGATGCCATGTTAGATGACGATGCAACGTTGCAAAAAGCGCGTAGTAAGTTTCTGCAAGCCTATGAAGGCAACATGATGGTACGTGGCGAAGGTGATGATATCTGGTATCAGCGTCTTTGGCGTCAACTGGATGCTGATACGCTGGAGGCTATTGTTTTACAGTCTCAGCGCTACCTGTTACCGATTTTTCGCTTTAATCAGTCATGATGATTGTATAAAAATTGCGCAATTCGATGGCTTCCACTATGATGCGCATTCTGTCACGGACTGATTCTTACAAAGAGAAGATGCTGGCTCGTTCAGCACATAGTCTTGCCCTGTTCAGATCATGTATTTATGCGTGGTTTGTAGTGAACAGGTGAATTCGTTAATGATGAGGTTTGTGAATGCCCCGCAGCACCTGGTTCAGCGCATTACTGTTGTTCGTCGCCCTTTGGGTTCCCGTAAGTCAGGCAGATACCGGTTGGCAGCCTTTAGCTGAAACCATCCGTAAAAGCGATAAAGACACCCGTCAGTATCAGGCTGTGCGCCTTGATAACGGCATGGTTGTGCTGCTGGTATCCGATCCTCAGGCCGTGAAATCCCTTTCTGCACTGGTAGTCCCCGTGGGCTCGTTGGAAGATCCGGACGATCATCAGGGACTGGCGCACTATCTCGAACACATGTGTCTGATGGGCTCGAAAAAATACCCACAGCCAGACAGCCTGGCTGAATTCCTGAAAATGCACGGCGGTAGCCACAATGCCAGCACTGCGCCTTATCGTACGGCCTTCTATCTTGAAGTTGAAAACGACGCGCTGGTGGGGGCGGTGGATCGCCTGGCGGATGCTATTGCCGATCCATTGCTGGATAAAAAATATGCCGACCGCGAGCGTAACGCGGTTAACTCCGAGCTGACGCTGGCGCGTACTCGAGACGGGATGCGTATGGCGCAGGTGAGCGCTGAGACGATCAACCCGGCGCACCCTGGTTCGCGTTTCTCTGGCGGGAATCTCGAGACATTAAGTGACAAACCGGGCAACCCGGTGCTGCAGGCATTACAAAAATTTCATGAAAAGTACTACTCTGCGAACCTGATGAAGGCGGTGATTTATAGCAATAAACCGCTGCCAGAGCTGGCGCGGATAGCGGCTGACACCTTTGGGCGCGTACCGAACAGGAATATCGCAAAGCCTGAGATTACCGTCCCGGTCGTCACTGATGCGCAAAAGGGCATCATCATCCACTATGTTCCGGCAATGCCGCGTAAAGTATTGCGCGTCGAGTTTCGTATCGATAACAACAGCGCGCAGTTCCGCAGTAAAACCGATGAACTGGTGACCTACCTGATTGGCAATCGTAGCCCGGGCACGTTGTCTGACTGGCTGCAAAAGCAGGGCCTGGTTGAAGGTATTCGCGCAGACTCCGATCCGGTGGTCAACGGGAACAGCGGCGTATTAGCCATTTCCGCGACGTTAACCGACAAGGGGCTGGCGAACCGCGATGAAGTTGTCGCGGCAATCTTTAGCTACCTCAATTTGTTACGCGAGAAAGGTGTCGATAAACGCTATTTTGACGAGCTGGCGCACGTGCTGGATCTCGATTTCCGTTATCCCTCCATCACCCGTGATATGGACTACGTGGAATGGCTGGCTGATACCATGATCCGCGTTCCCGTCGAGCATACGCTGGATGCGGTGAATATTGCTGACCAGTACGATGCGAAAGCCGTTGAGCAACGTCTGGCAATGATGACGCCACAGAATGCGCGTATCTGGTATATCAGCGCGAAAGAGCCACATAATAAAACCGCTTATTTTGTCGATGCGCCTTACCAGGTGGATAAAATCAGCGACAAAACCTTTGCCGACTGGCAGCAAAAAGCGCAGGGCATTGCGCTGTCGTTACCGGAGTTGAACCCCTACATTCCGGATGATTTCACGCTGATTAAGACGGATAAAAAATACGCTCACCCAGAGCTGATTGTTGATGAGCCGGATTTACGCGTGGTGTATGCCCCGAGCCAGTATTTTGCCAGCGAGCCGAAGGCTGACGTCAGCGTGATCCTGCGTAATCCGAAAGCCATGGACAGCGCCCGCAACCAGGTCTTATTCGCCCTGAACGATTACCTGGCAGGGATTTCGCTCGATCAGTTAAGTAACCAGGCATCGGTAGGTGGAATTGGTTTCTCTACCAACGCTAACAATGGGTTGATGCTTAACGCCAACGGCTACACTCAACGTTTGCCGCAGCTTTTTCAGGCGCTGCTGAGCGGCTATTTCAGCTATACCTCAACGGACGAACAGCTGGAACAGGCGAAATCCTGGTATGCCCAGATGATGGATTCCGCAGAAAAGGGTAAAGCTTACGATCAGGCTATTATGCCGGTGCAGATGCTTTCTCAGGTGCCGTACTTCTCCCGCGACGAGCGCCGTAAGCTGCTGCCTTCCATCACCCTGAAAGAGGTGATGACCTACCGCGACGCTTTAAAAACCGGTGCGCGACCTGAATTCCTGGTCATTGGCAATATGAGCGAAGCTCAGACAACGAGCATGGCGCGGGATATCCAAAAACAGCTTGGTGCGAACGGGTCACAGTGGTGTCGCAACAAAGATGTGGTTGTGGACAAGAAGCAGTCCGTCATCTTTGAAAAAGCAGGCAGCAGCACGGATTCAGCGCTGGCGGCGGTATTTGTGCCAACCGGATACGATGAATACGCCAGTTCAGCCTACAGCGCTATGTTAGGTCAGATTGTTCAGCCGTGGTTCTACAATCAGCTGCGTACTGAAGAACAGTTAGGCTACGCCGTATTTGCTTTCCCGATGAGTGTTGGCCGTCAGTGGGGAATGGGGTTCCTGCTGCAAAGCAGTGATAAGCAGCCGTCTTACCTCTGGGAGCGTTATAAAGCGTTCTTCCCGACGGCGGAAGCGAAGCTGCGGGCGATGAAACCTGAAGAGTTCGCGCAAATTCAGCAGGCGATTATTGCGCAAATGCTGCAGGCGCCGCAAACGCTGGGGGCAGAAGCCTCACAGTTAAGCAAAGATTTTGATCGCGGCAATATGCGCTTCGATTCACGTGATAAAATAGTGGCTCAGATTAAACTGCTGACGCCGCAAAAACTTGCCGACTTCTTCCATCAGGCAGTGGTTGAGCCGCAAGGCATGGCGATATTGTCACAGGTTTCCGGCAGTCAGAATGGGAAAGCAGAATATGTGCACCCGGAAGGCTGGAAAGTGTGGCAGACCGTCAGCGCGTTGCAGCAAACCTTACCCCTGATGAGTGATAAGAATGAATGATGCCGCTGAGTCCCTTGATCCACTGCGCTTGCCCCTGACGGGCGAGCGCCTGATTGAAGCCTCTGCGGGCACCGGTAAAACCTTTACCATCGCCGCCCTCTATTTACGTTTACTGCTTGGACTGGGCGGCTCTGCCGCCTTTCCTCGTCCTCTGACCGTCGAAGAACTGCTGGTGGTCACCTTCACCGAGGCGGCTACCGAAGAGTTGCGCGGTCGAATTCGTAGCAATATTCATGAACTGCGAATTGCCTGCCTGCGTGAAACCACCGACAACCCGCTATATGCCCGTTTGTTAGATGAAATTGCCGATAAAAAACAGGCCGCGCAGTGGCTGCTATTGGCTGAAAGACAGATGGATGAAGCGGCGGTGTTTACCATCCACGGCTTTTGTCAGCGTATGCTCAGTCTCAATGCCTTTGAGTCAGGCATGCTGTTCGAACAGCAGCTGATAGAAGATGAATCGCTGCTGCGCTATCAGGCCTGCGCGGACTTCTGGCGTCGGCACTGCTACCCGCTGCCCCGCGACATTGCGCAGGTGGTTTTTGAAACGTGGAAAGGACCGCAAGCGCTGCTGAGAGATATCGATCGCTATCTGCAGGGGGAAGCGCCGGTTATCAAGGCGCCACCGTCTGATGACGAAACGCTGGCCTCCCGGCATGAACAAATTCTCGCACGCATTAACCAGATCAAGCAGCAATGGTGTGATTCTGTTGATGAGCTGGATGGCCTGATGGAAGCCTCCGGAATTGACCGGCGTAAATTTAATCGCGGTAATCAGGGCAAGTGGATCGAAAAGATCAGCGCGTGGGCGCAGGAAGAAACACAAAGTTACCAGCTTCCTGACGCGTTGGAGAAATTCTCACAGCGTTTTCTGGAAGAGCGCACCAAAGCGGGCGGGATAACCCCTCAGCACCCGCTGTTTGTCGCTATTGATGAACTGCTTAGCGAACCGTTAACTCTCCGCGATCTGGTGATCACCCGGGCGCTGGCGGAGATCCGCTCGGCAGTTGCCGAGGAAAAACGTCGCCGTGGCGAGCTGGGTTTTGACGATATGCTCAGCCGTCTGGATGCGGCGTTGCGCAGTGAAAGCGGCGATGCGCTGGCGACGGCTATTCGTACTCGTTTTCCGGTCGCCATGATCGATGAATTCCAGGATACCGATCCACAGCAGTACCGTATTTTTCGTCGGATCTGGCAGCATCAGCCGGATACCGCACTGCTGCTAATTGGTGATCCGAAACAGGCAATTTACGCGTTTCGCGGCGCGGATATCTTCACCTATATGAAGGCGCGCAGCGAAGTCAGCGCACACTATACGCTCGATACCAACTGGCGTTCGGCCCCCGGCATGGTCAATAGCGTGAATACGCTTTTCAGCCAGATGGACGACGCCTTTATGTTCCGCGAAATCCCTTTCAGCCCGGTAAAATCCGCAGAAAAAAACCAGGCGTTACGGTTTGTTTTGCACGGCGAAACGCAGCCAGCTATGAGTATGTGGCTGATGGAAGGAGAAAGTTGCGGCGTAGGCGATTATCAGAGCTACATGGCCCTGGTGTGCGCCACACAAATTCGCGACTGGCTTAAGGCCGGGCATTCTGGCGCAGCGCAACTGGTCAGTGGCAAAGCATCCAGCCCGGTACGCGCGTCAGATATCAGCGTACTAGTGAGAAGCCGCCAGGAGGCAGCGCTGGTCCGTGATGCGCTGACGCAACTGGCCATTCCCTCTGTCTACCTCTCCAACCGTGACAGCGTATTTGAAACGCTGGAAGCGCAGGAGTTGCTATGGGTGCTGCAGGCGGTGATGACGCCGGAACGTGAGAACACGTTGCGTAGCGCGCTGGCGACCTCAATGATGGGGTTGAATGCGCAGGATATTGAAGCGTTAAATACCGACGAGAATGCCTGGGATGCGGTGGTTGAAGAATTCGACGGCTATCGTCAGATCTGGCATAAACGCGGCGTGATGCCGATGCTACGTGCGCTGATGACGGCTCGCCAGATTGCAGAGAACCTGCTGGCGACGGCGGGAGGCGAACGTCGACTGACCGACATTTTACATATCAGCGAACTGTTGCAGGAAGCGGGCTCGCAGCTGGAAAGCGAGCATGCGCTGGTGCGCTGGTTGTCCCAGCATATTCTTGAACCCGACAGCAACGCGTCCAGCCAGCAGCTCAGACTGGAAAGCGACAAGCATCTGGTCAAAATCGTCACCATCCATAAATCGAAAGGGCTGGAGTATCCGCTGGTCTGGCTGCCGTTTATCACCAATTTCCGCGTTCAGGATCAGGCTTTCTACCACGATCGTAGCTCGTTTGAAGCCGTGCTGGATCTCAGCGATGCTGAGGAGAGCGTTGAGCTAGCCGAAGCAGAACGTCTGGCGGAAGACCTGCGTTTGCTGTATGTCGCGCTAACCCGTTCGGTATGGCATTGCAGCCTTGGCGTTGCGCCGTTGGTACGACGTCGGAGCGATAAAAAAGGGGATACCGATGTGCATCAGAGCGCCCTTGGTCGCCTGTTGCAAAAAGGTGAGCCGATGGATGCCGTGGGTCTGCGTAGCGCGATTGAAGCGCTTTGTAGCAACGATATTGCTTGCCAGACTCCCGCGCAGCCTGACGGTGAACCCTGGCAGGTTGCGCAGGCTGTTAGCAGCGAACTGAGTGCGAAAATACTGCAGCGTAAGCCCGGCGATAGCTGGCGCGTGACCAGTTATTCCGGTCTGCAACAGCGTGGACAGGGTATCGCACAGGATCTGATCCCGCGACTGGATATCGATGCCGCAGGCGTCGGTGAGGTTATTGAAGAGTCAGGACTTACACCGCATCAGTTCCCGCGCGGCGCTTCGCCGGGTACGTTCTTGCATAGCCTGTTTGAAGATCTCGATTTTACGCAACCGGTGGATCTGCATTGGGTCGAGGAGCAACTGGCGTTGGGCGGTTATGACGCATACTGGACGCCGATTTTGACCGAATGGCTGGACGCTATTTTGCAGGCGCCTCTCAACGAGACGGGCGTGAGTTTGAACCAACTTTCCGCGCGAGAAAAACAGGTGGAGATGGAGTTTTATCTGCCGATTTCGCAGCCGTTGATGGCCAACCAGCTTGATGCGTTAATTCGCCAATACGATCCGCTATCGGCGGGGTGCCCTGCGTTGGACTTTATGCAGGTTCGCGGCATGCTGAAAGGCTTTATTGACCTGGTATTCCGCCACCAGGGGCGTTATTACCTGCTCGATTACAAATCGAACTGGCTGGGCGAAGACAGCTCCGCCTATACGCAGCAGGCAATGGCCTCTGCCATGCAGGCGCATCGCTACGACCTTCAATACCAACTTTATACCCTCGCGCTGCATCGCTACTTACGCCATCGCATTGCTGATTACGATTATGAACGCCATTTTGGCGGCGTTATCTATCTCTTCCTGCGCGGCGTTGACAGTGAAAATCCGCAGCAGGGAATTTACGCGACCCGACCTGACGGAGAGTTGATTGCGTTGATGGACGAGATGTTTGCCGGTGCGGTGCAGGAGACGATGTTATGACAATCCAGAAACGATTTCTGGAGGCTGTTGAGCAAAAACAGCTCCGGCCTCTGGATGCTCAGTTCGCGCTGGCGGTTGCCGGAAGTGACAACCCTGCCGTTGCGCTGGCTGCGGCGTTGCTCAGCCGTGAAGCGGGAGAAGGGCACGTCTGCTTACCGCTTTCACGGTTATCTCTGAGCGAGGACGCGCATCCTCTGTTAAGCGCCTGGCTCGCTGAAGCGGGCGAGCCTGAAGACTGGGCGGAATGTCTGTTGGCTTCCAGTGCGGTAAGTCGTGGCGAGCAACCCACGCCGCTGGTGCTGTACGGCGATCGCTTGTATCTGAACCGGATGTGGCATAACGAACGTACGGTAGCTCGCTTTTTCAGTGAAGTGAACCACGCCATTGAAGTGGATGAACAACGGTTGACCCACACGCTGGCGGCGCTGTTTCCGCCATCGGAGGGGGTTAACTGGCAAAAAGTAGCCGCTGCTGTTGCGCTCACCCGCCGGATATCGGTGATCTCCGGCGGACCGGGGACGGGAAAAACGACAACGGTCGCAAGGCTGCTGGCGGCGTTGATTCAAATGGCAGACGGTGAGCGCTGTCGTATTCGACTGGCGGCGCCAACGGGAAAAGCGGCTGCGCGCCTGACCGCCTCACTAGGCGCGGCGCTACGAGAACTACCGCTAACCGATGAGCAAAAGAAACGCATCCCCGATGACGCCAGTACGCTGCATCGATTATTAGGCGCTCAGCCTGGCAGTCAGCGCCTGCGTCATCATGCGGGAAACCCGCTGCATTTGGATGTGCTGGTGGTGGATGAAGCCTCGATGATTGATTTGCCGATGATGTCGCGCCTTATCGATGCGCTGCCGCCGCACGGACGGGTGATTTTTCTGGGCGATCGCGACCAGCTCGCTTCCGTCGAAGCGGGGGCCGTGCTGGGGGATATCTGTGCTTTCGTTGGTGACGGGTTTACCCCGGAACGCGCCCGCCAGCTCAGTCGCCTGACCGGGAGCGCTATTCCTGCCGGTTCGGGAATTCAGGCAGCAGCGTTGCGCGACAGTCTGTGCCTGCTGCAAAAGAGCTACCGTTTCGGCAGCGATTCCGGAATCGGTCAGTTGGCTGCGGCAATTAATCGCGGCGACAAAACTGCGATAAAAACGGTGTTCCAGCAGGGATTTAGCGACATCGAAAAAAGCACGCTACACAGCAGCGAGGATTATGCCGCGATGCTGGATGAGGCGCTGGCGGGATATGGGCACTACCTGGATTTGTTGCACGAGGGTGCGGAGCCGGGGGCTGTCATTCAGGCCTTCAATGAGTATCAACTGCTATGCGCCCTGCGGGAAGGTCCGTTTGGCGTTAGTGGTTTGAATGAACGCATTGAGCAGGTGATGGCGCAAAAACGTAAAATTCATCGTTCGACGCATAGCCGCTGGTATGAGGGAAGGCCGGTGATGATCGCGCGCAATGACAGTTCGCTGGGATTATTTAACGGTGATATCGGCATTGCCCTCGACCGTGGACAGGGCCTGAGGGTGTGGTTTGCGCTGCCGGATGGTTCTATCAAATCGGTGCAGCCCAGCCGCTTGCCTGAACATGAAACCACCTGGGCGATGACGGTGCACAAATCGCAGGGATCTGAGTTTGACCACGCGGCGTTGATTTTACCCAGCCAGCATTCACCCGTGGTTACCCGCGAGCTGGTTTATACCGCTGTTACCCGTGCGCGTCGTCGTCTGTCGCTGTACGCCGATGAGCGGATATTAAGCCGCGCCATTGCCACCCGCACTGAACGCCGCAGCGGGCTGTCAGCATTATTTAATGACGACATGATGTAGATGTAGGCCGGATAAGGCAGTTATGCCGCATCCGGCAACCACTCCTATGCCAAATCCGCCATCAGCACTTTTGACCGCCGCTGATAGTTGTACATCTCTTTCTTGCTTTCCGGCAGCAGGTCGATATCCACCGGCGTGAAGCCGCGCTCCTGGAACCAGTGGATGCTGCGTGTGGTTAACACAAACAGCTTGCTCAACCCCATTTGCCGGGCCTGCGCGGCGATCCGTTCCAGCAACACTTCCCCGCGCGACGAGCTACGGTAGTCCGGATGCACTGCTACGCACGCCATTTCGCCAATTCTCTCTTCCGGGAAAGGATACAGAGCGGCGCAGGCGATAGTCAGGTTATCGCGCTGAATAATGGTGAATTTGTCGATCTCCATTTCCAGTTGTTCGCGGGAGCGGCGGACCAGAATGCCTTGTTGTTCCAGCGGGCGGATAAGCTCCAGAATCCCGCCGATATCGTTAATGGTAGCGCGACGGATCTGCTCGGCGCTTTCCATTACGATCTGCGTACCGATGCCATCGCGGGAGAACAGTTCCTGCAGCAATGCGCCATCTTCCTGATAGCTGATCAGATGGCAACGGCGTACGCCACTGCGACAGGCCTTCACTGCCCCGCGCAGGAAGCGCACCGTGCCGGAGCTGTAATCGCCTTTCTCTTCCTGCAACTCAACGCGAGCCTGAGCTTCGTTAGGAAACAGCTCGGAAATAATATCGCCGTCATCGTTGGTGACACCCTGAGAGGAGCAAAAGCCGATCATTTTCTCGGCCTTCAGTTTGATAGCCAACTGCGTGGCGACCTCTTCTGACGTCAGGTTAAAGCTCTCACCGGTGACGGAAACGGCAACCGGGCCCATCAGCACAATTGCGCCGCTGTCTAACTGGCGGTGAATGGCCTCTTCATCAATACGACGAATACGCCCGCTATGGCAGTAATCTACGCCGTCATCAACACCCAGCGGCTGAGAGATAATAAAATTACCGCTGACCACATTGATGTGAGCACCCTGCAATGGCGTATTATTCAGGCTCATCGACAGGCGGGCGGTAATATCAAGCTGAAGTAAACCCGCAGCCTGTTTGACCAGTTCCAGCGTTTTAGCGTCGGTAACGCGCGTATTTTTGTGGTACACCGGCTCATGATGATGCGCCGCAAGATTGGCATCAATCTGCGGTCGTGCGCCATAGACCACGACCAGGCGGATGCCGAGGCTATGAAGAAGACCAATGTCATTGACGATACTGGAAAAGTTTTCATGCTCGATGGCTTCGCCGCCCAGCATAATGACAAACGTTTTTCCCCGATGGGTATTGATATAGGGAACAGAATGGCGGAATCCCTGTACCAGTTCGGTTCTACGCTCCTTCACCACGGCACACCCTCATTGCATGATTATTCGTAATTTGTGTATTTTTATTCTGTTTTTGCGCTGTGCGCAAGCGTAATTTTTACCCATGCCGAAGATTTTTCTCAGTAATGCCGTGAATATAAAAAGAATGTTTACCCTTTTATAGATGACAGATTATGCGTCATTCGCTAAAGTTTCCGGTCAATTCGGACGTTTTACGTATTACCTCTAAAAAAGATTTCTTTGCTCGGGAGAAGCATGTCGGGATCCAATTCAGCAATCAGTCGCCGCCGTTTATTGAAAGGTGCGGGTGCTATGTGGCTTTTGAGCGTCAGCCAGGTGGGTCTGGCGGCCGTGAGTCAGGTCGTTGCCGTACGTATCTGGCCTGCGTCCAGCTACACTCGCGTCACGGTAGAATCTAACCGTCTGCTGAAATACAAACAGTTTGCCCTGAGTAATCCTGAGCGTGTGGTTGTGGATATTGAAGACGTTAATTTGAACTCGGTGCTCAAGGGCATTGGGACGCAGATTCGTCCTGACGATCCGTATATTAAGTCGGCGCGCGTTGGCCAGTTTGATCCTAAGACCGTGCGGATGGTGTTCGAGCTGAAACAGAATGTGAAGCCGCAACTTTTTGCGCTGGCTCCGGTGGCAGGCTTTAAAGAACGTCTGGTGATGGATCTCTATCCCGCGAATGCCCAGGACGTTCAGGATCCGCTGCTGGCATTGCTGGAAGATTACAATAAGGGCGATCTGGATAAACAGGTGCCACCTGCACAAAGTGGCCCGCAGCCGGGTAAAGCGGGGCGCGATCGTCCCATTGTCATTATGCTGGATCCAGGCCACGGCGGAGAAGACTCCGGTGCGGTGGGGAAATACAAGACGCGTGAAAAGGATGTGGTGCTGCAGATTGCCCGCCGCCTGCGAGCCCTCATAGAGAAAGAGGGCAACATGAAGGTCTTTATGACACGAAATGAAGATATCTTCATTCCGCTTAAAGTCCGCGTGGCGAAAGCGCAGAAGCAGCGTGCTGACCTGTTTGTCTCTATTCACGCCGATGCCTTTACCAGTCGACAACCCAGCGGTTCGTCGGTGTTTGCGCTCTCGACCAAAGGTGCGACCAGTACCGCCGCGAAATATCTGGCGCAGACCCAGAACGCCTCGGATCTCATTGGTGGTGTCAGTAAGAGCGGTGACCGCTACGTCGACCACACCATGTTCGACATGGTGCAGTCGCTGACCATCGCCGACAGCCTGAAGTTTGGTAAAGCGGTATTGAGTAAGCTTGGCAAAATCAACAATCTGCACAAGAACCAGGTTGAACAGGCCGGGTTTGCGGTACTAAAAGCGCCGGATATCCCGTCTATTCTGGTCGAAACGGCATTTATCAGTAACGTTGAGGAAGAGCGCAAACTCAAAACGGCGACCTTCCAGCAGGAAGTTGCAGAGTCTATTCTGGCAGGGATTAAAGCCTACTTCGCCGATGGGGCGACGCTGGCGAGAAGGGGATAACAAAAAAGCGCTGAAAAGCGCTTTTTTTATGAGCGGCAGAAACAAAAAAACACCCGTTAAGGTGTTTAATGTGTTGGTTGCGGGGGCCGGATTTGAACCGACGACCTTCGGGTTATGAGCCCGACGAGCTACCAGGCTGCTCCACCCCGCGTCACCGTACTGCTTATATTTTATCAAATTTGATTGGTTGCGGGGGCCGGATTTGAACCGACGACCTTCGGGTTATGAGCCCGACGAGCTACCAGGCTGCTCCACCCCGCGTCCGTCTTTTTGCTTCGTATTTCAAACTACATCAGCGTTGGCTTTCCTCGTTCACCTCAGTCACTTACTGGAGTAAGCTCCTAAGGATTCACTGCGTCGCCGCCTTGCTGTGATTCGAACTACTTTGCAAAAATCTTACATCAAATTTTAATTGGTTGCGGGGGCCAGATTTGAACTGACGACCTTCGGGTTATGAGCCCGACGAGCTACCAGGCTGCTCCACCCCGCGTCCGTGGATGCGCACTATACTCTGCTCGCATTTTCATGCAACCCTTTTTTCACCTTGATCACGTTTTTAGGGTGAAAATGAACAAAAACAACGCATTCTGGATTGTTTTTTGCTCAAAATTTGCGTTCGGGTATGTATACGCATTTCATTAGGTTCGGGGGTTTGTTATCTTCGTCTCGCATTCAGGCAACATAAGACGAGAACAATGAAAGGACGTTGGGCAAAATATCTTCTGGCGGGAGCTGTAGTCGCGATGCTCGCCGCGTGTTCCTCAAAACCCACCGATCGTGGGCAGCAGTATAAAGACGGGAAATTTACCCAGCCTTTCTCACTGGTGAACCAGCCTGATGCGGTTGGCGCGCCAATCAATGCCGGTGATTTCGCCGAGCAGGTTAATCAAATTCGCAGCGCTTCGCCACGTTTGTACGGCAACCAGAGCGACGTCTACAACGCTATCCAGCAATGGTTACGTGCGGGCGGTGATACGCGCAGTATGCGCCAGTTTGGTATTGATGCCTGGCAAATGGAAGGGGCGGACAACTACGGTAACGTCCAGTTTACCGGTTACTACACACCGGTTATCCAGGCGCGCCATACGCGCCAGGGCGAGTTTCAGTATCCTATCTATCGCATGCCGCCAAAACGTGGGCGCTTACCCTCTCGTGCCGAGATCTACGCGGGCGCGCTAAGCGACAATTATATTCTGGCATACAGCAACTCCCTGATGGATAACTTCATTATGGATGTTCAGGGCAGTGGTTACATCGATTTTGGCGATGGCAGCCCGCTCAACTTCTTTAGCTATGCCGGGAAAAACGGCCACGCCTATCGCAGTATCGGTAAAGTGCTTATCGATCGTGGCGAAGTGAAAAAAGAAGATATGTCGATGCAGGCTATTCGCCACTGGGGTGAAACGCACAGCGAAGCCGAAGTGCGTGAGCTGCTGGAGCAGAACCCATCGTTTGTCTTCTTTAAACCGCAATCTTTTGCTCCGGTGAAAGGGGCCAGCGCGGTGCCGCTGATTGGCCGCGCGTCCGTAGCTTCTGACCGTAGTATCATTCCTGCGGGCACAACGTTACTGGCGGAAGTCCCGTTACTGGACAATAACGGCAAGTTTACTGGCCAGTACGAACTGCGCCTGATGGTGGCGTTAGATGTGGGTGGGGCTATTAAAGGGCAACACTTCGATATCTATCAGGGTATTGGCGCTGACGCCGGACACCGTGCCGGGTGGTATAATCACTACGGTCGCGTATGGGTACTAAAAACAGCGCCGGGTGCGGGTAACGTGTTCAGCGGTTAATTGCCGGATGGCGCTTCGCTTATCAAGCCTACATTATTGAGTAGGCCTGATAAGGCGTAGCCGACATCAGGCAGTCAGACTGCTCGGTATTAATGAATTTGAGGTTCTATGTCTGTGGTTATTAGCGATGCCTGGCGCCAACGTTTTGGCGGTACGGCACGTCTGTATGGCGAAAATGCGTTGCAGCTGTTTGCCCAATCGCACGTTTGCGTGGTTGGGATTGGCGGAGTAGGGTCATGGGCGGCGGAAGCGCTGGCGCGAACCGGTATTGGCGCTATCACACTCATTGATATGGATGATGTGTGCGTCACCAATACAAACCGCCAGATCCATGCGCTGCGTGATAACGTCGGTCTGGCAAAAGCTGAAGTGATGGCGGAGCGTATCCGACAGATTAACCCGGATTGCCGGGTGAACGTGGTCGATGATTTTGTTACGCCAGATAACGTTGCTGAATATATGAATGCGGGATTTTCGTACGTCATCGATGCGATTGATAGCGTGCGCCCAAAAGCGGCACTGATCGCGTACTGTCGACGTAATAAAATTCCGCTGGTGACCACCGGTGGTGCGGGCGGACAGATCGATCCTACCCAGATTCAGGTCGTTGATTTGGCAAAAACCATCCAGGATCCGCTGGCGGCCAAGCTACGTGAGCGGCTGAAAAGCGATTTTGGCGTGGTGAAAAACAGCAAAGGCAAGCTGGGCGTGGACTGTGTGTTCTCGACCGAAGCGCTGGTTTACCCGCAGGCGGATGGCTCGGTATGTGCGATGAAAGCGACGGCGGAAGGGCCGAAGCGTATGGATTGCGCGTCCGGGTTTGGCGCGGCCACCATGGTGACAGCCACCTTTGGCTTTGTTGCTGTCTCCCATGCGCTGAAGAAGATGATGGCGAAGGCCGCGCGTCAGGCCTGATTGTGTCGGATGTCGCTACGCTTATCCGACCTACGGTTCGTGCAGTGTTGTAGGCCGGATAATACGTATCTGCGTCGTCATCCGGCTTTCTGGGCCGCCTCGAGAATCGCCTCGTTCAGAGCATGTAGTCCCTGGCTACGCGAGGCGCTGAGCTGCGCGCGTAAACCCAGTTCGTCAAATAACGCCATCGGCGCACGCGCCAGTAACTCGGCTGCCGTTTTACCTTCGACCGCGGTGAGTAATACCGCCAACAGCCCACGTACTATTCGACCTTCGCTGTCGCCGAAGAAATGCAGAGTGCCATTCTCATGAAGAGTATGCCCCAGCCAGACGCGGTTTTCGCAGCCCGCAATTTCTTTGGCCTGCGCCTTTAGCGCATCCGGGAGCGCCGGCAACTGCTTACCCAGCAGAATCAGCTGGCGATATTTATCTTCCCACTGAGTAAGCGGGATAAAGGTATTGCGTAACGTCTCTTCGGTTACGGTTGTGCCAAACGGGTGTCCGGCGAACAGAGGGCTTGTCATTAATCCACCAATATTTCCAGCGCGCGGTCGACGGCTGCGACCAACGCTTCCACATCGCTTTGGGTATTATAAGGGGCAAATGAGGCGCGTAGTGTTCCGGATACGCCCAGTTCCGCCAGCAGCGGCTGTGCGCAGTGTTGCCCCGCGCGCAGCGCAATGCCATATTCGGCCAGCAGAGTGACCATATCGCTGTGATGAACACCCGCGAAATCAAAGGCTAACAGACTGGAGTCCTGGCAGCGGAAGGAACGAAAGCCAGGGCGTTTCGCAAGGGCATCTTCTGCCAGCGTCGCCAGACCCCGGCTCCAGTTTTCGGCCTGCGCAACGTCGACGTCCGCCAGCCATTCGAGCGCCGCGCTTAGCCCGATAACGCCTGCAACGTTAGGCGTACCGGCTTCCAGCTTCCATGGTGCGGGCTGAGTGGTGAAACCGTCAAAACTGACTTCGCTAATCATCTTACCGCCCCCAAGCCAGGGAGACATGGCTTCCAACAGTTCCGGCTTACCGTACAGCACGCCAATACCGGTGGGGCCATATAGCTTGTGGCCTGAAAACGCATAGAAATCAATATCCAACTGCTGTACATCGGCAGGGTAATGCACAATCCCCTGGGCACCATCAACCATCACCACCATGCCAGCCGCATGGGCGAGCGTAATGGCGCGGGCCAGATCCGGGCAGCCACCGGTGACGTTCGACATTTGCCCGAGCGCCAGAATGCGGCTGCGCGGGGTAATGAGCTGCGTGAGGCGCTCAACGTCTGGCAATAAATGGGGGGTGAGTGGGAGTTTGACGACCTTAGCCCCCGTTTGCTCCGCGACCATCAGCCAGGGAACGAGGTTGGCGTGATGTTCCGCTGCGCTAACGATAATCTCATCACCCGGTTGAAGGCGTGGACGCGCATAGCTTTGGGCAACCATGTTGATCGCTTCCGTTGTGCCGCGGGTCCAGACGATGGTTTTGTCATCCGACGCATTAATCAGGTGTGCGACTTTTTCCCGCGCGGCTTCATAGCGTGCGGTCAGGCGCTGGGCTTCAGCAAACTGGCTGCGATGGACGTTCCCGGCACTCAGGCTATAAAACTGATGGGTAGCCTCAATGACCGCCTGCGGCTTCAGCGCCGTAGCAGCGCTGTCGAGATAAACGCCAGCATCGTTGAGTGCGGGAAATTGTGCGCGAAAGTGCGCGGGGTTAAAAGCGTTCATGGTATTCCTCAGTTCAGTAAACCGATCGTGGCGCAAAAAGGGCATTGATACAAGGGTTGTGCTAACCATCGGAATACTCTGGATATCCTGGCAAAGCCCGTTCAGTGTCTTATGCTAAATAGCGTTAGGCGAACAATTTTGCCTGTTACGGAGTATGTTTTTAATAGCATAAATCGCTTTAAGGAGAAGAAGATGAAAAAGACTGCCGCCATTATTTCTGCCTGTATGCTGACTTTTGCCCTGAGCGCCTGTTCTGGTTCGAATTACGTGATGCACACCAATGATGGCCGCTCAATCGTAGCTGATGGTAAACCACAGACCGATAATGAGACGGGGATGATTTCGTATAAAGACGCTAACGGCAACAAACAGCAGATTAACCGCACTGACGTGAAAGAGATGGTAGAACTGGAGCAATAACAGCCGGTCGGCCATCGACGAAATGTGGACAAAAAAAAGCACCGCAATTTGGCGGTGCTACATTAATCACTATGGACAGACAGGGTAAATGTACAGGAAGTGAAAAAGGGTAGCTTTGCTACCATGGTCTGAATCGCAGACCAATTGCAAACACAACAACACAACATCACAACCGTAAGCCAAAAGCCCACCAGAACACGCATTCCGATAAAACTTTTCGTTCCGGCTTCAGGAAGTGCCGCCACTATAGGTATTTGCTGGTAGAACCTCAACGGACAATTTATAATGGCTCAGATAAAAAAAACTAATAGGTTACAGCCTGTTAGCTAATTGTTAAATTCATTTAACATCAAAGCCTAAAAGTCATGTCAAAACGATTACCACCCTTAAATGCGTTACGTGTTTTTGATGCTGCAGCGCGTCATTTAAGCTTTACTCGCGCAGCAGAAGAGCTTTTTGTGACGCAGGCCGCAGTAAGTCACCAAATCAAGTCACTTGAGGATTTTTTGGGGCTAAAACTGTTTCGTCGACGCAATCGATCTTTGCTGTTAACGGAAGAAGGTCAAAGCTACTTTCTCGACATTAAAGAGATTTTTTCGCAATTAACCGACGCGACGCGTAAACTTCAGGCACGCAGTGCAAAAGGTGCGCTTACCGTTAGTTTATTGCCCAGTTTTGCGATCCAATGGCTGGTGCCCAGACTCTCTAGCTTTAACTCAGCTTATCCGGGAATCGATGTCAGGATCCAGGCGGTGGACCGTCAGGAAGACAAACTGGCTGATGATGTTGATGTGGCGATTTTCTACGGACGCGGCAACTGGCCGGGTCTGCGCGTTGAAAAATTGTACGCAGAATATTTATTGCCGGTCTGCTCTCCGCTGTTGCTTACCGGTGATAAACCGCTAAAGACACCGGACGACCTGGCAAAACACACGTTATTGCATGATGCGTCGCGACGAGACTGGCAAGCCTATACGCGCCAGCTTGGCCTGAATCATATCAACGTACAGCAGGGACCTATCTTCAGCCATAGCGCCATGGTGCTACAGGCTGCAATCCATGGACAGGGGATCGCGCTGGCTAACAACGTCATGGCGCAGTCCGAAATTGAAGCCGGACGTCTGGTCTGTCCGTTTAACGATGTTCTGGTCAGCAAAAACGCATTTTATCTGGTTTGTCATGACAGTCAGGCAGAACTGGGTAAAATAGCCGCCTTCCGTCAGTGGATTCTGGCGAAAGCGGCCACGGAACAAGAAAAATTCCGCTTTCGTTATGAACAATAATTTACGTAGGGTATTCAAATGACCAGCCGTTTTATGCTGATTTTTGCCGCCGTAAGTGGCTTTATCTTTGTGGCGTTGGGCGCCTTTGGGGCACATGTTCTGAGCAAAACCCTCGGTGTTGTTGAAATGGGGTGGATTCAGACCGGCCTTGAATATCAGGCGTTTCATACGCTGGCTATCTTTGGCCTGGCCGTCGCCATGCAACGACGCATTAGCATTTGGTTTTACTGGAGTAGCGTGTTTCTGGCATTAGGTACAGTGCTGTTTAGCGGCAGCCTGTATTGTCTCGCGCTCTCTCATTTACGCCTGTGGGCGTTTGTTACCCCTGTCGGCGGCTTCAGCTTCCTCGTAGGCTGGGCGCTGATGTTAGTGGGCGCTATTCGATTGAAACGTAAGGGCGTTAGCCATGAATAAGGTTGTATTGTTGTGTCGCCCAGGTTTTGAAAAAGAGTGCGCCGCAGAAATTACGGATAAAGCAGGACGCCGGGAAATCTTCGGTTTTGCCCGCGTGAAAGACAATGCGGGTTACGTCATCTTCGAATGCTATCAGCAGGACGATGCTGAAAAGTTAGTGAAAGAGCTGCCGTTTAGTTCGCTGATTTTTGCTCGTCAAATGTTTGTGGTGGGCGAGCTGCTGCAATACTTACCGCCGGAAGATCGTATTACACCGATCGTTGGCATGTTGCAGGGTGTGGTGGAAAAGGGTGGCGATCTGCGAGTAGAAGTTGCCGACACCAATGAAAGCAAAGAGCTGGTTAAATTTTGCCGTAAATTTACCGTACCGTTGCGTGCAGCGCTGCGCGAAGCAGGCGTACTGGCAAAGTATGAAACGCCAAAACGTCCGGTGGTTCACGTCTTCTTTATCGCCCCTGGTTGTTGTTATACCGGCTATTCCTGGCCTGACAATAACTCACCGTTTTACATGGGGATTCCGCGTCTGAAGTTTCCAGCCGATGCGCCGAGCCGTTCAACGCTCAAGCTGGAAGAAGCGCTGCACGTGTTTATCCCTGCCGATGAATGGGATGAGCGTCTGGCGAACGGAATGTATGCGGTGGATTTAGGCGCCTGCCCGGGCGGATGGACCTATCAGCTGGTTAAACGCAACATGTGGGTTTATTCCGTGGATAACGGCCCGATGGCGCAAAGCCTGATGGATACCGGGCAGGTCACCTGGCTACGTGAAGACGGATTTAAGTACCGTCCGAATCGTAATAACATTTCGTGGATGGTCTGTGACATGGTGGAGAAGCCGGCGAAGGTTGCCGCGCTGATGGCACAATGGCTGGTCAACGGCTGGTGTCGTGAGACGATCTTCAACCTCAAGCTGCCGATGAAAAAACGCTACGAAGAGGTATCACAGAACCTGGCTTACATTCAGGCCCAGCTTGATGAACACGGCGTAAATGCCCAGATTCAGGCGCGTCAGCTGTATCATGACCGTGAAGAAGTAACCGTTCACGTACGTCGTCTGTGGGCTGCCGTCGGCGGTCGTCGCGACGAGCGATAAGGCTACAACCAGGCCGGATGGCGGCGTAATCGCCCTATTCGGCCTGGATTGCTTCAATCAGCTGTGTATCTGAAACAATATGCGTCACATCATCCAGATGTCCAATTCTGGCCTCTCCCGAACGATTAAATTTACTTTTATCGATCAGTAATAAAGATTGCGATGCACGCTTAAGCAGAATGGATTTGAAGTCTGCGTTGGTTGCATTTGAGTCCCAGAGCGCACCGTCGCTGTCGATCCCTTCGCAGGAAAAAATAAACAGGTCAATCTCGAGTGGTTTTAGCTGCGAGATAAGCGAGGGATTAACGTAGCAACCGTATTTGCGCTCAAGGCGACCGCCGGAGCTGATAAGCTGAATGTGTTCACGTTTAGCCAATTCCTGGCAGATGGGCTGGCTGTTGGTAAAAACGTGAATGTTGATGTCCGGTAACTGTCGCGCCAGATACCAGCAGGTAGAGCTGGCGTCTAAGGCAATCACCATACCTTCTTCGATCCATGCCAACGCTTCACGGGCGATATCCGCTTTGTGCGCATAGTGGCTTTTGAGTCGAATATGAAATGGGTCACCGCTGTCCTGATTTTCCCGGTGAATAACTTTGGCCCGACCGTGGTTGCGTAACACTTTTCCCTGGGTCTGTAACTCGCTGAGATCGCGGCGGATGGTCTCTTTGCTGACGTTAAGCTGCAAAGCCAGGGCTTCGGTTGTCAGGCTTTTGTGGTTAGTAAGCAGATCTACGATTGCCTGCTGGCGCGCCGCTTTCATGTTCTGATCCTCATCTTATGATGAATGCCCGTACCTGACGGGCATTCTGACCAGAGATTACGGCGTTACCCCTTTTTTTAAAAGAATATTCCCGTACTTTGCCCGCTCTCCTGTGATAACGATCGCAAACGCCTTTTGTGCTCGTTCGTAAAAGGCATAGCGGTCAATACGCGTGATGTCCGGGCAGGGGGTCTGTAATGAAAGCGCCTGACGATAGCGAGTCTCAACGTCAGGATCGAGAGTGTCGCCTTCAACCGCAGCCATCATCACCAGCGGTGGGGCGTAGCTGTCCAGTTCAAATAGCGGAATAAGCGCCCGCAGCAGATCGCTGACCAGCAGACCGTCAGCGCGGATGACCTGTGGCCCCATGCTGTTGGCCGGGAAGTGGGCATCGGAAAAGATAATCTCATCGCCGTGTCCCATTTCGGCCAGCACTTTCAGTAAGTCGGGGGAAATTAAGGGAGATATCGTTTTAAGCATGTTACTCGACTCCTGTGAGTTCGGATTCGGTTTGCGGATAGAAGTAACGGTACTGATAGCGCACCTGTTCGCGCGCCTGCTCCGGGGAGGTAAATTCCCCGATGCCTGACCATGCAAACATTGCGGCGCCTGCCACGGTGGTTTCGGCATCATCCAGCACTTTGACAGGGATCCCGAGAACGTTCGCTTTGATTTGGTTCCACAAGATGTTGCGGCTGCCCCCGCCAACTAATAGCAGTTCAGTGGCCTGGAAATGGCCGATTTTTTCCAGCGTTTGCAGATTCCGCTGCAGCTGTTCTGTCAGTCCTTCCAGCGCGGCGCGATAAAAGTGTCCACGGGTAGTATTGAGGGTAACCCCTTGCCAGCCTGCATTCTGACAGGCCAGCAGGTCGCAGTGCATCTTCACCCCTTCGGCACCAGCGGGAATATCCCGAGCTTCATCAATCAACGTTTGCCAGGGCGTGTCCGCGGTCCATAACAGCTTTCGAACCCATTCAAGCACGCCGGAGGCCAGCCACTGCATTCCGGGATTGTTAAGCCCAGCCTGACTATCCAGCTCACAGGTGGAGCCCGCATAATGGCTGAGCAGGGAGGTATTTACCTGCGCACTGCGCACCATCAGAATTTCCCATGTGCCGGAAGAGAGTACCGGTTCATCCTGTTGGGCTCCTGCGCCAAATAGCGCAAACTGTGTGTCGTGTCCGGCAGAGATGACTGGAATACCCTCTGGAAGTCCGAGCTGGCTGGCGGCCTCGCGTTGCAGTACCCCAATTTGTTCGCCTGCTTCAACCAGACGCGGAAACAGGCGACGCGGTATGCCTGTTGCCTGCAAAATGTCCTGGCTGAAATCACGTTGCTGGATATCCAGCATCTGGCTGGTTCCCGCCATGGTGATGTCAGTTGTGAACTCGCCGGTTAAACGTTGGTTGATAAGCGACGAGATAAACAGCCAGGCGTGCGCCTGTTCCAGTAATTGCGGGTGGTTCTCTTTCAGCCACACCAGTTTGTACAGCGTATTGAAGCTAAACGCCCCAACGCCGGAGATTTCCTGCAGCTGCTGCGGTGACATGTAGCGATGGATATTCTCCATTACCGCTGCGGTACGTGGGCATTTCCAGCTGATCACCGGGTACAGTTGTTTGCCGTTCTTATCCACCAGCGCGCCGTCCACGCCGAAGGTGGTGACGGCGATCCCGCGAATTTGGCAGGCGGCCAATTGTGAGGAAAGCCGCTGACAGCAGTCGGCAAAGCGTTGCAGAATGGCCTCCAGCGACCATTGGTGCCAGGCACTGTTTTCTGCGGCGATGTCACTGGCGTTCGGGGTCGCTGCGCGGGCGACAATCTTCCCCTGTCGGTCAACGGCAATGGCCCGTACGTTGGTCGCGCCACAGTCGAGAACCAGAATAACCTCTTGTTTCATAATTGCTCCTGGGAGATTACCTATTACCTGATGGCGGCTTCGCCTTATCCGGCCTACAAAACCGTGTGCTTCGTAGGCCGCGCCGCCATCAGGCAATCGCTCGATTTTTAACGCTTATACAGCGGACCGTAGTTCTGACAAGCGCGGTAATCCTGACCTTCCGTATCCATACCGTGGGCGGCCCAGGAGGAAGGACGGTAAATTTTCTCGTCTTCCACGTTGTGCATGCACACCGGGATACGCAGCATGGCAGCCAGAGTGATAAAGTCCGCACCTACGTGACCAATCGTCAGCACCCCGTGGTTAGCGCCCCAGTTAGCCATGACGGAATAGACATCGCTGAACGGGCCCTTGCCGGTTAAGCGCGGAGCAAACCAGGTGGTTGGCCATGTGGAGTTGGTACGCGCATCAAGCTGGTCGTGCATATCTTTCGGCAATTCCACGCTCCAGCCTTCCGCGATTTGCAGCACCGGTCCCAACCCTTTGATGATGTTGATACGGCTCATGGTGAACGGCACACCGCCTTCAGTCAGGAAGCGAGATGAGTAACCGCCCCCGCGGAAGTATTCGTGAATAGCCGGGCACCATTCGGTTGCCGCCAGGCATTCATCCGCCTCTTTCTGCGAGATTTCCCAGTGTGGTTTCATGGTCGGTTTACCTTCGCTGTCGCGCTGTTTGCAGGAACCGTCCAGTGCCGCAGAACCGGAGTTAATCAAGTGAATGATGCCGTGCTCAGCAAGGCCGGTCAGCGGTTTACCCGTCACGCGTTCAACCGCCTCTGGCGACCAGTAGGTGCGCACATCGGCAAAGACCTGGGCCGTGCCGGTGAGTTGATGGCCGAACAGCATCGCTACGCCGTTCAGGCTGTCGTTTTCGGTTGCGACAACGAACGGTTCACGAACGCCATTCCAGTCAAAGGAACTGTTGAGCAACGCTTCGGCGGTATCGCCATTTGGGTATTGATCGGTCCAGTGACGTTGCCCCTGGAAGCCCGCGGCGATCGCGTTATAGCCCAGGGATTCTTCGACCAGACCTTTGTCTGCCAGTTTTTTGTTACCCTGCATCATGTCGCGAATGCACATAGCCATCAGCAGGCTTTCTTTCAGCACTGCGCGGCTTTGTTCAGCGTTACGCTTATATTGCTGCGCGTTCTGATCTTCGCCGTAGCGGAAGTTTTTGTCCGCCCACGCCAGCGCCATTTCCAGCTCGGTTTCATCATAGATTTTCTGGTCAATGCGACGACGCAGCTCGGTCATATCAACCGCCTGCACCTTCATACCCAGCCAGGATTCAAAGAAGTTATGGTCGACGATAGAACCGGCGATGCCCATTGATACACCACCGACAGACAGGTAGCTTTTCCCTTTCATACTGGCGACCGCTAAGCCGGCACGGGCAAAACGCAGCAGTTTTTCTTCAACATCGGCAGGGATAGATGTGTCGTCTGCATCCTGTACGTCATGACCATAGATGGAGAAGGCAGGAAGGCCTTTTTGGCTGTGAGCTGCCAGTGCGGCGGCCAGGTAAACCGCCCCCGGACGTTCCGTGCCGTTGAAGCCCCAGATCGCTTTCGGGCGCATCGGATCCATGTCGATGGTTTCACTGCCGTAGCACCAACATGGGGTAACGGTAATCGTCACGCCAACATTCTGGCTGCTGAATTTTTCTTCACAGGCTGCGGATTCCGCCATGCCGGCGATACAGGTATCGGCAATCACACATTCAATTTGTGCGCCGCAGGCATGACGAAGTTTTTCAGTGATAAGCGCTGCGGTAGCTTTAGCCATATTCATGGTTTGCTCTTCGAGCGACTCACGTACACCCATACGACGTCCGTCAATAACCGGGCGAATACCAATTTTTGGTAAGCTGATTTTTTTCATCACAGATTCCTCACGTTATTCGGATAAATATTCAGTTGGCTGCCGTTTGTGAACGGAAGCGGGCAAAAATAAAGATGATGGCGAAGCAAAGCGCCGGGACCAGTTCAGCGGTCGGGATATTGCCAGCGGCATCGCTGACAAAGCCCATCACCGGGGTCACAATGCCGCCGCCAATGATGGTCATGACGATAAAAGACGAGCCGTATTTGGTGTCTTGTCCCAGATTTTTGATCCCCAGAGAAAAAATGGTTGGGTACTGAATCGACATAAATGCGCTGCACAACGTCAGGGCCAGCAGGCCGATCTGGCCACCGGTGAAAGCGGAAATCAGGCACAGAATCATGGCAAGCAGGGCATATGCGGCCAGCACTTTATGCGGCGCAAAGCGACTGATAAGCCAGGTGCCGGAGAAACGACCGATAAAGAAGCACACCATGGTGCCGGTCAGGTAGTTGGCGGCGAAACCTGGCGTCATGCCTGGGATCTCTTCGATTGCGTAGCGAATCAGGTAGCTCCAGCAGGCAGTTTGTGCACCGACGTAGCAGAACTGCGCCAGTACCGCCCAACGCCAGTGACGAATGCGCACCAGGCGGGAAAGAGACGCGGAGAATGAACTCTGAGCGTTGTCACTGTGATCGTCACTTTGCAGGGTCGGAAACCTGGTAAACATGATCAGCAGGGCGACCAGCAAAACGACCGCGACGATGATCATATAAGGGGTTTGAACCGATAACACCAGGCTGTGCTTGTAGGCGCTTAGCTGTTCTGGCGCCATCTTATCGAGTACGTCTTGAGATTGATGTGGCACATTAGACAAAATAAGACTTTGCCCAAAAACAACCGCAATAATGGCACCAAATGAGTTAAAAGTTTGCGCGAGATTTAATCGGAAATGACCGCCGCTTTCCGGGCCCAGTACGGTTACAAAGGGGTTGGCAGCCGTTTCCAGACAACCTAAGCCCGCCGCAATAATAAATAGGCCAATCAGGAATAAGGTGTAATTCATTACCTCTGCCGCTGGCCAGAATAATGCTGCACCGATGGCATATAAAAATAATCCGGTAATAATGCCTGCTTTATAACTTAGTTTTTTCATCAAGATCCCGGCTGGGATTGGAATGACGAAATAACCAAAATAAAAAGCAGATTGAATCAGACCAGCCTGAAAGTTTGTTAATGTAAAAGCTTGCTGAAATTGTGGTAATAAAATGTCATTAAGATTATTGGCAACCGCCCAAAGAAAAAACAGTGAACAGAGTAACGCGAAGGGAATGACATAATTTTTTGTCTGCCCCCGCTCTACCGCATGAAAACTTTGTGTTTGTATTGATGTGTTTCCCATAGCATCCTCATCAGTTCATAAGCATGTTCAACAGCTTAAGAGTACGATTGGTGATTTTTACCAACCTGCTAATCCAGGTGAGTTCCGGTAACCTGCCAGATAAAATTGGCCTTCATGAATGAACTCATGAATTCATTTTCAAATAAAAACCGGCCATTAATATGATGGTGGTCACATTTATGCTCAGGGGGTGGGTTTATGTGATTATCATCACTTTAATTTCTTTAAAACAATGACCGTTTGAGAAAAATAAATTAAAAAGCCACAGGGATAATGCCCGAATTAATTAGTTAAGTGGAAAACGGGCAATGGTAACAATTTATTCGCAAATGACCGTTTTACAATGGTTTTATTAAGAACGGACATTTTGCAATTGTAATATTATGCCTGCATGTTTTTATTCAGCGTTATTAGTTGATGAACATCACAAAATCCAGTGCTAAAAATTCCCTTCTCTTTATTCAGCATGATGATAGTTAGCAAATACCCGCTTAAATCAACAGAGCGTCGAGGTATTAGCAATGTTCTGTTGTCGCATTTTGACTCACTGAGAGAGGTAAGTAATGGAACGAAATACGCTGGCACGGCAGATTATCAATACCTGCCTGGAAATGACCCGTCTGGGGTTGAATCAGGGGACTGCGGGTAATGTAAGTGTGCGTTACCAGGACGGGATGTTAATTACCCCGACGGGTATTCCCTATGACAAACTCACCGAATCCCACATTGTGTACATCAATGCTGAGGGGCAGCACGAAGAAGGGAAATTACCTTCCAGCGAGTGGCGGTTCCATATGGCCGCTTATCAGACGCGTCCCGATGCTCAGGCGGTGGTCCATAATCATGCCGTGCATTGTACTGCTGTTTCTATTCTCAACCGGCCAATCCCGGCAATCCATTACATGATTGCGGCGGCTGGCGGTAACTCAATTCCCTGTGCGCCATATGCGACATTTGGCACGCGTGAGCTTTCCGAGCACGTTGCGGTAGCGCTGAAAAACCGAAAAGCAACGCTGTTGCAGCATCATGGGCTGATCGCCTGCGAGGAAAATCTGGAAAAAGCCCTGTGGTTAGCGCATGAAGTGGAAGTGCTGGCGCAGCTTTATCTCAGCACGCTGGCGATTACCGATCCGGTTCCGGTACTGGACGATGAGGCTATCGCTATTGTGCTGGAAAAATTCAAAACATATGGATTGCGTATTGAAGAATAGGAGATAAAACGATGGCGAACAGAATGATTCTGAACGAAACGGCATGGTTTGGCCGGGGAGCTGTTGGCGCATTAACCGATGAAGTTATTCGTCGTGGTTATCGCAAAGCGTTGATTGTGACTGATAAAAATCTGGTGCAGTGCGGCGTTGTTGAGAAGGTGACTTCCCGAATGGATGCTGCAGGTCTGGCATGGGAAATCTATTCAGGCGTTATTCCTAATCCAACCATTGCGGTAGTGCAGGAAGGATTGAGTGTCTTTCAGCAAAGCGGCGCAGACTATCTGGTCGCCATTGGTGGAGGCTCCCCGCAGGATACCTGTAAAGCGATTGGCATTATTAACAATAACCCGGAGTTTGCGGATGTACGCAGCCTTGAAGGGTTATCGCCGACACGCTTCCCGAGCGTACCAGTTATGGCTATCCCAACCACTGCGGGAACGGCGGCGGAAGTGACCATTAACTACGTGATCACTGACGAAGAGAATCGGCGTAAGTTTGTTTGTGTCGATCCACATGACATCCCGCAGGTGGCGTTCATTGATGCTGACATGATGGACGGCATGCCTGCTGCATTAAAAGCGGCTACTGGCGTAGATGCACTGACTCATGCCATTGAAGGCTACATCACGCGGGCTGCGTGGGCGCTTACCGATGCGCTGCACATTAAAGCCATCGAAATTATTGCCGGGTCATTACGCGGTTCCGTTGCGGGCGACAGCCAGGCGGGGGAAGCGATGGCTCTGGGCCAGTACGTTGCCGGGATGGGTTTCTCCAACGTAGGTCTGGGATTAGTGCATGGCATGGCACACCCGTTAGGCGCGTTCTACAACACGCCGCACGGCGTCGCGAATGCCATTTTGCTGCCGCACGTGATGCACTATAACGCCGAATTCACCGGGGAAAAATTCCGCGATATCGCCCGGGTAATGGGGGTTAAGGTTGAAGGACTGACGCTGGCAGAGGCACGCAAAGCGGCGGTGGATGCCGTCTTCGCCCTTAATCGCGATGTAGGTATCCCACTGCATCTACGCGATGTTGGCGTCCGTAAAGAGGATATTCCTGCGCTGGCGCAAGCCGCATTTGACGATGTTTGTACCGGGGGAAACCCGCGTGAAGCGAGCCTTGGGGATATCGTTGAGCTGTACCATTCCGCCTGGTAATCACCTGGCGTTTATCTGGCCTACAGGGTTGTACAATAAGTAGGCCGGATAAGCGCAGCGCCATCAGGAAATAAGGCTACCGCGCCAGCCGTAGCTGTTGTAGGTTTCCGTCGATATGTAAGTCTGTTTGCAGCCGCGCGATATCGCGGCACAAAAACGCCATCTCCCGATGTTCTTCGAGTTTCTTACGCCATTTCTCCGGTACGTCATCCAGATGTTCATACAGCGCTTCCAGCGTTGGAAACTGTGCCAGCAGTTGTGTGGCACTTTTAGGACCAATACCGGCAACCCCCGGTATTTTAGAACTGCTGATCCCGGCCAGTCCCCAGTAATCTGGCAGCTGTTGCGGCAGTACGCCAAACTCTTTCTCGATAAACGGCGCATCCAGCCAGCGTTTCTGGAAATAATCACGAATACGCAGCGTCGGGGAGAGTAGCTGACAGTAGCCTTTATCGGTTGAGACGATAGTCGCCTGGTGTCCCGCCTGGCTAACTTTTACCGCCAGAGTGGCGGCTAAATCATCGGCTTCATTCCCGCTGGATACCCAGCAGCAGACGCCGCGCTGTTCAAAAGCGGCGCGTAAGGCGGGCATTTCCTGGTGTAAATCGTCAGGCATCGGCGGGCGACCGGCTTTGTAGTCAGGTAACCGTTGGTGACGCCAGCCGCAGTTACGCGCTTCATCATCAAATACCGCCACGGCGTGCGTGGGCTGACTGTGCATAATCAGCTGATCGAGCGCGTGCTGGCATGCCTCCACGCAGGGGGAGCCCTGTACGGCGTGAATACGGCGGATGAGATTCAGTGCATCAACAATGAGTAGGTGGACGGCCACGGTGTTCTCCCTAACAAATTAGTCTGTAGGGTAACATTCACGACGAGTGGAGACGAGCATTGCGAAAGAGCGCTATCCGTAAGCCTGATAAGCGAAGCGCCATCAGGCAATAAAAGCCGGATGCGGCGAGCGCCTTATCCGGCCTACAGATACGAAAATGTGCTGAGAATTAATCGCAGGTGACAATCTTCATCGCCAGACCACCACGAGAGGTTTCGCGGTATTTGGCGTTCATGTCTTTACCGGTTTCGTACATGGTCTCGATAACTTTATCGAGGCACACGCGTGGTTCACTGGTACGGCGCAGCGCCATACGTGCAGCGTTCACCGCTTTAACCGAAGCAATGGCATTACGCTCAATGCACGGTACCTGAACCTGGCCAGCAACCGGGTCGCAGGTCAGACCCAGGTTGTGTTCCATACCGATTTCTGCCGCGATGCACACCTGCATTGGGCTACCACCCAGCAGTTCAGCCAGACCAGCCGCTGCCATGGAGCAGGCGACGCCAACTTCACCCTGACAGCCGACTTCGGCACCAGAGATAGAGGCGTTCATCTTGTACAGTGAACCAATGGCGCTCGCGACCAGCATGTAGCGTGCCAGCGAGTTAGCGTTCACTTCACGGATAAACTTGTCGTAATACGCCAGTACGGCAGGAACAATCCCGCATGCACCGTTGGTTGGTGCAGTCACCACGCGTCCACCGGCTGCGTTTTCTTCGTTCACGGCCAGCGCGAACATGTTGATCCAGTCAACAACCGCCATCGGGTCAGTGGTGGTTTTGTCACTGCTGACCAACATGCGACGCAGCGCAGCAGCACGACGCGGAACGCGCAGTTTGCCCGGCAATACACCTTCGGTGGTGATGCCGCGTTCAATCCCGCTACGCATCACTTCCCAGACGTTAGCAAAATGCTGTTCCAGCTCTTCTTTGCTGTGCAGCGCCAGTTCATTTTGCATCATCAGACCGGAAAGCGACAGGCCGGTTTCCTGGCAATGACGTTGCAAATCAGCTGCGGATTTATACGGATATGGCACGTTTACCGGAGAGTTGTTCGGTAAACCAAAATGTTCTTCATCAACGATGAACCCACCGCCAATGGAATAGTAAGTCTGGCTGTAAATGGCCTTTTCGCCCGCCAGTGCGGTAATGCGCATCCCGTTTTCGTGCAGGGACAGATTGTCCGCATGGAAATTCATGCACTTGTCGACCGGGAACTCGACCTCATGTTGACCGTCTGCCAGCAGCAAACGCCCATGAGTATTCACATCCTGGATAAAGGACGGAATGGCATCAATGTCTACGGTATCCGGCAGATTACCCGCCAGGCCCATAATAATCGCGATGTCGGTATGGTGACCTTTCCCCGTCAGAGATAAAGAGCCATAGACATCAACCACTACGCGGGTTACGTCAGTGAGAATTCCGCGTGCAATCAGGTCATCCGTGAATTGTTTGCCTGCTTTCATCGGGCCAACAGTGTGGGAGCTGGAAGGGCCAATGCCGATTTTGAAAATATCGAATACGCTAATCATGAGGCGTCCATTGTGTATCGAGGTGCGCCGCCCCGAGGAGCGGCGCAGGGGAATTAACTGAACAGAGAGTAGAAAATAGCGGAGATAGCGATCAGGCCCATAATCACAACGAAGACGTTGCTGATATGGCCGCTGTACTTACGCATTGCCGGTACTTTCTGAATGGCATACATCGGCATCAGGAACAGAATCATCGCGATGATTGGGCCACCCAGGGTCTCAATCATGCCGAGGATGCTTGGGTTCAGCGTCGCCACAATCCAGGTGGTTACCAGCATGAACAGAGCAGTGATTTTGTTCAGTTTGTTGATTTCGATGGATTTGCCTTTGCCACGCAGAGACTTAATCACCATACCATTGAAGCCTTCACGTGCGCCCAGGTAGTGGCCCAGGAAGGATTTGGTGATAGCGATAATCGCGATGATCGGTGCCATCCAGGCAATAATCGGCGCGTTAAAGTGGTTCGCCAGGTAAGACAGAATCGAGATGTTCTGCTCTTTCGCTGCTGCCAGGTCTGCCGGAGTCAGGCTGAACACGCAGCTGAAGACGAAGAACATAACGGTCAGTACCATCATGATGTGAGCGAATGCCAGAATCTTGGAGCATTTTTTCTCTGCTTCATCACCGTACTCTTCACGCTTCGCCACGGCGAAGGAGGAGATGATCGGAGAGTGGTTGAAGGAGAAAACCATTACCGGAATTGCCAGCCACAGGGTCAACAGCAGGCCGTTGCCGGTGGTTGCCGCAGAGTCAAATGACATGGTTTCCAGAATCGCACCGCTCCACTGAGGGATCAGGTACAGCGCCAGCAGCATCAGAGCCGCAACGAACGGGAATACCAGGATGCTCATCGCCTTAACGATCATCTGCTCACCGAAGCGCACGATGGTCATCATGCCGACAATCAGGATCAGTGACAGGATTGCGCGCGGCGGCGGCGTAATCGCCAGCTGGTGGGTCAGGAAGCTTTCAACCGTGTTGGTGATTGCTACGCTGTAAACCAACAGAATCGGGTAGATAGCGAAGAAGTAGAGCAGGGTAATCAGTTTACCTGCACCAACACCAAAGTGTTCTTCTACAACTTCGGTGATGTCTTCACCCGGATTTTTACCGGACAGCACAAAGCGAGTCAGGCCGCGGTGTGCAAAGAAAGTCATTGGGAAGGCAAGGATCGCCATGATGATCAGCGGGATCATACCGCCTACGCCTGCGTTAATCGGCAGGAACAATACACCCGCGCCAATCGCCGTGCCGTAAAGGCCCAGCATCCACATGGTATCTGTCTTGCGCCATGCGCTGCGGGTCTGGCCCGTAACGATAGTGCTGGTTTGAGTGTTTTCCATCTATTTCTCCTGGAGGAAGCTTAAAAAGTCGGGTTTGGGTTCAATCCAATGAGAAAGCACCCGACTGTAAATCGAAATTCGTTGAGCGATTTTTTATATAATTTTTCGCCGTAATAATTTGCGGGCGGAAAGATACATTTTAGTAATGAATGTATCAGTGATCGGGATCCCAAATGCAATAATCCACCTTTTATGTGGATAAATTTGGGCCATTAATCTGTTAAAAAATAGTCAAAGCGAATTTACGGGCGCGAAGGCTAACATTAACGACATATCTCATGAAAGCGAAGGCGCGAAGATACGAGCGTTGCGCTGTAAAAACTGTTGTTTTTAGATGATTTCGGCGACTAATAATAATTTTATAAGATAAATCACGGTTGGTTTTTCAAGGTAATCGTTTGCGTATCGCGTTATATTTAACGACATATCATTGGTATTTATATAATCGTCTGAGCTATGTGACTGGTATCACTAAAAAAAGCCGGGAGGCGCATGCGCCAAACCCGGCTTTGATATGGACAAAACTGTCACCGCTATAGCGCTGCTAGCGGGTGTTGAAGGTCAGGCGCAGATCTCGTAGCAAGGGATGTACGCGGAGCCTGGCAACTTCATGCGATGTTGTGCAACAAAGCCCTGCAGGAGATCGTCCATGCGGCGCATCATTTCGCGGTCACCGTGGATTTTGTACGGGCCAAACTCTTCGATGGCGCGAATGCCGACCTCCTTCACGTTACCGGCCACAATACCCGAGAATGCACGACGCAGGTCGGCGGCCAATACTTCAACGGGTTGATCCGGGTACAGCTTCAGGTTGGCCATGTTTTCATGGGACGGCTCGAACGGCATCTGCAGATCGGGCGCGATACGAATCGACCAGTTAAAGCTGTAAGCATCTCCTGTGTCGCGACGGTTTTCTTTCACCAGCGGCATCGCTTTTTTCATCAGACGTGCCACTTCTGCCGCATCGTCAATGATAATGCGATAGTGGCGACGCGCATCTTCCCCCAGCGTGTGCACGATAAATTCGTCCAACACGCGGAAGTAATCCGCACTCTCTTTTGGTCCGGTCAGGATCAGCGGCAGCACTTGATCTTTGTTGGCCGGATTCATCAGGATCCCCAGCAGATACAGCAGCTCTTCTGCTGTCCCTACGCCACCCGGGAAGATGATAATACCGTGGGCGATACGCACGAACGCTTCCAGACGTTTTTCAATGTCCGGCATGATGATCAGTTCGTTTACCAGCGGGTTAGGCGGTTCAGCGGCGATGATTGACGGTTCGGTCATGCCAATAAAGCGGCTGTCTTTGTATCGCTGCTGGGCGTGGCCGACCGCAGCGCCTTTCATTGGCGCTTCCATCGCCCCCGGGCCGCAGCCGGTACAGATGTTCAGTTCGCGCAGGCCCAGTTGGGTGCCGACGCGACGGGCATACAGGTACTCATTTTCGTTGATTGAGTGACCGCCCCAGCAGACGACCATGTTCGGCGCTTCACCGACGTGCAGCGCCCGGGCATTACGCAGGATCGAGAATACGAGGTTGGTAATATGCACCGAGCTTTCGAGATCCAGATGCTGAAAACGACCGGCGTTATGGATCTGTCCATTTACGAACAGAATGTCGCGCAGTACGGCAAACAGGTTAGCCTGTAGCGCACGAATAATGCGTCCATCAACAAACGCATCTTCAGGTGGGTTGATCAGTTCCAGCTTCACGCCCCGTTCGCGGCGCAGTACGTTAATATCGAAACTTTCAAAGCGGGACAGCAGTTCTTTACTGTTGTCAGTCAAACTGCCGGAGTTCAGAACGGCAAGCGAACAGTTACGAAACAGTTGATACAGGTCGCTGCTGGCCGTGCGTTTAAGCATATCGACTTCCAGCTGCGACAACATGTCCATTGAGCCAAGCGGGCTAATATGTGTAATCAAGTAAACTCCTTATGGGACGCAACACGTCATTCCCTATTGATTACAATAGCCCTGGCTTATGACCTTTCACAACCTTGCGCGCGGAATCCGGCACGCAAAATTGAGAAAAAAGATTACTGACGTACCAGACGACCGGTTGCCGGAGTGAAATCGGTGTTGGTGCGCCATGGGTTAATGTCCAGACCACCACGTCGCGTGTAGCGTGCGTAGACGCTCAGTTTCTCTGGCTGGCAGAAGCGCAGAATGTCATTGAAAATACGTTCCACGCACTGCTCATGAAATTCATTATGGTGGCGGAAGGAGACCAGATAACGCAGCAGCATCTCTCTGTCGATTTTCCGTCCACGATACTGAATTTGTATGGAGCCCCAGTCGGGCTGGTGGGTGATCAGACAGTTGGATTTCAGCAGGTGGCTGACCAGCGTCTCTTCGACTGCCTTTTCACTGCTCACGGCATTTTCCAGATACGCAGTGCTGAACTGATAGTTGTCGATGACGATATCCAGATTGTCGATACAGGTCCCATTAAAGTGGGCTATCGGCTGCCCTTCCAGTTCGTCAAGGCGGTACAGCGCCACGCTGACATCGCCCTGAGCGCAGGCGCGCAGATCGTTTTCCAGCGTCTGGCGTACCGCGTCCCAGGAATCAAAACGCATCTGGTTAAAACTGTTCAGGTAAAGCTTAAAGCTTTTCGACTCAATCAGATTTACGCTGGTGTAATCCAGTTCCACGTGACCGACCGCGACTTGCGGTAAGCCGTTGGCATTCAGCCACGACAGTTCATACAGCGTCCAGATATCCGCACCGTGAAAAGGCAAGTTATCGGCCTTTAAATCCAGCGGGTCGCGATTCAGGCTGCGCGGAACGCCCTGCAACAGACTTGCATCGTAATTGTCTCGGTAATCCGTTGATTTACCGAGTGTCAGGCCGTTAAGCGCCTGATGATTTTCATAAGAGGACATGTTTCACCGTCATAAACCAGATACACTATGCGACAAGTGTATCCTGGCTTTTGTGAAGAGAGAAATCAGTGGACGAATTGACAGCGCAGGCGTTGATAGCCTTTACGACGCGTTATTGCGACGCATGGCATGAAAAAAAACACAGTTGGCCGCTCAGCGAAGAGCTGTATGGCGTACCTTCTCCGTGCATCATTTCTTCCACAGACGATGCGGTATTTTGGCAGCCTCAACCTTTTGTCGGCGAAAATAACCTCAATGCGGTTGAACGGGCCTTTGATATTGTGGTACAACCTGCCGTTCACGCTTTTTACACCACCCAGTTTGCTGGTGATATGCACGCGCAGTTTGCGGATGAAAAGCTCACGCTGCTGCAAACCTGGAGTGAAGATGACTTCAGGCGCGTTCAGGAAAACCTGATTGGTCATCTGGTTACGCAAAAGCGCCTCAAGCTATCACCTACGCTTTTTATTGCCACACAAGATAATGAGCTTGACGTCATTTCGGTGTGCAATCTGTCCGGTGAAGTGTGCAAAGAAACGCTGGGAACCCGTAAACGAACGGTGCTGGCGGCCTCACTTGCGGAATTCCTCACTCAACTTAAGCCAGTTCTGTAATCCAGTTTGCCCTGAACCTTGTGAGAGATCTCTTACAAACCCTGTAGGACATTGCCAGGTGATAAGTAAAGACTTAATGAGTTGATAAAATAATAATTTATTATTATTCAATTGGTTAGTGTTTTATTGTCAACTTTCATACGAAAATAATCGTAAGGGTAAGCCTGTAAGCATCTTGTAAGACAAAGCGAAACAGGCGATTCTATATCTGTCGACAAGGAGTCGCACAACGAAGAGAACATCAGGATGATGGCTCTTCGCCAGGACACACCAGGACGGTGTTGCAAGGACAGGCTTCAGGACGAAGCAAAGAGGAAGACGCTGGATGCGTTAAAGGACACCTCCAGGATGGAGAATGAGAGCCGGTCAGGATGTTCGGCGGGTCTGGATGGCCAGGATACTTCAGGATGAAGTTTTCACATCGGGGTGATGTGAGCAGGATGCAAAAGTTCAGGATGAACACGGTCGCAAGACCACAGGAAAAGTTGTCAAGGATGAGCAGGGAGCACTAAAAGTAGCTGGAATGCTGCGAAACGAACCGGGAGCACTGTTTTTACAGTGCTCCCTTTTTTTATTTCCCTTCACTAGTGCTATTCTTCGCGCCAGATTTTTTCATCATTGAGGTTAATTTCATGACGACTCATGACCGTGTGCGCCAGCAGTTACACGCACTTGAAGCGCTACTGCGTGAACATCATCACTGGCGGATGGATGAGCCAGCAGAGCATCTGTTTACCAGTACGCAGCCTTTTTGTATGGATACCATGGAACCGGTCGAGTGGCTGCAGTGGGTGTTGATTCCCCGCATGCATACGTTGATTGATAACGCGCAGCCGCTTCCGCAGGCTTTTGCCGTCGCACCGTATTACGAAATGGCGCTGGCAGCCGATCACCCGCAACGCGACATTCTTCTGGCGGCATTGCAGGAGCTGGATGCGCTGTTTACAAGTGATAACGCCTGATGCTGGAAATTCTTTATCAGGACGAATGGCTGGTCGCCGTCAATAAACCTTCGGGCTGGTTGGTTCACCGCAGTTGGCTCGACCGGGATGAGAAAGTGGTGGTGATGCAAACGGTGCGCGACCAAATTGGTCAGCACGTATTTACCGCCCATCGACTCGACAGACCAACCTCCGGCGTGCTGCTGATGGGACTGTCCAGCGAAGCCGGGCGTTTGCTGTCCCAGCAGTTTGAACATCATCAAATACAGAAACGCTATCATGCGATTGTGCGTGGCTGGCTGATGGATGATGCCGTGCTGGATTACCCGCTGGTCGAAGAGCTGGATAAGATTGCCGATAAGTTTGCCCGCGATGATAAAGGCCCGCAGCTTGCTGTCACCCATTACCGTGGCCTGGCAACGGTAGAAATGCCGGTAGCGACCGGGCGTTATCCGACTACCCGTTACGGGCTGGTGGAGCTGGACCCTAAAACCGGTCGCAAACACCAGCTCAGACGCCATCTGGCGCACTTGCGCCATCCGATTATCGGCGACAGCAAGCACGGTGATTTGCGGCAAAACCGCAGCGCCGCAGAGCATTTCGGTTGCCAGAGATTGATGCTGCATGCCAGCCAGCTTGCGCTGACCCATCCTTTCACCGGCGAACCGCTGGTTATTCGCGCCGGACTGGATGACGTCTGGATGCAGGCGTTATCACAGTTTGGCTGGCGTGGACTTCTCCCTGAGAATGAAAGGGTTGAGTTCAGCGAGCTGTCAGGTCAGGATGAGCAGATAGATTCTTAAGTCCCAGGAGATTACGGTTATGGCGGAAATTGGAATTTTTGTCGGCACGATGTACGGAAACGCGCTGCTGGTTGCCGAAGAGGCCGAAGCTATTTTGACGGCGCAGGGTCATAAAGCTACGGTGTTCGAAGATCCGGAGCTTAGCGACTGGCAGGCATATCAGGATAAATATGTGCTGGTAGTGACTTCCACGACCGGGCAGGGCGATCTGCCGGATAGCATCGTGCCGCTGTTTCAGGGGATCAAAGATAATCTCGGTTTCCAGCCAAATCTGCATTACGGGGTAATTGGGCTGGGCGACAGTAGCTACGTTAATTTCTGCAATGGCGGCAAGCAGTTCGATGCGCTGTTGCAGGAACAAAGCGCCCACCGTGTAGGAGAAATGCTGCTGATTGATGCCAGCGAGCATCCTGAACCGGAAAGCGAATCCAATCCCTGGGTAGAAAACTGGGGAACCTTGCTTAAATAACTCCCTCGCCCGTACGGGCATGCAACCCCCATTTGAACCGCAAGCCGGGCCAGGCGAAGCCGCCACCCGGCAATAAAACCCCAATTACGTGAACTAACTTCCACTACTTTGGGCTTATGCCCCAAACAACTTCTCACTGTCTCCCTAATGTTGTGTTCATGCACGGTGAGGGCAAGTGGCACTCCTTCATATACTTTTCCCGTCAGTTCCCGGAATGGCAGCGAGTCAGAATAAAACGGCCCTGAGCTGTACCAACACTGCCACACACTAACCTCTCATTCTGATCACCCTACAGGTGCTGTACAGAATGAACTGGCGAAAGCCAGGATTCAGGAGTGCAACAATGAGTTCATTAAGTCAGGCGGCGAGCAGCGCGGAAAAACGCACTAACGCTCGCTACTGGATAGTGGTGATGCTGTTTATCGTCACATCCTTCAACTACGGCGATCGCGCCACCTTATCCATTGCCGGTTCGGAGATGGCCAAAGACATTGGTCTGGATGCGGTAGGGATGGGGTATGTATTCTCCGCTTTCTCATGGGCCTATGTTATCGGCCAGATCCCCGGCGGCTGGTTGCTCGACCGCTTTGGTTCAAAACGCGTTTATTTCTGGTCCATCTTTATTTGGTCCATGTTTACCCTGTTGCAGGGTTTTGTCGATATCTTCAGTGGTTTCGGCATTATCGTTGCGCTGTTTACTCTGCGTTTCCTCGTCGGTTTAGCTGAAGCGCCCTCCTTCCCCGGCAACAGTCGTATTGTGGCGGCGTGGTTCCCGGCACAGGAAAGGGGCACAGCGGTCGCTATCTTTAACTCTGCGCAATACTTTGCCACCGTTATCTTCGCGCCAATCATGGGTTGGCTGACCCACGAAGTGGGTTGGTCGCACGTGTTCTTCTTTATGGGCGGTCTTGGGATTGTTATCAGCTTCGTCTGGCTGAAGGTGATTCATGAACCGAACCAGCACCCGGGCGTAAACCAAAAAGAGCTGGAGTACATTGCCGAAGGTGGGGCGCTGATCAACATGGATCAGGCGGCAGCCAAAACAAAAGTGCCGTTTAGCGTGAAGTGGGGGCAAATCAAACAGCTGCTGGGTTCACGGATGATGATCGGGATTTACATCGGCCAATACTGCATTAACGCGCTGACCTACTTCTTTATCACCTGGTTCCCGGTTTATCTGGTGCAGGCTCGCGGTATGTCGATTTTGAAAGCTGGCTTTGTTGCTTCGGTTCCGGCCATTTGCGGATTCGCCGGCGGCGTGCTCGGCGGCATTATTTCCGACTGGTTGATGCGCCGTACCGGTTCGCTGAATATCGCCCGTAAAACGCCAATCGTACTCGGTATGCTGCTGTCGATGGTGATGGTGTTCTGTAACTACGTCAATGTGGAGTGGATGATCATCGGCTTTATGGCGCTGGCCTTCTTCGGCAAAGGTATCGGTGCGCTGGGATGGGCAGTGATGGCTGATACCGCACCTAAAGAGATCAGCGGTCTGAGCGGCGGTTTGTTCAATATGTTTGGCAACATCTCCGGCATCGTCACGCCAATTGCTATCGGCTACATCGTCGGGACTACCGGCTCGTTTAACGGCGCGTTGATTTACGTCGGGGTACATGCGCTGATTGCGGTGGTGAGCTATCTGGTGCTGGTGGGCGATATTAAACGTATCGAACTGAAACCTGTCGCAGGACAATGATGATGACAACACAATCGAGTCCCGTTATTACCGATATGAAGGTCATCCCGGTGGCCGGTCATGACAGCATGCTGCTCAATATTGGCGGCGCGCATAACGCATACTTTACTCGTAATATCGTGGTGCTCACCGATAATGCCGGAAACACCGGTGTCGGTGAAGCGCCTGGTGGTGAAGTGATTTATCAGACGCTGGTGGATGCGATTCCGCAGGTGCTGGGCCAGGAAGTGGCGCGCCTGAATAAGGTGGTGCAGCAGGTGCATAAAGGCAACCAGGCCGCTGATTTTGACACCTTTGGCAAAGGCGCCTGGACCTTTGAACTGCGGGTCAATGCGGTAGCGGCGCTGGAAGCCGCATTGCTCGACCTGCTGGGTAAGGCGCTGAACGTGCCGGTTTGTGAACTGTTAGGGCCGGGCAAGCAGCGCGATACGGTCACCGTACTCGGCTATCTGTTCTACGTGGGCGATCGCACAAAGACCGATTTACCGTATCTGGAAAGCACGCCGGGAAACCATGAGTGGTATCACCTGCGTCATCAGCAAGCGATGAACAGTGAGGCTGTGGTACGTCTGGCTCAGGCTTCGCAGGATCGCTACGGCTTTAAAGATTTCAAACTCAAGGGCGGTGTACTGCCTGGCGAGCAGGAAATCGACACCGCTCGTGCGCTGAAAAAATGCTTCCCGGATGCGCGTATTACGGTTGATCCCAACGGTGCCTGGCTGCTGGATGAAGCCATCTCCCTGTGTAAAGGGCTGAACGATGTTCTGACCTACGCCGAAGATCCATGCGGCGCTGAACAGGGTTTTTCTGGCCGTGAAGTGATGGCCGAGTTCCGCCGTGCAACCGGTCTGCCGGTAGCAACGAACATGATAGCTACCAACTGGCGTGAAATGGGCCATGCGGTGATGCTGAATTCAGTAGATATTCCGCTGGCCGATCCGCACTTCTGGACCCTTTCTGGCGCGGTACGCGTGGCACAGTTATGCGATGACTGGGGCCTGACCTGGGGCTGCCATTCTAACAATCATTTTGATATTTCCCTGGCGATGTTCACCCACGTTGGTGCGGCTGCACCGGGTAATCCAACGGCTATTGATACCCACTGGATCTGGCAGGAGGGCGATTGCCGTCTGACCAAAAATCCGCTGGAGATTAAAAACGGAAAAATTGCGGTACCCGATGCGCCCGGTCTGGGCGTGGAACTGGACTGGGATCAGGTACAGAAAGCGCATGAAGCCTATAAGGCGCTGCCCGGCGGCGCGCGTAATGACGCAGGCCCAATGCAGTATCTGATCCCCGGATGGACTTTTGACCGTAAACGTCCCGTTTTCGGCCGCCACTAATTTTGAATAAGGACTTAATTATGAGCGCACAATTTTCTACCCCATTGGTTACCTCTATGCAGGTTATTCCGGTTGCGGGTCATGACAGCATGTTGATGAACCTGAGCGGCGCACATGCTCCGTTCTTCACGCGCAATATTGTGATTATTAAAGATAACTCCGGTCATACCGGCGTGGGTGAAATTCCCGGCGGCGAAAAAATCCGCAAAACGCTGGAAGATGCGATCCCGTTGGTGGTAGGCAAAACGTTAGGCGAATATAAAAATGTGCTGAATGCAGTACGCAATACTTTTGCCGATCGTGATGCGGGCGGTCGCGGTTTGCAGACCTTCGATTTACGTACCACTATTCATGTGGTTACTGGGATCGAAGCGGCCATGTTGGATCTGTTAGGTCAGCATTTGGGCGTAAACGTCGCCTCTTTGCTGGGGGATGGCCAGCAGCGTAGTGAAGTTGAAATGTTGGGTTACCTGTTCTTCGTGGGTAACCGTAAGGCAACGCCGCTGCCGTACCAGAGTCAGCCGGATGAGAAATGCGACTGGTATCGTCTGCGTCATGAAGAAGCGATGACCCCGGATGCGGTAGTGCGCCTGGCGGAAGCCGCGTATGAGAAGTATGGTTTCAACGACTTTAAACTGAAAGGCGGCGTACTGGCCGGGGAAGAAGAAGCGGAATCTATTGTCGCGCTAGCGAAACGCTTTCCGCAGGCCCGCGTCACGCTGGATCCGAACGGCGCGTGGTCGCTAAATGAAGCGATTAAGATCGGCAAATATCTGAAGGGTTCTCTGGCCTATGCGGAAGATCCGTGCGGTGCCGAGCAGGGCTTCTCTGGTCGTGAAGTGATGGCGGAGTTCCGCCGCGCCACCGGTCTGCCGACCGCCACCAACATGATCGCCACCGACTGGCGTCAGATGGGGCATACGCTGTCGTTGCAGTCTGTGGATATCCCACTGGCGGACCCGCACTTCTGGACCATGCAGGGTTCTGTCCGTGTGGCGCAGATGTGCCATGAGTTCGGGCTGACCTGGGGATCGCACTCTAACAATCACTTTGATATTTCGCTGGCGATGTTTACGCATGTCGCGGCGGCGGCTCCGGGTAAAATAACCGCTATCGACACCCACTGGATCTGGCAGGAAGGCAACCAGCGCTTGACCAAAGAGCCGTTTGAAATCAAAGGCGGCATGGTGCAGGTTCCGGCAAAACCGGGTCTGGGCGTGGAGCTGGATATGGATCAGGTCATGAAAGCGCATGAGCTGTACCAGCAACATGGACTGGGTGCGCGTGATGATGCGATGGGTATGCAGTATCTTATCCCGAACTGGACGTTTGATAATAAGCGTCCGTGCATGGTTCGCTAAGTGATCCAGGACCGCTCCTATAGAGTGAGCGGTTTTGCTCCTGGTGTATGCTTAACATAATCAACATGCGTAAGGATGCTTTATGAAAATAGTAATCGCACCCGATTCCTATAAGGAAAGTTTGAGTGCGCTTGAGGTGGCAACGGCTATAGAGCAGGGGTTTCGTGAGATCTGGCCCGATGCGGATTACATGAAGATCCCGGTTGCAGATGGCGGTGAAGGAACGGTAGAAGCGATGGTTGCCGCAACGCAAGGTCACCTTGTGCATGTTGATGTTACCGGCCCTTTGGGCAACACAATTCAGGCATTTTATGGTTTATCTGGTGATGAGCGCTCGGCGTTTATCGAAATGGCGGCCGCCAGCGGACTGGAACAAGTTCCTGCGAGGCTACGCGATCCGCTGAAAACCACCTCCTGGGGAACCGGGGAGTTAATCCGTCATGCGCTGGACGCTGGCGTTGAGCATATCATCATTGGGATTGGCGGTAGCGCCACCAATGATGGCGGTTCCGGGATGGTGCAAGCGCTGGGAGCAAAATTGCTGGATGCGCAAAATAACGAAATTGCGCAAGGCGGAATCGGTCTGGAATCTCTGTCCCGGATTGATATTTCTCAGTTAGACAGCCGTCTTGCCGGGTGCCGTATTGAAGTGGCTTGCGATGTGACCAACCCGTTGACTGGAAAAGAGGGCGCATCTGCGGTTTTTGGTCCGCAAAAAGGGGCTACGCCGGAGATGATTACCCGCCTGGATCGGGCGCTCACGCACTATGCGCGACTTATTGCCCGCGATCTGGACGTCAACGTGCTGGATCTGGCCGGTGGTGGTGCGGCTGGTGGTATGGGGGCGGCGCTGTATGCGTTTTGCGGCGCACAGTTACGCTGCGGTATTGAGATAGTGACCGATGCGTTACACCTTGATGCCTGCGTTGCGGATGCGGATTTAGTGGTCACAGGTGAAGGGCGCATGGATAGTCAGACCATTCACGGTAAGGTTCCGGTTGGCGTGGCGAAGGTCGCAAAGCGTTACAACAAGCCGGTTATCGGTATCGCAGGTAGCCTGACGGCCGATGTGGGGGTCGTACACGAGCATGGGCTGGATGCGGTTTTCAGCGTCATCTATACCATCTGTACCCTGGATGAGGCGCTAAAGAACGCGAGCGACAACGTACGAATGACGGCGCGAAACGTAGCCGCAACGCTTAAAGCAGGGCAGCAATTACGCTGAATTGTTAGCCGCATTCGTCGATGTGCCCGATGCGCGACGCTTATCGGGCCTAAGGCAAACAGCGAAACCTGTAGGCCGGATAAGGCGTTTACTGCCCGATGCGCGACGCTTATCGGGCCTACGGCAAACAGCGAAGCCTGTAGGCTGGATAAGGCGTTTACTGCCCGATGCGCGACGCTTATCGGGCCTACGGTAAACAGCGAAACCTGTAGACCGGATAAGGCGTTTACTGCCCGATGCACGACGCTTATCGGCTCTACGGTAAACAGTGAAACCTGTAGGCCGGATAAGGCGTTTACGCCGCATCCGGCGAATATCACCCCAATATCCGTTTCGCTTCGCGTGCAACGTTGTCCATTTCATCCAGAAGCTCTAAAAACTCAGGCTCCAGCTCTTCTTCTTTGGTTCCACTGCGTAGCTGTTGTTCAATGAGCTGACACAGGTTTTTCATGCGGGGGACACCACTATAACCGCAACTGCCGTGCAGCTTGTGAATCATATCCACCAGCCCTTCGGGGTTCTCTCCGACCAGTTGCTCTTCGATTTTGTTACGCACCTCAGGCAGAAAATCGATCAGCATTTGCAGCATATCCCGCGCCAAATCGTTCTTACCCGCGGCTTGCCTTAATGCCAGTTGCCAGTCGAGCGTCGTGTTCGGATTGACGACCGGCTCAAGAGGTTCTGCGGTGAGTGCCCGCAGTGATGTGCTTGCGCCCGGTTTGTAACGTAACAGCAGATTATGCAGCTTATCTTCCTCGATAGGCTTCGCCAGGTAATCGTTCATCCCGGCGCTGAGCAGCTTCTCTTTCTGCCCGGCCATGGCGTGTGCGGTGACCGCAATGACCGGTGTCTGCTGTTGATGAGGAAGCTGGTGGATTAGTTCGCAGGCACGAATACCGTCCATGTCTGGCATCTGAATATCCATCAGGATCAGGTCAAACGGCATTTGTCTGGCGCGATCCACCGCCTGATGCCCGCTGTCGCAAAGCACGACGTGCTGGACCTTATCTTCCAGCAATGCGCCAATCAGCTTGAGGTTCGCCGGGTTGTCGTCTACCGCCATAACAGTCATCGCAATTTTGCTTTCATCTATCAGCAGCGGATCCGCGCTGTGGTTCAGCTGACAATACTCTGTCAGCGCGGGCAGTAAGCGGGTTGAGGTGAGAGGTTTCAACAGACACGCCGCCGCACCGCCCTGTTTCAATTTCTCAGCGTTAATTTGTGCATGACAAGGCAAGGCTAGCAACAGGAAGTCGGACATCGCTGCTGCGCTTGCCAGCCGCTCATGCTGCATGGTGAGTGGTTCGCGCAAAGTGACCGGAATGCCCAGCAACAGAATGTCGTAGTGCTCCGCTGGCAACCCGGAGAACGAAGGGCTGTAAATCACCTCCAGCGGTGTTTCACTCAAGATATCTAACGTGCATTGCGCGGCGGTGGCGTTAGGTTCGACGTAGGCCAGTCGTTTACCGGCAAGGCATCGGGTTGTCGAACGATCAATAAGCACGTTAGGGTTGAGATCGAGGCTGATATGGAACCAGAACGTGGAACCCCGATTAGGTTGGCTGTGGAAGGAGATATCTCCACCCATTTCGTTGACCAGTTTTTGCGTAATGACCAGACCTAGCCCGGTTCCGCCATGACGCCGGGAAATACTGGCATCCGCCTGACGGAAAGCCTGGAACAGACGGGATTGATCGCGCTCAGGAATACCGATCCCGGTATCGCGGATTTGTACTTCAATTTGCACTTTCGTGTTACTGAGGGCGCGTTTCTCGACCAGAATATCGATATTACCGCCCTCGGTAAATTTGATGGCATTGCCGACCAGATTGGTGATCACCTGCTGTAAACGCAACGGGTCACCGATGACGTTGTCCGGTACGTCATTCTTAATATTCAGCGTCAGCTCAAGCCCTTTATCATGGGATGAATGCGCTAACAGCGTAACGACGTCATCCAGCGTGCTGCGCAGCGGGAACGGAATGCTTTCCAGAATCAGCTTGCCCGCCTCAAGTTTGGAGAAGTCGAGTACATCATTGATGATGGCCAGTAGATTGTTAGCCGAGCGTTCAATGGTATTCAGGTGATCGCGCTGTGTGGTGTTGAGCTCGGTTTTTAGCGTCAGACGGGTGAAGCCAATCACGCCATTCAGCGGTGTTCGCAGCTCGTGGGACATGTTTGCCAGAAACTCAGACTTAATACGTGCCGCTTCCTGGGCGCGTTTTTTCGCCAGATCCAGCTCGACGTTCTGGATTTCCATCTGCTCCAGCGTTTCGCGCAGGTCAGAGGTGGCCTGATCGATGTTGTGCTGCATCTCTTCATGGTAGGCCGCGAGAGACATCGCCATCGAGTTGATACCATTTTTGAGCATATCCAGCTCGCCCAGCATGAAACCTTCCACGCGGCTGTCGAGCTGTCCTCTACGTATTCGGTCAACGGTATTTACCATATTGCGAATCGGGCCGGTCACGTCGCGCATCAGACGCCAGCCGAAAATTAACGCAATACCAATACAAAACAGCATCATTACGCTGGAGATAAAGATCTCTTTGTACTGCTGCAATCGTACGGACTTAAGGTCCAGCTCAAGCGCCACATACCCCAGCATATTTTTGGTGTTTTTGGCGTCGCTTACGGCGGATTCATCCGGTGAATAGCTTTCCGATATAATAGGGGTTCGCAGGATCATGATATCCCCGTGCCGGGTGACGCTCAGCTTCCGGGGAAACGGTGAACCTGTCGCCAACTGCATTTCAGACGGATCGAGATGAAAATTAGAGGTGACGAACAGTCGGTTATTTTCGTCATAAACAGAAATTGCCCGCACGATATCGGAATGGCGACGATGCAGCACGCTGATAAGCTGGCCGATGGATTCCCTGTTTTGCAGGTTCATGCCATATTCGCTGGAGACCGCGAGTGGTTCAATGATGCTGGCACCAGCATCTTCCAGTTGACGCTGCAAGTCGTTATAGCGATGCACAACAAAAAAGATACTGAGCAACAAACCTATCAGGACGGTCGGGGCCAGGATCAGAATCATCATGCGTGCGCGCAGGCTGTAGTTGGTCATGGAGTTCCGTTATGGGACAATTAGGGTCACACTGTTAAATAGAGAAATATCTCGTCGATGGCGCAATTCTACTCTGCAAAACGACGCGTGACGACGCGTCAGATCATAACCGTTACCGTCAATGACCTTGATCCTTTCGGTCAGGGCGTCGCTCGCCATAACGGAAAGGCGTTGTTTATACCGGAATTGCTACCCCAGGAAAGCGCCGAGGTGGTGATTACCGAAGATAAAAAACAGTTTGCCCGCGCGCAAGTAAAACGACGTTTAAACGACAGCCCACAGCGTGAAGCGCCACGTTGCCCGCATTTTGGCGTGTGCGGCGGTTGCCAGCAGCAGCATGCCAGCATCTCATTGCAGCAGCGTAGCAAAAGCGCGGCGTTGTCGCGTTTAATGAAATGTGAGGTGTCGGATGTTATAGCTGATGCCCCGTGGGGCTATCGTCGTCGCGCACGTTTGAGTCTGAACTATCGGCCAAAAGAACAAAAATTGCAGATGGGGTTTCGCAAATCCGGTTCCAGCGACATTATCGATGTCAAACAATGCCCTATTTTGGTGCCCCAGCTTGAGGCGTTATTGCCCCATCTCAGAGCGTGTCTGGAAAGTCTGCAAGGGTTACGCCATCTAGGCCATGTTGAGCTGGTACAGGCGGGAAGCGGAACCCTGATGATTTTGCGCCACACGGCGCCATTGAGTGCTGCGGATAAAGAAAAACTGGAATGCTTTTCGCATTCTCAGGGGCTGTCTTTGTTTCTGGCCCCGCAAAGCGAGATACTGGAATCAATATCAGAAGAATCGCCCTGGTATGATTCAAATGGACTACGGTTAACCTTCAGCCCGCGCGATTTTATTCAGGTCAATGAAGGGGTAAACCAACAAATGGTCGCCCGTGCGCTGGAATGGCTGGATGTGCAACCTGAAGATCGTGTACTCGATCTGTTCTGTGGAATGGGAAATTTTACCCTACCGCTGGCAACTCGGGCAGCAAGCGTGGTTGGCGTGGAAGGTGTTCCGGCGTTGGTGGAAAAAGGCCGAGAAAACGCGCTGAATAACGGATTACACAATGTGACATTCTTTCATGAAAACCTTGAGGAAGATGTTACCCGACAGCCGTGGGCGAAAAACGGATTTGACAAAGTATTGCTCGATCCTGCGCGTGCGGGGGCTGCAGGTGTGATGCAACATATTATAAAATTAGAACCTATACGCGTTGTTTATGTATCCTGTAACCCAGCAACGCTGGCTCGTGACAGCGATGCTTTGCTCAACGCTGGATACGCCATACGGCGACTGGCGATGCTCGATATGTTTCCGCACACTGGACACCTGGAATCAATGGTCCTGTTTGAGCGTTTGTAATGAATTTTGTACCCATTGGATTTCGGGTTGTAATGCAGCATGAAAGACAATGGGTAGGGCTTGTCGACTTCGACAGGCCTGGCCCCTTAAGGAGAGGACAATGGTTGCGGTAAGAAGTGCACATATAAATAAAGCTGGTGAGTTTGATCCAAAGAAATGGATCGCGAGTCTGGGGATCTCCAGCCAGCAGTCGTGTGAACGCTTAGCCGAAACCTGGGCGTACTGCCTCCAGCAGACACAGGGGCATCCGGATGCGGATCTGCTGCTGTGGCGTGGCGTGGAGATGGTAGAAATTCTCTCCATGTTGAGCATGGATATCGACACGCTGCGTGCAGCAATGCTGTTCCCTCTGGCTGATGCCAACGTGGTCAGTGAAGACATCCTGCGCGAGAGCGTGGGCAAATCCATTGTTCATCTTATCCACGGTGTGCGTGATATGGCGGCAATACGCCAGCTTAAAGCCACGCATACCGATTCAGTTTCTTCCGAGCAGGTCGATAACGTCCGCCGTATGCTGCTGGCAATGGTAGATGACTTCCGCTGTGTGGTCATCAAGCTGGCAGAGCGGATTGCCCATCTGCGTGAAGTGAAAGACGCGCCGGAAGATGAACGCGTTCTGGCGGCAAAAGAGTGCACCAATATCTATGCACCGCTGGCCAACCGTTTGGGAATCGGGCAATTAAAATGGGAGCTGGAAGATTATTGCTTCCGTTATCTGCACCCGGCTGAATACAAACGCATAGCCAAGCTGCTGCATGAACGTCGTATCGACAGGGAACATTACATTGATGAGTTCGTCGGTCATTTGCGCTCAGAGATGAAAACGGAAGGCGTCAAAGCCGAAGTGTATGGACGTCCGAAGCATATCTACAGCATCTGGCGCAAAATGCAGAAAAAGCAGTTGGCCTTCGATGAACTGTTCGATGTACGCGCAGTGCGTATCGTGGCAGAGCGTTTACAGGACTGCTATGCCGCACTCGGGATAGTACATACTCACTATCGCCATCTGCCGGATGAGTTCGATGATTACGTTGCTAATCCGAAACCCAATGGCTACCAGTCAATCCATACGGTTGTACAGGGGCCGGGCGGGAAAACCATCGAAATTCAGATCCGTACCAAACAGATGCACGAAGATGCCGAACTGGGCGTCGCGGCGCACTGGAAGTACAAGGAGGGCACCGCTTCAGGCGCGGCGCGTTCTGGTCATGAAGATCGCATTGCGTGGCTGCGTAAGCTGATTGCCTGGCAGGAAGAGATGGCGGATTCCGGTGAAATGCTGGATGAAGTCCGTAGCCAGGTCTTTGATGACCGCGTGTACGTCTTTACGCCAAAAGGGGACGTTGTAGACTTACCTGCGGGCTCCACGCCGCTCGATTTTGCTTACCATATTCATAGCGATGTGGGGCATCGATGCATTGGCGCGAAAATTGGTGGGCGCATCGTACCGTTTACCTACCAGCTGCAGATGGGCGATCAAATTGAAATTATCACCCAGAAACAACCAAACCCAAGCCGCGACTGGCTGAATCCTAACCTTGGCTACGTAACCACCAGTCGTGGGCGTTCGAAGATCCACGCCTGGTTCCGTAAACAGGACCGCGACAAAAACATCCTTGCTGGTCGCCAGATCCTCGACGATGAGCTGGCGCATTTAGGTATCAGCCTGAAAGAGGCGGAAAAACACCTGCTACCGCGCTACAGCTTCAATGAGCTGGACGAGTTGCTGGCGGCGATTGGCGGAGGAGACATCCGCCTCAACCAAATGGTGAACTTCCTGCAGGCGCAGTTTAATAAGCCAAGCGCTGCCGAACAGGATGCCGCCGCGCTGAAACAGCTTCAGCAGAAAACGCAGGCACCGCAGAGCCGTCGTAAAGACGACGGTCGTGTGGTGGTGGAAGGGGTAGGTAACCTGATGCACCACATCGCCCGCTGCTGCCAGCCTATTCCTGGCGATGAGATTGTCGGGTTTATTACCCAGGGACGCGGTATTTCCGTGCACCGGGCGGATTGTGAACAGCTGGCTGAGCTGCGCTCCCATGCGCCGGAACGTATTGTTGATGCAGTCTGGGGCGAAAGCTACTCGGCAGGGTATTCGCTGGTGGTTCGCGTCCAGGCCAACGATCGCAGCGGCTTGTTACGTGATATCACTACGATTCTCGCCAACGAGAAGGTGAACGTGCTGGGCGTTGCCAGCCGAAGTGATACCAAACAACAGCTGGCCACCATCGATATGACCATCGAAATTTATAACCTGCAGGTGCTCGGGCGCGTGCTCGGCAAGCTGAACCAGGTACCGGATGTGATCGACGCACGTCGCTTGCACGGTAATTAATTATTTTGTAGGCCGGATAACCTTGTAGGCCTGATAAGACGCGTTAGCGTTGCCATCAGGCATTGCTATGTTGCCGGATGTCGGTTGTCGCCTTATTCGGTCTACTGTATTGAAATTTCAGGACATTCCAATGAATCAAATCGACCGACTGCTCGGTATTATGCAGCGCCTGCGCGACCCGGAAAACGGCTGTCCGTGGGACAAAGAGCAGACATTCTCCACTATTGCCCCTTACACCCTCGAAGAAACCTATGAAGTGCTGGACGCGATTGCACGTGAAGACTTTGACGACCTGCGCGGAGAGTTGGGCGACCTGCTGTTCCAGGTGGTGTTTTACGCCCAGATGGCGCAGGAAGAAGGACGCTTCAACTTTGATGATATTTGTGCTGCGATAAGCGATAAACTCGAACGCCGTCATCCACATGTTTTTGCTGATGTTTCTGCCAGTAACAGTACTGAGGTTTTGACCCGTTGGGAAAAAATCAAAAGTGAAGAACGCGCCCAGAAGGCACAGCATTCCGCACTCGACGATATTCCACGTAGTTTACCGGCATTAATGCGCGCCCAAAAAATCCAGAAACGCTGCTCAAATGTTGGCTTCGACTGGAAAACGTTAGGACCGGTTGTCGACAAGGTTTACGAAGAGATCGACGAAGTCATGTTTGAGGCTAAGCAGGCTGTTGTCGACCAGGCTAAACTGGAGGAGGAAATGGGCGATCTGCTGTTTGCTACGGTTAATATGGCCCGGCATTTAGGCACTAAAGCAGAGACCGCATTGCAGAAAGCGAACGAGAAGTTTGAGCGGCGTTTTCGTGAAGTTGAGCGAATTGTGGCTTCGCGCGGTCTGGAAATGACTGGTGTTGATCTGGAAACTATGGAAGAAGTCTGGCAACAGGTAAAACGGCAGGAAATTGATCTCTAAGGGATTTCGTCGGTCAAGGGCGATTTGTGTGATTTTTTAAATAACAAGCGCTTGATTTACGTCAAAAACATTTACCCAAAAGAGGCTATTTTCTCTTCCCGTTATGTTGATGAAACACCTTGTATACTGCCTCTTCGAGTTATTCGAGTCGCAACAAGGCGGCGACTGAAAGAATCCCCAGGAACATAGAAATGCTATGTGACTGGGGTGAGTGAAGGAAGCCAACACCGGTGCGGCTTGAAGAACGAAGGAGAGGGGATAATGAAAGTTTGTGGCGCTCGTCATGTTCGGGTATACTACTTTCCCGTCTTGGTAATTCCATCGTTTCACCCTAACTTCTCAGGTCCAGCATGACAACGAACTATATTTTTGTGACCGGCGGGGTCGTATCCTCTCTGGGAAAAGGCATTGCCGCAGCCTCCCTGGCAGCCATTCTTGAAGCCCGTGGCCTCAATGTAACCATGATGAAACTGGATCCGTACATCAACGTCGATCCAGGTACTATGAGCCCAATCCAACACGGGGAAGTGTTCGTTACCGAAGACGGCGCTGAAACCGACCTGGACCTGGGTCACTATGAGCGTTTCATTCGTACCAAAATGAGCCGCCGCAACAACTTCACTACGGGTCGTATCTACTCCGACGTTCTGCGTAAAGAGCGCCGTGGCGACTACCTGGGCGCAACAGTTCAGGTTATCCCGCACATCACGAATGCCATTAAAGAGCGCGTTCTGGAAGGCGGTGAAGGTCATGATGTTGTTCTGGTCGAAATCGGCGGAACCGTTGGGGATATCGAATCTCTGCCGTTCCTTGAAGCGATTCGCCAGATGGCCGTAGAAATTGGCCGTGAGCACACGCTGTTTATGCATCTGACGCTGGTTCCGTACATGGCGGCGGCAGGTGAAGTCAAAACTAAACCGACTCAGCACTCTGTAAAAGAGCTGCTTTCTATCGGTATTCAGCCAGATATCCTGATTTGCCGCTCCGATCGCGCAGTTCCGGCTAATGAACGTGCAAAAATTGCATTGTTCTGTAACGTTCCGGAAAAAGCGGTGATTTCTCTGAAAGATGTCGATTCCATCTATAAAATCCCGGGCCTGTTGAAATCTCAGGGCCTTGACGATTATATTTGTAAACGATTCAGCTTGAACTGTCCGGAAGCTAATCTGTCAGAATGGGAACAGGTTATCTACGAAGAAGCGAATCCGGCAGGCGAAGTGACTATCGGTATGGTCGGCAAGTACATTGAACTGCCGGATGCCTATAAGTCAGTTATCGAAGCGCTGAAGCACGGTGGTCTGAAGAATCGTGTCACCGTCAACATCAAGCTGATCGATTCGCAAGATGTCGAAACGCGTGGCGTTGAGATCCTGAAAGGTCTTGATGCAATCCTGATCCCGGGCGGCTTCGGCTACCGCGGTGTTGAAGGTAAAATCGCGACGGCGCGCTTTGCGCGTGAGAACAATATTCCTTATCTGGGCATTTGCCTGGGTATGCAGGTTGCGTTGATTGAGTTTGCACGTAACGTAGTGGGTATGGACAACGCCAACTCCACGGAATTTGTGCCAGACTGTAAGTACCCGGTGGTGGCCCTGATTACCGAATGGCGCGATGAAGACGGCAACGTCGAAGTCCGTACCGAGAAGAGCGATCTGGGCGGCACAATGCGCCTTGGCGCGCAGCAGTGTCAGTTGAGCGACGATAGCCTGGTTCGTCAGCTGTACGGCGCGCCGACAATTGTTGAACGCCATCGCCACCGTTACGAAGTCAACAATATGCTGTTGAAACAGATTGAAGCTGCGGGTCTGCGTATTGCAGGCCGTTCCGGTGATGATCAGTTGGTCGAGATCATTGAGGTACCGAATCATCCGTGGTTCGTGGCCTGTCAGTTCCACCCGGAATTTACTTCCACGCCACGTGATGGGCACCCGCTGTTTGCCGGCTTTGTGAAAGCCGCCAGTGAACATCAGAAGCGTCAGGCGAAGTAAGAAGTAAATAAGTTAGAACGGCAATGCACCCATTAGGGTGCATTGTTTGTCTGGAGTTTTAGTTTAACTTGTACTGAGGAAAATCTAATGTCCAAAATCGTTAAAATCATCGGTCGTGAAATCATCGACTCCCGTGGTAACCCGACTGTTGAAGCCGAAGTACACCTGGAAGGTGGTTTCGTTGGTATGGCAGCAGCTCCGTCAGGTGCTTCTACTGGTTCCCGCGAAGCACTGGAACTGCGCGATGGCGACAAATCCCGTTTCATGGGTAAAGGCGTACTGAAAGCTGTTGCAGCTGTGAACGGCCCAATTGCTCAGGCTCTGCTGGGTAAAGATGCTAAAGATCAGGCTGGCATCGACAAGATCATGATCGATCTGGACGGTACTGAAAACAAATCCAACTTCGGTGCAAACGCCATCCTGGCTGTGTCCCTGGCGAACGCCAAAGCAGCAGCAGCTGCAAAAGGCCTGCCGCTGTATGCACACATCGCTGAACTGAACGGTACTCCGGGTAAATACTCCATGCCGGTTCCGATGATGAACATCATCAACGGTGGTGAGCACGCTGACAACAACGTCGACATCCAGGAATTCATGATTCAGCCGGTTGGCGCTAAGACTCTGAAAGAAGCCGTTCGTATGGGTTCTGAAGTGTTCCACAACCTGGCTAAAGTTCTGAAAGCTAAAGGTATGAACACTGCAGTTGGTGACGAAGGTGGCTACGCGCCGAACCTGGGTTCCAACGCTGAAGCTCTGGCTGTAATCGCTGAAGCGGTTAAAGCAGCTGGCTACGAGCTGGGCAAAGACATCACCCTGGCAATGGACTGTGCAGCTTCTGAATTCTACAAAGACGGTAAATACGTTCTGGCTGGCGAAGGCAACAAAGCATTCACCTCCGAAGAATTCACTCACTTCCTGGAAGAACTGACCAAACAGTACCCGATCGTATCCATCGAAGATGGTCTGGACGAGTCTGACTGGGACGGTTTCGCATACCAGACTAAAGTACTGGGCGACAAAATCCAGCTGGTTGGTGACGATCTGTTCGTAACTAACACCAAGATCCTGAAAGAAGGCATCGAAAAAGGCATCGTTAACTCCATCCTGATCAAATTCAACCAGATCGGTTCTCTGACCGAAACTCTGGCTGCGATCAAAATGGCGAAAGACGCTGGCTACACCGCTGTCATCTCTCACCGTTCTGGCGAAACTGAAGACGCTACCATCGCTGACCTGGCTGTTGGTACCGCTGCAGGCCAGATCAAAACTGGTTCTATGAGCCGTTCTGACCGCGTTGCTAAGTACAACCAGCTGATTCGTATCGAAGAAGCTCTGGGTGAACAAGCACCGTACAACGGTCGTAAAGAGATCAAAGGTCAGGCGTAATCCTGTTCTTTAACTCTTAACGTAAAAACCCGCTGCGGCGGGTTTTTTTTATGCTCTTAAAGCAGTAGAGGAAGGGTTGCGCTGGCGGTTTGCTGGCTCACATCGCTGTACTTTTCATCCAGTCCAATCAGCGACGTGGTGAGCAGTTCCACTAACAGCATGACACCCACCTTGGCGTTTAGCGCGCCGGCGCTCAACGGACCTTCTGGTTTGGCTGCGACCAGTTGAATATCACTCAGCGAAGCCAGCGGACTGCGTGGTGTATTACTCAGCGCCAGTACGCGTACGCCTTGCTTACGCGCCAGCTTTACGACATGCAGCAGATCGCGCGTGGATCCCGAACTGGATATCGCCACTACCAGCGTATCTTTGCTTAGCGTTGTAGCGTTCATAGCAGCACGATGCATGTCACTGAACAATTGTGCAGGTTTGCCGAGGCGCAGGAGTTTGTAATGTAAATACTCACCCAGAATAGCGCTGGCCGCTACGCCATAAATCTGTACCGACTGGGCCTGATGCAGTGCCAAAGCGGCGGATTCCAGTAATGTCCTGTCGAGTAATTTTGCTGTGTCCTGCAGTGCTTGTACGGATTCATTGACCACATTGTCAATTTCATCCCCGCTGTGCTCTACCGGCTGTCCTTGCTGGAGATCGAGTGCCAGCGCCATTTTGAATTCGTTATAACCCTTACACCCAAGTGCGCGGCACAGACGTGTGACGCTCGCCTCGCTGGTGTCGCTTTCACGCGCCAGTTCGGTAATCGTCAGGTAGACAACTTTTGCCGGATCGCTGAGCACAAACTCTCCCAGCTTCTGCTGTGTTCGGCTATATCCGTCAACGCCCTGGCGCAATCTCAGCAGCAGGTTTTCATTTTCTGACATGCAAAATCCTTAATGCGTTTATCTGTTGATAGTGTGGCGGAAAGCAGGGGAGAGATGCCAGTCATTTTAAAAAAGTATGATCGGCTTCCTGGATTTTGATGATAATTTTCATTTTATATATTAAATATGGTAAAAATTTTCATCATTAATCGGGGAGATGAAAAAATGATGCAAATGTTTAGCGGCGCTTCATCGGGCGCATGGTTCGAAAAGGCACAGCGGTTCGGCAAATCGTTCATGCTGCCGATTGCGGTACTGCCCGCTGCGGGGCTGTTGTTAGGGATTGGCGGCGCGCTGTCGAATCCAAACACATTGACTGCTTATCCGTTTTTGGACGTTGACTGGTTACAGGCAATCTTCACGATCATGACCAGCGCAGGTTCTATTGTGTTTGCCAACCTGTCGGTGCTCTTTGCGGTAGGTGTCGCAGTGGGACTGGCGAAAACGGATAAAGGCACCGCCGGGCTTGCGGCATTGCTGGCATTTCTGGTGATGAACGCCACCATCAACGCTTTATTGACGCTCAACGGAACGCTGGCACACGAGAATCCCGGTGCCGTAGGCCAGGGGATGACGCTGGGTATTCAGACACTGGAAACGGGTGTGTTCGGTGGGGTGGTGATTGGGCTTGTCACCTGCGCGCTGCATAGCCGTTTCAATAAAGTCTCATTACCTCAGTTCCTTGGTTTCTTCAGCGGTTCGCGCTTTGTACCGATTATTAGCTCCCTTGCCGCGATTGTCGTGGGTGCCGTCATGACGGTGGTTTGGCCGCATTTCCAGAAACTCATTTTTGGACTGGGTGGTCTGGTGGATGCGACAGGCTATCTGGGGACGCTGTTGTACGGCTTCATCCTGCGTATGCTTGGCCCACTGGGTTTACACCATATCTTTTATTTGCCGTTCTGGACGACAGCGCTTGGCGGTAGTGAAATCGTCAACGGCCAGTTAGTTGAAGGTACGCAGCGTATTTTCTTCGCGCAACTTGCCGATCCGAATACGCAGCAGTTCTATGCGGGCACCTCGCGCTTTATGTCCGGGCGCTTCATCACCATGATGTTTGGCCTGCTTGGCGCATGTCTGGCGATGTACCACACCGCCAAGCCTGAGAACAGAAAACTTGTCGCTGGTCTGCTGTTGTCAGCGGCCCTGACCTCTTTCCTGACAGGCATCACTGAGCCTATCGAGTTCTCCTTCCTGTTTGTCGCACCCGTGTTATACGTCATTCACGCCTTCTTCGATGGGCTGGCGTTTATGATGGCGCATATTTTACATATCACCATCGGGCAAACCTTTTCGGGTGGGCTTATCGATTTCCTCCTTTTCGGCGTGCTACAGGGGGAAGCTAAAACCAACTGGATGTACGTCCCCATGGTGGGGATCCCGTGGTTCTTCCTTTACTACTTCACCTTCCGCTATTTGATTAACCGCTTTAACTGGTTGACACCAGGTCGTGAAAACGCAGCGCCGACTGAATCCGGCCTGCCGCAAAGTGAGCGAGCAGCGGCAGTGATCGCCGGGCTGGGAGGCAAAGAGAATCTGGAAGAGGTGGATTGTTGTGCCACACGCCTGCGCGTGACGGTGAAAGAGAGCAGCAAGGTCGATGAAGCGGCGCTGAAAGCGACCGGAGCCCGTGGCGTAATTATTCGCGGTAACGGTGTTCAGGTGATTTATGGTCCGCATGTCACCATCATTAAAAACGAAGTCGAAGAGATCTTATCGTAATGAAAACTGTACTGGATTCCCTGAAAGGTAAATTAATTGTTTCCTGTCAGGCGCTGGAAAATGAGCCCCTGCACAGCCCGTTTATTATGTCACGTATGGCGCTGGCGGCAGCGCAGGGCGGTGCGGTAGGTATTCGTGCAAACAGCGTGGTGGACATTCGCGCGATCAAAGAGAGCGTCTCCCTGCCGGTGATTGGGATTATCAAGCGTGATTATCCGGGTAGCGATGTGTTTATCACGGCCACTTTACAGGAAGTCGATGAACTGATGACCGTTGAGCCGGAAATTATTGCTCTGGATGCGACAGCGCGCCCGCGCCCCGGTGGGCAAACGCTGGAAGAACTGGTCACGCAGATCCGCGCTCGCTATCCGTCCGTACTGCTGATGGCGGATATTGCCACCGTAGACGAAGCGGTGACCGCTGAGCGCCTGGGTTTTGACTGTGTGGGCACTACGCTCTACGGTTATACCGCTGACACTGCCGGGCATGTGCTGGCGGAAAACGACTGCGGTTTTTTACGTGATGTGTTGGCTGCAGTTAGCGTACCGGTTGTGGCAGAAGGAAACGTCGATACTCCGGAACGTGCTGCACGATGCCTGGCATTAGGCGCCCATACCGTGGTGGTTGGTGGGGCTATCACCCGTCCGCAGCAGATAACGGCACGCTTTGTCGCAGCGATCGCCTCGTAAAGCATCGATGGGGCATGATACTTTGGCGGGGATCTGCGATAATTATCGTTTATCCCCATATTGAGAGCGCTATGCAGTACCCGATTAACGAGATGTTCCAGACCCTGCAAGGTGAGGGTTACTTTACCGGCGTCCCCGCCATTTTTATTCGTTTACAGGGATGCCCGGTTGGCTGTGCCTGGTGCGATACCAAACACACCTGGGATAAGCTTGAGGATCGGGAAGTCTCCCTGTACAGCATCCTGGCCAAGACCAAAGAAAGCGATAAATGGGGTGCTGCGAGCAGCGAAGATCTGCTGGCGGTCATTTCGCGTCAGGGCTATACCGCCCGTCACGTGGTGATCACCGGTGGTGAGCCCTGCATTCATGACCTGATGCCGCTGACTGACCTGCTGGAAAAGAACGGTTTTAGCTGCCAGATTGAGACCAGCGGCACGCACGAAGTACGCTGTACGCCGAATACCTGGGTGACCGTATCGCCGAAGGTGAATATGCGCGGTGGCTATGATGTGCTGTCACAGGCGCTGGAGCGCGCGAATGAAATCAAGCATCCGGTTGGCCGTGTCCGCGATATTGAAGCACTGGATGAACTGCTGGCGACGTTAAGTGACGACAAACCGCGAATCATCGCCTTACAGCCAATCAGCCAGAAAGAAGATGCGACGCGTTTGTGCATTGATACCTGTATTGCGCGTAACTGGCGTCTGTCGATGCAGACCCATAAGTATCTGAATATTGCCTGATAACTTTGCCGGGGGCGTTTCGCTTACCCGGCCATAGTTTATTGCTCAATGCAGGCCGGAGAAGATGCGTTGCCATCCGGCAAGCCTAAAATCACTCGCCGCGATAAACGCAGCCCGCTGTGCAGGTTTCTTTCACCATTACAGCACTCAGCAGAGGGACCACAGGTTTAACCTGATCCCAAATCCATTTGGCCAGCACTTCGCTGGTTGGATTTTCTAAGCCAGGAATATCGTTCAAATAGTAGTGATCGAGTCTGTCGTAAGTCGGCTTAAACGCGGCTTTTAACTCAGCAAAATCCATGATCCAACCGGTATGCGGATCGACTTCACCGGTAATTTCAAGACGCACCATAAATGAGTGACCATGCAGACGGCCACACTTATGCCCTTCCGGTACATGCGGCAGGTGGTGAGCGGCTTCGAAGGTGAAATCTTTAAACAAGGTGGTGGACATTTTTTACTCTCAAGAATGCGAAAAACCGCGGTAGGGTACCGTAAAGAGCAAATTTTATCATTAGTTAAAAGGGCGCAGAGTATCAGAACAATCCATTCATAAAGATAATGTTCAATAACTATTTATATATCAAATGTTTATGTAATCTGTTTTGCTGTTAATAACTATAACTAAAACAGGTTAGTCCATTTGGTTATTTGTTATTTCCATCCCTTCTTTAATTGTTACTATCCCCGCCGTTAACCTTATCTTCAGTTTGGGTTTTATTGCTGAAATCCGCTTTGCTTACTGGAACATGACAACGCATGACGACACAGGCCCCACCTTCCGCTTTGCTACCGCTAAACCCGGAGCAACTGGCACGCCTTCAGGCGGCCACGACCGATTTCACTCCCGCACAGCTTGCGTGGGTTTCTGGCTATTTTTGGGGCGTGCTGAATCAGCAGCCTGGCAGCAATGTGGTGGCGACTGCGCCTGTCGCTGAAATGCCTGGCATTACGCTTATCTCCGCCTCGCAAACTGGTAATGCGCGTCGTGTGGCGGAAGCCCTGCGCGATGATCTGATCGCCGCGAAGCTCAACGTCACTCTCATCAACGCTGGCGACTATAAATTCAAACAAATCGCCAATGAAAAACTGCTGATCGTGGTGGCGTCGACGCAAGGGGAAGGTGAACCGGCGGAAGAAGCCGTGGCGTTGCATAAATTCCTGTTATCGAAAAAAGCGCCGAAGCTTGATAACACCGCTTTTGCCGTATTTGGTCTTGGCGATACCTCTTATGAGTTTTTCTGCCAGGCAGGAAAAGACTTCGATGCGAAACTGGCTGAGCTGGGCGGTGAACGTCTGCTCGATCGTGTAGATGCCGACGTCGAATACCAGGCCGCCGCCACGCAGTGGCGTGCTCGTCTGGTTGATGTCCTGAAAGCGCGTGCGCCTGCGGCACCGTCTGTGCAAGTTGCCGCGAGCGGTGCAGTAAATGAAGTACACACCAGCCCATACACCAAAGAAGCGCCGCTGACGGCGTCGCTTGCGGTGAATCAGAAAATTACCGGCCGCGACTCTGAAAAAGACGTGCGCCATATTGAAATTGATTTAGGCGATTCTGGCCTGCGTTATCAGCCGGGCGATGCGCTGGGCGTCTGGTATCAGAATGACCCGGCTCTGGTTAAAGAACTGGTTGAACTGCTGTGGCTGAAAGGTGATGAGCCGGTCACGGTTGAAGGCAAAACCCTGTCGCTCGCTGAAGCGTTGCAGTGGCATTTCGAGCTGACGGTTAACACCGGCAATATCGTAGAGAACTATGCCACCTTAACCCGCAGCGAAACTTTGCTGCCGTTAGTCGGTGACAAAGCACAGTTGCAGCATTACGCCGCAACCACGCCCATCGTCGATATGGTGCGCTTCTCTCCGGCACAACTGGATGCTCAGGCGTTAGTTGAACTGCTGCGTCCGCTGACGCCGCGTTTGTACTCCATTGCTTCTTCCCAGGCGGAAGTGGAAAGCGAAGTGCACGTCACCGTGGGCGTGGTGCGTTATGAGATAGAAGGTCGCGCCCGTGCTGGTGGTGCTTCCAGTTTCCTCGCCGACCGCGTGGAAGAAGAAGGTGAAGTTCGCGTGTTCATTGAACACAACGACAACTTCCGTCTGCCGGCGAATCCGCAAACGCCGGTAATTATGATTGGACCGGGTACGGGGATTGCGCCGTTCCGTGCATTCATGCAGCAACGTGCGGCTGACGGAGCCGAAGGCAAAAACTGGCTGTTTTTTGGTAACCCACACTTTACCGAAGATTTCCTGTATCAGGTGGAATGGCAGCGTTACGTCAAAGAGGGCGTACTGAGCCGTATCGATCTCGCCTGGTCCCGCGATCAAAAAGAAAAAGTCTACGTACAAGATAAACTGCGCCAACAGGGCGCGGAACTGTGGCGCTGGATTAACGACGGTGCGCACATTTATGTCTGCGGCGACGCCAATCGCATGGCGAAAGACGTTGAGCGGGCGTTGTTGGAAGTGATTGCCGAATTCGGTGGTATGGATATCGAAGCGGCGGATGAATTTTTAAGTGAGCTGCGCATTGAGCGCCGTTATCAGCGAGATGTCTACTAATGAGCGAAAAACATCCAGGACCATTGGTGGTCGAAGGCAAACTGTCCGACGCTGAGCGTATGAAGCTGGAAAGCAACTATCTGCGCGGTACCATTGCCGAAGATTTAAACGACGGCCTGACCGGCGGGTTTAAAGGCGACAACTTCCTGCTGATCCGTTTTCACGGTATGTACCAGCAGGACGACCGCGATATCCGCGCCGAACGTGCCGAGCAAAAGCTGGAGCCACGTCACGCGATGCTGCTGCGCTGTCGTCTGCCGGGTGGGGTGATCACCACCAAACAGTGGCAGGCGATCGACAAGTTCGCCCATGACAACACCATATACGGCAGCATTCGTCTGACCAACCGTCAGACCTTCCAGTTTCACGGCATTCTGAAGAAGAATGTTAAGCCGGTACACCAGATGCTGCATTCAGTCGGGCTTGACGCTCTGGCGACCGCCAACGACATGAACCGTAACGTGCTGTGCACCTCGAATCCGTATGAATCTGAGCTGCATGCCGAAGCCTATGAATGGGCGAAGAAAATTTCTGAGCACCTGTTGCCGCGCACCCGCGCCTATGCAGAGATCTGGCTCGATCAGGAAAAAGTCGCGACCACCGACGAAGAGCCGATCCTCGGTCAAACCTATCTGCCGCGTAAGTTTAAAACCACGGTCGTGATCCCACCGCAGAATGACATCGATCTGCACGCCAACGACATGAACTTCGTGGCGATTGCGGAAAACGGCAAGCTGGTGGGCTTTAACCTGCTGGTGGGCGGTGGTTTATCGATTGAGCACGGCAACAAGAAAACCTATGCCCGTACGGCAAGCGAGTTTGGTTATCTGCCGCTTGAGCATACGCTGGCCGTGGCGGAGGCTGTGGTGACCACGCAGCGTGACTGGGGTAACCGTACCGATCGTAAAAACGCGAAAACCAAATACACGCTGGAACGCGTAGGCGTTGAGACCTTTAAAGCTGAAGTTGAGCGCCGGGCGGGGATCAAATTTGAGCCGATCCGTCCGTACGAGTTCACCGGTCGCGGCGATCGTATCGGCTGGGTGAAAGGGATCGACAATAAATGGCATCTGACGTTGTTTATTGAAAACGGACGAATCCTCGATTATCTGGGCCGACCGCTGAAAACCGGTCTGCTTGAGATCGCGAAGATCCACAAAGGTGAGTTCCGCATTACCGCGAACCAGAATCTGATCATTGCCGGTGTTCCTGAGAGTGAAAAGGCGAAGATAGAGAAGATTGCGCAGAAGAGTGGCTTAATGAACGCGGTCACTCCGCAGCGTGAAAACTCGATGGCCTGCGTGTCGTTCCCGACCTGTCCGCTGGCGATGGCGGAAGCTGAGCGCTTCCTGCCAACGTTTATCGACAACATCGACACGCTGATGGCGAAGCACAGCCTGAGTGATGAAAACATTGTCATGCGTGTGACCGGCTGCCCGAACGGTTGTGGTCGTGCGATGCTGGCGGAAGTTGGTCTGGTGGGTAAAGCTCCTGGGCGTTACAACCTCCATTTAGGGGGCAACCGTATCGGAACCCGTATTCCCCGGATGTTTAAAGAGAACATCACCGAGCCGGAAATTCTGGCATCGCTGGATGAACTGATTGGGCGCTGGGCGAAAGAGCGCGAAGCGGGTGAAGGCTTCGGTGACTTTACGGTGCGTGCGGGCATTATTCGCCCGGTGCTCGATCCCGCCCGGGATTTCTGGGAATAATGTGAAATTGACTTATCGGGTCTGCTGAATCGGTAGGCCTGATAAGCGCAGCGCCATCAGGCAAGGCAAACAGTGAGGAACTTATGTCCAAACTCGATCTCAACGCGTTGAACGAACTGCCAAAAGTGGATCGCGTATTAGCGCTGGCCGAAACCAACGCCCAGCTGGAAAAACTGAGCGCCGAGGATCGCGTAGCGTGGGCGCTGGAAAACCTGCCTGGTGAATATGTACTGTCATCAAGTTTTGGTATCCAGGCGGCAGTGAGCCTGCATCTGGTAAATCAGATTCGCCCGGATATCCCGGTGATCCTCACCGATACTGGCTACCTGTTCCCGGAAACCTATCAGTTTATTGATGAGTTAACGGACAAGCTTAAGCTTAATCTGCAAGTCTACCGGGCAAAGGAAAGTGCGGCCTGGCAGGAAGCACGCTACGGCAAACTGTGGGAGCAGGGCGTTGAAGGCATTGAAAAATACAATGACATCAACAAGGTCGAGCCGATGAACCGGGCGCTGCAGGAGCTGAACGCGCAAACCTGGTTTGCCGGTCTGCGTCGAGAGCAATCGGGCAGTCGTGCGCATTTGCCGGTGCTGGCTATCCAGCGCGGCGTGTTTAAAGTTCTCCCAATCATCGACTGGGATAACCGTACGGTTTACCAGTATCTGCAAAAACACGGTTTGAAATACCATCCGTTGTGGGATCAGGGCTATCTGTCGGTAGGCGATACCCACACCACCCGCAAATGGGAGCCGGGTATGGCGGAAGAAGAGACGCGCTTCTTCGGATTGAAGCGTGAGTGCGGACTGCACGAAGGGTAACAGGAAAATGGTCCGGTAAGATTTACATCCTACCGGACCACTTCTTCAGGATTTACCCGCTTTTGCCAGTTCTTTTACCAGTGGCAGCATAATGCGTACCACGTCGCGGCTACGGTGCTCTATCCGGCCTGGTAACGCTTTATCAATGTGCTGCTGGTTATCCAGTCGCACATCGTGCCAGCTGTTGCCTGCCGGGAATGAGGCGCTTTTGGCGCGCTGTTGATAGCCATCTTTCTTGCCCAGGTTCCAGTTGGTCGCTTCAACTGAAAGAACGGCAATCCCCGCGTTGTCGAAGACCTCTGCATCGTTACAACATCCAGTGCCTTTCGGATAGTCTTTGTTCAGACCTGGATTGGTGCTGGCAACGATACTGCGGCTGTGCGCGATAGCCAGTGCCCGGTCGCGCGTCAGTTTTCGCACCGCTTCCGGGGTTTTCTTACCGCTATTGAAATAGAGCTTATCGCCGACGATCAGGTTATCGAGGTTGATAACCAGCAGCGTGTTTTTCTTCTCGGCGGCGCTCATTCGCTTCAGGATGTTCTCCGCGCCCAGTTTGCCTTCTTCCTCGCCGCTGGTGGCGATAAATCGAATACCGTACTGCGTCGGCACGTTTTTGAGTTTTTCCGCCAGTTCCAGCATTACGCCAACACCTGCGGCGTTGTCATCGATACCTTGCAGGGTTAATCCACCCAGATTGGCATCGGAGTCGGCGTCGCTTTGTGCGGCGTAGGTGTCGAGGTGCGCCATAATAATAATCTGCTGCGGCGCTTTGCCTTCATGTGCAGCAATAACGGTGCTTCCCGTTACGTTATGCCAGTTTTTACGGTTATCTTTGGCGGTATAAACATAACGGCTATTAAACGTCCGAATATCGCTGCTATAACCCATCTGCTGAAATTGTTGACGTATATAATCAGCAGACAACATTTCTGCCGGAGATCCCGTCACGCGGCCTGGGAAAAACGTTGCGATATATCGAGCCTGGGTATTTGCGATATCTCCGGGCTTCGAAGATGTTGCCTGTGCGGGAAGGATGAAGCACGCGCCGAGCGCCATGGCTGCAAGAAGGTGGCGCAATGCGAGAAACATGATGAGTCCTTAAATACCAAGCAGAAATTTTCAGCCGCTAGTATGAAACCGTGATCGAGGTAAAACAATTTCATTTGCTCCTAAATGCCCGAATTCCGGTAGCTTAAGCACTTTTTGATATTTGCTTTTCCGGATCGTTATTCCTTTGAGGAACTACTCATTCCAATTCGTAATTTCATTCGCCCTCTTGCCCTCCCTATAGTCAGGTTATCTGAGCATCGTTAGCAAAATAACGGCATTACATAGGAACGGTTATGGATCAAAAACGACTTACCCACCTGCGGCAACTGGAAGCGGAAAGCATCCATATCATTCGTGAGGTGGCCGCCGAGTTTTCTAATCCGGTGATGATGTATTCCATCGGCAAAGATTCCAGCGTAATGCTGCATCTGGCGCGTAAAGCGTTTTATCCGGGCACGCTGCCGTTCCCATTGCTGCACGTTGATACCGGCTGGAAATTCAGCGAAATGTACGAGTTTCGTGACCGCACGGCGAAAGCCTACGGCTGCGAACTGCTGGTGCATAAAAACCCGGAAGGGGTGGCGATGGGTATCAACCCGTTTGTCCACGGTAGCGCCAAGCATACCGACATTATGAAAACTGAAGGGCTGAAGCAGGCACTGAATAAATACGGTTTCGATGCCGCGTTTGGCGGTGCTCGTCGTGACGAAGAGAAATCGCGTGCCAAAGAGCGTATTTACTCTTTCCGCGATCGTTTTCATCGCTGGGATCCTAAAAATCAGCGCCCGGAGCTGTGGCACAACTACAACGGGCAGATTAACAAAGGCGAAAGTATTCGCGTCTTCCCGCTCTCTAACTGGACTGAACAGGATATCTGGCAGTACATCTGGCTGGAAAATATCGATATCGTGCCGCTGTATCTGGCGGCGGAGCGTCCGGTGCTGGAACGCGACGGCATGCTGATGATGATTGATGACGACAGAATCGATCTGCAACCCGGTGAAGTGATTAAAAAACGCATGGTGCGTTTCCGTACGCTCGGTTGCTGGCCGCTGACAGGCGCGGTGGAGTCGAATGCGCAGACGCTGCCGGAAATCATCGAAGAGATGCTGGTTTCAACCACCAGTGAACGTCAGGGCCGCGTGATTGACCGCGACCAGGCGGGCTCCATGGAGCTGAAGAAACGTCAGGGGTATTTCTAAGGAGCCGCCATGAATACGACACTTGCACAACAAATTGCTAATGAAGGCGGCGTTGAAGCCTGGATGGTTGCCCAGCAACACAAAAGTCTGCTGCGCTTTTTAACCTGCGGTAGCGTGGATGATGGGAAAAGTACCCTGATTGGCCGCCTGCTGCACGACACGCGTCAGATTTATGAAGACCAGCTTTCATCGCTGCACAATGACAGTAAACGTCACGGCACTCAGGGCGAAAAGCTTGATCTGGCGTTATTGGTTGACGGCTTGCAGGCCGAGCGTGAGCAAGGTATCACCATCGACGTGGCGTATCGTTATTTCTCTACCGAGAAGCGTAAATTTATTATTGCGGACACTCCCGGGCATGAGCAGTACACCCGTAACATGGCGACCGGTGCGTCGACCTGCGACCTGGCGATCCTATTGATCGATGCGCGTAAAGGCGTGCTGGATCAGACTCGTCGTCATAGCTTTATCTCCACGCTGCTTGGGATCAAACACCTGGTGGTGGCGATCAACAAAATGGATCTGGTGGACTTTAGCGAAGAGACATTTAACCGCATTCGCGAAGACTATCTTACTTTTGCTGAACAACTGCCGGGCAACCTGGATATCCGGTTTGTGCCGCTCTCTGCGCTGGAAGGCGATAACGTGGCTTCGCAAAGCGCCAGTATGCCGTGGTACAGCGGTCCGACGCTGCTGGAAGTGCTGGAAACCGTTGAGATCCAGCGCATTGTTGATACTCAGCCGATGCGCTTCCCGGTGCAGTATGTGAACCGACCGAATCTGGATTTCCGTGGTTATGCCGGAACGCTGGCCTCCGGTAGCGTGAAGGTTGGACAGCGCGTCAAAGTGTTGCCGTCCGGCGTGGAGTCGAGCGTGGCGCGGATCGTAACCTTTGATGGCGATTTACAGGAAGCGCATGCGGGTGAAGCGATCACCCTGGTGCTGAAAGATGAGATCGATATCAGCCGGGGCGACCTGCTGCTTGATGCCGGTGAAACGCTGCCGACAGTACAAAGCGCTGCAGTTGATGTGGTGTGGATGGCGGAACAACCGTTGTCGCCCGGGCAGAGCTACGACATAAAAGTCGCAGGCAAGAAGACCCGCGCACGCGTTGATAGCGTGCAGTATCAGGTCGATATAAACAACCTGACCCAACGTGACGTTGAAGCGCTGCCGCTGAACGGCATCGGTCTGGTTAATCTGACTTTTGATGAGCCGCTGGTGCTGGATACCTATCAGCAGAATCCGGTTACGGGCGGGCTGATTATCATTGACCGCCTGACTAACGTTACCGTTGGCGCGGGACTGGTGCGTGAGCCAATCGTCCAGGAGCTTGCCACAGCTTCTCAGTTCAGCGCGTTTGAGCTGGAGCTTAATGCACTGGTGCGTCGCCACTTCCCACACTGGGGTGCGCGCGATCTGCTGGGAGGAAAATAATGGCGCTGCATGACGAAAACGTCGTCTGGCATGCCCATCCTGTTACACCGCAACAGCGGGAACAACGCCACGGTCATCGTGGTGTTGTGCTGTGGTTTACCGGGCTGTCAGGTTCCGGTAAATCCACGGTAGCAGGGGCGCTGGAAGAGGCGCTGCATAAGCTAGGGGTGAGCACCTATCTGCTGGATGGCGATAACGTGCGTCACGGTCTGTGCAGCGATCTTGGGTTTAGCGATGCCGATCGTAAGGAGAATATTCGTCGGGTTGGTGAAGTGGCTAACCTAATGGTAGACGCCGGCCTGGTGGTGTTGACTGCGTTTATCTCTCCACATCGCGCCGAGCGAAAAATGGTTCGCGAGCGCGTGGGTGAAGGGCGTTTTATTGAGGTTTTTGTCGATACGCCATTAGCAACGTGCGAAGCTCGCGATCCAAAAGGGCTGTATAAAAAAGCGCGTGCGGGAGAGTTGCGCAATTTCACCGGAATTGACTCGGTTTACGAAGCGCCTGAATCGCCAGAGATTCATCTTGATGGTGAACAATTGGTAACAAATTTGGTTCCTCAATTATTAGACCTGCTGAGGCAGGAAGATATTATCAGATCCTGAGACACCCGAGCTTGCACGCCCGGTCAGTCACGGTCACAGGATTAGATATGCGTAACAGCCATAACATTACTATTACAGAGTCAGATACCTTCGCCGCCGACGACGAAACTACCTGGTCACTCCCAGGAGCCGTGGTCGGTTTTGTCGCGTGGTTGCTGGCGCTGGGATTCCCGTGTCTGATGTATGGCCCTAACACACTGTTTTTCTTCCTCTATACCTGGCCCTTTTTCCTTGCGTTGTTGCCCGTGGCGATTGTCGCGGGTATTGCCCTGCATTCGCTATTGAAGGGGAGATTGCTGCTGAGTATTGCCTGTACCCTGCTGGTGGTTGGCGCAATGTTTGGCGCACTGTTCCTGTGGCTACTGGGTTAGGCATACGTCCTTTCACGCGATCTCCGCTGTTGTTCACTGTCTGGCCATAATTCAAACCGTAACCAACAATGAGATTATGTTCTCCTTACATGGGGTATACGTAACAACGGGCAAATGTGGTACATTTGCCCGCGTTGTCGCGGCATTCCCGTCCGTTGATGTAAAGTTGTCAGCGGAGTTTATGGGATGTTGATGCCGTTTTTCAGGGGGCAGGATGGGTAAACTTACGTTGCTGTTGCTGGCTTTATTAGTCTGGCTACAGTATTCGCTGTGGTTCGGTAAGAACGGCATACATGACTATAGTCGCGTCAACGATGATGTTGCGGCGCAGCAAGCTACAAACGCGAAACTGAAAGCGCGTAACGATCAGCTTTTTGCCGAAATTGACGATCTCAATGGCGGGCAAGAGGCTATCGAAGAGCGCGCGCGTAACGAACTCAGTATGACTAAGCCAGGCGAAACCTTTTATCGTCTGGTGCCTGACGCGTCTAAACGCGCTCAGACTGCAGGGCAAAACAATCGATAAACCGTCCAGGGATTTAACATGGCAGCCACTTTAATGGACGTTTGCGCCGTGGTGCCGGCTGCCGGGTTTGGCCGCCGAATGCAAACAGAGTGTCCTAAGCAGTACCTCTCTATTGGCAATAAAACCATTCTCGAACACTCGGTTGATGCGCTGCTGGCTCATCCCCGGGTGACGCGAGTCGTCATCGCTATTAGCCCAGGCGACAGTCGCTTTGCCCAACTTCCACTCGCAGCGCACCCGCAAATTACCGTGGTGGATGGTGGCAACGAGCGTGCCGATTCTGTCCTTGCTGGTTTGCAAGCCGCAGGTGAGGCCAGTTGGGTTCTGGTGCATGATGCCGCGCGTCCGTGTCTGCATCAGGAAGATTTATCTCGTTTGCTGGCAATAAGTGAAACCAGCCGCATCGGCGGGATCCTTGCTGCGCCGGTGCGCGACACGATGAAACGCGCGGAGCCGGGCCGAACAGACATCGCCCATACGGTCGATCGCACCGATTTATGGCATGCGTTGACGCCGCAGTTTTTCCCTCGCGAGCTGTTGCATGACTGTCTGACCCGTGCGCTAAACGAAGGCGCAACCATTACGGACGAAGCCTCGGCGCTGGAATATTGCGGTTTTCATCCGCTGCTGGTCGAAGGACGCGCTGACAACATTAAAGTCACCCGCCCGGAAGACCTGGCGCTGGCGGAATTTTATCTGACCCGAACTATCTAGATACATCATTCTTCAGGTTGCCTGGAGGATGTTGTGTATATCAGGAGAAGGCATAATGCGAATTGGACACGGTTTCGACGTACACGCTTTTGGCGGAGTTGGCCCAATTATCATTGGTGGTGTGCGCATCCCGTATGAAAAAGGATTGCTGGCGCATTCTGATGGCGACGTGGCGTTACACGCGTTAACCGATGCTCTGCTGGGCGCGGCTGCGCTGGGGGATATCGGTAAACTCTTCCCGGACACCGACCCGGCCTTTAAAGGTGCAGATAGTCGTGAATTATTGCGTGAAGCCTGGCGGCGTATTCAGGCCAAAGGCTATACGCTTGGTAATGTGGATGTGACGATTATTGCTCAGGCGCCGAAGATGCTGCCGCACATTCCGCAAATGCGCGTGTTTATTGCCGAAGATCTCGGCTGCCATATGGATGATGTTAACGTGAAAGCGACCACCACGGAAAAACTCGGTTTTACCGGGCGTGGGGAAGGGATTGCCTGTGAAGCGGTGGCGTTACTCATTAAGGCAACAAAATGACTGCGTTTGAAGATCTGACGTATCTCCATGGCAAACCACAAGGCCATGGCGTTCTGAAAGCGAATCCGGAAGACTTTGTCGTCGTCGAAGATTTAGGCTTCGAACCGGATGGCGAAGGTGAGCACATTTTGGTGCGTATCCTGAAAAACGGCTGTAATACCCGTTTTGTGGCTGACGCGCTGGCGAAGTTCCTGAAAATTCACGCCCGTGAAGTGAGCTTTGCTGGCCAGAAAGACAAGCATGCAGTCACGGAACAGTGGCTGTGCGCGCGCGTGCCGGGCAATGCAATGCCTGATTTAAGCAAATTTGAACTCGAAGGCTGTAAAGTGCTGGAGTACGCGCGCCACAAGCGTAAGCTGCGTTTAGGGGCGCTGAAAGGTAACGAATTTACGCTGGTGCTGCGTGAAGTGAGCCAGCGAAATGACGTTGAAGCGCGTTTGCAGGCGATTAGCGAGCGCGGCGTACCGAACTATTTTGGCGCTCAGCGTTTTGGTATTGGCGGCAGCAACCTGCAAGGGGCGCTGCGTTGGGCGCAAAGCGATGCGCCGGTGCGCGATCGCAATAAGCGCAGTTTTTGGTTGTCGGCGGCCCGTAGTGCGTTGTTTAATCAGATAGTCAGTGAACGCTTGAAAAAAACAGACTTTAATCAAGTTGTTGACGGCGATGCGCTACAATTGTCGGGACGCGGAAGTTGGTTTGTCGCCACGCAGGAAGAACAAACCGAATTACAGCGTCGCGTCGATGATAAAGAATTGATGATTACAGCAGCATTACCGGGCAGCGGTGAGTGGGGAACTCAGCGCGACGCACTGGCGTTTGAAGAAGCCGCTATTGCTGATGAAACCGCGCTGCAGTCGCTGTTGTTGCGCGAGAAAGTCGACGCATCGCGTCGTGCTATGTTGCTGTATCCACAACAATTAAGCTGGAACTGGTGGGATGACGTAACCGTTGAGTTACGTTTCTGGCTACCGGCAGGTAGCTTCGCCACCAGTGTTGTAAGGGAACTTATTAACACAATGGGTGATTATGCGTATATTGCTGAGTAACGATGATGGGGTCCACGCACCCGGTATACAAACGCTGGCGAAAGCGCTGCGTGAGTTTGCTGACGTACAGGTGGTTGCCCCGGATCGTAACCGCAGTGGCGCGTCTAACTCGCTGACGCTGGAATCCTCACTTCGCACGTTCACCTATGATAACGGTGATATCGCCGTACAAATGGGTACACCTACCGATTGCGTCTATCTGGGCGTGAACGCATTAATGCGTCCGCGTCCGGACATTGTCGTGTCTGGTATTAACGCAGGTCCTAATCTGGGCGATGATGTTATCTATTCCGGTACCGTTGCGGCGGCGATGGAAGGTCGTCACCTGGGCTTTCCTGCGCTGGCGGTCTCACTTGATGGGCATAAACACTACGATACTGCTGCCGCAGTAACCTGCCGTATCTTACGGGCGCTGAGTCGCGAACCGCTGCGCACCGGGCGCATTTTGAATATCAACGTGCCGGATTTACCGCTGGATCAGATTAAAGGTATCCGCGTCACCCGCTGCGGTAGCCGCCATCCTGCGGATCAGGTGATACCACAGCAGGACCCGCGCGGTAATACGCTGTACTGGATCGGGCCGCCGGGCGAAAAGTGCGACGCCGGACCGGATACAGATTTTGCCGCCGTCGATGAAGGCTATGTTTCCATTACGCCGCTGCATGTCGATTTAACCGCATATGGTGCGCATGAAGTTGTTTCTGACTGGTTAGACAGCGTGGGAGCCGACACGCAATGGTAAGCAGACGCGTACACACTCTTCTTGAACAATTACGTGCGCAGGGCATCAGAGATGAGCTTGTTCTCGATGCACTTGCCGCCGTGCCGCGTGAAAAATTCATTGATGAGGCGTTTGAACATAAGGCCTGGGACAATATTGCTCTGCCGATTGGTCAGGGGCAGACGATTTCGCAGCCCTATATGGTTGCGCGGATGACCGAGCTGCTTGAGTTAACGCCGCAGTCCCGGGTGCTGGAAATTGGTACCGGCTCTGGCTACCAAACGGCGATTCTGGCGCACCTGGTGCATCATGTGTGCTCTGTTGAGCGCATTAAAGGTTTGCAGTGGCAGGCGCGTCGTCGACTTAAACAGCTTGATTTACATAATGTTTCTACCCGTCATGGTGATGGATGGCAGGGCTGGCAAGCGCGAGCCCCGTTTGACGCTATCATTGTTACGGCAGCGCCGCCTGAGATTCCAACTGCGCTAATGATGCAGTTGGATGAAGGCGGTATTCTCGTCTTACCCGTGGGCGACGAGCACCAGTTTCTGAAACGGGTGCGTCGTCGGGGAGGCGAATTTATTATCGATACCGTGGAGGCCGTACGTTTCGTTCCCTTAGTAAAAGGGGAGCTTGCGTAGATACTGGCTCTGAATACCTGGAGTTTTCCTGGATATTCTGGAATTAGTAAGCGTATCGTGGTCACGTTTCCAGTGCCCAGTCCGATGCCTTGCACGGTGATTACGTCACTGGTTTTAACCAAATTTTCCTGGGGGATAAATGAGCGCGGGAAGCCACAAATTTACCGTTCGCCGCATTGCGGCATTGTCACTGGTTTCATTATGGCTGGCAGGTTGTTCAAATACCTCGAATCCACCTGCACCGGTCAGTTCCGTTGATGGCGGTGCATCAACGAACACCAATTCCGGCATGCTGATTACGCCTCCACCAAAAATGGGCTCGACGTCGACAGTACAGCAAACGCCACAGATCCAGCCGGTGCAGCGTCCGACCACACAGTCAACACAGATCCAGCCTGTTGCGGAACAGCCTGTGCAGATGGAAAACGGTCGTATTGTGTACAACCGTAAGTATGGGAACATTCCGAAAGGTAGCTATACGGGCGGCAGTACCTATACTGTTAAGAAAGGCGATACCCTTTTCTATATCGCCTGGATTACCGGGAACGATTTCCGTGATCTCGCACAACGCAATAACGTTCCGGCCCCGTATGGCCTGAATGTCGGTCAAACTCTGCAAGTGGGCAACGCGTCGGGTACACCGATTACTGGTGGTAATGCTATTACCCAGGCGGATGCAGCACAGCAAGGAGTTGTGACCAACTCTGCACAAAATTCCACCGTTGCTGTTGCTTCGAAACCAACAATTACGTATTCTGAGGATTCAGGTGAACAAAGTGCTAATAAAATGTTGCCGAACAACAAGCCTGCTGGGACCGTTGTCACAGCGCCTGTAACGGCTCCAGCAGTTAGCGCAACCGAATCAACTGCAAGCTCAACGTCAACCAGCTCGCCAATCTCTACCTGGCGCTGGCCGACTGACGGCAAAGTAATCGAAAACTTCGCGGCTACTGAAGGTGGCAATAAAGGGATCGATATTGCAGGCAGTAAAGGACAGGCTATTGTCGCGACCGCAGATGGACGCGTCGTATATGCCGGTAACGCACTGCGCGGTTACGGTAATCTTATTATCATCAAACATAACGATGATTACCTGAGTGCCTACGCCCATAACGATACAATGCTGGTCCGGGAACAACAAGAAATCAAGGCGGGGCAGAAAATAGCTACCATGGGTAGCACCGGAACCAGTTCAACACGCTTGCATTTTGAAATTCGTTACAAGGGGAAATCCGTAAACCCGCTGCGCTATTTACCGCAGCGATAATTCGGCGGAACCAGGCTTTCACGTGCTAGTTCCGTTAGGGATCACGGGTAGGAGCCACCTTTATGAGTCAGAATACGCTGAAAGTTCATGATTTAAATGAAGATGCGGAATTTGATGAGAACGGAGTAGAGGCTTTTGATGAAAAAGCCTTGAGTGAAGAGGAACCCAGTGATAACGACCTGGCTGAAGAAGAGCTGTTATCGCAGGGGGCCACACAGCGTGTGTTGGACGCGACTCAGCTTTACCTTGGTGAGATTGGTTATTCACCACTGTTAACAGCCGAAGAAGAAGTTTATTTTGCGCGTCGCGCACTGCGTGGGGATGTCGCTTCTCGCCGTCGCATGATTGAAAGTAACCTGCGTCTGGTGGTGAAAATTGCTCGTCGTTATGGCAATCGTGGTCTGGCATTGCTGGACCTGATTGAAGAGGGCAATCTGGGACTGATCCGTGCAGTCGAGAAGTTTGACCCGGAACGCGGGTTCCGCTTCTCAACATACGCAACCTGGTGGATCCGCCAGACGATCGAACGGGCGATTATGAACCAAACCCGTACGATCCGACTGCCGATTCATATTGTAAAAGAGCTGAACGTCTATCTGCGTACCGCGCGTGAGTTGTCGCATAAACTGGACCACGAACCGAGCGCAGAAGAGATTGCTGAACAACTGGATAAACCGGTTGATGACGTCAGCCGTATGCTCCGACTCAACGAGCGTATTACCTCGGTAGACACCCCGCTGGGTGGCGATTCCGAAAAAGCGTTGCTGGATATTCTGGCCGATGAAAAAGAAAACGGCCCGGAAGACACCACGCAAGACGATGATATGAAACAGAGCATCGTCAAATGGCTGTTCGAACTGAACGCCAAACAGCGTGAAGTGCTGGCACGTCGTTTTGGTCTGCTGGGGTACGAAGCTGCGACACTGGAAGATGTGGGCCGTGAAATTGGTCTCACCCGTGAACGTGTTCGCCAGATTCAGGTTGAAGGTCTGCGTCGTCTGCGTGAAATCCTGCAGACTCAGGGACTGAATATCGAAGCGTTATTCCGCGAGTAAGCACAAGTTCTATCAAGAAAGGCCAGTCTCATTGGGACTGGCCTTTTTCTATGTTTGTTGCCTGATGGCACTGCGTTTATCAGGCCTACGGGGAGCTGGACTTTGTTGGCCGGATAAGACATTTATGTCGCCATCCGGCAGATTAGTTCATCATCTTACGCACCAGACGTGTGAACTGCTCACGTTCTGCATCAGATAATCGCCCCAGAAACTCATCATCCACGCTATCGCCTAACGGAGTTGCGCTGGCCAGTAACGCTTCTCCTTGCGCGGTCAAATAAACAAACCGTCGACGCTTATCTGCCGGGTCATGTTCACGCCTGACCAGCTCCCGTTTTTCCATTCGGCTCAGCATTTCCGCAAGGGTTGCCTTGGTACAGACTGCGGCTTCGGTCAGGTCAACCTGCTCAATGCCGGGACGTTCAGCAATGGCGCGCATTACCGCATACTGTGGTTTGGTCAGGTCCGGTAATTCATGTTGCCAGCGGGATGTATGCTGCTGGAAGAGCTGACGTAAAAGGTGAAATGCTTTATTTCGTAACGGCATGAGCGCTCCGGAATTCCTGTCAGTCTCTATCATAGCGGGTTACGCATCTTTTTTTAACAATTGCGGCTTTAGCGATCTGTGCTCGATGACCTTGCCCGAAATGTTATGTGAGAGTATTTTAATCAAAATGTTCGTATACGAACAAAAATTGAGAGGCTAAATGAGACTAATTGTCGGAATGACCGGGGCAACCGGCGCTCCCCTTGGTGTGTCGCTATTGCAGGCACTGCGAGAAATGCCCGAGGTGGAAACCCATCTGGTGCTGTCAAAGTGGGCCAAAACCACTATTGAACTGGAAACGCCGTACAGCGTCCGCGATGTGTCTGCGTTGGCCGATTTTTGCCACAACCCGGCGGACCAGGCGGCGACCATCTCCTCTGGATCGTTTCGCACTGACGGCATGATCATTATCCCCTGCAGTATGAAAACCCTGGCCGGTATTCGTGCAGGCTACGCGGAAGGGCTGGTGGGGCGCGCTGCCGATGTGGTGCTGAAAGAAGGGCGCAAGCTGGTGCTGGTTCCGCGTGAAATGCCGCTTAGCACTATTCATCTGGAAAACATGCTCGCGCTTTCCCGCATGGGCGTGGCGATGGTCCCGCCCATGCTCGCGTATTACAACCACCCGCAAACGGTCGATGACATCACTCAGCATATCGTTGCGCGTGTGCTCGATCAGTTTGGTCTGGAACACCCCAACGCCCGTCGCTGGCAGGGTTTACGGCAGGCGCAGAATTTTTCACAGGAGAATGAATAATGGCATTTGATGATTTGCGCAGCTTTTTACAAGCGCTGGACGACCAGGGACAATTGCTGAAAATCAGTGAAGAAGTTAACGCCGAGCCGGATCTGGCTGCGGCAGCCAATGCGACCGGACGCATTGGTGACGGTGCGCCAGCGCTGTGGTTTGACAATATTCGTGGTTTTACCGACGCCCGTGTGGCGATGAACACTATTGGTTCGTGGCAGAATCACGCCATCTCTTTAGGCCTGCCGCCAAATACCCCAGTGAAAAAACAGATTGATGAGTTTATTCGCCGTTGGGATAAATTTCCGGTTACGCCGGAGCGTCGCGCCAATCCGGCGTGGGCTGAAAACTGTGTTGATGGTGATGAGATCAACCTGTTTGATATTCTGCCGCTGTTTCGCCTGAACGATGGCGACGGCGGTTTCTATCTTGATAAAGCCTGCGTGGTGTCGCGCGATCCGCTGGATCCGGACAACTTTGGCAAACAGAACGTCGGCATTTATCGTATGGAAGTGAAGGGTAAACGCAAGCTTGGCCTGCAGCCGGTGCCGATGCACGATATCGCGCTGCACCTGCATAAAGCCGAAGAGCGTGGTGAAGATCTGCCGATTGCCATCACGCTGGGTAACGATCCGATCATCACCCTGATGGGGGCCACGCCGCTGAAGTACGATCAGTCGGAATACGAAATGGCGGGAGCACTGCGTGAAAGCCCGTATCCGATCGCTACCGCGCCGCTCACCGGCTTTGACGTGCCATGGGGTTCAGAAGTGATCCTCGAAGGGGTCATTGAAGGTCGTAAGCGTGAAATCGAAGGGCCGTTTGGCGAGTTTACCGGGCACTATTCCGGTGGACGTAATATGACGGTCGTGCGTATCGATAAAGTCTCTTATCGCACCAAACCTATTTTTGAATCGCTGTATCTGGGGATGCCGTGGACGGAGATTGACTACCTGATGGGGCCGGCAACCTGCGTACCGCTTTATCAACAGTTGAAAGCCGAATTCCCGGAAGTGCAGGCGGTGAATGCCATGTATACCCACGGTTTGCTGGCGATTATCTCCACCAAAAAACGCTACGGTGGCTTTGCCCGCGCGGTGGGGCTGCGCGCAATGACGACGCCGCATGGCCTGGGTTACGTGAAAATGGTGATTATGGTTGATGAGGATGTAGATCCGTTCAACCTGCCGCAGGTGATGTGGGCGCTGTCTTCGAAGGTCAATCCGGCGGGCGATCTGGTGCAATTGCCGAATATGTCGGTGCTGGAGCTTGATCCGGGTTCCAGTCCGGCGGGGATTACCGACAAGTTAATTATTGATGCGACCACGCCGGTTGCGCCGGATAACCGTGGGCACTACAGCCAGCCGGTATGTGATTTACCGGAAACGAAAGCCTGGGCAGAAAAACTGACCGCCATGCTGGCCAACCGTAAATAAGGAGTAGCAGATGATTTGTCCACGTTGTGCCGATGAACATATTGAAGTGATGGCAAACTCGCCGGTAAAAGATGTCTGGACGGTATATCAGTGCCAGCATTGTCTATACACCTGGCGTGATACTGAGCCTCTACGCCGTACCTGCCGCGAGCACTACCCGCAAGCGTTTCGCATGACGCAGAAGGATATTGATGACGCACCGATGGTGCCGAGTATTCCACCGCTGCTGGCAGAAGATAAGCGCTAATCAACACGCCGGGTGCGGCTTCGCCTTACCCGGCCTAAATACAGCGATATTTTGCAGGCCCGATAAGCGTAGCGCCATCGGGCATTACGGCGTTACACCAGACTCTTCAACCGGTAGATCCACTCCAGCGCCTGGCGAGGCGTTAGCGAATCCGGGTCGAGATTTTCCAGTGCTTCAACAGCGGGCGACGTTTCTTCCGGAGCTGTCAGGAGCGACATCTGTGTGCCGTCGACCTGGGTCGCAGCAACATTCGGCGCGATGCTTTCCAGTTCGCGCAGTTTTTGCCGCGCGCGTTTGATAACCTCTTTTGGTACACCTGCCAGGGCAGCTACCGCCAGACCATAGCTCTTGCTCGCCGCACCATCTTGTACGCTGTGCATGAAGGCGATGGTATCGCCGTGCTCTAACGCATCAAGATGCACATTTGCGACGCCTTCCATTTTCTCCGGTAACTGAGTCAGTTCGAAGTAGTGGGTGGCAAACAACGTTAATGCTTTGATTTTATTGGCCAGATTTTCCGCACACGCCCACGCCAGCGACAGGCCGTCGTAGGTGGAGGTGCCGCGTCCAATCTCATCCATCAGCACCAGGCTGTTCTCGGTGGCGTTATGCAGAATGTTGGCGGTTTCGGTCATTTCTACCATGAAGGTGGAACGGCCGGATGCCAGATCATCTGCCGCGCCCACGCGGGTAAAGATGCGGTCGATAGGCCCAATCTCTACTTTCTGCGCCGGAACGTAGCTGCCGATGTAGGCCAGCAGCGCAATTAACGCAGTCTGGCGCATATAGGTACTTTTACCCCCCATGTTCGGGCCGGTGATGATCAGCATCCGTCGCTGAGGCGAGAGGTTAAGTGGGTTGGCGATAAACGGCTCGGTCAGCACCTGTTCAACCACCGGATGACGTCCCTCGGCAATACGAATACCAGGCTTGTCGGTGAAGGTCGGACAGGTGTAATTCAGGGTATAAGCGCGTTCTGCGAGGTTGACCAGTACGTCCAGTTCTGCCAGCGCGCTGGCGCTTTGTTGCAAATCAGCCAGGTGCGGCAGCAGCATGTCGAACAGCTCATCGTACAGCTGTTTTTCCAGCGCCAGCGCTTTGCCTTTTGATGTCAGAACTTTGTCTTCGTACTCTTTCAGCTCCGGAATAATGTAGCGTTCGGCATTTTTCAGCGTCTGGCGACGCACATAGTTAATCGGCGCCAGATGACTTTGCCCGCGACTGATCTGAATGTAGTAGCCATGGACGGCGTTAAACCCAACTTTCAGCGTATCCAGACCGGTGCGCTCGCGCTCACGAATTTCCAGTCTGTCCAGATAGTCAGTTGCGCCATCAGCCAGCGCTCGCCACTCGTCCAGTTCTTCGTTATAGCCGGGGGCGATGACGCCACCGTCGCGAACCAGCACAGGTGGAGCTTCCACTACGGCACGTTCCAGCAGTTCACGCAGGTCAGCAAACTCACCCATTTTCTCGCGCAGCATCTGCACGGGGGCACTGTCTATGCTTTCCAGTTGTGCGCGCAGTTCTGGTAATTGCTGGAAGGCATGACGCATACGGGCCAGATCGCGCGGGCGCGCGGTACGCAGGGCCAGACGAGCAAGGATACGTTCCAGATCGCCGACCTGACGCAGCACGGGTTGCAATTCACCGGTGGAATCCTGTAGCGCGCCGATGGTCTGTTGACGCTCAGTGAGGACTTTGGTGTCGCGGACCGGCATATGCAGCCAGCGTTTGAGCATACGGCTGCCCATCGGCGTCACGGTGCAGTCGAGTACTGAAGCCAGCGTGTTTTCAACACCGCCCGCCAGGTTCTGGGTAATTTCCAGATTGCGGCGCGTGGCGGCATCCATAATGATGCTGTCCTGCTGACGTTCCATGGTGATGGAACGAATATGCGGCAGCGAGGTACGCTGGGTATCTTTTACGTATTGCAGCAGGCAGCCTGCCGCGCATAATCCACGCGGGGCGTTTTCCACGCCAAAGCCAATCAGATCCCGTGTGCCAAACTGCAGGTTTAGCTGCTGGCGAGCGGTATCGATTTCAAATTCCCATAGTGGACGACGACGTAATCCTCGACGTCCCTCAATCAGTGAAGTTTCAGCGAAATCTTCGGCATACAGCAGTTCAGCTGGATTGGTGCGCTGCAATTCTGCGGCCATGGTCTCGTGGTCGGCGGGTTCGCTAACACGAAAACGCCCGGAGCTGATATCCAGCGTGGCGTAACCATAACCTTTACTGTCCTGCCAGATAGCGGCCAGCAGGTTGTCCTGGCGTTCCTGTAACAGCGCTTCATCACTGATGGTGCCTGGCGTGACGATACGCACCACTTTGCGCTCGACCGGACCTTTGCTGGTCGCCGGATCACCAATCTGCTCACAAATAGCGACGGACTCACCCTGGTTGACCAGCTTGGCGAGGTAGTTTTCTACCGCATGGTGAGGAATGCCCGCCATCGGGATTGGCTCGCCCGCAGACGCGCCGCGTTTGGTCAGGGAGATATCAAGCAACTGAGACGCACGTTTCGCATCGTCATAAAACAGTTCGTAAAAGTCGCCCATGCGGTAAAACAACAGTATCTCCGGATGCTGGGCTTTCAGCTTGAGATATTGCTGCATCATTGGGGTGTGGTTCGTGAAGTCCGTATCAAGTGACTCTTTCATATCGCTTTTGCTCTTTTTTTAATCTTTTTGGGTACCAGGGGAGTCTCATGTGAGCCCCTGGAAACTCACATAAACCCACAAATTTGTCATTCGAAAGCCGCCTGAAGGGCAGTAACGACGAGCGTTGGCTCGGCCTGAATGGTCTATCTTATCACCGACAACGACTGAGATTCATCCGTAGGTTTTGCCGCCAGAACGCTTATTGATTATTCATTTTCCGGCAAAGCATAATTCTGGCAGTACAGATAGGGGATCCCCTCTTTGGTAATCAGGTATGTCGCGCTGTTCAGCGCAAAAAAATCGACGTTGGATACGCTGGTGTTGGTCAGGAAAAAGTCGGGGAGGAGTTCCTGAATAAGGCTGGCGGGAGCCGTTTCTCGATTGGAAATTTGGATTTTCTGTGAAATCCAGACCGGGCTTGAGCCGTAGCTGGATTGTGTAAAAAGTACCATGCGTTGCACGGTTTGCTCATTATTTTCGGCATCTTTGATAATACCATCAATATTCACAATACCTTTACTGCCCCCGGTTTTAATATCAATAATCCCTCGGAACGAGCTTGTATTGCGTACAATTTCGATGGCAGAGCGGCAGGTGAGATCATGTAACTCGCCATTGTTCTTACTGTACCGATAGACGACAGTAAGAATAAGCGCAGCAAAACAAAGCAGCAGGATAATACCTGTCTGGATGCGGGACGTTCGGGGATATAAGTTCATTAGCTATCATACCGTGGGTAATATACCGACTGACAGGCATTTTCTTGCCTGGCTTTTATCGGTGAGCGACATACCAGTACGGACAGTTTCTTAGACTCAGGATAGGTCGTGATATAGATAAATTTATGGCTCTGACACAGTCCTGGGTTTTTGTCGATAAACGCGGTATGCCGGGAGAAATTACTGGCATCGTTATTGAAATAATACTGACAGCCAGTGGGTGCTTTATCCGCAGTGATATAGCCGGAAAAATAATCATCGCTGGCTTGCCACGGATATAATATAAGCACACAAATTATCAGGGTAAGTGCCAACATTACTGTTTCTGCAGCCGTTATCAAAGGTTGACGCGGTGTGTCAGCCAAAAATTCCTCAATGGTGGCATCTGGCGCTAAGGATTCTTCAGCAGAAGCAGAGTTCTCCTCCGGTGTTTCAATGACCTGAATATCAAACTCTTCTTGAATGATCAGCCCTTTGCGGGGGATCGTTGTGATCAGCGGTTGTTCAAGCTCCAGCTGCAGTAAGCTTTTACGCAACGAGAGAATGCTTTGATAAAAGGCGTTGAAACTCACCTGGCGGTGATTTTTACCCCAACCGAATTCCAGCAATTCGTTTTGAGAAACCACTTGCCCGCGATGTTGAATAAGTAATAAAAGACATAGCGACGCTGAGTGTTTGAGTTTTATCCGCTGATTGGGGTGATCTACCCGCGCCAGACATTGTGTGGCTGGCGTAAATATTATTCTATTTTCAATCAGATAACTGACATTGCCAGTCTCAGACATATTGTCTCTACTCTTGATGATGCGTCTGGTGGTTGGTTAGTCATGATACCACTGAGCCTATAAAGACCACCAGCATGGACCTGATTCCACAGCGAGAACCGCGAAGTGTTGCAAATTGGTATCATGATATAACAAGAATGAAAACTTTTTAATGAAAATAAAATTCATTAAAATCAATTGATTGTATCTTTTTGGCTACTCTGCAAAGAACAGAAAGATGAAAAAATGTCGACAAAGATGATTGCCATTAATTCTTTATGGACAGCGCCATATACTGCCTGGCACCACCACGCGAAAACAGCATGAACCTTAACGCGTCAATGGCACCAGGGAATGCCGGTGGTAGATGTAGATGGGAATAAATGTCAGCTTGTTTGCGAGCTGACATTTATTTTTAGTGCCGAGTAAATTTAACCATCTTTTTGACTAAGCCATAATTTGCGGTAGAGAGTCCCATGTTCCAGAAAGAAATTGAAAATGCTGTAGTGCTCGTTGGCGATGAAATGAAGAAGTCGGATAATGCCTGGCTGTCATTACGTAAAAAACGTCAGCGTATTGATTTGAAGACCGATGGACATATCTTATTTCTGGAGAAAGGGACTGTCTCTGTTTATCGTGTGGAAAACGATTTAGTCACGGTGAGTATTTCTGCACCTGCTATTCTCGGCCTGCCACAAATGCGTACGGAAGTGGCTGGTCACTATTTACGTTGTGATACCGATTGTGAAATGTGGGCGATGAGCGTACAAAATGCCGATCACCTGTTTACGACCAAAAACTTATGGAAGCAGGCGTTTGATATCTTAACGCATCATCTTCAACGTTATTTTCAGCGTGAAGCGTTGCAGTCGCACCGTACTATTCGTGAGCAGATTATTGAACACGTAAAATATATCTGGTCGATGGAGCCAGAGGTTCGCGAGAAAACATCCGTGTATACTTTTATTTTGACCCGTAACCATATTTCACGTAGTGCCATCCATAAGGTGTTACAGGAGCTGGTTAATGACGGGAAAATCACCCTGAATCGTGGGAAGCTCTCTTTTTGCACGCCGTTATAAATTCATGCGCTCCCCGGAAAAATGTAAGGGAGCGCATCCGATCAACGTTCTCTGAGTGCTTCCGCGCGTGCGCGAATAATCGGTTTTAACAGGTAGCTCAGAATCGTTTTCTTGCCGGTGAGAATATCGACGCTCGCCACCATGCCGGGAATGATCAGCATCGGATGCTCTTTTGTTCCCAGGTAATTTTTGTCCGTCTGCAAACGCACAATATAAAAGCTTCGCCCCTGCTTGTCGGTAACGGTGTCCGGGCTTATCTGCACTACTTCGCCTTGCAGACCGCCATAGATGGTGTAATCGTAAGCGGTAAATTTCACCATCGCATGTTGACCCGGATGGAGGAAGGCGATATCGCGCGGCTGGATTTTGGCTTCGATTAACAGTTTGTCATCCAGCGGAACGATTTCCACCAGATCGCTGCCCGGTTGAATGACGCCGCCGATAGTATTCACCATCACCTGCTGGACGATACCCCGCACCGGTGAGGTGACCATGGTACGGTTCACCCGATCCTCCAGTGCTTTAACGCTTGCCTGGGTTTTACTCAGATTGGTGCGAGCTTCATTGAGTTGGGCCAGCGCATCGCTCTGGAAACGGCCACGGCTTTCACCGATTTTATTCTCAATCTCTTTAATTTCTGACGTGGCCTTGGGCAGCGACAGGCTAATAGAATTGAGCTGCCCGGCGGTTTCCACTTCGGTACGACGCAGGCGCAGCAGTTCGACTTTTGAAATGGCGCCTGAAGCGAGCAGCGGCTCGGACATTTTGATTTCCTGACGGATTAACCCGAGGCTGTGCTTAAACTGATCCTCCTTTGACTCAAAGTCGCGCAGCTCCTGTTTTTTCTGTACCAGCTGTTCTTCAAGCCCGGAAATTTCGTTGTGAAATTGTTCCCGACGGCTGTTGTACAGCTCGGTTTCTCCCCGGGCGACATCCGGCGCCTGGCTGGCTATCTCGGGTGAAATCACAAAGTCCCGGCTTTCAACCTCAGCCGTCAGGCGTTCTACCTTGGCGCGCAGACCGAGTTTGTCGGCTTCAGTTTCGCCAACGTTGGAGGCGAAGCGCGTGTCATCGAGGTGCAGTAGTGGAGTTCCGGCGTTAACGATTTGCCCTTCATGCACGTACAGCTCGGTGACAATTCCCCCTTCCAGGTTCTGGATTTTTTGCAGTTTTGATGAAGGGATCGCTTTGCCTTCACCGCGTGTCACTTCATCAATTTTTGCAAAACCAGCCCAGATGAAGGACAGCACCACCAGCGCGAGGATCACCCACAACGTCAGTCGTATCACTCTTGGGGCATCATCAATTATGGCCTGGCTAACCTCATTAATACTGTCGGTTTGATTTTCATCACGACCGCGAAAATAGTGCTGCATGTGACTGCGGGCACGAGTCAGGAGATCAGCGAGACGCATTAATTTGCCCCTTTTTCAACGCATCCATCACTACCCCTTTCGGACCGTCTGCGATGATGCGACCTTTATCAACAATAATCAGACGGTCAACCAGCGACAGCATGGAAGCGCGGTGCGTGACCAGTAATAACGTTTTTCCCGCAATACAGGGGGCCAGCGCGTGTTTGATCTTCTCTTCGCTGGTGTTGTCCATTGAACTGGTGGGTTCATCCAGTAGCAGGAGAGGGGGATCAAGCAACAGTGCACGCGCGAGCGCCACCGCCTGCCGTTGCCCACCGGAAAGCTGGGAGCCGCGTTCGCCGACCTGCAGGTTATAGCCGTCGGGATGCAGGCGTGCGAATTCGTTGACGCCAGCCAGTTCTGCCGCTCGCAGCATCGTTTCGTCATCGACATAGCGCGCTCCGCACAGCAGGTTATCGCGCAGCGTGCCGTTGAATAGCTGGATGTCCTGCGGCACGTAGCCGATGCTGTGGCGCAGATCGTTCACATCCAGCTGGCGAGAGTCGATACCATCGATCAGCAGGTTCCCGGCGCTCGGCTGGTATAAATTGACGATAAGTTTACTCAGTGAACTTTTACCGGAACCGCTGCGCCCGATAATGCCGATGCGCTCACCGGGCTGAATGGTCAGGTTAATTTTGTGCAGCGACAGGTTTTGTTGCTCCGGGTAGCTGAAATCCACATCGCGAAATTCAATGCTGCCCTGTAACTGTTCACGCTTGAGCGGGTTTTCATCCGCACGGCGCTCCTGCGTCAGCGACATCATTTTCTCAGTATTTTTGATGGTCAGCTTCGCCTGCTGATAGCGGGCGATAAGGCCAGTGAGCTGACCCAGCGGCATCAAGGCGCGACCATTGAGCATGTAGCAGGCGATCAAGCCACCCATACTCAGTTTGCCGTCGATAATCATGTACACCCCGACGATGATCATCACCACGCCTGAAATTTGCTGGAACCAGCCGGTAAGGTTGCTGGCCAGGCTGGACAAGGTTTTCACCCGCAGTTCGAGACGGCTCAGGCTGCCCAGCGTTTGTTCCCACTGGAACTGGCGTTCGCTTTGGGCATTATTCACTTTGATGGCATCCAGACTGCTCAGGGTTTCAATCAGTAGCGCCTGACGTTCGCTGGCGAGGCTCATGGTTTTTGCCACAGCAGCGTTGACCGGCTTTTGTAGTGCCCAACTGCACAATAGGGCAATCGGTAATGTCAGTACCGGGATCCATGCCAGCGCGCCGCCGATAATGCCAATAACAATCAGCAGTAACAGGGTGAAGGGCAAATCGATAATCGTCGTCAAAGTGAGGGATGAGAGGAAATCACGCAGTGACTGAAACTCGTGAATGTTTTGTGCAAAGCTGCCCACGCGTGCCGGGCGCTCTTTCATCTCCATACCGACAATGCGCTCAAACAGGGTCGAAGAGATGATGAGATCGCTTTTCTTACCTGCAATATCAAGGCAGATACCGCGCAGCATTTTTAAAATCAGATCAAAGACAAAAGCCAGGCAGATGCCGACTGCCAGCACCCATAATGTGACCGTTGCCTGGTTTGGCACGACGCGGTCATACACATTCATGGTAAAGAGCGGTGTGCCGAGCGCAATCAGGTTGATTAACAGACTGGCCAATACCGCATCCATATACAGAAAACGCGACAGCTTCAGCGTGTCTTTAAACCAGGATTTGGTGCGCGGCAAAAAGGCCTCTGCCTGCAAATCGAATTCGTGGCGCGGATGCGCAAAAATGACTTTGCCCGCATAGTTTTGCTCAAGCGTGGCAGCATCAACGCAAATTTCCCCACCTTCGCTTTCGCTGGGCATAAAACGGGCGCTACCGTCATCGTTCCAGGCCAACAACACCCCGGTTCCCCCTGCATTCAATAACAAGACAGCAGGCAGAGACATTGCCGGAATTTTATCGAGCGTGCGCGTGACGACTCGCGCCTTTAAACCGGCCCTTGCCGCTGCGCGTGGAAATATATTTAGCGTGAGCCGATCGTTTTCTAATGGCAGGCCACTGCTTAATGTTGAACGACTCGCCGGTTTACCGTGCAGAGAACACAGAATCAGTAAGCTATCTAATAACGGGTCGTCATTATGGCTACGTGGGTCGTGATGTTGAGAATTAGGGGTAGCGTAATTCTCAGGGACGTCATTTAATAATTCGGCTTGTGCACTCATTTTCGCAACCATTCTGACCGTGCACTATTAAATAATAGCAAGCTAATAATAAGCGTGCAGGTCAGAGATTTATTGGGGATTAATAATTATTAATGAAGTTCCGGTAAGCTATTTTCTTCTGCTGAATCTACCGGTTGTCCTGAAGGCGGCGGTGTGATTTTTAGAATGTTCATTAATTCCCCGGTGCGTTCGCTAATACGGTAGCCACTGGTCATGGCCAGATAACGTAATTCAACAAGACGGCGTTTAGAGGAGAACACTTCATTTTCACTATCGAGTAAATCCAGCAGCGTACGCTCGCCAAGACTAAATTGATCCTGATAAGCCGTGCGTACTTTGACGCTGCGGTCAGCATATTCTTCCGCCGAAGGAATCTGAGCGCGTGCGTTTTGCAGTGCGGTCCAGGCCAGGCGCAGCTCCTGATTCAGCTGGCGCAGTGTGTTATTACGTACATCCTGAGCCTGCTTGTGCAGATAAGCGCGGGAGTTCATGTTGGCTTTGTCGCTGCCGCCCTGGTACAGGTTGTAGTGCAGTTTTACCATCGCTTCCCACTCTTCGGTGTGTGCGCGAGTGGTATCGGTGTTGTTGCTAATCCCGCGGGAAAGCTCAACGTCCACACGTGGATAGAAGGTTGATTTCGACGCTTCATACTGCTGGTGCGCAGCTTCGATATCCGCATTGGCAGACTTCAGTAATGGATTATTTTTTTCCATCCGACTTTTGGCATCTTCCAGCGAGGTTGGCAACTGAGAGTCAATGCTCTCTGGCTGGCTTAAGCCCTGCGGATCCATGCCCGTCACGCTGACAAAGGTGGTTTTCGCATCTTCAAGGTTAGTCTGCTCGGTCAGCAGGTTGTTTCGCGCCTGCGCCAGACGCGCTTCGGCCTGCATAAAATCCCCGGAGCGCCCAACGCCCTGATCGGTACGCAGTTTTATCTGGTCATAAATGCGCTCGTGGTTCGCCAGATCGTCTTCAGCAAGGCGCACAAATTCTTCGCGTTGCAGCACGTCGAAATAGGCCTGAATCACCGCATAAGCGGTGCTTTCGCTGGTGTTCATCACGCTGTAAGCGCGTGAGTCTACGGTCGCTTTTTGTCGCGCCACTTCGCTGTTGGTCGCAAAGCCGTTAAACACATTTTGCTCGAGGCTGATAGTCGCCTCGTTAGGTGATTGAGTCAGACCGTTATTGCGTCCTGCAGCGCGGGTAGTTGCATCATCAACATTTTTGCGCCCGGCCTCGGCATTTAAATTCAGTGATGGCAAATAGCCACCTTGTGCCGCACGCAGATCTTGCTCCGAGGAATAACGGCTATTTATTGCAGCATTAACTTCAGGATGATTCGCTAATGCATCTTTAACGGTATTTTGTAAGTCTTCTGCGTTTACTGCATTTATTGAAAAACATGAAAGCAGAAAAACTAAAAACTTCTTCATGACATGAATGCCCTATATCTCACGGTTATGACATCCAGGTGTCGTCGCTATCATCCATTTTTACAAACACGTTATATTAATTAACAAATATGAATTGTCTTAATTGATGGCTGTAATCAGCTATTCAGCGACATGTTTTGTCACATCGTGTTTTATTTTTGGTTATTTTTTATTATATTCATTTGCCAGTCAAGTCTCATGTAATTGCATTCTATAAAATGTGTTTTTTTCTACATTGAGATATTAATGTTTACATTAATTGAATGTGATATTTGTTCGTTAATGTATTAACGAGTTTATAAAAATAATGATGGTAATTAAGTGAGGTTACGGTGAGCAAATTACTCGGTGTGATCAAAGCAATTATTGGACAGGTTTACGTAGTTGATGCCAATGGTGCACAACGACTGGTTCATGAAGGCGACAGGGTATATAGCGGTGAAGAAATTGTGACCGGTGCCAGCGGCGCGGTAAGTATCTCTTTACCAGACGGAAAAACGCTGGATATAGGCCGTAATAGCCATTGGGGTGAGCACGGGCTACAGGTTAGCCATCATCCGGAAAGTAGTGCTCAGGATATTGCCGCCGCACAAAAGGCCATTGCCGATGGCGCTGACCCGACGCAGGTGCTGGAAGCCACCGCGGCGGGTAATGAAGCACCGGCAACATTAGAAGGTGGCGGCGGGGGGCACACTCTGGTTCAGCTTGAATTGACCGGGCAGGTGGTTGATCCGACAGCAGGTTTTAACACTAAAGGTCTGGGAAGCCCGAACTGGGATATCAATCTGCCGATAGGGGGAGTTACCGCAGGTTCCGCGAGTGTTTTCCCGCCTGAGGTACAAATTACCGAGTTTGCCGGCAACGACGGTTTCATTAACAAAAGCGAATTCCATCAGACCCATTTAAGCGGCACCAGTAATCAAAATCACATCACACTCACCTTCACCGATAGCCAAAAAAACACATTCACCGTTACTGTTCCGGTGAGCAACGGGCACTGGAATATTGATACCGATCTGGGGGGACTGGTCCCGGGAAATGTAACAGTGGTGGCAATAGCCACCGATGTGACGGGACGAACGGCAGAAAGTTTTGATCATGCGCTGATTGATATTACCGGACCACACATCGACATTACCGTTGATAACGTCACGCCGGATAACCTCATTAACTACGAAGAGTCGCGTCAACCGCAAACCCTGATCCACGGGTCGGTCGGCGGCGATACTAAACCCGGCGATATCGTTACTTTATTGGTTGATGGTAAAGAATATACCGGTGTTGTTACCGACCCCGGAAATGGGACTCTGACTTATACCATCCCGGTACTGACCCAGGGGTTACTGCATGACCCGAACATTCACGCCACATTAATTTCTACTGACGACGCAGGAAACACCACCATTGTTTCCACGGATCATCACGTCAATAACGACCTGTATGCGCAAAATGCCGTGACCATTGAAACGGTGGCGAATGATGATGTCGTCAACGCTAATGAGTCTCGTATGCCGACCATTATTTCTGGCATTGCCAGCGGTGATGCGAAAGCGGGTGATCCGGTTACGTTGACCATTCAGGGCAAAGCGTTTCACGGCACGGTTTTCGACGATCATGGCCAGCTACGCTATGAAATCGTTGTGCCTTCCGCAACTCTCAAAGAGGGGGCTAACGATGTGCAGGTGACGCTGGTAAGCCATGACGCGGTAGGCAATGAAGCCACTGCAGTGACGCACCGCACCGTGGTGCTTGATACCCAGGCGGCCAACGCCATCAGCATTGATACCGTGGCAGGGGATAATATCGTGAACCGCAGTGAATCGCGGATGCCGACGCTGATCAGCGGGGCGGTGACCGGGGATGCGCAGCCGGGCGATAACGTTGCGGTGGCGGTGAACGGCAGGACCTTTACCGGCCTGGTGGTGACCGATGAACACGGGGCGCTGCGCTATGAAGTGGCGGTGGACTCGTCGGTACTGACCGAAGGCAGTAATAATGTAGAAGTGACAGTGACCGGGGTGGATACGGCAGGCAACACCGCGGTGGCGGTGCAGCACACCACGGTGGTACTGGATACCCAGGCGGCCAACGCCATCAGCATTGATACCGTGGCAGGGGATAATGTCGTGAACCGCAGTGAGTCGCGGATGCCGAC